>NZ_SOFZ01000029.1:0-768309 GCF_004402435.1 Cryobacterium sp. TMB1-7
GGTGCGGGTGCGGCGGGCGGCGGCTCCACGGCGGCCGGGGCCGGCGGTGCAACGGCGGCAGGCGCCTCGGCGGGCGCCGGTGCCTCGGTCGAGGGAACCTCGGCGACGGGCGCCTCAGCGGCGGGCGCCTCTGCGGCGGGCGTCTCTGCGACCGGTGCTTCGGCCGCAGCAGAGCCGTCGCCGATGGTCACCAGCGGGGTGCCGACCTCGACGGTCTCGTCCTCCTGGACAAGGATGGCTTCGATGATGCCGGCAACGGGGGATGGGATCTCCGTGTCGACCTTGTCGGTCGATACTTCGAGCAGCGGTTCGTCGACTTCGACGCGGTCTCCCACGTTCTTGAGCCAGCGGGTGACCGTACCCTCTGTGACACTCTCACCGAGTGCCGGGAGGTTGACGGATTCGCTCATGCGTTTGTCTCCTTTGAAACCATTAATGTCTGACCAATGTTAGTGAGAATCTGTGTGCCGAAACGGGCTACATCGCGTGCAAAGGCTTGCCGGCCAGGGCCAGGAAGGCCTCGCCGAGTGCTTCGTTCTGGGTGGGGTGCGCGTGCAGCAGCGGCGCGAGGTCCTCAGGGTAGGCCTCCCAGTTGACGATGAGCTGACCTTCGCCGATCAGCTCGCCCACGCGGGCGCCGATCATGTGGATGCCGATGATGGGGCCATCAGCCTCACGGACGACCTTGATCGACCCGGTGGTGCCCAGGATCGAGCTCTTGCCGTTGCCGCCGAGGCTGTACTCGTAGCTGGTGACCTTGTCGGCGCCGAACTTGGCGACGGCCTTGGCCTCGGTGTAACCGACCGATGCGATCTCGGGGTCGCAGTAGGTGACCTTGGGGATGTTCAGGTCGTCGACGACGATCGGGGACAGGCCCGCGATCTCTTCGGCGACGAAGATGCCCTGCTGGAAACCGCGGTGCGCGAGCTGCAGGCCGGGGACGATGTCGCCGACCGCGTAGACGCCGGGGATGTTGGTGGCGAGGCGTTCGTCGGTGATGACGAAGCCGCGGTCCATGGTGATGCCGGCCTCTTCGAATCCGAGACCAGCGGTCGACGGGCCGCGACCGACGGCGACGAGCAGCAGCTCGGCCTCGATCGTGGTGCCGTTCTCCAGCGTGACGACGACGCCGGAGTCATCCTGCGTGACCGACTGGAAACGCACGCCGAGGGAGAATTCGATGCCGCGCTTGCGGAACGCCCGCTCGAGCTGCTTCGACACCGACTCCTCTTCGTTGGGAGCGAGGTGCGGAAGGGCCTCGATGATCGTGACGTCGGCGCCGAAGGACTTCCAGACGCTGGCGAACTCGACGCCGATCACGCCGCCGCCGAGCACGGCGACCTTCTTGGGAACGTAGTTGAGCTCGAGGGCCTGCTCGCTGGTGATGACGCGACCTTCGATGGCCAGGCCGGGCAGCGACCGGGAGTACGAGCCGGTGGCCAGCACAACGTTCTTGCCGACGATGGTGTCTTCGCCGACCTGAACGGTCGTGGGGGAGATGAGCTTGCCCTCGCCGGCGATGACGGTGATGCCGCGGGCCTTGATCAGTCCCTGCAGACCACGGAACTTGCTGGCGACGATGCCCTCGCGGAACTTGGTCACGGCGTCGATGTCGATGCCCTCGAAGGAGGTGTTCACCCCGTACTTGGCCGACTCGCGGCTCACGTCGGCAACCTCGGCCGAGTGCAGCAGTGCCTTGGTCGGGATACAACCGACGTGCAGGCAGGTGCCACCGAGCTTGTCCTTCTCAATCAGGCCGACGGTCAGGCCCAGCTGAACGGCACGCAAGGCGGCCGCGTAGCCGCCGCTGCCGCCACCGAGAACTACAAGGTCAAAATTCTGTTCAGACACCCAGATACTCCCTCGTGCATCACATACACTTTCACGGCCCGCCCGACGCACGTGTTGTGCGTGGGTAGGCGTTGAACGGCAAGGATTTTCCTGCCTATAAGACCTTACTACTTGCGCGAAAACTCCTCGGCCAGTCGCAACAGGGTCCGCACCGTCACACCGGTCGGACCGGGGGCGGTGAAGCCGAGCCCGCCGCCGACAAGCTGGGCGCTGCCGGCGATGTCCAGGTGCGCCCACGGAATGGTGGTGGTCTCGGCGCCCTCGCCTGTGCTGCCGATGAACTCGTTCAGGAAAACCGCGGCCAGGAGCATCCCGCCGCCGGTGTTGCCGATCTTGGCGTTCGCGATGTCTGCGACGTCGGAGTTGAGCAGGGCGCGCAGTTCTTCGGGCATCGGCATCGGCCAGGCGAGTTCACCCTCGGCCTTGCTCGCGGCGAGAACCTGGGCCACGAGGTCGTCGTTGCCCAGCACCGCGGAGTAGCGGGTGCCGAGGGCCACGATGGCGGCGCCGGTCAGGGTTGCGACGTCGATGATCGCGTCGGGGCGCTCTTCACCCGCAGCGACGAGTCCGTCCGCGAGGACCAGCCGGCCTTCAGCGTCGGTGTTGAGCACTTCGACGGTGCGGCCGCCGCGCATGGTCAGCACGTCGTTGGGGCGGATCGCGGACCCGGACGGCATGTTCTCGGCGATACACAGCCACGCCGTGAGTCGCACGGGCAAGCGCAGGCGGGCCGCGGCCAGCGTCACGGCCAGCACGGTGGCGGCGCCGGTCATGTCGTACTTCATGCCCACCATGGATGCCGGCGGCTTCAAGGACAGTCCGCCGGTGTCGAAGGTGATCCCCTTACCCACCAGCGCGAGGTGCTGGGTCGCCTCGATCGGGTCGTAACTGACCTTGACCAGTCGCGGAGGCCGGGTCGACCCCTGGCCCACTCCGGCGATACCGCCGAAGCCGTCGGCGACGAGCTGGTCTTCGTCCCACACCGTCAACGTCACGGGAAGGCCCTCAGCGGCCGCAGCGGCGAGGTCTGCGAGCGATTCGGGATAGAGGTCGAGCGGCGGCATGTTCACGAGGTCCTTCACCAGGCTCACGGCATCGGCCACGATTCCGGCACGGTCGGATGCGTCCTCATCGGCCTGATCCGTGTGCACGGTGATGTCGGTGGCCGGAAGCTTGGTGGCGGCCAAAGACGCCTTGCGATAGGTCGTGAAGGAGTAACCGCCGAGCGCTGCACCCTCCAGAACGGCTGCGGCCTGGTCAGCGTCGGCCAGCGGGAGGGCGAACGCCACCGTGGCGGCGCCGGTGAGCTGGCGCACCGCCGAGCCGGCCGCGTAACGCAGCGACTCCGGTGTGACAACGGAGCCGAGCCCGATCACGGCGATGGTCTTCGCGGCCCCGACGACTGGCGCGAGACGAATCAACTGATCCTTTGTTCCGGACACGGCGACAGCGGCGAATTGCGCGGCGATCTCCTCGAAGCCCGGGTCGGCGAACAGGGTAGGCCCGTCCTTTCCCTGCACGGCACCGATGACGATCACGTCGGCTGTGGATTCGATGGAGGGCTGTGCGGACACGGAAACGCGGGAAACGGTCATGCCTCGATGCTACGGGGCGGAGTGTTCGCTCTGGGCACCACGGTGTGAGGAGCGATTCTCCGACAGTGGGCGAATCGTCCGCTTAGAGTTAATGGATGCGCGATCCTGATGAAATCTATACGCTCACTTCGGACGCCGCAGGCGTTCCAGAAGGGTTGCATCTCGTCGCGGGCCTGACCGGATTCGCGGACGCCGGCGGCGCGGTCTCCCAGTTCACCGAATATCTGCTCGCGACCCTCGAGCATGAGGTCATCGCCGAGTTCGACGCGGACCTGCTGCTCGACTACCGGGCGCGGCGACCGATCATCTACTTCGATCAGGATCACCTGACCGACTACCAACCACCCCGGCTCCGGCTCTACCTGGCCCGGGATGAGATCGGCCAGCCGTTCCTGCTCCTGGCCGGCTTCGAACCTGACTTTCGGTGGGAGCAGTTCACGGCCGCGGTGCTCGATCTCGTGAGCCGCTTCAGGGTGTCCTCCACCACGTGGGTGCACGCCATCCCGATGCCGGTCCCGCACACTCGACCCATCGGTGTGACGGTCAGCGGCAATCGCACCGACCTGATCGAGAGCATGTCGGTGTGGCGTCCGCACACCCAGGTGCCGGCCAACGCGCTGCACCTGGTGGAATTCAGATTGCAGGAAATCGGGGCCTGGACCATCGGATACGTCCTGCTGATCCCGCACTACCTTGCCGACACCGAATACCCGTCCGCCGCCCTCTCTGCCCTGGAGAGCACGAGCGCGTCCACCGGGCTGATCTTCCCCACCGATCGGCTGCGGGAAAAGAACCGCGAGTTCATCGGCCGGATCGACGAGCAGGTGGGGGAGAACCCCGAACTCGCCAAGCTCGTCGGCACCCTCGAAGAGCGCTACGACGCCTACATGGAGGGCAACACTCTGCGGTCGCCGTTGACAGACGAGGACGGCGCGCTGCCGTCCGCGGATGAAATCGCGGCGGAGCTGGAGAAATTCCTCGCGACCCGGCGTGGGCGGGACGACGGCCAGCAGCCCTGACCCGATGCCCACCCGGTGGACGGCGATGGTCGGGAGGACCGGCTCGCCCGGCTAGATTGAGGCGAGTGAACTCTCGTCGATCCTGGTTGATCTTTTCCTTCGGATCGTTCGTCTACCTGTCCGCCGTCATGCAGCGCACCTCGCTCGGCATCGCGGGAGTGTCGGCAACCGAACGATTCGGCGGCTCGGCCGCCGTCCTGTCCAGCCTCGCCGTGGTGCAGCTGATCGTCTACGCCGCCGCGCAGATCCCGGTCGGCGTGCTGATCGATAGGTTCGGCCCCCGCGTCCTTATGCTCGCCGGGACCGTCCTGATGGTGGCGGGGCAGCTGACGCTTGCTTTCGCCCCGTCGATCACTCTCGCGGTGGCGGGGCGGATGCTGGTGGGGGCCGGCGACGCCGCAATCTTCATCTCGGTGATCAGGCTGATCACCTCCTGGTTCTCCGGGCGTATCGTGCCCCAATTGTCGCAATGGTTCGGCAACATCGGCCAGCTCGGCCAGGTGCTCTCCGCAGTGCCGCTGGCCTGGGTCTTGCACGAGTTCGGTTGGACGCCGGCGTTCCTGGGCGCCACCCTGGTCGCGTTCGTTGCCTTCGTGGTCGTCGTCGTGGGTGTCCGCGACCGGCCGGCCGGGTCGCCGGACCAACCGCGACCGCAGAGCTGGGGGAGCGCCCTGACCCAATTGCGGCACAGTCTCGGCCGACCGGGAACCCAACTCGGCTTCTGGTCCCATTTCGTCACCCAGTCCTCCGGGACGGTCTTCACCCTCCTGTGGGGCTTCCCGTTCATGGTCTACGGTCTCGGCTACGAGTCGAGCATGGCCGCCGCGATGCTCACCATCCCGGTCGCCGCCGGGATGATCTGCGGACCGATTCTCGGCGTGCTGACGGCCCGGCATCCGCTGCGTCGCAGCAATATAGTGCTGGGCATCGTGACCGTCATGGCAGCGACCTGGGCGGTCGTCCTGCTGTGGCCGGTGGCGCCGCCGTTCTGGCTCATCGTCCTCCTGCTGATCGTGTTGGGCGGCGGCGGCCCCGGCTCGCTGATCGGCTTCGACTTCGCGCGCACGTTCAATCCGCAACGCAGCCTCGGCTCCGCCAACGGGGTCGTCAACGTCGGCGGGTTCCTGGCCAGTTTCGTGATGATGTTCCTGATCGGGGTGCTGTTGGACCTGCAGGACGGGTGGCGTCAGGCCCAGGGTGGCGTCAGCGATCTCTACTCGCTGGACTCGTTCCGTTTCGCGTTCACCGTGCAGTTCCTGATCGTCGGCATCGGTGTGGTCATGCTCGTGAGGACCCGGAAACGCACCAGGCGACTGCTGTCCCGCGATGAGGGAATAGAAGTGGCGCCGCTCTGGGTTGAACTCTCTAGAAGAATGAGACGCCGCGGGCGCGGAGAGTGAGAGCGCGTGGCTCGGTTTATACACAATCCGTGCAATAATTGTCAATAGGACCCGTTCTGGTTCCTGGACGCGCCGATCAGTTGTCGGCTGCAATCCCGGGGACTTGACATGGGTCCTAGTACTGCCCAAAAACGTACGGCCCACAAACGTACTGCCCATAACCCCGCTCTCAGATGAACCCGGCCCGCGCCGAGTACCGCAACGAGCGAGGCCGCGCCGCACGCGCACGAATCACGGCATGAGAGGTGTTCGAATGGCAACCCCAACGAAGACAGAGCCCGAATTGAAGACCACCGAGACCCAGCCGGCCGACGACGCAACCGTCACCGCGGCCAAGACGCCCGCACAGAAGGCCGCTGCGACGCGCGCAGCCACGGCCGCCGCCAAGGCCGCCGCCGCCGCCGCGGCCGGTGCCGACGCCCCCGAGAAGGCCGCACCACGCAAGCGCGCCGCGAGCACGAAGACCAAGGCGCCAGTGGGGAAGAAGAAGGCCGGCGATGCCGAAGCCGGCGACGACGAGGCCGTCGCTCCCGGTGACGAGCACGACACCGATGATGACGACACCACCGACGGCGCTGCCAAGCGCGTCGCCCCTGCCGAGCCGCTGCCCAGCGGTGCGCTCGTGCTGTCCCTCGTCGACGACGAGGATGAGGTACCGGTCTACTCGAGCGCCATCACCGGCGCGACGGCGGACCCGGTCAAGGACTACCTGAAGCAGATCGGCAAGGTCGCGCTGCTCAACGCCGCCGAAGAAGTCGAACTGGCCATGCGCATCGAGGCGGGCCTGTTCGCCGAAGACAAACTTTCCCAGATGACCGACGCCGAGAAGAAGAGCGCGCTCGGACGCGAATTGCAGTGGGTCGCCAAGGACGGCGCCCGCGCGAAGAGTCACCTGCTCGGCGCCAACCTGCGTCTGGTCGTCTCCCTGGCCAAGCGGTACACCGGTCGTGGAATGCAGTTCCTGGACCTGATCCAGGAGGGCAACCTGGGCCTCATCCGTGCGGTCGAGAAGTTCGACTACACCAAGGGCTTCAAGTTCTCCACCTATGCGACCTGGTGGATCCGCCAGGCCATCACGCGCGCCATGGCCGACCAGGCCCGCACCATCCGTATCCCGGTGCACATGGTCGAGGTCATCAACAAGCTCGCCCGTGTGCAGCGCCAGATGCTGCAGGACCTCGGTCGCGAACCCACGCCGGAGGAACTGAGCCGCGAGCTCGACATGACCCCGGAAAAGGTCGTCGAGGTGCAGAAGTACGGCCGCGAGCCGATCTCCCTGCACACCCCGCTCGGCGAGGACGGCGACAGCGAGTTCGGCGACCTGATCGAGGACACTGAAGCGGTGGTTCCCGCCGATGCCGTGGGCTTCACGATGCTGCAGAAGCAGCTGGAAAGCCTGCTCGACTCCCTCTCCGAACGCGAAGCCGGCGTCATCCGGATGCGCTTCGGCCTGGGCGACGGCATGCCGAAGACCCTCGACCAGATCGGCGACACCTTCGGCGTCACGCGTGAGCGGATTCGTCAGATCGAGTCCAAGACCATGGCCAAGCTGCGCCACCCGTCCCGGTCGCAGTCGCTGCGCGACTACCTCGAGTAAAGAGTTGGCTGTACGGTACGCGCCGGCGATCCTGCTCGGCAGAGTCGCGCGCACCCTCGCGCGCTGGCGCAAGCCCGGTGGCGGCTCTGCCGTCCCCGGCCTGGTCGTCAACACCATCGCGCCCGGGTTCCTGCCGCGCACCCTGAACGGTTTTCCGGGCGGGCTCGTCATCGTGACGGGCTCGGCCGGCAAGTCCACGACCACCAAGATGCTTGTTGCGGCGCTGCGCGCCCACGGCCTCTCTGTCTTCACCAACCAGTCGACGGCGAACATCAGCCAGGGTCTCACCTCGGCACTGTTGGAACGGGTCAGCCTGACCGGCCGCATTGAGGGCGACATCGCGGTCCTCGAAATGGACGAGGGCCACGGCGCCCTGATCTCGGGCTCCCTGAACCCCCGCGTCGTCGTGCTGACCAACGTGATGGTCGATCAGATCGACCGTTTCCACGACTCCGACATGGTCGCCGCGATGCTGGCCAAGATCGCCGCACGGGCCACCGGCTCCGTCGTGCTGAACGCCGACGACCTCCACCTGTCCCGGCTGGGCGATGGTATTGCCCCCGGCGTCGCCGTGGCCCGCTACGGCGTGGCCGACGAGGTGCTTGCGGCGAACCCGCGGGGTTTGGGCTATACCCTCACCGCACCGACCCGGCTTGACGCCGCCGACGGCATGGTTCTGACCGCGGTCTCCGGACTCGACGCGACGGTGCTGGTCGACGGACGGGTGCACACGCTGCGGTTGCCGGCCAGAGGCACCCACTACGCGGTGGACGCGCTCACGGCCCTTGCCGCCGCCCGGTCGGCCCTGCTCGACAGGTTCGATGCCGCTGTGGCGGTCGCCGCGATTTCCAGCATCCCCCCGGTGTTCGGCCGCGGCGAGATCGTATCGGTGCGCGGCACCACTGTGGAATTCGTGCTGGTGCAGAACCCCGCCAGCCTGCAGCTCAACGTGGACAGCCTGGACCCCGACACCGAACAGATCCTCGTCGCCGTCGGCTCCGACGTGCGCGACCCGTCCTACCTCTGGCCGGCCGACACCTCCGCCCTCGGCCACGTGCTTATCGCCTCGGGGTCGAAGGCCTACGACATCGGCCTGCAATTGGCCTATGACGGCGTGCTCGTCGACCGCATCGAACCCGACCTCGGCCGGGCCCTCGACGACTTCCTGGCGCTACCGGAACCCGCCCACGGTGTCAAGACGATCATCTTCTCGGCCGATTCGATGCGGCGCACCCGGGCGCACCTCGGCCTGGAAACCAACGAAGCGGACCCGTCATGACAGTTGACCACCCGGCCGATCTCACCATCGTGAGCCTGCTCCCGCGGCTTCTGGACACCAACGGCGACGCCGCGAACGCGCGGGTTCTCGCGCAGCGCGCCCGCTGGGCCGGACTGTCGGCCCGGATAGTGCCCGTGCACGCCGTCGCCGACCTTCCCGAGACCGTCGACCTCGTCGTCATCGGATCGGGAACCGACACCGACCTCGTCGCCGCTCGCGACGCCCTCAGTACCCTGGCAGAGCCACTGCGTGCCTGGCTGACCGGGGGAGTGCCCGTGCTGGCCGTCGGTACCGGCTGGGAGCTGCTCAGCGCCGGGCTCAACCTGGCGGACGGCTCGTCGGTCGACGGTCTCGGCCTGGTGCCGGGGCGCGCGGGCGCCCTGCCGGCCCGCGTCACCGACGACCTCGTCGTCGACGCCGACGGTCTGCGCCTCCTCGGCTTCGAAAACCATCTGCGCGGGTACGCCGGAGCCGCGGCCCCGCTGGGCACCTTGGACTACGGCACCGGCAACGGCGACGGCACGGAGGGCGCCGTCGACGGCAGCTTCATCGGCACTCACCTGCACGGCCCGGTCCTGGCCCGCAATCCGCAGCTCGCCGACCGGATGCTCGGAACTGCCGCCGCTGCCAGAGGCCTCACCCTGACCCCGACCGCTCAGACCGAATCGGTCGACGGCATAGCAAAAGCCGCACGCAACCAGGTTGCAGTGCGGCTCAGCCTCACCTCGGAGTAACTCCGGTCAAGCGCCGTCGGCGCCGCAGTTGCCTGCGGCGCCGACCGGTGATTAGGACTTCTGGTCCTCGAAGAGTCGGCTCGACTCGTCGTGCCAGCTTTCGGCGATTGCGGCGAGCTTCTCCTGGTGCTTGCGTCCGTGGTGGGCGCAGAAGAGCAACTCGCTGTTATTCACGACTACACGGATGTAGGCCTGAGCGCCACAAGCGTCGCAGCGGTCGGCCGCGGTGAGCTGGTGGGGGGCGCCCTGTTGGTCGACGGCACCATTTTCGGTGGCGATCTGGGACATATTCTCCTCCTCCAGACTGATACCAGGTGATACCAATTGAATCCTTACTCACCATGTAAACACGGCCGGGCGTGGATTGGGCCACAGTTGGGTGACATTTCGCTCACCGCGTAGCCTTCCGCGCGGTGGACCCGGCTCGGGGGAGCCCCGCTCGAGTGTCGAACGAGGCTGCACGCATCCGGGTCGCTATTCTTAACAGTTGTGAGTTCTGACTATTCCGCCCGCCACCTCTCGGTCCTCGAAGGCCTGGACGCGGTGCGCAAACGCCCCGGCATGTACATCGGATCGACCGACTCCCGTGGGCTCATGCACTGCCTCTGGGAAATCATCGACAACTCGGTCGACGAGGCGCTCAGCGGGCACGGGTCATCGATCGGCATCGTGCTGCATCCCGATGAAAGCGTCGAGGTCAGCGACACGGCGCGCGGAATCCCGGTCGACATCGAACCGAAGACCGGACTCTCCGGGGTTGAGGTCGTCTTCACCAAGCTGCACGCCGGCGGCAAGTTCGGCAGCGGTTCCTACGCGGCGTCCGGCGGCCTGCACGGTGTCGGCGCATCGGTCGTGAACGCCCTGTCCGAGCGCCTCGACGTCGAGGTTGACCGCGACGGCAAGACCTGGGCGATGTCCTTTCACCGCGGCGAGCCCGGTGTCTTCGCCGACACCGGTGAGAAGAGCCCGGATGCGCCGTTCACGCCGTTCGAGAACAAGAGCGAACTGCGCGTGGTCGGCAAGGTTCGCAAGGGTGTCACCGGCACCCGCATTCGCTATTGGGCCGACCGGCAGATCTTCACCAAGGGCGCCACCTTCCAGACCGAGGACCTGATGGGCCGGGCCCGCCAGACGGCGTTCCTGATCCCGGGCCTGACCATCAACATCGACGACCGGCGGAGCGCCGTGCCCATCGCGGAGTCGTTCACCTTCGCCGGCGGTATCTCCGAGTTCGTGGACCACCTCGCCGTCGACACGCCGATCACCGACACCTGGCGGCTGACCGGCGCCGGGAGCTTCACCGAAACCGTGCCGGTCCTCACCGACACGGGCGCGATGATCCCCACTGAGCTCGTCCGGGAGTGCCAGGTCGACATTGCCCTGCGTTGGGGCACGGGTTACGACACCGTCATCAAGAGCTTCGTCAACATCATCTCCACGCCCAAGGGCGGCACCCACCAGGCGGGTTTCGACGCGGGCATGCTCAAGTTCCTGCGGGCGCAGGTCGAGCAGAACGCCCGGCGGCTCAAGGTCGGCTCCGACAAGCTCGAGAAGGACGACATCCTCGCCGGGCTCACCGCGGTGCTCACCGTACGGCTGCCAGAGCCGCAGTTCGAGGGCCAGACCAAGGAGGTGCTCGGCACCCCCGCGGTGCGCGCCATCGTGGCCGCGGTGATCAACAAGACCATGACCGAACGGTTCACCTCGACCAAGCGCGACGACAAGACCCAATCGGCAGTGGTGCTCGACAAGATCGTGGCCGAGATGAAATCCCGCATCTCCGCCCGCGCCCACAAGGAGACCCAGCGGCGCAAGAACGCCCTGGAAAGCTCCTCGTTGCCGGCGAAGCTGGTGGACTGCCGCAGTAACGATGTGGCCCTGAGTGAGCTGTTCATCGTCGAGGGTGACTCGGCACTCGGCACCGCGAAGTTGGCCAGAGACAGCGAACATCAGGCGCTGCTGCCTATCAGGGGCAAGATCCTCAATGTGCAGAAGGCGTCGGTCTCCGACATGCTCTCCAACCTGGAGTGCGCCTCGATCATCCAGGTCATCGGCGCCGGGTCCGGCCGCAGCTTCGACCTGTCCGCCGCCCGCTACGGCAAGGTCATCATCATGGCGGATGCCGACGTCGACGGTGCGCACATCCGTACGTTGCTGCTCACCCTGTTCTTCAGGTACATGCGCCCGATGATCGAAGCCGGCCGGATCTTCGCGGCGGTGCCCCCGTTGCACAGGGTCGTGGTGATGAACCCGGGTAGCAAACCCAACGAGACCATCTACACCTATTCCGAAGCAGAGCTGCAGGGTGTCCTCGCCGCGCTCAAGAAGAGCGGCAAACGCTTTCAGGATCCCATCCAGCGGTACAAGGGGCTGGGCGAAATGGATGCCGACCAGTTGGCCACCACCACGATGGAACGGGCCCACCGCACTCTGCGCCGGGTCAGGGTCGCCGACGCCGAAATGGCCGGAAAGGTGTTCGAACTGCTGATGGGCAACGACGTCGCCCCGCGCAAGGAGTTCATCATCGAAAGCTCCGACAAGCTCAGCCGCGACCGCATCGACGTCTGACCGGGCCCGACTGTTCCCGAAGCGGACTTCTGCGTCCGGTGTGCCGGACGCAGAAGTCCGAATGGGCAACAGTTGCGGGCGTGAGACTGGTCGCGTCGCGGGCGGCGGTCAGCGTGGCGCGGCGGCGGCGAAGACGGTGCTGGGCAGATCCCGGTCGCCGTCCGCGAGGCCCCGAACGATTCGGGCGCACACGGCCACGGGGTCAAGGCCGACGGGCAAGGGCGGCGCCGTGCCGCTGATCGGGTGGCTGGACAGCGCCGTCTCGGTGTGCCCGGGCCGCGCGTCGATGACCCGGATGCCCGCCCGCCGCAGTTCCCGGCCGGCCGCGGTGCCGAAGGCGGCCAGGGCGGCCTTGGACGCCGAGTATGCCGCGAGATTGGCGGTCGGGCTCTCACTGACCACCCCGCTGAGGGTGAGGAAGAACGGTGTGCGGCCGGCGGCGGCCGAGGCCGAGAGCGGCCCGTGGGCGGCCTGCAGCAGCAGCATGGGCGCGGTGGTGTTCACGGCGAAGAGCCGGGCGATGGTGTCTCCGGTCAACTCAGCAGCGGGGCCGAAGGCGACGACACCCGCGGCGACCACGATCCCGTCGAGGTGGCCGGTCACCGAGACCGCCACGTCGACGAGGCGCCGGACGGCGGCGGGATCGGTGAGGTCTGCGGGGATGACAGTGCCGGGCAGTCCGAGTTCGGCGATGGCGGCGGGGTCACGGGCGCTGAGCACAAGGGTTGCTCCGGCGTCGGACAGTTGCCGGGCGATCTCCCGGCCGAGTCCGCCCGTGGCGCCGACGACGAGGATTGTGGAACCGTGGAGTTCGGGCATGTTTCACCCTACTGCGGGCGCCCCGACCGTGGCTGAAACGCGGTCAGGAAACGAACGGCGGTCGGACAGCCCGTCAGCCGATACCCGAACCGATCGAGCCGACGACGGCATCCAACATGGTTCCGGAAGCATCGCGTCGCGCCCCGGTGTCCGGCAGGGTCCGGGGAGAGCCCTCGACGCCCAGCGCGCGGGCGGGTGCCGCGCCCACCCAGGCCACAGCCAGGGCGTCTTCGCCCTTGAGGAAGCGGTGCGAGCGCACCCCACCGGTGGCTCGGCCCTTGGCGGGGAATTCGGTGAAGGCCGACACCTTGGCGCTACCTGGATCCGTTCCCGGCAAGGTCTGGCTTCCGGAGGCGATCGTCGCCACCACGGCGTCCTCGGCGGCGTCGCCCGCCAGGCTCGTGAAGAACACCACCCGGGCGTCCGGGCCCAGCTTGATGCCCGCCATCCCGCCGGCCGTCCGGCCCTGCGGGCGCACCGTCGATGCGGGGAACCGCAACAGCTGGGCATCGGAGGCGACGAAGACCAGCTCGTCGTCCTCCGCACCCTGGACGGCGCCGACGACCTCGTCTCCGGGCTTGAGCGCGATGATCTCGAAGTCGGGCTTGTTCGCCCAGTCGTTCGGGGTGACCCGCTTGACGATGCCCTGCCGGGTGCCGAGCGCGATGGCACGTTCGCTGTCCAGAGAGACCAGGGCACGGACCACCTCACCGCCGCTGCCCAGCGAGAGGTAGTCGCGCACCCGCACACCGGCCGCCAACTGGATCGAGGTGGGTGGCAGAACGGGCAGGTCGACGGGGGAGAAGCGGATGAGTCGGCCGCGATTGGTCACGGCACCGATCTCCGAACGGCTGGTGGTGTCCAGCGCCGAGAGGACAGCGTCGTGCTTGCTGCGGCGGTGCGCCGGAGTGATGCGTTCGATCTGGTCGTCGCCGGGCTGCGGCAGGTCCACCCTGGCGATGCGGCCCGTGCTGCTCAGATAGACGCGGGTGGGGGAGTCTGAAACCTCGAGCACGGCCGTCTTCCGCGCTGAGGCTCCGGCGATGCTCGGACGCGCCTCGGTGAGGAGCGTGCGTCGCGGGGTGCCGAACCTGTCGGAGATGGTGGCCAGCTCGTCGGAGACCAGCGTGCGGATGGCCTGCTTGCTGGCGAGCAGGGCTTCCAACTCCTTGATCTCGGCGAGCAGCTGGTCTCGCTCTGTTTCCAGTTCGATGCGGGAGAACCTGGTGAGCCGGCGCAGCCGCAACTCGAGGATGTACTCCGCCTGCAGCTGGCTGAGGTCGAACACGTCGATGAGCCGGGTACGGGCCTGCTCGGTGTCGTCGCTGGCGCGAATCACCTGGATGACCTCGTCGATGTCGAGGATCGCGATGAGCAGTCCCTCGACCAGGTGCAGGCGTTCGCGGCGTCGGGCCAGCCTGTACGCGGAACGCCGGGTGACGACCTCGACGCGGTGGTTGACGTACACCTGCAGCAGTTCGACCAGGCCCAGCGTCTGCGGACCGCCGTCGACGAGAGCGACGGCGTTGATGTTGAAGGAGTCCTCCAGCGGGGTCACCCTGTACAACTGCTCGAGCACGGCCTCCGGGCTGAAACCGGTCTTGATCCCGATCACCAGGCGCAGACCCTTGGTGCGGTCGGTGAGGTCGGTGACGTCGGAGATGCCGCTGAGCTTCTTGGAGTTGACGCCGTCCTTGATCTTCTCGATCACCCGTTCGGGTCCGACCAGGTAGGGCAGCTCACTGACGACGAGCCCGGCCTTGCGGGCGGTGATCGCCTCAACCGACACCTTGGCCCTGGTCTTGAAGCTGCCACGCCCGGTCAGGTAGGCATCCCTGATGCCGGCCAGGCCAACGATGGTGCCGCCGGTGGGCAGGTCAGGGCCCGGCACGAACTCCATGAGCTCGTCGAGGGTCGCACGCGGGTGGGCGAGCAGGTGCCGGGCGGCACCGATGACCTCGACGAGGTTGTGCGGGGCCATATTGGTGGCCATGCCCACCGCGATGCCGCTGGCCCCGTTCACGAGCAGGTTGGGGTACGCCGCCGGCAGCACGTCGGGCTGGGTGAGCTGATTGTCGTAGTTGGGCACAAAGTCGACGACATCTTCATCGAGGTGTTCGGTCATGGCCAGTGCCGGTGCCGCCAGGCGCGCCTCGGTGTACCGGGGCGCAGCGGGCCCGTCGTCGAGCGAACCGAAGTTGCCGTGCCCGTCGATGAGCGGCACCCGCAGGGTGAAGGCCTGGGCCATCCGCACCATGGCGTCGTAAATGGCGGTGTCGCCGTGCGGGTGCAGCTTGCCCATCACCTCGCCGACGACGCGCGCCGACTTCACGTGCCCGCGGTCGGGCCGCAGGCCCATCTCGCTCATCTGGTACAGGATGCGGCGCTGCACAGGCTTGAGGCCGTCCCTGGCGTCCGGGAGAGCTCGGGAGTAGATCACCGAATAGGCGTACTCGAGGAACGACCCCTGCATCTCCGTCGACACATCGACGTCTTCGATGCGCTCGGTGGATGCGGCGGGCCCCTGGTGGGCTGACACTGTCTTGTCTGAGCGGCTCATTCGTAGATTCTGCTGTGTGGTGCATGTCGGCGGAACCGGGAGCACCAGGCTGATGCGCACGGACCTGCGCTGAGGAAACCTGCGGCCGGGTCTATGTCAGACTGGGCCAGATGCCCCCTATGTTACCGGTCCGGCCCTTCAGCGCCGTTCGCCTTGCCGACGTTTTGACAAGTTCGCTGGCCTCGCTCCGGTCCCAGCCGAACCCGCTCGGGCTCCCGCCCGCTGGCAAGGCCCTCGTGCTCCTCGCGGACGGTCTCGGGATGAGCAACCTGCGAGCTCGCGCCGGGCATGCCCGGTTCCTCACCTCGCATCTGGCCAAGACCGACGTCGTCGACGGGGTGTTCCCGGCCACGACCGCCGCGGGCATCGCCTCACTGACCACCGGGGTCGCGCCAGGCACCCACGGGCTGGTCGGCTACAAGGTGCTCGACGCGGCCAACGATAGGGTCGTCAACCAGCTCACGGGCTGGGACGAGCGGATGGAGCCGCACAGCTGGCAGAACCAGCCGACGGTCTTCGACACGGCCGCGGAGACCGGGATCCCCAGCTTCGCCGTCGGCCCCAAGAGGTTCACGGATTCCGGCTTCAGCCGGGCCGTGCTTCGCGGTGCCGGCTACGTGCCGGCCGAGACCATCGGCGCGCGGTTCGACGCGGCGCGGGCGATTCTCGACGCCGAGCCCACGGCCCTGATCTACCTGTACGTGCCCGAATTGGACATCAACGCGCACGCCCACGGCTGGGAATCCGCCAGGTGGTTGGCGCAGCTGGAAAACCTCGACGCCGAAACGGCCAGGTTCGCCGCCACCCTGCGCCCGGACGAGGGCATGATCGTCACGGCAGACCACGGGGTCGTGGATGTTCCGGCGGCCAAGCAGGTGCTTTTCGACACCGTGCCGGCCCTCGTCGCCGGGGTGCGCCACATCGGCGGTGACCCGCGCTGCCTGCAGCTCTACACCGAGGCCGGTGTCGACGCCGACGTGCTGGCCGAAACCTGGCGTGCGGTCGAGGGCGAGCGCGCCTGGATCTTCACCCGGAGCGAGGCCGTGGCCGCGGGACTGTTCGGTGCTGTGCGAGACGACGCCGCGGCACGGATCGGCGACGTCATCGTGGCCGCCCGGAAGCTGATCGCGTACTACGACTCCCGGGAACCCAACCAGTCGGCGCGCAGCATGGTCGGCCAGCACGGCTCCTTGACCGATGAGGAACTGCGTGTTCCGGTCATCAGGTTGGGCGCATACCGGCGTTGACCCGATGCACGCAAGAACCCCTCGGAGCCGGCTCCGAGGGGTTCTTCGTGTTTTCGTGGATCAGGCCGGGTACTGGCCCCGCTTCACCTGGGGCTTCGGCAGGCGCATGACCCGCAACTGCAGGGCTCGCATGGCCGCATACCAACGGACCTTCTCGGCCCGGTCGGCGCCGAACTTGGCCTCGATTTTCTTGGTGAGGATGAAACCGAGCACTACGCAGTCCGCGATCGCGACCAGGAAGAAGGCCCAGAGAGCGAGGATGCCATACGTCTGGACGGACGGATCCGGGAAGAAGGTGAGCAGGATGACCAGGAACATCACCGGGATCATGAACTCGCCCACGTTGAATCTGGCGTCGATGTAGTCACGGGCGAAACGCTTCTGCGGTCCACGCTCGCGCACCGGGAGGTACTTGTCGTCACCGGCGGCCATGCCGAGACGCGCCCTCTCACGGGCCTCGGCCGACTTCGCCCGCGCCTGCTTGGCGGCCAGTTTGCGGTCGTCCGGAACCAGTGGGCGTTTGTTCGCGGCCTCCTGTACACGGCGGCTCGGCGTGGGCTGGCCCTTGCGCGTCGACTGACCGGCCAGACGGGACTTCGTCTCATCGGCGGATTCGATCGACGGTTCTGCGCCGGGATTTACAGGTTGCTTAGCCACATCAGTTCCTTGCAGTTAGGTTGCCTTAAGATTACTCGCATGACGGATACCGCGGACACAGCAGCAGCAACCACCCAGCAAGTCGCAGCACACCCCCGTGAATCGGCGCTGCGGAACGCCGTCGAACGGGAGCTCCCGCGGACGGTCGCCGACCTGTGCGCCCTCGTGCGGATCCCCTCGGTGTCCTGGGCCGCATTCGATCGCGATCACGTGCGCGCCAGCGCCGACGCCGTCGCCGATCTGGTGCGGGAGATCGGGATCTTCGACACCGTCACGGTCACGCAGGCGGGCATCCCCGGTACCGACGAACTCGGACAGCCCGCCATCCTCGCGACCCGCCCGGCCAAGAACGGCCGCCCCACGGTTCTGCTTTACGCCCACCACGACGTGCAGCCTCCCGGGCTCGACGACGCGTGGGACTCGCCGCCCTTCGAACCGACCCTGCGCGGGGACCGCCTGTACGGTCGCGGCGCCGCGGACGACAAGGCCGGCGTCATGGCGCACGTCGCCGCATTGCGCGCGCTCCTCGCGGCCACCGACGGGGACCTCGACCTCGGCCTGGCCCTCTTCATCGAGGGCGAGGAAGAATTCGGCAGCCGCTCCTTCGCCACCTTCC
Source organism: Cryobacterium sp. TMB1-7 (assembly GCF_004402435.1). NCBI lineage: Bacteria > Bacillati > Actinomycetota > Actinomycetes > Micrococcales > Microbacteriaceae > Cryobacterium > Cryobacterium sp. TMB1-7. The sequence continues at coordinate 17,943 of NZ_SOFZ01000029.1, forward strand.
TCACCGAGAACCGGGAGGCGCTCCGCGCCGACGCGATCGTCGTCGCCGACTCGAACAACTGGGACGTCGACACTCCGGCCATCACTATCGGGCTGCGCGGCAACGTCACCTTCAGGCTCACCGTGAGCACGTTGGCGCACGCCTCGCACTCCGGAATGTTCGGCGGCGCCGTCCCGGACGCCATGATGGCGACCATCAAACTGCTGGGCACCCTGTACGCCGCAGACGGGTCCGTCGCGATCAGCGGTCTGACCAGTCACGACGCGCCGACACCGCCGTACGATGAGTCCGCGCTGCGAGCGGAGACCGGCCTGCTCGACGGAGTCTCCCCGATCGGGCACGGATCCATCCTCAGCCGCATCTGGTCCCAGCCCGCGCTGACGGTGACCGGAATCGATGCTCCCACCGTCGCCAACGCGTCCAACACCCTGACGCCCGCGGTCAGCGTGCAGATCAGCGTGCGCATCGCGCCCGGCCAGTCCGCCAAGGAAGCTGCCGGCGTGATCGAGGCCCACCTGCGTGCACACGCACCGTTCGGCGCCCACCTCGCCATCGACGACCTGGACACCGGAGAACCGTTCCTGGTCGACACCGGCGGGTGGGCCGTTGCGGAGACCCGCCTGGCCATGACGGCAGGCTGGGGCGTGGAGCCCGTCGACATCGGTGTGGGCGGGTCGATCCCGTTCATCGCGGACCTGGTCCGGGAGTTTCCCGAAGCGCAGATCCTGGTGACCGGGGTCGAAGACCCGGATTCCCGGGCGCACAGCCCCAACGAGTCGCTGCACCTGGGCGTCTTCAAGCGAGCCGTGCTCAGTGAGGCCTTCCTTCTGGGCCGCCTCAACGACCGCACCGGCCACTGACCCCACCGCAGGGCCTGAGAAGGCGTCCGCGTCATCCAGCCCGCTCACGGCCCGGGCGGATACACTAGGAACAGATTCGCCGGCGGACCCCATGCGCGTGGGATGCTCACCGACGCGAAACCGGATAATACCGAGGAGCACCATGACCGACACGATCGAAACCAGCACCATCGCCCACGGCGTCGGTCTCACCGACGTCGCCGCCGCGAAGGTGCGCAGCCTGCTCGCCCAGGAAGGCCGCGAAGACCTGCGACTGCGCGTCGCCGTGCAGCCCGGCGGCTGTTCAGGCCTGATCTACCAGTTGTACTTTGACGAGCGCACCCTCGAGGGTGACGCCGTCATGGACTATGACGGTGTCGAGGTCGTCGTCGACAAGATGAGCGTCCCGTACCTCGAGGGTGCGTCCATCGACTTCGAGGACACCATCCAGAAGCAGGGCTTCACCATCGACAACCCGAACGCCGGCGGCAGCTGCGCCTGTGGGGACTCCTTCAACTAGCGTGTGATCATAAAAAAAAGGAGACCGTCCACCGGACGGTCTCCTTTTTGCACATCCGGTTCGGGTCCCGTCGTCGTCGGCGCTTCTGGCTCAAAACGGCTCAGGACGGGCCCTTCGACCCTGTTGTCACTCCCCAATCGGAGCGGAGAATTGCGACGGGTCCGTCGCTCGTGCACTCGGGTGCGACCGGCGCGGAGTAAGCTAAAGATGATAAACGCACTTCCTGTGTAGTGCCTTCACGTCTTTCCGAAAGGTCACCGGTGCTCAAAAACCGCCGTCTCCGATGGGCCGTCATACCGGTCGCAGCAACGCTAGCCATTGTCCTCACCGGATGCACCCAGGCTCAGCTCAACGGGTACCTGCCCGGTTTCGAGGAGGGCGAGTCCCCGGTAACCAACAACACCGAGCGCGTGTCCGGTCTGTGGACCACCTCGTGGATCGTGCTGCTCATTGTCGGCCTGATCACCTGGGGCCTCACGATCTGGTCCGTCGTCGTCTACCGTCGGCGCAAGGGCCAGACCGGACTCCCGGTGCAGCTGCGGTACAACATGCCGATCGAGATCTTCTACACGATCGTCCCGCTCATCCTGGTGCTGGGCTTCTTCGCCTTCACCGCGCGGGACCAGAACGCCATCGAGGCTCGGTTCGACGAGCCTGACCTGCAGATCGAAGCGATCGGCAAGCAGTGGGCCTGGGACTTCAACTACGTCACCGACGATGTCTTCACTCAGGGTATTCAGGGCCAGCCTGACCTCGAGGGTGAGAAGGGCGCGCTGGTCGAGTCCGAGATCCCCACGCTCGTCCTGCCCGTCGGCAAGAAGATCGAGATCGCGCTGGAAGCGCGCGACGTCATTCACTCCTTCTGGGTCATCGACTTCCTCTACAAGAAGGACATGATCCCGGGCAAGACCAACTACATGTCGGTCATCCCCGAACGCGTAGGCACCTACGCCGGCAAATGCGCCGAGCTCTGCGGCGAGTACCACTCGTTGATGCTCTTCAACGTGGAGGTCGTCTCCGAGGCCGACTACGAAGCCTATGTCGACTCCCTGCGCGCCGCCGGCAACGACGGCCAGGTCGACAGCGAATACGACCGCAACTTGAACCAACCAGGCACCGACGCCCCGACGGCTGAGGAAGGCAACTAGACCATGAGCACCACAACAGCTCCCGCCGGCGCTCCGGCAGCGTCCTCGGCCGCCCGGCCGACCGGCGTTGACCGCAAGGGCAACATCGTCGTTCGGTGGATCACCTCCACCGACCACAAGGTCATCGGGTACATGTACCTGATCACCTCGTTCATCTACTTCTGCCTCGGCGGGGTGATGGCGCTCGTGATGCGCGCCCAGCTCTTCGAACCCGGACTGCAGATCGTGCAGACCAAGGAGCAGTACAACCAGCTCTTCACGATGCACGGCACCATCATGCTGCTGATGTTCGCGACACCACTGTTCTTCGGCTTCGCGAACGCGCTGATGCCGCTCCAGATCGGTGCACCCGACGTCGCGTTCCCGCGACTCAACGCGTTCTCCTTCTGGCTGTTCTTCTTCGGCAGCCTGATAGCGGTCGGCGGCTTCCTCACCCCGCAGGGAGCGGCGTCGTTCGGCTGGTTCGCCTACCAACCGCTGGCGAGCACGACCTTCTCGCCAGGGGTCGGCGGTAATCTGTGGATGGTCGGCCTGGGGCTCTCGGGCTTCGGCACGATCCTCGGTGGCGTGAACTTCATCACCACCATCATCACCATGCGTGCCCCCGGCATGACGATGTTCCGGATGCCGATCTTCACCTGGAACACTCTCGTCACCTCGCTGCTGATCCTGATGGCGTTCCCGGTGCTCGCCGCCGCCATGCTCGCCGCCGCCAGCGACCGGATCTTCCTCTCGCACATCTACGACCCGGCCAATGGCGGTGCCATCCTCTGGCAGCACCTGTTCTGGTTCTTCGGTCACCCCGAGGTGTACATCATCGCCCTGCCGTTCTTCGGCATCGTGTCCGAGGTGTTCCCGGTCTTCAGCCGCAAGCCGATCTTCGGGTACAAGACCCTGATCTACGCGACCATCTCCATCGCGGCGCTGTCCGTGACGGTGTGGGCGCACCACATGTACGTGACCGGCTCGGTCCTGTTGCCGTTCTTCTCCCTGATGACGATGCTCATCGCGGTTCCGACCGGCGTGAAGATCTTCAACTGGATCGGAACGATGTGGCGGGGTTCGCTGACCTTCGAGACCCCCATGCTCTGGGCCATCGGCTTCCTGATCACCTTCACCTTCGGTGGGCTGACCGGCGTCATCCTGGCCTCACCGCCGCTGGACTTCCACGTGTCAGACACCTACTTCGTGGTTGCCCACTTCCACTACGTGGTCTTCGGCACGGTCGTCTTCGCCATGTTCAGCGGGTTCTACTTCTGGTGGCCCAAGTGGACCGGCAAGATGCTCAACGAACGCCTGGGCAAGTGGCACTTCTGGCTCCTGTTCATCGGCTTCCACACAACCTTCCTCGTGCAGCACTGGCTCGGTGTGGTGGGCATGCCCCGCCGTTACGCGTCCTACCTGCCCGACGACGGGTTCACCTGGATGAACCAGCTCTCGACCGTCGGCTCGATGATCCTCGCGATCTCGATGATCCCGTTCTTCCTGAACGTGTACGTCACCGCCCGAACGGCTCCGAGGGTCACGGTGAACGACCCGTGGGGCTACGGCGCCTCCCTGGAGTGGGCTACATCCTGCCCGCCGCCGCGCCACAACTTCACGTCGATCCCGCGTATCCGCTCCGAGCGTCCCGCATTCGACCTGAATCACCCGGAGGTCGGTATGCCCGTCGGCATCGGTCCGGCAAAAGACGCCCCGGATGCTCCCACCTATGACGCAGGATCGGAAAAGGTTAAGTAGATGAAAGCCAATGTCAACCTCTACTGGATCCTGACCGGATTCCTCGCGCTGGTAGCAGTCGCGTACGTCGTGTGGGGCCTCGTCGACCCGAGCCAGGGTCGCATCGAGTGGGTCGGAGCCTTCGCGATCTCCCTCTGCGCACTGCTCGTGGCGTTCATCGCGTTCTACCTGTCTCGCGTCTACAAGGCGCAGGGCGGCGAACTTCCCGAGGACATGCTCGACGCCAACATCGATGACGGCGACCCCGAGCTGGGCTTCTTCAGCCCGTGGAGCTGGTGGCCGATCATGCTCGCGGCCAGCGCGGCACTGTTGTTCCTGGGACTGGCCGTCGGCTTCTGGATCTCCTTCATCGCCGTCGGCATCGGCGTGATCAGCCTCGTCGGCTGGGTCTACGAGTACTACCGCGGACTCTTCGCCCGCTAGGCCCCACCACCGCACGACAAAGCGCCAGTGACCTTCGGGTCACTGGCGCTTTGTCGTGCACCGATGCTCAGTGCAGGGAGCGGCGGAAGCCGAGGAGTCGGAACGCCACGGTCACCTCGGTCGACCCTGGCGGCCCGGTAGGGTCTGCGGGGTCTGTGGAGGATGTGTGGTGCGAGGAGGGGCCCATGCCGATGAGGGCGGCAACGTCGTCGGGGGAGAGTACCAGGACCCTGGAGAGGTCCGCCGTGGACTCCAGGTGAAAGCCCGGCGCCAGGCTGGCGACCAGGTCGTCGGTCTTGTTCCCGTGCACCTCCAGGGCCAGGCCGGCGGCGCGCAGTTCCTGGAGATGGCTGGCGTGCGGCACCACGACGGCGAGAAGTGCTCCGGGAGCCAGGATGCGATGGAACTCGGCCGGATTCCGGGGAGCGAACACGTTGATGGCGACGTCAGCGGCCCCGTCCCGGATCGGCAGCGGCGACCAGACATCCGCGACGAGCCCGTCCGTGGTCGAGTGAGGTTCGGTGAGACCGGCCCGGACCGTTCGTGCGACCGCGGCCGCTGACAGGTCCATGGCCAGTGCCGCGACGCCAGGGGTACGGGACAGCGGGGAACCGGGGGAGTGGACGCCGGAGGCGGCGTGCAGGGCCCCCCGCAGGTAATAGCCGGTGCCGCAGCCGATGTCGATGATTCGGTGCGGGGATTCGGCGGCCACGAGAGCGCTGAGGGCCTCGCGGAGTTCGGTATACCACCCGCGTTCCAAGAAGATGTCGCGGGCGTCCAGCATGGCGGCGGAATCGCCGATGAGTTTGCGTGAACCGACCATGAGGGACGCGAAGCCCCGCCGGTTCGTGTCGAAACGGTGGCCGGTGCTGCAGGCGAGAACTCGGTCGCCGGCCGGGACCAGGTCGCCCAAACAGTTCGGGCACCGCAGCCACTCAGACAGAGTCTGGAGTGGGTGGGGTGCCCGAACCGATTCGGCTGAGGAACTAGTGGTGATCGCCGTGGCTTTCTTCGAGTTCCTTGGTCCCGACCGGGGCAATCCGATCTTCGAAGAACCAGCGGGACAGGCCGGCACGAACCCGCTGAACCGGGGACACCTTGCCCTGGGCGTTCGGAGTCAACTCGAGCGGCTTGTAGTTGGTGTAGCTGACCAACTTCCAACGCTCGTACTCGTCGACGGGCTGGTGCACCTCGATGTACTCGCCGCCGGGCAGACGGACGATGCGACCGGACTCGTAGCCGTGCAGGACAATCTCCCGGTCCTTCTTCTGCAGCGCCAGGCACACTCGCTTGGTGATGAAGTAGGCGACGAACGGGCCGAGGATCACGACGGCCTGAAGGGTGTGGATGACACCCTCCATGGTCACCGAGAAGTGCGTGGCGATGATGTCCGAGGACGCCGCCGCCCACAGGCCGGCGTAGAACGTGACACCCGCGGCGCCGATGGCCGTGCGGGTCGGCGCGTTGCGCGGACGGTCCAGGATGTGGTGCTCGCGCTTGTCACCGGTGATCCACGCTTCGAGGAACGGGTACAGCAGGACAACGCCGATGAACACGCCGAGGCCCACGAGGGGGATCAGGATGTTGAACGACCAGGTGCCGCCCAGACCAACCCACTCCAGTCCCGGCGGAATCAACCGGAGGGCGCCGTCGGCAAAGCCGATGTACCAGTCCGGCTGGGTCCCGGCGGACACCGGTGAGGGGTCGTACGGTCCGTAGTTCCAGATCGGGTTGATCGTGAAGAACGAGGCCATCAGCATCACGACGCCGAAGACGATGAAGAAGAATCCACCGGCCTTGGCGGCGTAGACCGGGAGCACCGGGTAGCCGACGACGTTCGTGTCCGTGCGGCCCGCTCCGGGGTACTGGGTGTGCTTGTGCACCACGACGAAGAGCAGGTGCAGCGCGATCAAGGCGACGATGATCGCCGGAAGCAGCAGGATGTGAAGCGAATACAGACGACCGACGATGTCGGTGCCCGGGAACTCGCCGCCGAAGAGCAGGAACGAGATCCAGGTTCCGACGACGGGGATGCCCTTGACCATGCCGTCGATGATCCGCAGGCCGTTTCCGGAGAGCAGGTCGTCGGGCAGCGAGTAGCCGGTGAAGCCCTCAGCCATGGCCAGGATGAACAGGACGAAGCCGATCACCCAGTTCAGCTCGCGAGGCTTGCGGAAGGCTCCGGTGAAGTAGATGCGCAGCATGTGCAGTCCGATGGATGCCACGAACAGCAGCGCAGCCCAGTGGTGTACCTGACGCATCAGCAGTCCGCCGCGCACGTCGAAGGAGATGTCCAGCGAGGATGCCATGGCCACCGACATCTCCACGCCCTTGAGAGGCACGTAGGAGCCTTCGTAGTGCACTTCGGCCATCGAGGCCTGGAAGAAGAAGGTCAGGAACGATCCGGACAGCAGGATGATGACGAAGCTGTAGAGCGCCACCTCACCGAGCAGGAAAGACCAGTGGTCGGGGAAGATCTTGCGACCCAGTTCCTTGACCGCGGTGGAGATGCTGGTGCGCTCGTCGATGTAGTTCGCCGCGGCGCCGGTGAAGCCACCGGACTTCTTCGACTCGGCGGGTTTCATATCGGTTGTGGTACTCACTGTCGCTCCCAAAAGCTCGGTCCGACCGGTTCAAGGAAATCGCTCTGCGCGATGAGGTACCCCTCGGAGTCCACGGCGATGGGCAGCTGCGGAAGGGCGCGTTTGGCGGGTCCGAAGATGACTTTCGCCTGGTCGGCCACATTGAACTGTGACTGGTGGCAGGGGCAGAGGAGGTGGTGCGTCTGCTGTTCGTACAGGCCGACGGGGCAGCCTACGTGTGTGCAGATCTTGGAGTACGCGACGATCCCGTCGTAGGACCAGCTAGCCCGCTCGGGCGTTTCGATGAGGTCCTCGGGCTTCATGCGCACGAGGATCACCACAGCCTTGGCCTTCTCTTCAAGCCGGCCGTGCTCAAGATCCATCAGGCCCTCCGGGATCACCGCGAAGGACGAACCCAGGGTGACGTCCGAGGCCTTGATCGGCGCACCGGACGGGTCCAGGGCCAGCCTGGTGCCCTTCTCCCACATGGTCTGCTTCAGGAGGGCGACGGGATCCTGGTCCATCGGGGCGAGCCCGCGGAACAGGACGACGGCGGGGAGCGGGAAGACCACGAGGGCCCCGATGAGGCTGTTGCGGATCACGGCGCGTCGGCCGATGCCGGACTCCGTGTTGGCTTCCTGGAAGATTTCGACCGCGCGGGCGCGGGTCTCGTCGCTGCCCCGGACCGGGTGACGCTCGTCCACGCCCTCCTCGTCGTGCATCAGCGCCTTGCCCCAGTGCACCGCACCGATGCCCAGCGCCAGCAGCGCCAACGCGAGCCCGATCCCGATGAACAGGTTGTTCAGCCGCACGGAGCCCGGGTCTTCGGGGACGATCGGGAAGATGATGTACGCCGCGATGGCGAAAATGCTGCCGACGATCGACAGGTAGAACAGGGTGTACACCGTGCGCTCGGCGCGCTTCTCGGCGCGCGGGTCGAGGTCGGTGATCCGGGGGCGGTGCGGAGGGAAGCCGGGATTGGCCACGGCGTCGCGGGCGACGACGGCGGTGCCGACGGCGGCCGTGACGTGCTCGACACTCGAGGAGTCGGCAGCGGTCAGATCCTTTCCGCTGGTCTCATCGCTGGCCATTGTTCTCCTTCGTGGGCGCTGTCTGTGCTGGGTGTGTCATTGCCGGGTGCCGATCAATTCGATTTCGCCGTGATCCACACGGTCAGGGCCACGATGGCACCCAGACCGAAGATCCAGAGGAAGAGGCCTTCGGACACCGGTCCGAGGGATCCGAGGGCGAATCCACCCGGCGACGGGTTGTTCTCGATGTACTTGAGGTAAGTGATGATGTCGCGCTTGTCTTCAGGCGAGACGTTCATGTCGTTGAACACCGGCATGTTCTGCGGGCCGGTGATCATGGCCTCGTAGATGTGCTGCGGGGTGACGCCGTCCAGCGCGGGAGCGTACTTGCCCTCGGTGAGCGCGCCGCCTGCTCCGGCGACGTTGTGGCACATGGCGCAGTTGATCCGGAACAGCTCGGCGCCGGCGGCGGCGTCGCCCTCGGCATCCAGGTATTCGGCTTCGGGGATGGCAGGGCCGGGCGCGAGGGATGCGACATAGGCGACGAGAGCCGCGGTCTGCTCCTCGGTGAACTGCACAGGCTTGACGATGGCCTGCGGGCCGTTGGCCTGCATGGGCATGCGCCCGGTGCCGACCTGGAAGTCAACGGACGCGGCGCCCACGCCGATCAGGCTGGGACCGGTGCCGGTTCCGTCGGCGCTGAGGCCGTGGCAGGTCGCGCAGTTCGCGGCGAAAAGCTTCTCGCCCTCGCTGACGGTCTGCTGCGATGCCGTTTCGGTCTGTGCGGTTGCCGTGCTGGTGCTGATCATCGCGTACGCGCCGCCGGTGAAGAGCAGGCCGATCGCGATCAGGGCGACGCTGGCCAGCGGGCTGCGCCGACCGCTGCGACGTGTGCGGCCGTTGGTAGGTTTCTGAGTCCTGGGCATACTGAGTGTGTCCGCTCCTGCTTGTTATTTAAGAACGTAGATGACCAGGAAGAGCCCGATCCACACGACGTCGACGAAATGCCAGTAGTACGAGACCACGATGGCGCTGGTGGCTTCCTTGTGACCGAAGTTCTTGACCGCGAAACCGCGACCGATCACGAGGAGGAAGGCAATGAGTCCGGCGGTCACGTGGATGCCGTGGAATCCGGTGGTGAGGTAGAACGCTGAGCCGTAGGCGTTGGAGGCGAGGGTGACGCCCTCCGACACGAGGGTCGCGTACTCGAGGACCTGGCCGGAGACGAAGACGGCGCCGAGGGCATAGGTGAGGAAGAACCACTCGACCATGCCCCACTGGCTGGGCTTCCACCCGGTGGACCTGGCCTGCAGGCGCTCGGCAGCGAAGACGCCGAACTGGCAGGTGATCGAGGAGGAGACCAGGATCAGGGTGTTCACCAGGGCGAAGACGAAGTTGTGCTTTTCCGTCTCGAACTGCCACAGCTCCGGGGAGGTGGACCGCAACGTGAAGTAGATGGCGAAGAGGCCAGCGAAGAACATGACCTCACTGCCCAGCCAGACAATGGTGCCAACCGCCACGCTGTTGGGCCTGTTAACTACGGGAATGGTCGCCCGGGGAGTAATTGAGGTCGTCGTCACTATTCCATTATGACCGATTCCTCCACAGGTTTTTCTCAAGGTGAAGTGCCATAAGACCCTAATGTGAAAATTGGTATCCCCAACCGAGGCCTGACGGCGCCGAAATACCGGTCGGGGGAGCGCCGGCGCTTAAGATTGGGCCATGCTCGAATCCCAGTCATGGCCCGCCGTTCTTGATGCCCTCCTGCGTAGAGAGGACCTGAGCGTCGCCGATGCGGCGTGGAGTATGGAACGCATCATGCTCGGCGAGGCCACCCCGGCTCAGTTGGCCGGATTCCTGGTGGCTCTGCGCGCCAAGGGTGAGACCGTCGATGAAATCGTCGGTTTCCGCGACGCGATCCTGGACCACGCCGTTCCGCTGAACGTCAACTCGATGGGGCTGGACATCGTCGGCACCGGGGGAGACCGGTTCGGGACCGTGAACGTCTCGACCATGGCGTCGATAGTGTGTGCGGCAACCGGTGTGCCGGTGATCAAACACGGCAATCGGGCGGCCAGTTCGGCATCCGGTTCGTCGGACGTGCTTGCCGCGCTGGGCATCGACCTGACCCTGTCGGCCGACGCAGTGGCCTCGATCCTGGCTGCCACGGGCATCACCTTCGCCTATGCTGCCGCGTTCCACCCCGGTTTTCGGCATGCCGCTGCCGTTCGGTCCGAGCTGGGTATCCCCACGGTGTTCAACTTCCTCGGCCCCCTCGTCAACCCGGCCCGGCCGGAAGCTTCCGCCGTCGGTGTGGCCAACCTCGACAGGGTCCCTCTGTTCGTCGGGGTGTTCCAGACCCGCGGAGCATCGGCGTTGGTGTTCCGTGGCGACGATGGCCTCGACGAACTCACCACGACGGGGCACAGCCACGTGTGGGAGGTCTCCAGGGGTCTGGTCACCGAGCACGACATCGACCCACGCGATCTCGGCATCCCGCGGGCGACCATGAGCCAGCTGATCGGCGGTTCGCCGGAACACAACGCGGCAGTGGTGCACTCGGTCCTCGCCGGAGAGCAGGGACCGGTGCGGGACATCGTGCTGCTGAACGCGGCAGCGGGCCTGGTCGCCTACGACCTCGCCCACGATCCCGCTCAGTCCCAGGTCAGCATCCTGGACCGGTTCCGGGCGAAACTCGCCGTGGCCGCGCAGGCCATCGACTCCGGCGCCGGAACCGCGAAACTCGCCGACTGGGTGCAGGCCAGCCGCGCCTGACCTGCACCACACGGCGGTTTGACGGTTAGAGCACGTCCTCGTCGACCCAGTCGAAGGTCTTGGTGACGGCCTTCTTCCAGTTCCGCAACTGCCGGGCGCTCTCGTCTGCGCTCAACTTCGGTGTCCAGCGGCTGTCTTCCTGCCAGTTCGACCGCAGCTCGTCCAGGGTGCTCCAGAAGCCCACCGCCAGGCCTGCCGCGTACGCGGCGCCGAGCGCGGTGGTCTCCGCCACAACCGGGCGGATCACCGGCACACCGATGATGTCGGCCTGGAACTGCATCAGCAGGTTGTTCTTGATCATTCCGCCGTCGACCTTGAGCTCGGTCAGCGGCACCCCGGAGTCCGCGTTGACCGCGTCGAGGACCTCGCGGGTCTGGAAGGCAGTGGCCTCCAGCGCCGCCCGGGCGATGTGGCCCTTGTTCACGAACCGGGTCAGTCCCACCAGGGCGCCGCGGGCATCCGCGCGCCAGTACGGCGCGAACAGGCCGCTGAACGCCGGCACGAAGTAGGCGCCGCCGTTGTCATCGACCGTGGCGGCCAGCGTCTCGATCTCCTCAGACGACGTGATCATGCCCAGGTTGTCGCGCAGCCACTGCACCAGGGCGCCGGTGACGGCTATCGACCCCTCCAGCGCGTAGTGCGGTTCGGCGTCGCCGAGCTTGTAGCCCAGGGTGGTGAGCAGGCCGTTCTTGGAGTGGATGATGTCGGTGCCGGTGTTGAAGATCAGGAAGTTACCGGTGCCGTAGGTGTTCTTCGCCTCACCCTGGTCGAAGGCGGCCTGGCCGAACGTGGCGGCCTGCTGGTCACCGAGGATGCCCGCGATGGGCACCTCGCGCAGCAGGCTGTGCTCGTTGACGGTGCCGTAGACCTCGCTGGAGGACTTGATTTCCGGCATCATCGACTTCGGTACGTTGAAGATGCTCAGGATCTCGTCATCCCACTGCAGCGTCTCCAAGTCCATGAACAGGGTGCGACTGGCGTTGGTGACGTCGGTGGCGTGCACGCCGCCCTCCAGGCCGCCGGTGAGGTTCCAGAGCACCCAGGAGTCGGTGGTGCCGAACATCAGGTCGCCGGCGTCCGCCTTCGCCCGCGCTCCCTCGACGTTTTCGAGGATCCAGACGATCTTGGTGCCGGAGAAGTAGGTCGCCAGTGGCAGGCCCACCTTCTGCTTGAACCGTTCCACGCCGCCGTCGGCGGCGAGACGGTCGACGATGGGCTGAGTGCGGGTGTCCTGCCAGACGATGGCGTTGTAGACGGGCTTGCCGGTGGTGCGGTCCCAGACCACGGCGGTTTCCCGCTGGTTGGTGATGCCGACAGCGGAGATGTCGTGCCGGGTGAGGTTGGCCTTGGAGAGCGCCTGGCCGATCACCTCACGGGTGTTGTCCCAGATTTCCATCGGGTTGTGCTCGACCCAGCCGGCGCGGGGGAAGATCTGCTCGTGTTCGAGTTGTCCGGTCGAGACGATGGACCCCGAGTGGTCGAAGATGATGGCGCGTGAACTCGTGGTGCCTTGGTCGATGGCGAGTACGTACTTAGCCATGGTGTACCTCCTTGTACGTTGCATGATGGCTTGAACAGACTATAAAACCGTGTGGCGGTTTTCAGGTGGACTGATGCACAGCGAAGCAGGCCAGTCCGGGGAGGGACCGGCCTGCCACGGTCATACCATGGGCAGCCAGACCAGCGATGCCCAGCCCGCGAGGACTCCGCCGATGACGGGACCGACCACGGGGACCCAGGAATAGGCCCAGTCCGAGGACCCCTTGCCCTTGATCGGCAGGATGAAGTGCGCGATCCGGGGGCCCAGGTCACGGGCGGGGTTGATGGCGTATCCGGTCGGGCCACCGAGTGAGACGCCGATGACCAGAACGAGGAGGGCGACGGGTAAGGCGGCTACGGCCCCCACGTCACCGGACTGGCCCCAACCACCGAAGGCGAACACGACGAAGACCAGGACGAAGGTGCCGATGATCTCGGTGACGAGGTTCCAGCCGTAGGAACGGATGGCCGGCCCGGTCGAGAAGGTACCGAGCTTGTTCGCCGGTTCCGGTTCCTCGTCGTAGTGCTGCTTGTACACCAGCCAGACCACCACGGCGCCGAGGAAGGCGCCGAGGAACTCGCCGGCCAGATACACGAGCGTCGAAAGGAAGTTCACCGGGACGTCCGCAGCACCGCCGAAGGTGTCGGAGCCCGATGCGACGATGCCGAGGGTGACGGCCGGGTTGAGGTGGCCACCGGAGTTGTACGCGACGACCACACCGACGAAGACCGCGAAGGCCCAGCCGATGGTCACCATCAGGAAGCCGCCGCCGAAGCCCTTGTTCTTCGTCAGGGCCACGTTCGCCACGACACCACAACCGAGGAGGGTGAGCATCCCTGTGCCCAGCACCTCCGACAAAAACACTAGACCGATATTGTCCACGATGACCTTTCTCGTAGTAGCGAGATGCCGGCAGTACCGGAGCAATCCCTTCGCGGTGAGCGATTTCGCAGTCACCATAGCGCGGGCGGGGCGTGAGCGAAATAGTCCCGATGGGCTGCATCATCTGCCTCTTACCGAGACCGTTGGCAGCGCGTAGGTTGGGCACGGAGCACAGTTGCGTGCCCGGCGCTCTAGCGTGCGCCGATCGATCCCGACGAAATGAAGGAATGGTCATGAAAAAGCTTGTCAACGACCCGAAGAACGTTGTCGACGAAGCCGTCGCAGGTTTCGGTGCCGCGCACGCGGATATCGTGCGAGTCTCGCTGGATCCGGTGTTCATCGTGCGGGCCGACGCGCCGGTGGCCGGCAAGGTCGGTATCGTCAGCGGCGGCGGCAGCGGGCACGAGCCTCTGCACGGCGGATTCGTCGGGTCGGGCATGCTGGACGCCGCCGTGCCCGGCGCCGTGTTCACCTCGCCGACACCCGACCCGATCCTGGCCGCGACGAAGGCCGTCGACGGGGGAGCCGGGGTGCTGCATATCGTGAAGAACTACACGGGCGACGTGCTGAACTTCGAGACCGCGGCGGATCTGGCCGAGGCCGATGAGATCGAGGTGCGCACGGTGATCGTCAACGATGATGTCGCCGTGAAGGACTCGCTGTACACCGCGGGGCGAAGGGGAGTGGCGGGCACCGTGCTCGTGGAGAAGATCGCCGGTGCGGCCGCCGAACGCGGTGATGACCTGACGAACGTGGCGACCGTCGCCGAAAAGGTGATCGGCCAGGTGCGCTCTATGGGCGTGGCCCTGACCCCCTGCGTCGTGCCGCACGCCGGCGAGCCGAGTTTCACCCTGGCCGACGACGAGATCGAGATCGGCATCGGCATCCACGGCGAGCCCGGGCGCGAGCGGATCAAGCTCGAACCGGCCGACGCCATCGTCGACCGGATCCTCGGTCCGATCCTGGACGACATCCCCTACGCATCCGGAGACAAGGTTCTGCTCTTCGTCAACGGAATGGGCGGGACGCCGCAGGTTGAGCTGTACATTGTATTTCGACGGGCCGCCGAAGTTCTCGCCGAACGAGGCATCGAGGTGACTCGCACGCTCGTCGGCAATTTCACAACATCACTGGAGATGCAGGGCATGTCGATCACGATTCTCAAGCTCGACGATGAGTTGACCGCCCTGTGGGATGCTCCGGTGCACACAGCCGCACTGCGGTGGGGAAAGTAGGGAAGACCGAATGAGCGTAGACGTCGCATGGGCCCAGGCCTGGATCAGGAGCAGCGCGAAGGTTCTCTCCGAGCACCGCGCCGAGCTGAACACACTCGACCGCGAGATCGGCGACGGTGATCACGGCGAGAACATGGACAGGGGCTTCCAGGCCGTGCTGCCCAAGCTCGATGCGCTGGCCGACGCTGCCACGCCCGGCGAACTGCTCAAGACTCTCGCGGCGACGCTCATTTCCACCGTCGGCGGTGCGGCCGGTCCGCTCTACGGCACGGCGTACCTCAAGGCCGCCGGCGCCGTGAGCGGGGCCGCCGAACTGGACGGCCCGGCCGTCGTCGCCCTGCTCACGGCCGGACGGGACGGCATCGTGCTGCGCGGCAAGGCCGAATCCGGTGACAAGACGATGGTGGATGCCTGGACCCCGGCAGTGGAGGCGGCCGTCGAGGCCGAAGCCGCCGGGGCCAGCCCCAGCCTGATCCTGGCCGCCGCCGCTGACGCCGCCGAGGCCGGCGCCGTCGCGACCGAACCCTGGGTCGCCCGCAAGGGGCGGGCGAGTTACCTGGGGGAGCGGGCCATCGGCCATCGCGACCCCGGCGCCCAGTCGACGGCGCTCATCCTGCGCTGCGGCGCCGATGCGGCCGCACAGTCCTGATCGTGGCTGACCTCAACGACGCTGACCAGAGCGTGGCAGCGTCCCGCGTCGGCGTGGTGTTCGTCTCACACAGCGTCGAGATAGCATCCGGTCTGGTGACACTGGCCCGTCAGATGGCCCCTAACGTCGCCCTGGTGGCCGCGGGCGGAATGGACGACGGCGGCATCGGCACCAGCTTCGACAAAATCGTGGCAGGCATCGAGGAAGCCGACCACGGCAGCGGCGTCGTGCTGCTCTGCGACCTGGGCTCGGCCATCCTGACCGCGGAAACCGCGGTGGACTTCCTCGACGACGAGGTGCGGGCACGGGTGCGCATCGCCGACGCACCGCTCGTGGAGGGCGGCGTGTCTGCCGCCGTGGCCGCCGAGATCGGGGGAGACGTCGCGGCGGTGCTGGCGGCGGCCGAGTCGGCCAGTGGCGCCGGGTCGGCACCGGCAGACGCCGCGCCGCCCGCACCGGGCACAGCCGGTACCGAGGAGCTGCCGCAACCGGTCAGCCGCACGGTGACCTTGCGGAACCGGGACGGGCTGCACGCCAGGCCGGCGGCCGACTTCGTGAAGCTCGCCAGCCAATTCGACGCTGAAGTGTCCGTGAACGGCAAGGACGCGCACAGCCTGCTGGGCATCATGTCGCTCGGACTGACCCGGGGGATGAGCGTGGAGATCTCCGGACCCGACGAACGATCGCGGGCGGCGGTAGACGCCCTGGCCGAGTTGATCGAGACCGGCTTCGGCGAAGAATAGTTCCCGCGCAGCCGCTGGTTGGCTGGGCGCGCTTCAGGAGCGTACGCTGTGGCCATGGTCCAGAATGATAAATCCTCGGCCCAGGCTCACCGCAAGGGCGCGAACCGCTTGTTCGACTGGGTAGAAGACCGACTCCGGCCCGCCTTCGACTCGCCGCCCGTCGGCACCTACGACGCGGCCGAGACGACCGGGCTGGCCCAGTGCCCGGTGTGCGGCCGGCCGATGACCGAGCACACCATCGAGCACTCGGCACATGACACCGTGTTGAACTGCCCGGTCCCGCACCCCGGGGCCTGGGACCGGGATGCTTTCGAGCCGGTGAATGAATACGGCATGGTGATCCGTCGTCGCCCGGACGAGGGCTTGCCGGAGTGAGTCTGCGCGGAGTGCGACCGCAGGTGGCGGTCGTCACGCGGATCGCCGACGAGCTGTGAAACCCTCAACCCGAGATTGATTCTCGGTCCAATCTCCGCTTGTTGACATAATGTGCATTATCGGTCATATTTCCATCCCGGGAAAACAGGGTCGGTCCTCGTCCGTCCGGCGTTGGAAACTCTCCGGCTAGATCCCCATCACTGCCCGCCTGGGTCGGCTCGGCAGGGTTTTCGATCGCACTCCGGTCACGGAACGAGAGCGTGCGGAAACCCGAAGGCGCCGCAGGAACGACTCCGGTTGCACCAGTCGTCGCACCCCTTCCGGCTGAAACGGTGCGGCCCGAGCTCAACGCATATTATGTCAAGAAACTCGGCTCAGGCGCCGACGTACGCCGCCAGATGCTGGCCGGTGAGGGTGGACCGTGCGGCGACGAGGTCGGCCGGAGTTCCCTCGAAAACGATCCGGCCGCCGTCGCGACCGGCGCCGGGACCCAGGTCGATGATCCAGTCAGCGTGGGCCATCACCGCCTGGTGGTGTTCAACGACGATGACCGTTTTGCCGGCATCGACCAGCCGGTCCAGCAGGCCGAGAAGCTGTTCGACGTCAGCGAGGTGCAGGCCCGTCGTCGGCTCGTCGAGAACGTACACGCCGCCGTTTTCCGACAGGTGCATGGCCAGCTTCAGCCGCTGCCGCTCTCCCCCGGACAGCGTCGAGAGCGTCTGGCCCAGGCTGAGGTAGCCGAGCCCCACGTCGGCCAAGCCGACGACAATGGCGTGCGCGGCCGGGATCCGGGCCTCACCGGCGCCGAAGAACGCCACGGCCTCGGTGACCGACATTGCGAGAACCTCGCTGATATCGCGGCCACCGAGCCGGTATTCCAGCACGGATGCGTCGAACCGCTTGCCCTCACACACCTCGCAGGTGGTTGAGACCGTCGCCATCGGGCCCAGGTCGGTGAAGATCACGCCGGCGCCGTTGCAATTCGGGCAGGCGCCCTCGGAGTTGGAGCTGAACAGGGCCGGTTTGACACCGTTGGCCTTTGCGAAGGCCTTGCGAATCGGCTCGAGCATTCCCGTGTAGGTGGCCGGGTTGCTCCGGCGTGAGCCGCGGATCGCGCCCTGGTCGATCGATACCACGCCGGCGCCGGCGGGGATCGATCCGTGCACCAGCGAGCTCTTGCCCGAGCCGGCCACGCCGGTGATGACTACGAGTACCCCGAGTGGGATGTCGACGTCGACATCCTCAAGGTTGTGCTCCGTCGCGCCACGGACCTCAAGGGCACCGGTGGGCGTGCGCACGGCCTTCTTAACCCTCGCGCGGTAGTCGAGGTGGCGGCCGGTGAGGGTGTCGCTGGCCCGGAGGCCCTCGAGGGTGCCCTCGAAGCAGACCGATCCGCCCGCCGTGCCGGCGCCGGGGCCGAGGTCGATGATGTGATCGGCGATGGCGATCATCTCCGGCTTGTGCTCCACCACGAGCACGGTGTTGCCCTTGTCCCGCAGGCGCAGCAGCAGCTCGTTCATCCGCTGGATGTCATGCGGGTGCAGGCCGATGGTGGGTTCGTCGAAGACATAGGTGACGTCGGTGAGCGACGAGCCGAGGTGCCGGATCAGCTTGGTACGCTGCGCCTCTCCCCCGGACAGGGTGCCGGCCGGCCGGTCGAGCGACAGATAGCCCAGGCCGATCTCGGTGAAGGAATCGAACAGGTGCTGCAAAGCCGCCAGCAGCGGGGCCACCGACGGGTCGTGAATGGTGCGCACCCACGCGGCGAGGTCACTGATCTGCATGGCGCAGGCATCCGCGATGTTGACGCCGTCGATGCGGGACGACCTGGCGCCCTCGCTGAGACGGGTGCCACCGCAGTCCGGGCAGGTCGCGAAGGTGACGGCGCGGTCCACGAAGGCGCGAATGTGCGGCTGCATGGCCTCACGGTCCTTGGCCAGGAACGATTTCTGCACCTTGGGGATCAGGCCCTCGTAGGTCATGTTGATGTCACCGACCTTCACCTTGACCGGCTCCTTGTAGAGGAAGTCGTGCCGTTCCTTCGTGGTGTAGTCACGGATCGGCATGTCGGCGTTGAGGAAGCCGGAGCCCGTGAAGATCTTGACGCCCCAGCCTTCGGCGGTGTAACCGGGGATGGTGAGCGCACCCTCGTTCAGCGACTTGGAGTCGTCGTACAGCTGAGTCAGGTCGATGTCGTTCACGGTGCCCATACCCTCGCAGCGCGGGCACATTCCGCCAGTGATGCTGAAGCTGCGCCGTTCCTTGGTCGTGGTGCCGCCTCGCTCGATGGTGACGGCGCCGGCGCCGGAGATGGAGGCGACGTTGAAGGAGAACGCCTGCGGCGAGCCGAGGTGCGGCTGGCCGAGCCGGCTGAACAGGATGCGCAGCAGCGCGTTGGCGTCGGTGGCTGTGCCGACCGTCGACCGGGCGTTGGCGCCCATCCGTTCCTGGTCGACGATGATCGCGGTGGTCAATCCGCTGAGCAGGTCGACATCCGGCCGGGCCAGCGATGGCATGAAGCCCTGCAGGAAGGTGCTGTAGGTCTCGTTGATCATCCGCTGGGACTCCGCGGCGATGGTGCTGAACACCAGTGAGCTCTTGCCGGAGCCGGACACGCCGGTGAACACGGTCAGGCGGCGTTTGGGGATCTCGACGCTGATGTCCTTGAGGTTGTTCTCCCGGGCGCCCTGCACCCGGATCAGGTCGTGGCTGTCGGCAACCTGGTTGGACGACGGCGGGGCCGTGGGGGCTGAAGCGTTCATCGTGTCTCCAAGAATGGGTGCCGGGGCTCTGCAGTCGACCAGCTTCGAGCATACGTGAGGATCGCCATGGTCACCGGGCAGTTTGATTGTCGGGTCGACGGCGCGTAGCCGTGGGAGCGGCATCGGATTAGGTTGGCGCCATGCCCAACACCGTCGGACCCACCAGCGCAGTCTTCGCCATCGCCATCGACCCTCGGCAGCTGAGCGCCAGAGAGATAAGCGGCATCCGGGTGGCCTTCGCGGTCAGCGCCGTGGTGGCCATCGCCATCGGGGCGATCCTGCTGGTCTGGACCGAGGCCACCCTCACGGTCATCGCGGTGTTGTTCGGGCTCTATTTCGTGATCAGCGGGGTCGTCAGGATCGCGCGCGGGGTTGCCAGCACCGGGTCGGCCGCCGGCGGCCGGGTGCTCAATATAGTTCTCGGCGTGCTGGTGCTG
Organism: Cryobacterium sp. TMB1-7; assembly: GCF_004402435.1. Taxonomy (NCBI): domain Bacteria; kingdom Bacillati; phylum Actinomycetota; class Actinomycetes; order Micrococcales; family Microbacteriaceae; genus Cryobacterium; species Cryobacterium sp. TMB1-7. Next base: position 37,624 of record NZ_SOFZ01000029.1, read on the forward strand.
ATCCTGGGCATCCTGGCGCGCCGGAACCCCGAGGGGTCGTTGGCCGTTCTCGGACTGGTCGTCGGCATCGTCTGGATCGTCGAGGGCGTGGCGGCGCTGGTGGAGTACACCACGGACTCCAGCCGCTGGCCCGGAATCCTGCTCGGCGTTGTCGGCGTCCTGGCGGGCCTGATCGTGCTGTTCGCCCCGGTGCAGACCATCGGCGTCCTCGTCACGATCGGCGGCATCATGCTGATCATCTCGGGACTCGTCCAGCTGGTGCGCGCGTTCACCTTCGGGCGGGGCGTCAGTGCCGGGTGACTGACGGTACTAGCTGGTGAAGTCGGAGGTGTCGCCGACGTAGCGGGTGTTGTTCGCCGGGACCGGCTCGACGGCGGCCAGTACGATCTCCGCGGCGAACTCGCTGACGTTGTACAGCTTGCCGGCAGAATCCTGGCGGGCGCTGATGGCACCGGGATTCGCACGCTCGAGCAGGACCGCCGTGATGGTGCCCTGGATCATGTCACCGGAGACGACGACAAAACCGATGCCGGCCTCGGCAAGTTCGGGGATGACGGCGCGGAGCGCGTCCTCGCCGGCCCGCTTGCTGCGGGCCACCGGCTCGTAGACGGCCACGTTCGACGCGGTGTCGACGAAATGCGCCTGGTGGCTCGTGATGAAGACCACGCGGGCGCCGTCGCTGAGCAGCGGCACGGCCGCGGTGAGCAGGTTGACCTGGGCGTCGCGGTTCAACTGCATGGCATAGTCCTCGGCCATGCCGGACTCCATGCCGCCGGAGGCATTCATCACGAGGATGTCGAGTCCGCCGTACTCGGCGCGGATGGTGTCGAACATGGCCGAGACGGATTCCGCGTCGGTGAGGTCGGCGGCCACGGTGATCGCGGTTCCGCCGGCGGCGCGGATGGCGTCGGCCAGCTTGGTGGCGCGCGCTTCCTTGTTGCGGTAGTTGATGACGACCTTCGCGCCGGCTTCGGCGAAGTAGGCGACGGTGTCGGCTCCGATCCCCCGGGACGAGCCCGTGACGAGGATGCGCTTTCCCGAGAGACTGCCGGGCTGGAGGGGATTCATCGTAGGTGTGCTCACGGTGATAAACACTACCAACATGCCCAACACCTCCAAGTGCTAGCGTCATCTGCAAGCGACGCTAAGAGGGGCGACGACATGGTGGATTTGACGGACTACCTGTGGATCGTATGGCTGGTCTTCATCCTGGTCTGCGTCATCATCGAGCTGCTGACCCTGGATTTCACCTTCCTGATGATCGCCGTCGGCAGTCTCGCCGGGCTGGGAGCGAACCTGCTCGGCTGGGAATGGTGGGTGCAGATCCTCGTCGCCGGCGCCGTCTCGGTGCTGCTGTTGCTGCTCATCCGCCCGGTGCTCTTACGCCTGATGGCCAAGAGCGCGGCGGCAGTGCCACCGAGCAACGTGGCCGCGCTGATCGGCATGGGAGGGCGGGTGTCCTCCACCATCGCCGAACTGGGCGGCCTGGTCAGGCTCGACAACGGCGAGACCTGGACGGCCCGCCTCTCCCCCGACCGGACCCCGACCCGCATCGATCCCGGCGAGCGGGTCCTGGTGTCGGCCATCGAAGGCTCCACAGCTGTTGTCGTCCCCGAGGAAAGGACCGATTAACGTGCCAAATCTCGATCAACTCCTGCTCCAGATCTTCATTGTGGTCCTCATCATCGTCGTTCTGGTCTTTGTCGTGGTGGTGCTTGTGCGCACCATCCGCATCATTCCGCAAGCCAGTGCCGGTGTCGTCGAACGCCTCGGCAAGTACCACAAGACCCTGATGCCCGGCCTCAACATCCTGGTGCCGTTCATCGACCGGGTGCGGCCGCTCATCGACATGCGCGAACAGGTGGTGTCTTTTCCCCCGCAGCCGGTGATCACCGAGGACAATCTGGTGGTGTCGATCGACACCGTCGTCTACTTCCAGGTGACGGATGCCCGCGCCGCGACCTATGAGATCGCCAACTACCTCGGCGCGGTCGAGCAGCTGACCACGACCACCCTGCGCAACGTGGTCGGCGGGCTCAACCTTGAAGAGGCTCTGACCAGCCGCGACAACATCAACGGGCAACTGCGGATCGTGCTGGACGAGGCCACCGGGAAGTGGGGCATCAGGGTCGGCCGGGTGGAGCTGAAGGCCATCGACCCGCCGCACTCGATCCAGGACTCGATGGAGAAGCAGATGCGCGCCGAACGAGACCGCCGAGCTCTGATCCTCACGGCCGAGGGCACCAAGCAGTCCGCCATCCTCACTGCGGAGGGCGCGCGTCAGGCCTCGATCCTGCAGGCGGAAGGCCAGGCAAAGGCTGCCGTGCTGCGGGCCCAGGGAGAGGCGGAGGCCATCACCACGGTCTTCAAGGCCATCCACGACGGCGACCCCGACCCGAAGCTCCTCGCCTACCAGTATCTGCAGACCCTGCCCAAGCTGGCGGACGGCACGGCGAACAAGCTCTGGATCGTGCCCAGCGAGCTGACCGAGGCGATGAAGGGGATCGGTCGGGCCTTCGGCCCGAATCCGGTTGCCGGCTCCCACCCGGCTCCCGCCGACGCAGCCGGGATCGGCCCAGAGGCCCCGGGACCCGATCGTGAACGCTGACCTGACGACCTTCCTGTCCCCGCCAGGGCCGCGGATCCTCGCGCACCGGGGCCTGAGCACGCAGGCGCCGGAAAACACCCTGCTCGCCTTTCTACAGGCCATCGTCGGCGGGGCTACGCACCTCGAAACCGATGTGCACGCCAGCAGCGACGGCGTCGCCGTGATCAGCCACGACCCGGTCCTGCCGAATGACGGCCCGGCCGTGAACGCTCTCACGATGGCCCAGCTCAGCCGGGTCGACCTCGGCGCGGGCCAGACCTATTGCTCGCTCGCGGAGGCCTTGGCCGCCTTCCCGGACGCCAGGTTCAACATCGACGTCAAGTCCGCCGACGCCGTGCTGCCCGCCGCGCGCGCCATCCGGGCCGCCGCCGCATCCCGCCGGGTGCTCCTCACCTCGTTTTCTGAGAGCCGGCGACGTCGGGTGCTCCGGGCCGTCCCCGGAGCGGCGACGTCGGCGTCTGCCCAGGGAATCGCCCTGATGCTGGCCGCGGTCGGCCTCCGGCAGCACTGGGCGCTCCCCCGCATCCTGCGCGGGGTCCACGCCATCCAGGTTCCGGTTCGGGCCGGACGGCTGCGTATCGTCACCCCGCGGGTGATCAACCGGATGCATGCCATCGGCGTGGAGGTGCACGTGTGGACCGTCAACGACCCGGCCGTGATGGCCCGGCTGTTGGCGCTCGGCGTGGATGGTCTCGTCACCGACCGATGCGACCTCGCTGCCCATGTGGTCGCCCGGCGGTGAAACCGTCTGCGACAGGCGGCGGTTTCTGAGAGATCCCCGCGAGATCGGCGGTAACGGAAAGATAACGCACAGCTTGATGGTTTAGAACTGAGAATGCATCGCGAGAGGAGACCACACGATGGCAGATCGTAGTTTGCGTGGCATGAGGTTGGGTTCACAGAGCCTGCAGAGCGAAGAGGGCGTGACCTTTTCCCCACGCGTGAGTCACACGTACTTGTGTGCAACGTGCGAACGCGAGACGGTGATGATTTTCTCCGCCGAAGCCGAGGCACCAGATGAGTGGGAGTGCCGTTTCTGCTCCCAGACCGCAACCCGGTTGGTTGATTCGAAGCCCGTGGTCGTCGACCACTCCGACGAAAAGATCGCCCGCACCCACTGGGACATGCTCCTGGAGCGTCGCACCCGGGCCGAGCTCGAAGAGCTGCTGGAGGAACGCCTCGCGGTCCTGCGTCAGCGTCGGGGCCAAAAAGTCGGCGCGTAACCGGCTCAGCGGGCAGCCTGGCTCCCGCGCACACACCTGACGGCGTCGGCTAACCCCGGCGCCGTTTGCGTATCTTCGCGCGGTCGGCGACAACCGGCGCCGGCGCCAACCGGGGGCCGGCGTCGGAGAGCCGTAGGGCTCTGGCCGACACGACACAGAACAGCAGCCCCGCCAGGCCGAGGCCGGACACGAACCATTCCAGGGGCCGGCCGGCCGTCATCGCCGGTGTGGTCGACACGCTCAGCGGAACGGTCTGGATCATGGCACCGGGCACCCAGGTGGGCAGGCTGTCGAGCGTCTCACCGTCCGGCGTGATGATAGCGCTCGTTCCGACGGTCGAGATGTTCACCACCGTGCGTCCGGCCTCGATGGCTCGGAGCCTCGCGATCGCCAGCTGCTGCACCGACTCATCCGTGCGACCGAAGTCTGCGTTGTTGGTCTGGGCCAGGATGATCTCGGCGTCGTCGTCGATCATCTCGTGCACGAGCTGGTCGTCGGCGATGTCGAAGCAGATGGCGATGCCCGCGATGATGCCGTCGATGTCGAAGACATTGTCCCGGGTGCCGATCTCGTAGTCCCGGGAAACCAGGTCGATCAGATCGGGCGCGAACGGTCGCCAGAAGGCCCGGTCCGGCATGTACTCCGCGAACGGGACCGGGTGCACCTTGTCGTAGAGGTCGACGGCGCCGTCGTCGGCCGTCCAGAGCAACGAGGTGTTGTAGAACTTGCCGTCCCGCTCGGTGATGGTTCCGGCGATCAGCGGAGCATCCATGGCCCGGCTGATGTAATCCGCAACGCGGGCCGATTCCGTCGAGCGGAGCGGGTCGACGTCGATGCCGTTCTCCGGCCAGACGACGAAGTCGACAGGGTCACCCACCAGTGGCAGGGTCGCCGAGACGTGGTCGTTCAGGATCTGGCCGGGCTCATTCTGCGCGAACAGGCCGGCGTCGGAGGCGCCCTGCACGGCCGCGATACGGGCGGTCCCGCTTTGCAGGGTCGGCCAGGCGGGGAACGCCAACAGCACCGCCACCGCGGCCACCGCGATCGCAGACCTGGCGCCGACGCGCACCCCGGGCTCGCGGCACAGTTGCACAGCCAGGGCGCTGAGCCAGACCATCACAAAACTGAGACCAGACATGCCCACCCAGGCGATGAGCCCGTTGAACGGGCTCTCGGATTGGGAGATGGCGATGCGGCCCCAGGCGAAACCACCGTATGGCCACACCGCGGAAATCGCTTCCCGAGCCGTCCACAACCCGGCGACGACGACCGGCAGGACACCGATCCGGCCGGCGACGGACGGCCAGAGGCGTGGGCCGACGTTCAGCACCACTGCGGTGAGCGCCAGGCCGACCGCGAAGAAGAGCGCCTCGAGCCCGGCCAGGGCCAGCCAGGGCACCGGGCCGAGGTACAGGGTGAGCCAGCTGATGTGGATGAGCCAGAACGACAGGCCGGCCACCAGGCCGACCAGCAGGCCCGTCCAGGGCCCGCGTCCGAGCAGGGCCAGGAACATCAGCGCCGCACCGACGGGGGCCAGGATCCACCAGGACCGATCCGGGAACCCGGCGTCCATGATCGCGCCGGCGCCGGCGGCCAGCAGAATCGCCGCCCACAGGGGCAGGCCGGTGCGTCGGAGTATGCCGGTGTTCACTTCAATAGCCTAAGCGACCGAGGAATACGCCACGATGCCGCGCCGAATGGAGTCCATCGCCACCCGCGCCGTCCGACCGACGGGGCCGTCCGCGACGAGCGAGAGCTGGTCGAGGAGGTCGATGGTCTGCTTGGTCCAACGCACGAAGTCACCCGCAGCCATCTCGGCCTCCTCCAGCACCAGGCCGAGCGAGTCGCCACGCGCCCATTTCCACATCGCCAGGCTCAGACCACCCGCGAGGGGGTTGCTGCCGGGCAGCTTGTGGTCCCGTTCGAGGTCGTCGAGCTGGCTCCACAGGATCGAGGTGGCGTCCAGCGCGGGCCGGAACGGGCCTTTGGGCAGGAACCTCTCGTCGGTCTCGCCCTCGTCCCGGCGCGGTTCGAAGACCAGGGCGCACGCCATAGCGGCGAGGCTGGGCGCATCGAGGGAGTTCCAGAGGCCACGGCGCAGCGATTCGGCGACGAGCAGGTCGCGGTCGGCGTAGATGCGGCGCAAGATGCGGCCGCTCTCGCTCAGCGTTACGGCGCGGCCCTCGCCGGGCACAAGGTAGCCGAAGCCGAGCAAGACATCGGTGACCCTGTCGAACACCCGGGCGACGGCCCCGGTGCGGGCCGTGATCTGGCTGGTCAGCGCCTCGGTCTCCCGGGTCAGTTTCCACCACCTCTGTGCCCAGCGGGCGTGGGCTTCGCGGTCCGGGCAGCTGTGGCAGGGGTGCGCGCGCATGCGCTTCCGCAGAGCGGCCAATTCCTTCTGGCGCCGGTCCCGGCCCCGCGCATTCGAATCGGCGGCGGCATTCTCACGTTCGAGGTCGGACAGACGTCGCCGGATGCCCGAATACTCGGTGAAGTCGCCCAGGTGGCAGGCCATCGAGGTGGCGTACCCGTCCAGCGAACTCTGCTGCTGCCGCACCCGGCGGGCCAGGTCGACCACGGCGCGGTCGGCCTGGAACTGTGCGAACGAGGACTCCAGAACCTCCCGGGTGTGTTCCCGGCCGAACTGGTCGATGAGGTTGACGGCCATGTTGTAGGTGGGTTTGAAGCTGGAGTTCAGCGGGTAGGTGCGCCGGGACGCCAGCGAGGCGACGGCCTGCGGGTCCAGGCCCTGCTGCCATTGGATGACGGCGTGCCCCTCAACGTCGATGCCGCGGCGGCCGGCGCGACCGGTGAGCTGGGTGTACTCCCCCGGCGTGATCGGAACCCGCGCTTCACCGTTGAACTTCTCGAGCTTGTCGAGCACCACGGTGCGGGCCGGCATGTTGATACCCAACGCCAGCGTCTCCGTGGCAAAAACGGCTTTGACCAGTTTCTTCTGGAAGAGCTCTTCGACCACTTCCTTAAAGGCGGGCAGCATGCCGGCGTGGTGGGCTGCCACGCCCCGTTCAAGACCGTCGAGCCACTCCCAGTAGCCCAGAACGGCAAGGTCCTCGTCGAGCAGGGTGCGGCAGCGTTCGTCGACGATCTGCCGGATCTGATCGCGCTCGGCGGTGTCGGTGAGGCGCACGCCGGCGCGGAGGACCTGGCGCACGGCCTGATCGCAGCCGACCCGGCTGAAGATGAAGAAGATGGCGGGCAGCAGGTGCTTGCCCTCGAGCATCCGCACGATCTCGGCTCGGTCCATGCGACCGGACTCCGCTTGCGCGCGCTGCTGGTGGTACCTGCTCTGGTTCGAGCCGCGGCGGCCACGGCCTGACCTGTCGGAGAGCGGCCGACCGCCGGCCTGATTCAGTCGCACCAGCTCCGGGTTCACCCGGTGGGTGGCGGCCAGCCCCGACGAATCGAACAGGTCCAGCATCTTGCTCTTGACCAGCACGTGCTGGTCAAGAGGGACCGGCCGTTCCTCCGAAACAATGACGTCGGTGTCGCCGCGGACGGCCTGCAGCCAGTCACCGAATTCCTCAGCGTTGGACACCGTCGCGCTCAGCGACACCATCCGCACCGACTGGGGCAGGTGGATGATGACCTCTTCCCAGACCGCCCCGCGGAAGCGGTCGGCCAGGTAGTGAACCTCGTCCATGATGACGAACGCGAGATTGCCGAGCAGGTCGGAATCGGCGTAGAGCATGTTGCGGAGCACTTCGGTCGTCATCACGACGATCCGGGCGCCGGCGTTGACGTTGGTGTCCCCCGTGAGCAGGCCCACCTGGTCTGCGCCGTATTCGGCGACGAGCTCCTGGAATTTCTGGTTGCTCAGCGCCTTCATCGGCGCGGTGTAGAAGACCTTGGCGGTCTTCTGCTGCATGGCCAGGAAAATGGCGAACTCGGCGACGACGGTCTTGCCGGCGCCGGTGGGCGCGGCGACGAGCACGCTGTTCCCGGCCTCGAGCGACGCCCCCGCGGCGAGCTGGAAGGAATCCAGGTCGAAGCGCAAGCCCCGACGGAATGTCTCGAGTTTGGGGGTCTGCGCCCGCAGGCGTGCTGCTGTGTACCGGTCCGCCGGTGACTGGAGGTCTGTCATCTGGTGCGCTAAAGCGCCAACTCCCGTTCGAGGGCACGGGCGCGCCGGGCGGCGCGCTTGTCGTGCAGGTACGCGATTCCGTATGCGGCGAAGTACAGCAGGATCATCGGGACCGCGAGCATGAACATCGAGATCACGTCGGCGGCCGGGGTGGCGATGGCGGTGAAGAGGATGATCACCAGAACGGCGATGCGCCAGGACTTGATGATCGAGGCGGCGCTGATCACCCCGGCAAAATTGAGCAGGACCACAAAGACGGGCAACACAAAGGCGATGCCGATGGCGACGAGTAGTTTGAGGGTGAAATCCAGGTAGTTCTGGGCGTTGATGAAGGCCGCGTCCTCCGGCGGCGCGAAGCTCGTCATGAGGCCGACGACCTGCGGCAGCACATACCAGCCGGCCGCACAGCCGGCGAGGAACAGGGGCACCGCCGTCAGCACGAAGCCGTAGACGTACTTCTTCTCGCCGCGGGTGAGGCCCGGCATCAGGAACGCGAAGATCTGGTACAGCCAGATCGGGCTGGACACCACCAGGCCCACGTAGAACGCGATCTTCAGCTTGAGGTCGAAGGCAGAGGTGATGTCGGGGTAATTGATCTGTGCGTTCCGGTCCTGCGCCTCGATGATGGCGTAGATCGGTTCGCGCAGCGCGGACCAGACTCCCTCGGAGAGCATCCAACCTATGATGGCTCCGACGAGGATACCCGCGGCGGCACGGAACAGGCGCTTGCGCAGCTCGACCAGATGCTGGCCCAGCGACATCGTGCCCGCACGGTTCCCACGCTTGGTGGTGCGCACGGCCACGGGAGTTAGGACTTCGTCTGGTCGCCCGGGCCGACGGTCCGCGTCGTACCGTCAGCGGCGTCCGGGTGCGCCGGCGTGCCGGTCTTGTCTGCAGGCTCGTCAACGGTGTCGCTCTTGATCTCGTTCTTGAAGATCTTCATTGACTGGCCGAGGCTGCGGGCCAGGCCGGGCAGCTTGGGCGCACCGAACAACAGCAGGATGACGACGAGGATGATCAGAAAGTGCCATCCGGTCAGATTGCTCAACATGAGGGTCGATCCTCTGGCTTGTAGGGAGTGTGTTGGATTAGTTTACCCCGGTTGATCCTGAGATCCCGCCGGTGCGCTCGTCGGTGCGCACGCTCGATGCGAGCCTGGTCGATCGCGGCGGCCAGGTCCCGTCGCTTCTGGAACACCGCCGGTGAGAATGGTTTCCTCGGCAGCGCGGTGTCGAGGTCGAGTTCGGCCAGCTGGTCGCCAAGGTCTTCGAGGGCGCCGAAGGTGACCATCAGCTTGCGAAACAGGCGCACCGCGAACCAGGCCAGCATCGCGAGGAGCCCGGCGACCAGCAGCGCCCAGATCAGGATCCAGGACCAGACCGGCATCAGGTCGTCGCCCCGGCGGTGGGCTCGCTCTGCGCGGTAGCCGGCGACTCGTACCGGGCGGCGCCGGCGGCCGCCCACTCGGCGACGGTCTGTCTGGCCAGGCCCGGATCCACCACGGTGACGACGCCGGACAGGCCGGCAACGAGCCGTTTGAGACCGTGGAAGTGCGACACCCGCACCTGCGCCCTGGAGCGTCCCTCGTCGTCGGCCGGTCCGTGCGGAACCGGCCCATAGTCGGCGAGGAGTTCCAGGGCCGCAGCCGGCAGTTCGATCGTGACGGTGAGGTCGTCGGCCGTGCCCTGGAACAGGGTGTCCGGCAGGAGGACGCCGTCATCGTGGGCGTCAGCGGGCACATCCGTCGAACGCAGGTTGCTCATCCGGTCGAGTCGGAATGTGCGCATGGCCTCGCGCAGATGGCACCAGCCGCGCAGGTACCAATCGCTGTCGACCGATTCGATCCGCAACGGGTCGACACAGCGATGCTCATCGGTCCCCCGGGCATTGAGGTAGTCGAATTCCACCTGGGTACCCGCCCGCACGGCGGCTTGGATGACCGAAATGGCCACGTCGGCGTCGGTGCGGGACACCGCGAGCTGGCTGGGAGCGCCCGTGGAGCTGCGGGTGAGCTTGGCCATCAGCGTGGCGATGGCGTCCCGGTCGCCGTTCTCGGGGAGGGCGGAGAGATACTGCAGCCCGGCGATGAGCGCGGCTGCCTCTCGGGCCGAGAACCGCGGCGAATCGTCGATGGCTACCAGGTGGGTGAGGACGATGTTGTCGTTGGTTTCGAATTCGTCCCACTGGATGTCGAAGAGGTCGCCGTGCAGGTACTGCCGGGTCTCCCCAGGCACCCCCGACATGGCGATGAGGTTCACCGCATCCCGCACCCGCTCGGGAGTGACCCCGAAGTGGTCGGCCACCGCGGTGACGCTCACTTTGTCGTGGTCCATCAGATACGGCACGAGGGACAGCAGGAAGGTGAGCTTGTCCGATGCTCCGAACGCGACGGGCTTGGCGGCGGTCATCGTGCGGCCTCCGGCCGGGGCAGTGGCGTCTCGATCAGTGGGGCGTGGCTGTCCCGCACCCGGCGGAGCCGTTCCAGGACGGCGTCGATCAGGGTGGGCGGGGACAGCACGTAGACCTCCGGTCCGTAGCCGGCCAGCTCGTCGGCGAGGATGTTGACGTCGGTGTAGTGCAGTTCGACGCTGTCCGCGGCGCTTCCGGGCGCGCCGCGCTTGCTCAGCCGTACCGCGGCATCCGAGCCGGGTTCGACGGTGATCAGTGCGACCTGGGCCTGCCATAACGCGTCGAGTTCGGCGAGGGCCCGTTCGCCCTGACCGTCCTCGGCCGGCGCGATGGTGCGACCGGGCACGGTCACCACGGGGCCGACGATCCTGGCGAGCAGGAAGGTGCGGGTGGCTCCGGCATCCTGATCGGCGGCGTACAGGTGCCACCGGCCCTCGTGCAGCACCACGGCCAGCGGGGCGATGACCCGGCGGCGCGGCGCGCTCTCGCCCGGTTTGAGGTAGAGGAATGCGACGACCTGGCCGCGGTCCATGGCCTTGCCGAGGGGTTCGAAGGACGCCTCGCGGGCGCGCAGCGACGGTGCGTAACCGATCACAGGGTCGCTCGAGTCGATGCCGAGAGAGTTGAGCTTGGTGAGTGCGCGGCGGGATTCGGCGGAGAGGGACCCCTCCCGCCACACCGCGGCTGCGAGTTTGAGCAGCATGATCTCGTCGGGCGAGAAGACGATGTCTGCCGGCAGGTCGTAGAGTCCCTTGGGGATGCGGTAGCGCAGATGGTGGTTGCTGCCCGGGTCGTCGGGCGACTCGATGGTCTCGAGCGGGATGCCCAGTTCCCGGATGTCGTCCTTGTCGCGTTCGAACTGCCGCTCGAGGCTGGCGTTGTCACCGCCGACCCGGAACCGTTGCCGGTAGCCCTGCACGGTCGAGAGGATGTCGGCCTTGGTCAGGCCGATCTGGGTGGCAATGAGCGCAAGGACCAGGCTGAAGAGGCGTTCTTCGACAGTGACCGGGTGCGGCTGTTCTGGGGTGGGCGACACGTACGCGATTCTATCGGTGGTGCACTCAATGGTCGGCCCATCCCGTTGGGGACCGCGGGATGGGCCGGGAAGCCGGTTAGTCGACGCCGAGGATGTCTACGACGAAGACCAGCGTGGAGCCGGCCGGGATGGTGTCGGTCGCCTGGTCGCCGTAAGCCTGGTCGGGCGGGAGGACGGCAACGATCTGGGATCCGACGGTCTGGCCGATGAGAGCGTTGGCGAAGCCGGGGATCACGCCGCCCTCGGTGGTGGAACCGTCCGCGGCCACGAAAGCGGCCGGGGTTCCGGCGGCCCAGCTGGAGTCGAAGACCTCTTTGGAGTCCCAGACGACACCGGTGTAGTGCACGGTGACCGTGGACCCGTCGGTGACGGTCTCGCCGTCGCCCTTCTTGAGCACGCCGACCTTCAGCTCGGTGGGCGGCTCGGCCGAGGGAATCGTGATGCCGGGGGTGCCGTCATCCGCGAGGACCACGGCGGGCAGTCCGGCCACGGGCAGCTGGTCGGCGCCGTCGGCGCGGGTGAGGTACGCCTTGACGACGTCGAGCACGAACACGAGCGAATCGTCCGCGGCGACGCCGATGTCTTCGTTGCCGCCGGCCGGACCGAAGGTGTCGGCCGCCGACGCGACAACGGCGACCCTGGAGCCCACCTGGGCACAGAGCAGACCGTCGGTCAGGCCGGTGAGGGTCTGGTCGTTGAGGACAAAGCTGGCCATGGTGGTGCCGTCGTACGAGCTCTGCTCAATGGCCTCACCCGTGGTGGCGTTGAAGACGCTGAGGTCGACCTGCACCTTTTGGCCTTCGGTGAGGCCGGGGCCGGTGCCGTCGATGATCTCGCTGCGCTGAGTGGTCTCGGTCTTCAGCGGGGTCGGGAAGTCGACGGTGGGGGACGAACCGAACTTGCCGGTCACCTCCACCAGCTTGGACGCGTCGCCGGAGGACACCGGAGCCGTGCAGTCGGCATTGTCGGGGCCGGCGCTGCAGGCGGTCAGGGTCGCGAGCACCAGGCCGGCGGTTGCGATAAGTGCGGGAACTTTACGCACGGGTCCTCATTTCGATACGGGGAGGCGGCAGCGTGATGCCGTCGAGTGACTTTCGGGGTGAATGCTGGCCGAAACCGCTGGTGCGGGCGGCAGGCCGAAGCCCATCCTATCCGGCGTCGAGGTCCCGAGCCTTGGAGAGCGCCGCGCCGTTCTCGGCGGTGCGGTTGCGCTTGCGCATCACCTTGGCGCTGACGGACCTCTCGCCCAGGGCGCCCGGGGTCCACAGCTCGACGTCGGCGTCGCTGAAGTCAGTTTTTGAAGGGCGACGCTTGAGCTCGGGCAGGATCGTGTCCGGTGCGAGACGGCGGGCGGTGATGAGGAAACCGGTGTGACCGATCATCCGGTGGTCGGGGCGAACCGCGAGGCCTTCCACGTGCCAGCCGCGCACCATCGTCTCGTGTGAATCGGGGTTGGTGTAGTTGCCGGTGGCGCGGATGGCCTCCGCGACGCGGGACAGCTGGGTGACGGTGGCCACGTAGCAGAGCAGCACTCCCCCGGGCTTGAGCGCGTCGGAGACGACAGCGATGCACTCCCACGGGGCGAGCATGTCGAGCACGACCCTGTCGACCGACTGGGCCGGCATGGTCTCCGGCAGCGTGTCGGCGAGGTCGCCGAGCGTGATGGACCAGTTCTGCGGGTCGCTGCCGAGGAAGGTGGCGACGTTGGCGCGGGCCACGTCGGAGAATTCCTCCCGGCGTTCGAAGGAGGCCAGGGTGCCGGCCGGGCCGATGGCGCGGAGCAGCCAGAGGGACAGCGCCCCGGAGCCGACGCCGGCCTCGACCACCGTGGCGCCGGGGAAGATGTCGGCCTGGGCGAGGATCTGGGCGGCATCCTTGGGGTAGATGATGGCCGCGCCGCGGGGCATGCTCATGACGAAATCGATGAGCAGCGGACGCAACGCGAGGTGTTCGACGCCCACGTTGTTGGTGACGACGGACGCGTCGGGCAGGCCGATGATGTCGTTGTGCTCGAGGATGCCCCGGTGGGTGTGGAAAGTCTTGCCCGGTTCGAGGGTGATGGTGTTCAGCTTGCCCTTGGGGCCGGTGAGCTGCACTCTGTCGCCGGCGCGGAACGGACCGCTGTTCTGGATGACCTGGTTGTCGCTCATGCGCGTGTTGCGTCCTCGGTGTGGGTAACGGTGCGGGTGGATGGGGAAGGTCGTCGGGTCAGGTAGAGCTCCGTCAGGGTGGCCAGCGAGCTGCCGGTCAGGCTCTGCACCAGCGTGTAGTGCTCACTCTCCTCGAGGGGAACCATGTGCGGAACCGCGACGACGACGGCGCCGGAGGCGACGGCCGCTGCGACGCCGGGCAGGGAGTCCTCGATCGCGACGGAGTGCCTGGGGTCGACGCCGAGGATGCCCGCAGCGGTGAGGTAGGCCTCGGGGTGCGGCTTGCTCTGCTGCACCATGTCGCCGGAGACGATGGTGGCGAAGGCGTCGAAGCCGACGAGGTCGGCGATCTGGCGGGCCATCCTGTGTTCGGACATCGTCACCAGGGCCATCGGCATCCCGGCGCCGTGCAGTTCGGTGAGCAACTCGTGGGCCCCGGGGCGCCACGGGATGCCGGCCGAACCGAGCTGCTCCTGAACCCGGGTGGTCAGCACCTCGACGATGGCCTCAGCGGCGAGGTTCACCCCGCGGTTCTGCAGGATGGCGGCGGAGCCGAGCAGGCCGGAGCCCACCAAGAGCATGGCGTCTGCGTGCGTCCAGACGCCGCCGAAGGACTCCACGAGCTCGTGTTCGGCTCGCATCCAGTACGGTTCGGTGTCGACCAGGGTGCCGTCCATGTCCCAGAGAACGGCGGCGGGTGGGGACGAGAATGCGGGGATCAGTGTCACGGGGTTCAAGTTTAGGGGGCACGGCCTATCCTTGAAGGAGGCAACCCAGTCGTGGTGGCCGGAATACACGAGGTTTCACTCAAGTGACAGACGGCAATGGGTTCCTCAGCGGACGTCTCCTGGTGGTCGCCTTCGAAGGATGGAACGATGCGGGTGAAGCCGCAACGGGCGCCGTCAGCACGCTGAAAGAGCTCCTCGATGTCGAAGAGGTCAAGCGGATCGACCCCGAACTCTACTTCGACTACCAGTTCAACCGCCCCAGCATCTCCACCGATGAGGACGGCCACCGGGTCATCGAGTGGCCGAGCGCGGTCATGTACGGTCCCGTCGTTCCCGGGGCCAGCGGGGTTCCGTTGGCCGAAGACGCCCAGCTCAAGGTCAGCGGCACCAACGCCGGAAACATCTACCTGCTGGTCGGAACGGAGCCCTCGCGCAGCTGGAAGAGCTTCACGGCCGAGATCCTGGACTCCGTGCTCGCCGCGGATGTGAGCGGGATCGTCTTCCTCGGCGCGATGCTGGCGGACGTGCCGCACACCCGGCCGATCTCGATCTTCGTCTCGAGCGACAATCCCGAGGTGCGTGCCGAGTTGCAGATCGAGCGCAGCAGCTACGAGGGGCCCGTGGGCATCCTCAGCGTGCTGGCCTCGGCGGCCGAGACCGTGGGTATCCCGAGCCTGTCGATCTGGGCATCCGTGCCGCACTACGTGCACAACGCTCCGTCGCCCAAGGCCATGCTCGCCCTGATCGACAAGCTCGAGGAGATCATCGACGTTGTGATCCCCCGCGGCGACCTGGTTACCGACGCCTCCGAGTGGGAGACGGGCATCGACGCCCTCGCCGCCGAGGACGAGGAGATGGCAGCGTACATCGGTCAGCTCGAGCAGGCCAGGGACACCGTCGACTCACCGGAGGCCAGCGGAGAGGCGATCGCCCAGGAGTTCGAGAAGTACCTGCGGAAACGCGGCGACGGCGGCCGGGACGGCTGGGCCGACGGCCGTCAGGGCCCGGAGCCCCGCCAGCCCTAAGGCGGACCAGCCAGGGTGGGCTAGAGCTTGACGCCCAGGAGCGCGTCGATCGCCGCGGCGACGAGGGCGCGGTCGTCCACGCCGGCCGCCACAGCAGCGTCCACAGCGTCCAGGGCACCCCGGGTGTCGAGATCGTCGACCAGCGCGGCGCGCATCCGCTCGACAACCGCCGCAGCGCTCTCGAACGCCGAGACTGCAGCGCCGGCCGCGGAGTCAACGGGGTCGACGGGGCCGAAGGCCGACGTCCACGCCGCCAGGCGAGCCTCGGCATCAACCAACTGCTGCGCGGTCCACTCCCAGTCGGTGCGGTAGTGCTGAGCGAGCAGGGCCAGGCGGATGGCGCGTGGGTCGGTGCCGCCGGCCCGAAGGCGGGAGACGAGAACCAGGTTGCCCAGCGACTTGCTCATCTTCTCGCCCTGGTAGGCGACCATGCCGGTGTGGCTGTACACCTGGGCCAGCGGATGCCCGGACAGCGCGGCGGCGTGGCCGGCGCTCATGTCGTGGTGCGGGAAGATCAGGTCGCTCCCGCCGCCCTGCACGGTGAAGTCGGTGCCGAGCTCGGCGAGGGCGATGACCGAACACTCGATGTGCCAGCCGGGGCGGCCGGCCCCCACGGGTGACTCCCAGGAGGGCTCTCCCGCGCGGGCGGCGCGCCAGAGCAGCGGGTCGAGCCTGTCGCGCTTTCCGGCCCGGTCGGGGTCTCCGCCGCGCTCGGCGAACAGGGTGAGCATGGTGCTCTGATCGAGGTTGCTCTCCTCGCCGAGGGCCCACGGCGCCTGGCGCTCGGCCGCCCGGATGTCGAAGTACAGGTCGGCGCCGGGTCCGTCGGGCGTGGGCAGCGCATCCGGTGTCGGCACCTTGTAGGCCAGCGCGGACTGGCGCAGTGCCAGCACCGCGGCGCTGATGTCGTCGATGACGTCGGTCACGGCCACAAAATCGTCGGGCGGGATGATGCCCAGGGACTCCATATCGGCCCGGAACAGGTCGGTCTGCTCCACGGCGAGGTCACGCCAGTCGACGCCGGTCGCGGTGGCACGTTCCAGCAGCGGGTCGTCGACGTCGGTCACGTTCTGGGCGTAGTGCACCCGGTAACCGCCGTCACGCCACACCCGCTGCAGCGTGTCGAAGGCGAGGTAGGTGGCCGCGTGGCCGAGGTGGGTGGCGTCGTACGGCGTGATGCCGCAGACGTACAGCCTGGCCACGTCGGTCGGTTTGGCTTCGACGATCGAGTCCGTCGCGGTGTCGTGCAGGCGCGGGGCCTGTGAGAGTCCCGGAATCGACGGGATGACGGGGTGTGACCAGGCGCGCATACTTCCAGCCTAACTACGCCGTGATGGTGTTCGTGCCCAGCAGGATCATCACGACGATGCCCAGCGCAATGCGGTAGACCACGAACGGCATGAAACTGCGCTTGGAGATGTAGTTCATGAAGAAGCCGATGACGAACAGCGCCACGACGAACGCCACGACGGTGGCGACGAGGGTTTCCAGCGGGCCGAACAGTTCGGGCGTGCAGTTCGCGGCGGCCACGACGCAGGGTTCCTTGATGGACTTGTAGACCTGGTAGAAGCCACTGCCGAGAACGGCGGGGATCGCGAGCAGGAACGCGTATCGGGCGGCGGCGGCCCGCTCGTAGCCGAGGAACAGGCCGGCCGTGATGGTGCCGCCGGAACGCGAGACCCCGGGGATGAGCGCCAGCGCCTGGGCGAAACCGAAGATGACGCCGTGCCCGACGGTGAGGTCGTCCAGTTTGCGGCGCTTGGCACCGACATAGTCGGCGACACCCAGGAGCACGCCGAACGCGATGAGCATGATCGCGGTGACCCATAGGTTGCGCAGGCTGGTTTCGATCTGGTCCTGGAAGAGCAGGCCCAGGATGACGATGGGCAGGGTGCCGAGGATGATCAGCCATCCCATCCGGGCATCCGCGTCGCTGCGCGGTACCTTGCCGACCAGGGACTTCGCCCATTGGCCGATGATGCGCACGATGTCGCGCCAGAAGAAGATCACCACGGCCGCCTCGGTGCCGATCTGGGTGATCGCCGTGAACCGGGCGCCGGGGTCCTCACCGGTTCCGAGGAACTGACCCACGATGCTGATGTGGGCGCTGGAGGAGACCGGCAGGAATTCGGTCAAGCCCTGGACCAGGCCCAGGATGACCGCGTTGAGGAAGTCCACGTGATACTCGTTTCGCTTGTGCGGTGTGCTGGCCGTTAGCGCTTCAGTGGGCTAGTACGTCGTCAGCAGATCGGTCAAAACCGTCCTGCCAAACACTAATGCGTCCAGTGGCACACGCTCATCAACGCCGTGGAACAGCGCCGGAAAATCCAAATCGGCTGGGAGTTTCAGCGGGGCGAAGCCGTATCCTTTGATGCCCAGTTTGCTCAACGCCTTGTTGTCGGTGCCGGCAGGCATGAGGTACGGGAGCACCGGAGCGCCCGGGTCGTGGGTGCCGAGGGTCTGGACGATCCGGTCGATCAGCGGGCCGGCGAACTCGGTCTCCAGCCCCACGTCCTGGTGCATCACCACGATTTCGATATCCGGGCCGACCAGCTCGGCCAGTTCGGCCAGCACGGCGTCTTCCTCGCCGGGCAGGGAACGCACGTCGATGAGGGCCTCGGCGCGATCGGGGATGACATTGTGCTTGTAGCCGGCTTGCAACACCGTCGGGTTCATGGTGGTGCGCAGGCTCGCCTGGATGAATCCGGATGCTGTGCCCGTCGCCAGGGCCAGCTCGTCCGGACCCATGGACTGCGGCTCCACACCGAGGATCCGGGCGATCTCCGAAAGCAACTGCCGGGTGGTGTTCGTCAGGCGGATCGGCCACTGCCGCCGACCCACCTTGGCGACGGCCTCGGCGAGCCGGGTGATGGCGTTGTCCGTGACCAGCCGGGAACCGTGGCCGGCCGGGCCGTGCGCCACGAGCTTGAGCCAGATGAGAGCCTTCTCACCGGTTTGGAGCAGGTAGGCCCGCTGGCCGCCGATGCTGATCGAGTAGCCGCCGACCTCGCTGATGGCCTCGGTCGCTCCCGCGAACAGGTCCGGGCGGGTGTCGACGAGGTGGTGCGAGCCGTACACTCCCCCGGCCTCCTCATCGGCGAAGAACGCGATGACGAGGTCCCGCTCTGGCTGGCCACCCTGGTCGAGCACATCCGTGAGGGACGCCAGGATCATCGCGTCCATGTTCTTCATGTCGACGGCGCCGCGCCCCCACAGCATGCCGTCCTTGATCTCGCCGCCGAACGGATCCACCGACCAGTTCGCCGGGTCGGCGGGCACCACATCGAGGTGGCCGTGCACGACCAGTGCGCCCTTGCTGCGGTCGCGGCCGGGTACCCGGGCGACCACGCTGGTGCGACCCGGCTCCGAATCGAACAGCTCCGGCGCCAGGCCCAGGGCGCGCAGCTTCTCGGCGACGTACTCCGCCGCATCCGTCTCGCCGTTGGAGCGCCCCTCGCCATAGTTCGTCGTGTCGAACCTGATGAGGTCGCGGGCGATCTCGGTGGTGAGGTCGAGAGCATTGGCCGAAACGGGGCCGGTGGCGGGGGCTGTCATGCAGTTCACGCTACCGGGCATGGAACCCACCGGTGTCCGGAAGTGGTTTGGATCCGTGCTAAGTTATTCCCCGGCAGCAAAACATAACTGCGGCCAAAACATCCAGTCCGGGTGGCGGAAATGGCAGACGCGCTAGCTTGAGGTGCTAGTGCCCGTATAGGGCGTGGGGGTTCAAGTCCCCCCTCGGACACGGAGATTGTTGGTAAGACAACGATCAACGAGAACTGGTTGAGACAGTTCACGGGCCGGATCTCAGGATCCGGCCCTGTCTCGTTAACGCGCGTCAACAGGTTCTCCAGGGTGTGCCCCGGTAAAGGTTGACTGGATCAGTGGGACGTCGATCCGGATGGGTGCCCGAAGCTCGCCAGCGTGTATATCACCCCGTCGAGTTCGACCCGGGCAAAGCCCTCCGGCCTGGAATCACCATCGTAAATATCACCGAAAACCGGAAGAGCTTCGGTGGCCAAAAGCTTGTACGTGCGCCGCTCGACAGGAGACGTGATCACGTACGGCGCTACACCCCTCAGTCCGGCGGCCGGAGAGAGCCCGAAAGCGACGAACCGAGTCAGTTGGTGCGCGGCACCGTCCGCATCTTCGATGTAGTCGCGTTCGGTTTCAAACGGAATAACCGTCTCCCCGACGACCAGCTTGAACACGTGGCCACGGGATAGCCCCCGGGAGCCCAGGAACTGTATCCACACGCCCCGCTCGTCGTCAATGATCTTGTGATCACTCGCGCTAGCAGCTCTCTCGATACGGAACATGTTCTCGATTTCAGTGAATGGCGCCGGTGTTGACCTGCGAGGCGCACGCCTCTATCTGCTGAACCCTATCCACCCCCGCACGCCAGCGGCACGACTCCCCTAGCGTGTGGTGGCTCCGCGGTCCTGATGCTAGAGTCATCCCAGGCGCTCGTGAGAGCGCTCTCACAGAGACCAGGCCCGGCTGCGCCGGCGGATTCAGAACAATGGATCCCCGCGACACCCGGTCCCTTGAAACCGAAAAGGTGCACGCATGAAGTTCGGCCACTTCGACGATGAAGCCAGGGAATATGTCATCGAGACCCCGTTGACTCCCTACCCGTGGATCAACTATCTCGGCAGCGAGGACTTCTTCTCGCTGGTCTCGCACACGGCGGGCGGGTACACCTTCTACAAGGACGCCAAGATGCGCCGCCTGACTCGCTACCGCTACAACGACGTCCCCACAGACTCCGGTGGACGCTACGTCTTCATCAAGGACGGCGACGACGTCTGGACGTCCAGCTGGCTGCCGATGAAGAAGGACCTCGATTTCTTCGAAACCCGGCACGGCATGGGTTACACCCGCATCACCGGCGAACGCGGCGGCCTGCGGGTCTCCACGCTGTACTTCGTTCCACTCGGCGAGACGGCGGAGGTGCAGAAGGTCACGATCACCAACACGTCGGATGCGGTCAAGACCTTCTCCCTGTTCTCCTACCTGGAGTTCTGCCTGTGGAACGCCCAGGACGACCAGACCAACTACCAGCGCAACCTTTCCATCGGCGAGGTCGAGGTCGACGGCAGCGCGATCTACCACAAGACCGAATACCGGGAGCGCCGCGACCACTACGCCGTGTACGGCGTGAACGCCGAGATCGCCGGCTTCGACACCGACCGCGAAACCTTCGTCGGACTCTACGAAACCCTCGCGGAGGCCAAGGTCCCGCACGCCGGCGCCGCGGCGAATTCGATGGCCTCCGGCTGGTACCCGATCGGCTCCCACCAGGTCGACTCGACCCTGCAGCCCGGGGAAAGCCGTGACCTGGTCTTCGTTCTCGGCTACGTCGAGAACAACGCCGAGACCGGCGAGGAGAAGTGGGCCGACGACGCCAAGCAGGTCATCAATAAGACCCGGGCCCAGGCCCTCCTCGCGCGTCTGTCCACCACCGAGGCCGCGGATGCCGCCTTCGACGCCCTCGGGGTCTACTGGACGGACCTGCTTTCCGCGTACACGGTGACCTCGCCCGACGACAAGCTCAACCGGATGGTAAACATCTGGAACCAGTACCAGTGCATGGTGACCTTCAACATGAGCCGCTCGGCGTCGTACTTCGAGACCGGCATCGGTCGCGGCATGGGCTTCCGGGACTCGACCCAGGACCTGCTCGGTTTTGTGCACCTGATCCCGGACCGCGCTCGCGAACGCATCCTGGACATCGCCGCGACCCAGCTGCCGGACGGGTCGGCGTACCACCAGTACCAGCCCCTCACCAAGCGGGGCAACAACGAACTCGGGTCCGGCTTCAACGACGACCCGGCCTGGCTGATCATCGGGGTGGATGGTTACCTCAAGGAGACCGGCGACTACACGATCCTCGACGAGGTGGTGCCGTTCGACAACAACGACGCACTCGCCGAGACCCTGTACACCCACCTGACCCGGTCGTTTGAGTTCACCCTGAACAACCTTGGTCCGCACGGGCTGCCGCTGATCGGGCGCGCCGACTGGAACGACTGCCTGAACCTGAACTGCTTCTCGACAACGCCGGGCGAGTCGTTCCAGACCACCGAGAACCAGGCCGGCGGGGTCGCGGAGTCCACCTTCATCGCCGCGCAGTTCGTGCTCGCCGCGGGCCAGTACGCCACCATCGCCGAACGCGGTGGGGACACCGTGCAGGCGAACAAGGCCCGCAAGGCCGCCGCCGACATGAGCCAGGCGCTGTTGACGCACGGCTGGGACGGCGACTGGTTCCTGCGTGCCTACGACTTCTACGGCAACAAGGTCGGCACGGCCGAGGATACCGAGGGTCAGATCTGGATCGAGCCGCAGGGCTTCGCGGTCCTCGCCGGCGTCGGCGTCGAGCACAACAGCGACGGCACCCCGGTCAAGACCAGTCCCGCGTTCCGTGCCCTCGATTCCGTGGACCGGCTGCTCGGCTCCGAGCACGGCCTGGTGCTGCAGTACCCGGCGTACAAGAGCTACCGCATCGAACTGGGCGAGGTCTCGACGTATCCCCCGGGCTACAAGGAGAACGGTGGCATCTTCTGCCACAACAACCCGTGGGTGATCATCGGCGAGACCGTGATCGGCCGCGGCGCGAAGGCGTTCGACCACTACCGGAAGATCACCCCCGCGTACCGGGAAGACATCTCCGAGGTGCACCGCACCGAGCCCTACGTGTACGCCCAGATGATCGCCGGCAAGGAGGCCTCCAGGCACGGCGAGGCCAAGAACTCCTGGCTGACCGGCACGGCGGCGTGGAACTTCGTGACCGTTTCCCAGTACCTCCTGGGCGTGCGCACCGACTACGACGGTCTCGTGGTCGACCCGCAGATCGGACCGGACGTCGCGGAGTTCACCGTGACCCGGCAGGCCCGCGGTGCGACGTACGTCATCACCGTCGCCAACTCGGGCCGTGAAGGCTCCCGCGCCAGCCTCGAGGTCGACGGTGTTGCCATCGAGGGGCGCACGGTTCCGTACGCGCCCGCCGGCGCAACAGTGCAGGTGCGCGCGACCCTGTAGGGGAACCAGTTGCGGCCGGCCGGATACTAGTGAGTATGGACGTCTACCGAACAGCCCGCGCACGGGCCTGGCAGCTGTGCGTCGCCGTTGCGTGCGTCGGTGTGCTGATCACCGGATGCGGCCACGGCGATACCACGGCTCCGTCCGCCGCCGGCCCGACCATGGAGTCGGCGCCGGCCGGGCCCAGCGCTGACGAGGTCTTCACCGCGTGCGGCTCACCGGGGATCGTGGACTACGACCCGATCGAGTCACTGGCGGTGCTGGCCCGGGACAGCGCCGTGGTGATCATGGGCGAGATCGCTCGGATCCAGGCGGGCCGCGACAGCACCTACACCGCATCGAACAAGACGTCGACGACGCGAAGCGCGGTGATCGTCGTGTCGAACGTCACGGTTGTGCACGGGAAACTGGACCCGGCCGTCAACGGCAGCGTGTACATCGAATTCGCTTCGGGCGGCCCGGACGAGTGCTCGCGGATTGTGCCGGCCGGAACGGCCATCGTCGCTTATCTGGAGCCGGCCTGGGATGGCGCCCGCAGCTACGTCGACGAGGACCCGACCTCCGAGTACGCGGAAATCCAGGAGCCCGGCGCCGGGCGGCCCGCCGGCCAGCCGCTGTACCAGGCATCCGCGCTCGAGGGTCTGGTCTGGCAACTACCGGGCAGCGCCGAGGTGATCTGGCCGCTCTACCTGGGCACCGGTCCCGGGTCGATACGTGAGGCCCTCCCGGACGGCACCCTCGCCGGCCCCTAGCGATCCTGAGGGGTCGCAAGAGCAGCCCCACACCCGCGGGCCGCGCCGGCAGGCGGTCAGGCGGTCAGGCGACGGCGACCTCGACCTCGCCGGGGTCGGCACCGAGCTGTCCGAAGATCAGCCGACGGTTGGCGATCTTGTCGGTGAAGAACCTGTCGTGGCTGACCACGACCACGGCGCCGGGGAAGTGCAACAGGGCCCGCTCCATCACCTGGGTGCTGGACATATCCAGGTGGTTGGTTGGCTCGTCCAGGAGCAGCACCGACGCACCGGAGAGCAGGCACTGGGCCATGGCCACCCGGGCTTTCTGGCCGCCGGAGAGGTTGCCGATCTTCTGCTTGAGGTCGGCCTCGGAGAACTGGAACATGGTCAGGAACCGGTTCACCGACTTGCGGGTCGCCGTGAACGCCAGGCTGCCTTCGAGCGCGTTGACCGCGTGGCTGACGGTGTCGGTGTCGTCCAGTTCGGCGAGTACCTGGTTGTACGACACCATCCCGGCGCCTTTCGCCCAGTCGACCTCGCCGTGATCCGCGGATTCCTCACCCGTGAGCACCCGGAGCAGGGTGGTCTTGCCGCTGCCATTGGCACCGAGCACCACGATGCGGTTGCCGCGGCGGATCTCGAAGCTCAGGTCGTTGAAGAGCACCTTCTCGCCGTAGGCCTTGCTGAGCATCTCCACCCGGCAGAGCACATCCTTCACGTGCAGACCGCCGTAGATTTCGGTGATGATCTTGTCGACCGGCCGCGGCGTGCGGGACTTCTTGATGGTGGCCAGCTGGCTGCCGAGCTTGCGGCTGGCGTTCTTCTGGGCCTCGCGCCGGTCGGCGATGCCTTCGGATTCGAAAGCGAGCAGTTCGGACTCGTGCACAAACTGCTGCTCGAGGGTCTTCAGCCGGAACTGCTTCTGAACCACGTACTCGCCGAAGTTGCCCGGGTACTCGTGTAGGTGGAAGTTCTCCAACTCGATGATGCGGGTGACGACGGCGTCGAGGAAGGTGCGGTCGTGCGACACGATCACGGCGGCGCCCTTGAAGTCGCGGAACCAGCCCTCCAGCCACTCCACACCGGCCACGTCGAGGTAATTGGTGGGCTCGTCGAGCAGAAGCACGTCCGGTGCCTCGAGCAGGATCTTCGCCAGGGCCGCGCGGTTGCGCCAGCCGCCGGAGAGTTCGTCGATCGCACAGCTGCGGTGCGCTTCGTCGAAGCCGAGGATGGTCAGGGCAGCGTCGATCCGGCGCGGGTAGTCCCAGCCGTCCAGCCGGTCCATGTCCTCGAACAGTTCGGACTGGCGGTGGATCAGCCTGTCGAGCTCGGCGCTGGCCGAGGAGTCGGCGGCGATGGCAACGTCGATGGAGGCGAGTTCGGCCTCGACGGCCTTGATCTCCACGAACAGGGCGTCGAGGACCTCGGTGATGGTGGACTCGCCGTTCAGCTCGGAGAACTGGGAGAAGTAGCCGATCCTCACGCCGTCGTCGACGGTGACGGTACCGGTGTCCGGCGTCACCTGACCGAGGATCAGCTTGATGAGGGTGGTCTTGCCCGACCCGTTCCTGCCGATCATGCCGACCCTGTCGCCCGGCTCAAGCCTGAAGAAGGTCTCGCGGAGCACCTGGGTGTTTTCGAAACGCACGGTGACGTCGTTCAGCCGGATCAGGCTCATGAGTCCTGCTCCCCCTGCTCGGATGCGTCGACGATGCCGATGAACCGGCTGCCGATGCCGTCGACTTCGCGGCGGCTGAGGCCGGCCGCGGCGGCCGGGAGCTCGTCGTAACCGTGGTGGTCGCAGCTGAGGTAGGTGAACGTCGGCCACCATTTCTTCGGCCGCGCCGCCTCGGTGAACCCGCACACGCTGCAGGTGAGTTCGATCCAGACGGGCTTCTTGCCGGTGCGGTTCGCACGGGACTGCACGAGCCAGGCCGGCGGGTTGTTCTCGATCTCGGCGAGCTGGGCTTCGGTCATGCGGCTGGGAAGGTCGTGGCGCTGCGCCATCTCGAGGGGAATGTCGAGGCGGAGCGCTGCTTCTCGTCTGGTAATCATCAGGTTCAACGATAGGTGCTGCGACGGGCGCCAACGCCCCGGGGCGGGAACTGGTTCAATGAAGCATGCCTGAAACTGTTTCCCCACTCGGCCTGCTGCTCGATGTCGATGGTCCGATCGCCAGCCCGGACACCCGCACCATCGCCACACCGAGCATCATCACCGACCTCATCACCCTGGCCGGCGCGAACGTACCCATCGGTTTCATCACCGGTCGGTCGGCGCAGTTCATCAGTGAGCAGGTGGTGGCCCCGCTGGTCGCCGCGGGCCTGCCGCGCGAGATGCGCATGTACGGGGTCTGCGAGAAGGGCGCCGTGTGGTTCCCGATCACCCAGACCGGCATGGGCGAGGTCGTCGTCGACGCCAGCGTCGCCCTGCCTGACCCCGTCGTGAGCCGCATCCGCGAGCTGGTCGCCACCGACTACGCCGACACCATGTTCTTCGACGAGACCAAGCTCGCCATGGTCTCCGTTGAACAACGCACGGATGTCGACCGGGCTGCCTACCACGCCGCTCAAGCGTCGTTCGAGGACGCCGCGTACACGATCATGATCGACCACGGACTGGGCGTGCGCTTCGGCGACAGGGTTTCCCCCGACGCCGAGGGAACGGTCCCGTTCCGTATCGACACCACCATCATTTCCACCGACATCGAATCGGTCGACCTTGACAAGGACCACGCCGCCAAGCGAGCCCTGGCCTTCTTCGCCGAGGGCGGACCGCTCCCCAGGCTGTGGCGCTCGGTGGGCGATTCCCGCAGCGACTACCTCATGGCCGACCACCTGCACGCCGCCGGCTACGAGGTGGCACACGTGGACGTGCGCCCGGCCGACGGCATCCTGGAGCGGCCGTACCCGGTGATCGTGGAGGGCGACCTCATCCACGATGAGGCCGGCGCCGCATTTCTGGGCTACTGGGTGCAGAAGCTCGGTCTCGGCGCGGCCGCGCCCGCCTAGTCTTCGACGAAGCGGATGCCGTTCTGCAGGGTGCTGCGCAGCTCGAACACCTTCTCGAAGCTGCCCCGTTCCATCCCGGCGATGCCGTCACGCAGCACCCCGACCAGGCGGGACCGTGGGATCACGACCACCATTGGCCGCCTGCCTCGGCTCGGCAGCGACACGGGTTCTGCCACGAGCTGATCAGGCACCACCACGACGAGCGCGGTGAAGCGCACCCGCAGGGACTTGGCGAGGATGCGTGCCGCGGACGCGAACTCGTCCAGCGGCTCCTCGCCTGGCGCAAGGCCATCGCCGACGAGTTCGCCGCGCTTGAGTTGAACGGGCGACCCCCAGTCCTCCGAGAGGATAGCGAACAGTCCGGCCGGGCCGAGAACGACGTGGTCGATCTTCTCGAGGTCCTCGCGGGTGGCGATGTCGTGCCAGGCGGTGTAGCCGATGCCCAGGCCCGAGATCAGCTGGGCTGTGCTTTCCTCGGCGAGGGCCTTGGCCAGCCGGTGTCGGATCTCCCGTGGCGCGGACCGCACCAGATCGGGGGCGTACGGGTCAGCGATGACGGTGCCGCGACCGGCCCATTCCCGCAGCATCGCGAGATAACGCTGGCGGGAGTGGCCGCCGGGATGCCCGTGCATCCTGGCCTTCATCCCGGTCGAGGTGGGCCTGCTTGTCGGGCGTGACGCGGTGCTGGCGCCAGAGTATGCGGTCTCCGGGTAGCGGGCCCCGTCGTAGGCGGCCCGGGACTCCGGGCTTCCGATGCGTTCCCAGGCGATCTGCACGGCGTGGAAGGAGGCCGCACTGCCGCCGACATCTGGGTGGGATTGCCGCAGCTTGAGGCGGTAGGCGCGTCGCAGCTCCTCGTCGGTCACCGACGGGCTCACGCCCAGCACCTCGTAGGGGCTGGCTGCGGCCGGACTCTCTGACATTCGTGCGGTCTCTTTCGGCCTGAAACGGGTTGGGTCGTACGTCTCCCAGCCTAGCCAGCGTTGCTGGTATCTCCCCGACACCGGGTGGCGCCCGCGCAGCGATTGATTTGTGCAACGATCAGCGAGTGAAGACCTCAACTCCGGTCCCCCGGGTGCACCGATCGAGCACCCGGTTCATCGTCATGGTGACCGTCGGCATCCTCGCGGGTCTGGCGTCTGGCCTGCTGGGCAACTGGTTGCTGGCGCCGGCGATCGGCTGGGCGGTCGCGGCTGTGCTTTACATCGGCTGGGTCTGGGTCAGCGTCGCTCCGCTGGACGCCGCCACCACGGCCGCGCACGCCACCAGGGAAGACCCGTCACGGGGCATCACCGACCTGTTGCTGATCCTGGCGAGCCTGGCCAGCCTCGGCAGCATCCTCATCGTGCTGGTGCATGCACGCGCCGCTGAGGGGGCGGGCCAGGGCCTGCTCGCCGCGCTGGCGCTGGTCGTCGTCGCGCTGTCCTGGGTGCTCGTGCACACCCTGTTCGCCTTGCGGTACGCCTCGCTCTACTACGCGGATGATGACGGTGGCGTCGATTTCAACCAGCTGGAGCCGCCCAGGTACGCGGACTTTGCGTACCTGTCCTTCACAGTGGGGATGACCTTCCAGGTGTCGGACACATCACTGACGTCGTCGACCATTCGTGCGGTGGCCCTGCGGCACGCGCTGATGTCATTCCTGTTCGGCTCGATCATCCTGGCAACACTGATCAACCTCGTGGCCGGCCTCTGAGCCGTGGCCGCGGCGCCGTGCCGGGCCGCTAACCGGCGAAGGGCGCTTCCGCCAGTCCGGCCACCCCGGGGGTCACCGTGAAGACCGAGCCGGCCAGCGGGTCCTCGCCGGGGGCGAGACCTTCGCGGGACGTGGTGATGTACAGCCGGTGAAGGTCGTCGCCGCCGAAGGTGCACGCCGTGACCCGCTGCGCGGCCACCTCGATGACCTCGTCCAGGGTGCCCTCCGGCGAGTAGCGGCGCACCGCCCCACCGGCGTACAGCGCGACCCAGACGCCGCCCTCGCTGTCCACGGTGAGGCCGTCGGGGTAGCCGTCGGCGGAGGGGATGTCGACGAAGGGGCGCAACCCGGTCAGTCCGGTCTCCGGGGCCCAATCGAAGACCCCGATCCGGCCGGTCGGGGTGTCGTTGTAGTAGGCCAACGAGCCGTCCGGGCTCCAGGCGAGACCATTCGAGATGGTCACGCCCGCCAGGGCCAGCTCCACGGATCCGTCCGGTGCGAGCCTGTAGAGCGATCCGGCGCCGGTGCGCTGGTCATACGCCATCGAACCGCAGAAGAACGAGCCGTCCGGAGCGCCGCCCCCGTCGTTCATCCGCACGCTCGGATCCGCCCAGACCTCCGGCAGTCGGGTCAGGGTGCCGTCGGCGTCCTCGAGGGCGAAACCGCGTTCGAGGGCGATGACCGCACCGCCGCCCACGCGCGGTCGCAGGGCCGCGGCGATGCTGTCCACGTGCCGCCGGGTGACCGTGCCGTCGGCGGCCAGGGACAGAACGTCACCGGCGAACAGGTCGACGAGGCGCAGACCGCCCCAGGACTGTGCGAAGACCGGACCCTCACCGTGAAAGGTGATCGGGTCGGTGAGCTGTTCGGCGCGCATGGGTTCCTCGTGGCTGGGCTGGTCGGGCTGGGTGCCAGCCCGGCATCATCGGGCGGGCTAGTTGCGCAGTGCCCGCATCGGGATGGCGACGGCCGCGCTGACGGCCAGGATGCCGGCGAAGAAGATCGCGCCCTGCCAGGCGGTCACGGTGAAGGCCAAGCCGAACAGCCACAGGCCCAGGACGAAGATGGCCATCGCGACGACGAAGGTAAGAATGGGCATGGAATGTTCCTCTCAACGGTGCCGCGAAAGCTTATCCGGGCTCGTTTCGAGAGTACTAGTTCGCCGGGCACGGCGTGGAGCTGCGCGCCGGTCAGGCGCTGTACCCGACCTCACGCTCCGGGCCGAGCGGGTCGATGAGGTCCGGCGCATCACCGGAGACCGGCGCCACCTGATAAAAGGCCAACCCGGCCGCCGCCTCCGAGGAGGCCTCGACCGCCGCGTCGACGAGGGCCTGATCGCCATCGGCGTGCGGGTCCAACCAGCGGTCCCAGCACTCTTCAGGCAGCACAACGGGCATCCGGTCGTGGATCTCGGCGAGGGCGCCCTGGGCGGCTGTCGTGAGGATGGTGGCCGTCAGCACCCATCGGGCCGGGTCGTCGGGACCGAGAGTGGGATTGCGCCACCACGAGTAGAGTCCGGCCAGTGCCAGCGGCAGGCCGTCTTCGGAGTGTACGAAGTACGGCGTTTTCGTGGTTCCCACGGTGTGCCATTCGTAGTAGCCGGTGACCGGCACGATGGCCCGGGTTTTGGCCAGGGCGGTGCGGAATGTCGGCTTCTCGGCGACGGTCTCGGCCCGTGCGTTGAAGGTGGCGAAGGCGGCGGTCAGCTCCGGAGAGAAGGTCGGCACCAGCGACCAGCGCGCCGGTTCCAGCCGGCGAACGACCGGATCTGATTTCATCGATTCGAGCACAATGGCGATCTGCTCGGTCGGTTTCACGTTCCAGGACGCCGCCGGCAGCTCTCCGGCCTCGTGCTCGATGTCGAACATGGCGGCGAGGTCAGGCGCCGAATCGGTAATGATGAATCGCCCACACATAGGCTCAGGTTACCGTGCCTCCGAGGAGGACCCGGTTATCCACACGGGTTGACGAAATCGAATCTGTGTTCGAAAATTAGAGGGTGTCCATTCCGCTGACCTCCGTAGCGCACGCAGCCGGCTCTCCCGACGGCTCCGCGGCCGAGCGGGTCAGCGAGCTCCAGGCGCGCATCCACGGAATGCAGCGCGACCGCTGGGATGCCGGTGGGCGGCCCGTCTCCGGGGTCCTCGCCGGGCTCCTTCCCGACGGGATCCTGCGCACGGGTGTGGTCTACACGGTCAACAACTCGACGTCGCTGATCATGGCCGTGCTCGCCGCGGCGACAGTGGACGGCGGATGGGGCGCCGTGGTGGGTCTACCCGATTTCGGCGCGGAGGCGGCGATCGGGTTCGGAATCGACCTCGAGCGAATAGTGCTTGTTCCCTCCCCCGCCGATCAGTGGTTGGCCGTGACGGCGGCGCTGGTGGATGTGCTGCCCATCGTTGTCGTGCATCCCGAGCGTGCGGTCGGCGACGCGGAGGCGGCCAGGCTCGCCGCGCGGCTGCGGCAGAGCGGCTGCACCCTGATCGTCGCCGGGACCTGGCCCCAGGGTGAGGCCGCACTTCGGGTCACCGACACCCGCTGGGACGGCCTGGGCGCCGGACACGGCTACCTGGCAGGTCGAGATGTGACCGTCCACGTCTCCGGGCGGAACGGCTCCGGACGACGGCGCTCCACGCTTGTGCACCTTCCGGAGGTCGCCACCCCGGGCGAAGCCGAACCTGCCCCGCGTCTGGACAGCGGCCGAGGCGGCCGAGCGCGGGCCGGCAGCCGGCAGCGGGCTGAGTCATGAACCGCGAACGCACCATCGTCTTGTGGTGCCCGGACTGGCCGGTGCTCGCCGCTCGGTCGGCCACCGGCCTGCCCGCGGATGCGCCGCTGGCTCTCATCGACCACGGGCTGGTGTTCGCCTGTTCGCCCGAGGCGCGCCGTCTGGGCGTCCGGCGCGGACTGACCGTGCGGGAGGCCCAGTTCCGGTGCACAGACCTCGTCGTGCTGCCCTATGACCCCGCGCTGGACCGGCGGGCCTTCGACCCGATTCTCGATGGCCTCGAGGACATCACGCCCGGTGTGGCCGTGCTCCGGCCCGGCACCTGCGCGATCCGCGCCCGCGGCCCGGTGCGGTACTACGGCAGTGAGGCCGCCGCGGCGCGAGCCATGCTCGGCTACCTGCACGGCGCCGGACTTCCCGAGGCCAGGGTCGGAATCGCCGACGGCCCCTTTGCCGCCGAGCAGGCGGCGCGGGCGGTCGGTCCCGCTGGTGTCGGGCCTGAACCTCGGGTTCACGTCGTCCCGCCCGGCGAATCCGCCGCGTTCCTGGCACCGCTGCCCGTGTCGGCAGTGGCTGAGGCGGGGCTCGGCACCCTGCTGGCCCGGCTCGGGGTGCACACCCTCGGCCAGCTCGCCGCCCTGCCCGCCCTGGACGTGCATCGTCGTTTCGGTGCTGCTGCGGCGCAGGCGCACGCCAGGGCGGCCGGGCGCGAGCACGAGGAGGTCGTGCCCCGCACCCCCACCCCGGTGTTCGACCGCGGCCAGGACTTCGAACCGGCGCTGGATCGCATCGACCAACTCGCCTTCGCGCTGCGCAGCACCGCGGACGCCTTCGTGCAGGGTCTGCGGGAGCAGACCCTGGTCTGCACGGCCGTCTCGATCCTGGTCAGCACCGAAGACGGTCTGTTGACCGAACGGACCTGGCGGCATCCCCGGTGGTTCTCGGCCTCCGAGCTGATCGACAGGGTGCGCTGGCAGTTACAGGGCGAGGGGCGGGCCGACTCCGGCCTGGCCGCCGGCGTCGTCCGGGTGGTCTTCTCCCCCGATCGGGTCGACGCCGTCGCGAACCACGAGGACGGCCTGTGGGGAACGGGGCCCGACGAGCGGATCCACCATGCCCTCACCCGGGTGCAGGGCCTGGTCGGCCACGCGGGCGTCGTCACGGCGGCCATCGGCGGTGGGCGGATGCTTGCCGACCGACAACTTTCCGTGCCCTGGGGCGATGACGGTGCCGCTTCGTCGGGCCGTGGTCTGAGCAGCAGTCCAGGCGGGAGTCCGGCCGGTGCCGCCAGGCCCTGGTCGGGGAGCCTCGACGGGCTGCTCCCCGCCACGGTGTACCGGGAACGCCATCCGGTCGCTCTCGTCGCCGACGACGGCCGGTCCCTGCGCGTCGATGACCGCGGCGCGTTCGATGGTGAGCCGGCACGGTTCTCGGCACCTCGGTTCCTCGAGGGCGCCGGCGGGGCCCAGCCGAGTCGGGTGCTGGCCTGGGCCGGCCCGTGGCCGGTGCGAGAACGATGGTGGGACTCGGCGGCCGCGCGCACCGTGCACCGGGCGCAGATCATCGACGAGCGCGACGGCGCGTGGCTGCTGGCACTGGACGACGACGGCTGGCGCGCCGAGGCCCGGTATGACTAGGCCCGGTATGACGAGGCCCGGCATGACCGGGCCGGGGCCGACCAGCAGAGCAGAGAGGACGGGCCACCCCGATGGGATTCAATAACCCGCCCATTCCCTGGTCGGAACTGGAGCGCCGGCTCTCCGACCGGCGCCCCGGCGGCCCGCCCCCCGAGGCCGACGGCGGCGACAGTCCGGCCTGGTCCAGACACCGCCAGCCCTACGCGGCCCAGACCCCGCAGCATCCGCCGGCCGAGACTGTCGTCGGCTACGCGGAGCTGCACGCCCACTCCAACTTCAGCTTCCTCGACGGCGGCAGTTCTCCGGAAGACCTCCTCGAGGAAGCCGGT
This sequence comes from Cryobacterium sp. TMB1-7, assembly GCF_004402435.1. Classification (NCBI taxonomy): domain Bacteria; kingdom Bacillati; phylum Actinomycetota; class Actinomycetes; order Micrococcales; family Microbacteriaceae; genus Cryobacterium; species Cryobacterium sp. TMB1-7. The sequence goes on from NZ_SOFZ01000029.1 coordinate 70,084, forward strand.
GCGTTGGGCCTGCACGGCCTGGCCCTCACGGACCACGACGGGTTGTACGGGGCGGTCCGGCTGGCCGAAACCGCGGAGAGCTACCCGGACGTCCGCACCGTCTTCGGGGCAGAACTGTCCCTCGGGCTGACCCGTCGGCAAAACGGGGTGCCAGACCCAGAGGGAAGCCACCTCGTGGTCCTGGCCAGGGGCCAGGACGGCTATCACCGGCTGGCGGCGGCGCTCACCCACGGTCAGCTCGCCGGCGGCGAGAAGGGGCGACCCGTCTACGACCTCGAGGAGCTCGCCGAGGCATCCGGCGGGCACTGGAGCATCCTGACCGGGTCTCGGTCCGGCGCGGTGCGCCAAGCCATGCAGCAGGATGGTGACCTGGCGGCGGCCCGGGAGCTCGACCGCCTGATCGCCCTGTTCGGCCGTGACAGTGTGAACGTCGAACTGGTCGACCACGGCCGACCGCAGGACTCTGTGACCAACGACAGGCTGGCCGCACTGGCCGAACGGGCAGGCCTGCCCGTGCTCGCCACCAACAACGTCCACTACGCCCAGCCGGCCGACTTCCGGCTGTTCTCCGCGCTGGCCGCCGTGCGCGCCCAACGCAGCCTGGACGACATGGACGGCTGGCTGCCCGCGGCGCCCACCCAGCACCTGCGGAGCGGCGCCGAGATGGCCGCCCGATTCAGCCGGTATCCGGGGGCTGTCGCCCGAACGGTGCCCCTCGCTGACGAGCTCGCCTTCTCGTTGCGCCGGGCCAGGCCCCGGCTCCCCCGTCAGCACGTTCCGGACGGGCACACGCCCATGAGCTGGCTGCGTCAGTTGGTCTGGGACGGTGCGGAACGCGCGTACCCCGGCTACAACGCGAATGTGCGTGAGCGCCTCGAGAAGGAGCTCGCCGTAATCGAGGCAAAGGACTTCCCGGGCTATTTCCTGATCGTGCACGACATCGTGCAGTTCGCCCGGCGTTCGGGCATCCTCTGCCAGGGCCGGGGGTCCGCAGCGAATTCGGCGGTCTGCTTCGTGATCGGCATCACCGCTGTGGACTCGATCTTCTATCGCCTGCCCTTCGAGAGGTTCCTCTCCAGCCTGCGGGAAGAAGAACCCGACATCGACGTGGACTTCGACTCGGACCGGCGGGAGGAGGTGATCCAGTATGTCTACGAACGCTACGGTCGCCTCAACGCAGCCCAGGTGGCCAACGTGATCACCTATCGGCCGAAGTTCGCGGTTCGGGACATGGCCAAGGCCCTCGGCTACAGCACCGGACAGCAGGATGCCTGGTCCAAACAGGTGGAACGCTGGGGTTCAGCGGTGTCGAGCCCCGATCACGACATCCCCGACCAGGTCGCCGACCTCGCGTCTCAGGTACTCGGATTCCCTCGCCACCTCGGCATCCACTCCGGCGGCATGGTGCTCACCGACCGACCCGTCGGCGAGGTCTGCCCCATCGAACACGCCCGCAAGGAGAACCGGACGGTTCTGCAGTGGGACAAAGACGACTGCGCCTGGATGGGCTTGGTCAAGTTCGACCTGCTCGGCCTCGGCATGCTCGCCGCCCTGCAGTACACCTTCGACCTGGTCAAGGACGCTCTCGGCGAGGAGTGGAGCCTGGGGAGCATCCCTCGGGAGGAAGCCGGGGTGTACGACATGCTCTGCCGCGCCGATTCCATCGGTGTCTTCCAGGTGGAGAGCCGCGCCCAGATGGGGACCCTGCCGCGCCTGCAACCGCGCCGCTTCTACGACCTTGTGGTCGAGATCGCGCTCATCCGTCCCGGCCCGATCCAGGGCGGTGCCGTGCACCCGTACATCCGACGCAAGCTCGGCCAGGAACCGGTCAGCTACCTGCACCCCAAGCTCGAGCCGGTGCTCGAACGCACCCTGGGTATCCCCCTGTTCCAGGAGCAACTCATGCAGATGGCCATGGCCGTGGGCGGCTGCAGCGGCGAGGACGCCGATCTGCTCCGCCGGGCGATGGGCTCCAAGCGCGGGGTCGAGAAGATCTCCTCCCTGCGCGCCACCCTGTACGAGGGCATGGCCGGAAACGGCATCACCGGCGACCTGGCCGACGAGATCTACGAAAAGATCGAGGCCTTCGCCAACTTCGGCTTCGCCGAGAGCCACTCGATCAGCTTCGCCCTGCTCGTCTACGCCAGCGCCTGGCTGAAGCTGCACTACCCCGGCGCCTTCCTCGCCGCGTTGTTGCGCGCCCAGCCGATGGGCTTCTACTCGCCGCAATCCCTGGTCGCGGACGCCCGCAGGCACGGGGTGCAGGTTTTGCGCCCCGATGTGCAGCTCTCCGGCACCGCCGCGTTGCTCGAGGCGCTGGCCGACGGGTCGGGCGAGCCTGGGGGCCGCCCGGACTGTCTGGATCACGAGCAACCCGCGGTGCCGGACTACGACAGGACCCTGCCCGTGGATGATCGGGGCCACCGCAGGGACGGCGCCCTCGCCGTGCGGCTCGGTCTCGCCGATGTGCGCTCCATCGGCCAGGCGGTGGCTGAGCGGATCGTCGCCGACCGGGACAGATTCGGGCCGTTCCGGTCCATGAACGACCTGGCCCGGCGGGCTCGGCTGAACACCGAACAGCTCGAATCCCTGGCCACCGCCGGAGCCTTCGACGGGCTGGGCCTCGAACGCCGACAGGCCCTGTGGTCGGCCGGGGAAGCGGCCCAGGAGACCGACGCCCACCTGCGCGGCTCCTTCGAGACCGTGCAACCACCCCTCCTGGCCTTGATGACGCCTGTCGAGCAGGTGGCCTACGACCTCTGGGCCACCGGGGTTTCCACCGACGACCATCCGATCCGACACGCCAGGCCGGTCCTCGCCGCCAGGGGCGCACTGGCCGCGAACCAGCTGGCCACCAGCGAGAACGGTCGCCGGATCGAGGTCGGTGGTGTTGTCACCCACCGCCAGCGACCGGCCACGGCGAACGGTGTCACCTTCATCACCCTGGAGGACGAGACCGGCAACGTCAACGTCGTGGTGAGCGTCGGGGTCTGGACCCACTTCCGCCGGATCGCCCGGGAATCCCCCGCCCTGATGATCCGCGGCATCCTCGAACGTTCGCCGGAAGGCGTCGTCAACCTCATCGCCGACCGATTCGAACCCCTCACCGTGGCGGCCCACACGTCGTCGCGGGACTTCCGCTAGCGTCGATCCAGTGAATGAAGACCGATACTCCAATGACGTGCTCGCCGCCGGATGGCGGGAGGCCGGCCGCCGTGTCGTCCCCCAGCAGGAAGCCGTGCGGGACCTGGTTGTCGAGGAGGTCGCCACCGGGTTCTGCGGTGCGGTGATCAGGGTCGAGAAGAAGGTCGTCACCCTGGAGGACCGGCACGGGAAGCTCCGGCTATTCCCGCTCGGCGGTGGATTCCTGGTCGACGGCGAGCCCGTCGTCCTGGTGCCGCCCCGGGCAGCCGCCCCGGCCAGCCGGGGACGCACGGCGTCCGGGTCTCTGGCGGTGGCGGATGCGCCGGCGCGGGTGGCCAGGGCCAGCCGTATCTTCGTGGAAGGCCGCCACGACGCCGAGCTCGTCGAAAAGGTCTGGGGCGCCGACCTCCGCATCGAGGGCGTCGTCGTGGAGTACATCGAGGGTGTGGACAACCTCGCCGAACTGCTGGCGGAGTTCAAGCCGGGTCCGACACGCCGCGTCGGTGTTCTCGTCGACCACCTGGTACCCGGATCCAAGGAGAGCCGCATCGCCGAGGCCGTCGCCCGCGGTCCGCACGGCCGGCACGTCCTGGTGGTCGGGCATCCCTACGTGGATGTCTGGCAGTCGGTGAAGCCGGCCCGACTGAATCTGCCGGTCTGGCCTCAGATTCCGCGCAACATCGAGTGGAAGCACGGCATCTGCGCTGCCCTCGGCTGGCCGCACGACGACCAGGCCGACATCGCCAGGGCCTGGCAGCGGATCCTGGGCCAGGTGCGCACCTACGCCGATCTTGAGCCGGCATTGCTGGGCCGGGTCGAACAGCTGATTGATTTCGTCACCGTCGATTAGCGCCGTCACCGGCACACTTTGAGCATTTCTGTCAGAATTCGTAACACTTTGATCGTTTTTTCGCACAGATCTTCACGCAGACCGAGCGATGTGGGCTAGTGTTGTCGAAGTAGTTGTAGTGCTTGCACGTCTAAAAAACGTATCGACCCCGGTCGGTGCGGGCTTATTCCTTTCGGAAGCGGACGACGAATACCGCGACGAACGGCCTCGAAAGTCGGGGCCTTTCTAACACTCCTGGAGGAGTTTCATAATGGCAACAGGTACCGTGAAATGGTTCAACGCTGAAAAGGGCTTCGGATTCATCGCTCCCGACGACGGAAGCGCCGATGTCTTCGCGCACTACTCCGCGATCGCTTCGAACGGCTACAAGTCGCTCGACGAGAACCAGAAGGTCGAGTTCGAGGTAACCCAGGGCCCCAAGGGTCCCCAGGCCGAGAACATCCGCGCCCTCTAAATAGAGCTGCGGCAGCTCTCTAAAGCTGCTAACAACGCCCCCGCTTCGGCGGGGGCGTTGTGTTTTTAAGCCGCACACCCAACACAACTGTTCCCCATCCGGACACGTGCGCCCGGCGTGCCGGGTGCAGTTGTCCGCACGGGGAACAGTTGGTGCGGTTGGGCGGCGAAGCGGGCCGTCGTGCTACTTGACCAGGTCCTGCCAGCCGTCACCGTCGACGTACTCGAAGATCAGGTTGGTCTCGGTGTGCGCCACCGCCGGATGCTCCGCCAGGTGCTCGAGGACGAAGTCGCGCAGGTCGGAAGCATCCGCCGCGGCCACGTGCAACAGGTAGTCGTCGGCGCCGGCGGTGTGGAACAAACCGATCACGCCCGGCCAGTGTGGCGCTGCGCTGCGGAAGTCATCGATCTGCTCCCGAGCGTGCTTCGCCAGCCGCACCGAAATCAGGGCCTGCAGCGAAGCCCCCAGGGCGGCGAGGTCGATATTGGCCCGGTAGCCGCGGATGTGGCCGAGCTGCTGGAGCCGGCGCAGCCGGAGGGACACCGTGGACTCGGCAACGCCGATCTCGGCGGCCAACGCGGCGCCGGACGCGCGAGCGTTGACCGAGAGCGCGCGGAGCAGCGCTCGGTCGACGCGGTCCAGGTCGGCTTTCTTGGAATCCATACACGCTCTCTTTCGTTTGAGCGCAAGTTTATCGACCGATCTTCGACGGCGACACCCGCCCCTGCATCAACTGCGTCACAGTGGGGTTTCCGGCGGATGACGCCGGTGAAGCTGCGACCGGGTCAGCTGCGGCCGAGGCGGCGGCGGAGCAGGTCGATGCGCTTCTGGATCTGGGTGACGCTGGCCTGAGCGACCGCGGGCCCCCCGCACAGGCGGCGCAGCTCGGCGTGCACCATCGCGTGCGGCTCCCCCGCCAGCTTCGACCACATGCCCACGAGGCTGCCCAGCAGCGCCCGCTGCTCCTTGAGCGTGCGATACAGGGGCATCGGCTCCTCCGGTGCCCCCTCGACCGCGGCGGCCGCTGTGCGCCGCTCAGAGCCGCGCTTGGCCTGGCGTTGCTGCCGCTGGCGCAGCAGTTCGGAGACCTGCTCGGGCTCGAGCAGCCCGGGGATGCCGATGAAGTCGAACTCCTCGTCCGTTCCGGGTTCGGCGAGTTCACCGAACTCGTCACCGTTGAACATCACCATGTCGAAGGTGGCCTGGGAGTCCAGCGCCTGCCAGGTGAATTCCTCTTGGCCGAGGTCGTCCGAGGCCTTGTCGGACTTATTGGCGGCCGCCACCATGGCGTCCTCGGGGTTGTACATACCGTCGTCGCCGTCGTCACGGTTGCTGCGATCCAGCGCGTGGTCGCGTTCGAGTTCCATCGCATTGGCGAGGCTCAGCAGTCCGGGAACGTTGGGCAGGAAGATCGAGGCGGTCTCACCGCGACGTCGGGCGCGCACGAACCGGCCGATGGCCTGCGCGAAGAACAGCGGCGTTGAGGCGCTGGTCGCATAGACGCCGACGGCCAGGCGGGGAACGTCGACGCCCTCAGACACCATCCGCACCGCAACCATCCAGCGCCGGGTGTTGTGCGAGAACTCGTCGATCCGGTCGCTGGATTCCTTCTCGTCGGAGAGCACCACGGTGGCCGGTTCGCCGGAAATCTCCTCGAGGATCGCTGCGTAGGCCCGTGCCGTGGTCTGGTCCGTGGCGATGACCAGGCCGCCGGCATCCGGGATGCCGTGCCGCACCTCGGTGAGGCGAGCGTCAGCGGCCCGCAGGACCGCGGGAATCCACTGACCGCTGGGTTCCAGCGCGGTCCGCCAGGCCTGTGAGGTGATGTCCTTGGTATTGCCCTCGCCGAGCTTGGCTTCCATCTCGTCGCCGGTGCGGGTGCGCCACTTCATGTGCCCGGCGTAGACCATGAACATCACCGGGCGCACGACGCCGTCTTCCAGCGCCCTGCCGTAGCCGTAGTTGTAGTCGCTCTGGGACAGCCGGATGCCCTGCTTGTCAGGCAGGTAGGTCACGAACGGGATGGGTGAGGTGTCCGAGCGGAACGGGGTGCCGGTGAGCGAGAGCCGCCGGGTGGCCGGGTCGAAGGCCTCGCGGATGGCGTCGCCCCAACTCAGCGCGTCACCGCCGTGGTGCACCTCGTCGAGGATCACCAGGGTGCGGCTGGCCTGGGTGAGTTCACGGTGCAGCGCCGCGCGGGTGGCCACCTGTGCGTAGGTCACGGCGATGCCGTGGAAATGGCTGCCGTAACGGCCGTGGGCGTTCTTGAAACCGGGGTCCAGGCGGATACCGGCGCGGGCGGCCGCGTCCGCCCACTGGCGTTTGAGGTGCTCGGTCGGCGCGACCACGGTGATGCGGTCGATCACCCGGCGGGCCCGAAGCTCGGCGGCCAGGCGCAGCGCGAAGGTGGTCTTGCCGGCGCCCGGGGTGGCCGCGGCGAGGAAGTCGCGGGGCTGGTGCTGGAAGTACGCCTCGAGGGCCTCGGCCTGCCAGGCGCGGAGCTTGCTCGCGGTGCCCCAGGCGGCCCGTTCGGGGAAAGCCGGGGAGAGGTGCTCCGCGGCGCTGGTGCCTGCAGGCCCTCGAGCCGGCCCGAACACGGGCGGGGTATCGACGGTGTCGGCGAGAACGCTGTCACGGTCAGGCAGGGCGAACAATCCGGGTTCAGTGGTCTCCCGGTGCGAGGGTTCCCGGAAAGCGGATCCGAAGTCAGGTGGAGTAGTCACTTCATAAGAGATTACCAACTCGCGCCGACATCTGCCCGACGGTGCAGACTGACAGCATGTCGAAACAGCAGCATCCGTGGTCTCGCTACGTCGCTCTCGGCGACTCCTTCACCGAGGGTGTCGGTGACCCGGAACCGGCCAGCCCGGGCGGAAACCGCGGCTGGGCGGATCGTGTCGCCGAGATGCTCAGTCTGGGCTCAGACGAATTCGCGTATGGCAATCTTGCGGTCCGCGGCAAGCTGATGAACCAGGTCCTGGCCGAACAGGTGGGTCCCGCGTTGTCCCTGCACCCTGATCTGGTCACGATCTCTGCCGGCGGCAACGACGTGCTGCGGCCGGGCAGCGACCCGGATGCCATCGCGGCGCGGCTCGACGACGCGGTCAGCGTGCTCGGGTCCGAGGGCGCCACGGTGGTGGTCTTCACCGGAACCGATGTGCGCTTCTCCCCCGTGCTGCGGGGTCTGCGAGGCAAGGTGGCCATCTACAACGAGAACATCCGCGCCATCGCCACCGCCCGAGACGCCATCGTGGCGGACATGTGGTCCCTGACCGAGATCCAGGACGCCCGGATGTGGGCCCCCGACCGTCTGCACCTCAACCCGCTCGGCCATCACACGGTGGCCAGGATGGTGCTGGACGCGCTCAACGTGGTCAATCCGCTCGAGTCGCAGCTGCCGGAGCCGATGCCCGGTATCACCTGGCGCCAGGCGCGCACCGAAGACCTCGCCTGGGCGAGGGAGTTTCTGGTGCCCTGGGTGCTGCGCCGGGTGCGTCACCAGTCCTCGGGAGACAACATCCTGCCCAAACGTCCGGACGCGGACCCGGTGACCAGACTCGACCAGGCGGCGGAAACCGAACCCGTACCCGTACCCGAACGCGGAATCGGTTAGATCTCGCCGGGGTTCGTCCAACGCCAGAACGGCCCCGGATCGGTGATGGTCTGATCGAGGACGAGCGGAACCGAGACGGTGTTCGTCCCGACGGTCACGTCGACGCTGCCGACGGAATCGCCCTTCTCACCCAGGGTCACCGGTGCGACATCGACGGTGCTCTCGATCGGGGTGTCCGACCACACCACGGCGGACTCGGACGTCTCGGCCACAGCCTGCGCCGACTGGCCCCAGGGGGTCGTGTAGGTACCGAAGGGGGTGCCGGCCTCGACCAACGTCACCGTGCGAAATCCGGGGCTCACGCTCTCGATGAGGCTCAGGATGCTCTCGTTGAGTTCGCTGTGAGTGTCCCCGCCGAGCACGACGCCCACGAGGGTGACCGAGGTGTCGCCGACCGGCACGTCGACCGCGAAGAGCAGGCAGGCTCCGGCCTCGTCCGTGGTGCCGGTCTTGATGCCGTCGACGCCGTCGACGCCGAGCAGCTTGTTCGTATTGGTCACGGTGCCCACGGTCGGGATCACGGCGCTGGGCATGGCCACGATGCTCGCCAGAGCGGGATCGGCCATCACGAGCTTGCCGATGGCCACCAGATCGGCCGGACTGCTCACGCTCTGGGCGGAGATCCCGCTGGTGTCTGCGACGACGGTGCCGGTCAGGCCGTTCGCGGCCAGATAGTCCGCCGCGGCGACCAGGTACGCGTCAACGGAACCGAACGCCCACACGGCCAGGGAGACGCTGTAGTTGTTCGCGGATGGGATCAGCATCGTTTCGAAGGCTTCGCGCTGGCTGAGCACCTGACCGGCTGAGACGGGCGCCACCGAGCCGTTCTCCGCGATGGCGTCGTAGTAGATGTCGACGTCATCGTCGGTGAAGGTGATGTCGGGACCTGGCTCGTCGCCGGTCAGCGGCTTGGCCTGGAGGATCACCAGTGCGGTGACCATCTTGGTGATGCTGGCGACGGGCATCGAGGCCTGGTCACCGGTGGAGCCCAGAACCCCGTCAAAGCCGACGGCGCCGATGGCGCCGGCCCCCTGGCCGGGCCAGGTGGGCTCGACGGCCGCCTGGCTGAGCGCGGGCGGCTCGGTGAGGGTCGCGGCCGTACTGGAGACGGGGGCGAGGCCCGTGCTGGTGAGGTAGGCGCCGAATGCGAGGATGACGGCGAGCACGCCGAAGAAGGCGAAACGCCGACGGCGGTAGACCTGGCGACGGGAGTTAGACATTCGATGATTCTAACCACGGCTGCCGTGCCGGGTTGGCAGGGTCGCCGCGCGCCAGTGAAACGTCTAGGCGCGGAGCGCCCACAGGGCCACGGCGCTGGCCGAGGCCACGTTCAGCGAATCCACTCCGTGCAGCATCGGGATCGTGACCACGGTGTCTGCCGCGGCCAGCGCGGTGTGGCTCAGCCCGTCGCCCTCGGTACCGAGAATCAGAGCCACCCGATCCGGCGGGTCGTTCGCGAAGACGTCCAGGGAGACGGCATCGTCGGCCAGGGCCAGCGCGGTCAGGTGGAAGCCGTGCTCGTGCAGAACCGTCGCGGCCTCGTCCCATTCGGGCAGGCGGGTCCAGGGCACCTGCAGCACGGTCCCCATGCTCACCCTGACGCTGCGCCGGTACAACGGGTCGGCACAACGTGGGGTGATCAGCACGGCGTCGGCGCCGAGCCCCGCGACCGACCTGAAGATCGCGCCGACATTGGTGTGGTCGACGATGTCCTCGAGTATCACGATGCGCCGGGCACCGCGGATGATGTCGGCCACCGACGCCAGGTCGGGGCGGTGCATGGCCGCCAGGGCGCCACGGTGCAGGTTGTAGCCGGTGAGCTGCTCCAGGAGTGCCGCCGAGCCCACATAGATGGGGACATCCGGCCAGTCCGCCAGCAGACGCTGGGCATCCGGCAGCCACTGCTCCTGCACGAGAACCGAACGCGGCCGATGCCCGGCGGCGAGGGCCCGGCCGATGACCTTGGCCGATTCGGCGATGTACAGGCCGTTCGCCGGTTCGGACACGCGGCGCAGGGCCACGTCGGTCAGGCGCGAGTAGTCGGCGAGGCCGGGCGCATCGAGGTCGGTAATCGGGACGATCTGCACGAAAGTCGCCGCCTTTCTGGGTGGTGTCTGATGCCGGCTGCCGGCGTCGGAACCTCGAACCGTAACACAGCCGAAAACTGACCAGTTTAGACTCAGAGGACATCGGCGCCACGCCAGCTCCCCCGGGGCCCGGCCGGCGGCGACGGACGAGGATGGAGCATCATGACGGCCGAGACTGTCCTGACGACGTCGGCGGCGGCCGGAGAAGACCTCGACGCCGTGGCCGCGATCCTGCGCGGCCGGCGCACGGCGGTCCTCACCGGAGCCGGGGTGAGCACCGATTCCGGAATCCCCGACTACCGCGGGGCGGGCGCCCCGGTGCGAGTGCCGATGACGTTCCAGACCTTCCTCGCCGACGAACGGGCGCGCAAGCGGTACTGGGCCGGCAGCCACCTGGGCTGGCACCGGTTCCGGGCGGCCGAACCCAATCTGGGGCACCGGTCCCTCGTCGCCCTCGAAACGGCCGGCCTGGTCAGCGGCATCATCACCCAGAACGTCGACGGCCTGCACACCCGAGCCGGGTCCCGGCACGTCGTCGACCTGCACGGATCCATGGACCTGGTCGTCTGCCTCTCCTGCGGGCAGGCCTTCGGCCGGGACAGCATCGCCGCCCGCCTGGAGACCCACAACCCGGTGCTGGCGGACCCTGACCAGGTCGAGATCGCACCGGACGGCGACGCCATCGTGGTTGACATCGACAATTTCATCGTGCCGGACTGCTCGGTGTGCGGCGGACTGCTCAAACCCAATGTGGTGTTCTTCGGTGAGCTGGTCCCGACCGGGAAGTTCACCGCGGCGGCCGCGTTGGTGCGGGCGGCGGACGCCCTGATCGTGGCGGGCTCCTCACTCGCGGTGAATTCGGGGATCCGGCTGCTCGAGCAGGCCAGGCGCCGCAAGCTGCCCATCGTGGTGATCAACCGCGGGCCGACCAAGGGCGACGGGCGCGCCCTGGTTAAACTGGAGGCAGGCACGTCGGAGACGTTCGCCGGGTTGGTGAGCAGACTCACCGACCTCTAGCCGGCCAGCCGCCGAGCAGCACCCGTCCAGCAGAAGGCAGCGTTGTGATCACCAAGTTCGCGATTGTCAGGCACGGCCAGACCGACTGGAATCTCGAAAGACGGATTCAGGGCAGCACCGACATCCCGCTGAATTCCACGGGCCGGGCTCAGGCGGCGGAAACCGGTCTGCGACTGAGCCGTCGCCACTGGGACGCGGTCGTGACCAGTCCTCTGCTGCGTGCGCACGAAAGCGCCAGGATCATCGCCGGTGAGCTGGACCTCCCGGCGCCGCTCGTTGTTCCCGAGCTGACCGAGCGTCACCACGGCCAGATCGAGGGGCTGACCTTTGCCCAACGCCCGGCGCGGTTCCCGGACGGTTCCTCGGTGCCGGGACTCGAAACCCGCCAGGCCGTGCTCGACCGGGTGCTGCCGGCGTTGGAAGACATCGCCCTGACCTACGCTGGGCGGGAGATGGTCGTGGTCTGCCATGGCGGTGTGATCGGCACGCTTCTCCGCTACGCCACGGACGGCACCAGGCCGGCCGCGGGTGAGCTCATCCCGAACGGTTCGATTCACGAGTTCCGGTGGGAGAGCGGCCGGCTCCAGCTGGAGGACGTCGTTTCGGCGCGCTGAGAGACCGCGCTGGCAGACCGCGCTGAGAGACGGCGCTGTACCGCGCCGTAAACCGCGGTCAGCGTCGGCGGGAGGCCGCCTGGGTGCTCTGCAGCACCCGGAGCAGCCGTTCGGCGGACTCGGCCCAGGTGAAACGCCCGGCCTGAATCACGGAGAGCCGTGAACGGCTCAGCCACTCCCCCGCCGCCTCGAGTCCGCGCACCGCGGCCGCCAGCGCATCCGGGTCCAGCGGCGGGACATAGCCGGCCGCATCGCCGCCGATCTCCCGGAAGATGGGGATATCGCTCACCAGCACCGGAATGCCCAGGCTCATCGCCTCGACCAGGGGGATGCCGAAGCCCTCGTCGAGGGACGTCGTCACCAGGGCCGTGGCGCTGGACAGCAGGGAGACGTATTCCTCGTCACTGACTCCGTTGTGGAAGACCAACGTCGCCTGAGGGGCGAGGGCGGTCAGCCGGGCGCGTTCGGCGTCACCGACGCGGCTGAGCAGGTGCAGCTCATACCCGGGCAGGGCCGCGGCTGCTCGCACCAGGGTGTCCACGTTCTTGTATGGCATGAACGAACCCATGTAGATCAGGCGTGTGGTCTCCGGTCCGGATCGCTCACTCGGCGCCGCCGCCGCGGCGACGGAATCGGCCGCGTTGGGCACCACGGAGACCGGCCGGCGGGTGAGCCGGTGGCGGTTGATCAGCGCGCCGGTGGTTTCCGACACCGTCACGATGCCGTCGGACCGGTTCAGCAGCATCCGTTGGGGCACCCAGGACAGATGGTACAGCCGCCAGAGCAGGCGGATACCGATGGAGAAGTCTCGCGGCGGGGTGCGATTGCGGTAATAGATCAGGTCGTGCACGGTCAGCACCAGCTTGTAGCGCCTGCCCCACGAACCCATTGTCTGCATCGGGCTGAACACGATGTCGGGGGCCAGCCTGTTCACGGTCAGGGCCACCAGCGGTTCCAGCAGGCTGGTGGGCGAACGCACGAGTTGCCACGGCAGCGCCGGCAACATTGCCAGCTGCCGGTGGTCGCTGATCAGCATCGTCACCGGATGCAGTCGGCCCAGTTCGGTGACCAGACCGGCGGTGTACCGGCTGATGCCGTCGTGCCGGTCGATCCGGGTGTAGCGGCAGTCGAAGACTATCCGCAGGGGGCCAGAGGCCGAGGCCGTCACGACGCGGCTGCTTCGGGTGCGCCGGCCGGGCTGACCGGATCGAGGAAGGCACGCAGGGCTTGCGCCGCGTCCTCCGGAACCTCGTAGTGGATGAGGTGGCCTACCCCGGGCAGGACGTGCAGCCGGGCATCCGGGAACTGGGCGCGCAGCCGAACCTGGGCGGGCACCGGGGTGATGTCATCCTTCTCGGCGGCGATCAGCAGGGTGTGGGTATCGATGGCGGCGGCGTATTCGCTGACGTCGTGGCTGACGGATGCTGTGAACGCCTCCAGCACCACCGTCCGGTCCGCGAAAGCGGAGAAGTACCTGTCGTGCTGGTTGTGAATCCAGCGTCGCCGTTGCCGACTCCGGGTTTTGGCCATGGTGATGCTCATCACCCGCACGATCACCCGGTTGCGCAGGAGCGCGAACCCGAGCCGTTCGGGAAGCTTGGACGCCAGCCAGTAGTAGAAGACGGCAAGCCGGGTCAGGATGCCCCGGGGCCCGGACAGGGCGGGGGCGGCGATCGGGTTGACCAGTACCAGTTCCTGGGCGGGCAGGCCGCCTGGTGCCGCGGCGGCCGCGGCGACGACGATCGACCCGAACGAGTGGCCGAGGACCACGACCCGGCCGGGCAGCGCCAGGAGGCGCAGGAACTCGGCCAGCCAGGCGGCATAGGAGTCGATGGAGTGCGGTGCCGTGTCGAATGCCGCCGATTCGCCGAAACCGGGTAGGTCCGGCGAGATGATGCGCAGACCCTGGAGCTGGGCGACGACGGCTTCAAGGCCGTGGTGGTCGCCGCGGAACCCGTGCACCATCACGATTGTCGTCGGGCTTCTGGGGTCTCCGTACTCCCAGTAGCGGGTGTCGCTGCCCAGCACGGCGAGGGTGTGGGCGCGCGCGTCCATGAGGGTGAGCAGGTCGGCGTAGGGCGAAGGAACGATCATCGCTCCCAGTTTAGGCTGGCGGCGAGCGAGTGGCCCGACCGAAGTTGCACCGATCGACCTAGAATCGGTCGTATCTGCACCATCCACATCCGCGTCGGGTGGTGGCCGCCCCCGGCCACGGCCGCGTCAGGGACGGAAGGAACGCCGTGAGCTTCACCGCACCCATCCAGCTGCCCGGGTTGACCCTCGATCCAAGGTGGTACCGTCGCGCGGTGTTCTATGAGGTGATGGTCCGGTCATTCCTCGACAGCAACGCGGATGGCACCGGGGACCTGTCCGGGCTGATATCGAAGCTGGACTACCTGCAGTGGCTGGGTATCGACGCGCTGTGGATCCCACCGTTCTTCACGTCCCCGCTGCGCGACGGCGGCTACGACGTGGCCGACTACCGCACGATCCTGCCTGAGTTCGGCACCCTCGACGAGTTCAAGGAACTCGTCACGAAGGCGCACGAGCGCAACATGCGCATCGTCATCGACCTGCCGCTCAACCACACCTCCGACCAGCACCCGTGGTTCCAACAATCCAGGCAGCAGCCCGACGGAGAGTTCGGTGACTTCTATGTGTGGAGCGACGACGACGGCAAGTACCCGGACATCCGGATCATCTTCACGGACACCGAGGACTCGAACTGGGCTTTCGACTCCGTCCGGCGCCAGTTCTACTTCCACAGGTTCTTCTCCCACCAGCCCGACCTGAACTACGACAACCCGGCCGTGCACGACGCAATCCTCGGCGTGGTCCGGTACTGGCTGGACCTGGGCGTTGACGGGTTCAGGTTGGACGCGATCCCCTATCTGTACGAGTCGGACGAGGGTAACGGCGAGGGCGAGCCGCTGACGCACGAGTTCATCAGACGGCTGCGGGCCATTGTGGACCGGGACTATCCGGGGCGCATCATGATCGCCGAAGCCAACCAGTGGCCGCGGGAGGTGGCCGCCTTCTTCGGTACCGAGGATGAGCCGGAGTGCCACATGGCCTTCGACTTCCCGGTGATGCCCAGGATCTTCTATTCGCTGCGCTCCCAGCGCGCCGATGAGCTCGTGCGGGTGCTCTCCGAAACGACCGACATCCCCGAGGGCGCCGGCTGGGCGGTATTCCTGCGCAACCACGACGAACTCACCCTGGAGATGGTCAGCGAGCAGTACCGGCAGGCGATGTACGGCTGGTACGCCTACGACCCACGCATGCGCGCCAATATCGGTATCCGCCGCCGCCTGGCACCGCTGCTGGACAACAGCCGCTCGGAACTCGAACTGGCCCACGCCCTGCTGTTCTCCCTGCCGGGGAGCCCGTTTTTGTACTACGGCGATGAGATCGGGATGGGCGACAACATCTGGCTGCCCGACCGGGACAGCTCCCGCACGCCGATGCAGTGGACACCGGACCGCAACGGCGGGTTCTCGGCGGCGGACCCCGGCAAGTTGTACCTGCCGGTTGTGCAGTCACTGGTCTACAACTTCGGCCAGACCAACGTCGAATCCCACCTCGCGCAGTCCGGTTCGCTGCTGCACTGGATCCGCAACGTCATCCACGTACGCACCAACCATCCAGCGTTCGGGTTGGGGTCGCTCACCGTGCTGTCCACCGATCACGAGTCCATCCTGGCCTTCACCAGGCTCTACGACATCTTCGGCGGGGCCGTGTTCCCCTCCTTCGACGAGGAGGGCGGGCTCACCCTCACCCTGGG
Source organism: Cryobacterium sp. TMB1-7 (assembly GCF_004402435.1). Classification (NCBI taxonomy): domain Bacteria; kingdom Bacillati; phylum Actinomycetota; class Actinomycetes; order Micrococcales; family Microbacteriaceae; genus Cryobacterium; species Cryobacterium sp. TMB1-7. The sequence continues at coordinate 85,647 of NZ_SOFZ01000029.1, forward strand.
TGCGCAGAGCTTTTACTGGTTGCACTGCGGCTGACCGGAGGGCGCAAAAAAAGGGCGACCTGCCTCAGCAGGTCGCCCTTCAGGCGTAATGCGGCGTGGTTACTTGCCGAAGCCCTTGTAGCGCGAGTTGAACTTCTCCACGCGTCCGGCGGAGTCCATGATGCGCTGCTTGCCCGTGTAGAACGGGTGCGACTCGGAGGAGATTTCCACGTCGATGACCGGGTACGTGGTGCCGTCTTCCCACTCGATGGTCTTCGAGCTGGAGACCGTCGAACGGGTAAGGAACGTCGCACCCGACGCGAGGTCGCGGAAGACCACGGGAGCGTATGTGGGGTGAATGTCAGACTTCATGGAGACTTCCTTGTTGCGTTTCGATGGGTGGGATCTGGCTCGCCGGTTGCGGCAGAAAAGTGTATCGGTCACGAGGACCAGCTACCGAGTTTAGCAGAATCTTGAGGCCGGGAGTGGCCAGACGCTGGAAAGCTCAGATTGCGCGTGCCGCGTAGCGTCCGTCGGTCTCGGTGAGTTCGATCGGGAGACCGAATGCCTCGGTGAGAGTGTCGGAGGTCAGCGCCTCGGCCAGGGGGCCCGCGCTGACGACCTTGCCGCCGGCGAGCAGCAGCACGTGGGTGAATCCACGCGGGATTTCCTCCACGTGGTGGGTGACCATGATGATGGCCGGGGAGTTGGGCTCGCTCGCGTATCCGCTGAGCAGGCGCAGCAGTTCTTCCCTGGCACCGAGGTCGAGGCTGGCGGCCGGTTCGTCCAGAAGCAGGATCTCCGGGTCGGTCATGATGGACCTGGCGATCTGCACCCGCTTCTGCTCGCCGTCGCTGAGGGTGCCGAACTTACGGTCGGCGAGGTGATCCAGCTTCCATTCGCCGAGGACGCGCTGGGCGCGACGCTCGTCGATCTCCTCGTATTCCTCGTTCCAGCGGCCGGTGACCGAGTATGCGGCGGTCATCACCACGTTCAGAACGGTCTCACCGGCGGGCACCCGGCGGGCCATGGCGGTGGACGCGAAGCCGATCCGCGGACGCAGTTCGAACAGGTCGCTACCGCCGAGCGGCTCTTCGAGGACCTCGGCCGTTCCCTGGGAGGGATGGATGAGCGCGGCCGCGATCTGCAGCGTGGTGGTCTTACCGGCACCGTTGGGGCCCAGGATCACCCAGCGCTGATCGCCGTCGACGCTCCAATCCACTGAGTCCAGGATGGTTGTGCCACCCCGGACGACGGAAACTCCGGTGAAGTGAAGAACGTTGACCATACAGCCATGTTATCGGGCGCCGCCCGGGCCCCCGGTCACGCTAGAGCAGCGCGGCGTAAATCTCCCGAGTGCTCGCGGCGATCTGACCCCAACTGAACATTTCCTCAGCACGCACTCGGCCGGCGCGGCCCATCTGCGCCGCCAGGGCGGGGTCGGCCAACACCTCGGTGAGGGTCCGGGCCAGATCGGACACGAAGATGTCAGGGTCGGTCGGGGTGCCGGTGCCGTCGGTGAGCTGGTTGATCGGTACCAGACGTCCCGTCACGCCATCCGCCACGACCTCGGGGATGCCGCCGGTTGCGGTGCCGACGACGGGCAGACCGCAGGCCATGGCTTCAAGGTTGACGATGCCCAGCGGCTCGTACACCGACGGGCAGACGAAAACGGTTCCGGCGGTGAGCACGGCCGACAGTTCGTGCTGCGGAAGCAGCCTGTCGATCCACACCACACCGGAACGTTCGCGTTGCAGAGCCTCGACCAGCTCGGTCACCTCGGCGAGGATGCCGGGGGTGTCGGGGGCGCCGGCACACAGCACGAGCTGCACCTCCGGCGGCAGCAGGGCGGCCGCACGCAACAGGTACGGCAGACCCTTCTGGCGGGTGATCCGGCCGACGAACACGACGGAAGGCCGGTCGGGATCGATCCCCAGGGCGCGAACGACGTCATCGTCGGTGGTCGGCTTCCACCGGTCGAGGTCGATGCCGTTGTAGACAACGTGCACCCGCGACTCATCCAGCGCCGGGTAGCTGCGGAGGATGTCGGCGCGCATTCCGCCGCTGACAGCGATGACGGCATCCGCCGCCTCGAAGGCGGTCTTCTCGATCCAGCTCGACACGCGGTAGCCGCCGCCGAGCTGCTCGGCCTTCCACGGGCGCAGCGGTTCGAGGCTGTGCGCCGTGACGACGTGGGGCACGCCGTGCAGCAGCTTGGCGATGTGGCCGGCACCGTTGGCGTACCAGGTGTGCGAGTGCACCACATCGGCGCCCTGCACGTCCTGGGCCATCTGCAGGTCCACGCCGAGCGTGGTCAGCGTGGCATTGGCGTCGGCGAGTTCGGCCGGGACGCCGTAGGCGACGGTGTCGGCTTCGGCCCGCTGGGCACCGAAACACCGCACGGTGACATCGATGTCGGTACGGAGGGCCTTGACCAGCTCGGCGACGTGGACGCCGGCTCCTCCGTAGATCTCGGGCGGGTATTCCTTGGTAAGCAGATCGACGCGCATGCAGTAAAACTAGCGCAGGCTGAACGACGGACACACCCCCACACGCTGGTCGTTCCCCCCGTATGGCCCTACTGTGAAGGTATGAAGGCCAAGAAGATCTTTGGAATCGTTCTCGCAGGCGGCGAGGGGAAACGGCTGATGCCGTTGACCGAAGACCGCGCTAAGCCAGCTGTACCGTTTGGAGGGCATTACCGTCTGATCGACTTCGCGCTGTCGAACCTGATCAACTCCGGTGTCACCCAGATCGTCGTGCTCACCCAGTACAAGTCGCACAGCCTCGACCGCCACGTCTCGCAGACGTGGCACGTGTCCGGGGGCCTGTTCAACTCCTACATCGCCTCGGTCCCGGCCCAGCAGCGGCTCGGTAAGCGCTGGTTCAGCGGCTCGGCCGACGCCATCCTGCAGAGCCTGAACCTCATCCACGATGAGAAGCCCGACATCGTCGTCGTGGTCGGTGCCGACCACGTCTACCGGATGGACTTCTCACAGATGATCGAGGCGCACATCGCGTCCGGTGCGCAGGCGACCGTCGCCGCCATCCGCCAGCCGATCGGCCTGGCCGACCAGTTCGGCGTCATCGAAGTGGATGCCGCCACCCCGGACCGGATCAAGGACTTCCTGGAGAAGCCCAAGGACGCCGTCGGGCTCGCCGACGCGCCGCACGAGGTCTTCGCCTCGATGGGCAACTACGTCTTCAACGCCGATGCCCTGATCGAGGCCGTGCGCCGCGACGGCGAACGCACCGATTCCAGCCATGACATGGGTGGCGACATCGTTCCCGACTTCGTCTCACGTGGTGAGGCCGGTGTATACGACCTGCAGCGCAACGACGTGCCGGGGTCGACCGACCGCGACCGCTATTACTGGCGCGACGTGGGCACCATCGACTCGTTCTTCGAGGCCCACCAGGACCTGATCTCCGCCCTGCCGGTGTTCAACCTGTACAACCAGAGCTGGCCGATCTTCAGCCAGCAGCTGAACTCTCCGCCGGCCAAGTTCGTGCGCGACAGCAAGGGCTCCCTCGGTACCGCTATCGACTCCATAGTGTCGCTGGGCTGCGTCATCTCCGGCGCGCACCTGGAACGCAGCGTCGTCGGCCCGTGGGCCGTCATCGACTCCGGCGCCCACGTGGTGGACTCGATCGTGTTCGACAGGGTGCAGATTCGTCCGGGCGCCGTCGTGCACCGCGCCATCCTCGACAAGGACGTCATCGTTGCGGAGGGCGCCGCCATCGGCGTCGACCGGGACCGTGACCTCGCGCGGGGCTTCAGCGTCACCGAATCCGGGATCACCGTGGTCGGCAAGGGCGTGCACGTCCACCCGTGATCCCTGCAGCCCGATTCCTGGTCGTCCTTGATGCCGATTCGACCCTCATCGAGAACGAAGTCATCGAGCTTCTCGCCGACGCGGCCGGTTCCCTCGCCCTGGTGGCCGAGGTGACCGACCGCGCCATGCGCGGCGAGCTTGATTTCGCGGCGAGCCTGCGGCAGCGGGTGGCCACCCTGGCCGGCCTGTCGACCGATGTCTTCGCCGAGGTGGGCGCACTCATCCGCCCCACCACCGGGGTGCACGCGCTCATCGACGGTTTACACGCCGGCGGTAGCCGGGTCGGGGTCGTCTCGGGCGGCTTCCACGAACTGCTGGACCCGCTGGCCGAGACCCTGGGCCTCGACCACTGGCGGGCCAACCGTCTCGAGGTGCGGGACGGCCGGTTGACCGGCGGTCTGATCGGTCCGATCATCGATGCCACGGCCAAGGCGCACGCGCTCACCGAATGGGCGGCCCTGGACGGCATCGACCTGTGCGGGACCGTCGCCGTCGGGGACGGTGCCAACGATCTCACCATGATGCGGGTGGCCGGCCTGGGAGTCGCTTTCAACGCCAAACCCGTGGTCCGCCGCTCGGCTGACCTGGTCATCGACACCGCCGACCTCAGCCAGATACTGCCGCTGCTGGGTCTGCGCGGCTGACCCGACCCGGGGTTGCCCGGGTCGGTCCAGTCGTCTGTGGTCCGCGGCTACGGCCTAGTGGCCCATGCCCAGTCCACCGTCGACGGGGATCACGGCGCCGGAGATGTACGCCGCGTCGTCGCCGGCGATCCAACTGACCACCCGGGCGACCTCGCTCGGGGACGCGAACCTGCCGGCCGGGATGTTGCGCTTGTACTCGGCCTGCTGTGCCTCGGGCAGTGCGGCCGTCATATCGGTCTCGATGAAACCGGGGGCGACGACGTTCGCGGTGATGCCGCGGGCACCGAGTTCGCGGGTGACGGACCGGGCCAGGCCGACCAGGCCGCTCTTGGACGACGAGTAGTTGACCTGTCCGGCGGAACCGTAGAGGCCCACGACGCTGGAAATCAGCACGATCCGGCCGAACCTCGCCTTGAGCATGCCCTTCGAGGCCCGCTTCACCACCCGGAACGCTCCGCTGAGGTTGGTGTCGATGACCGAGGTGAAGTCCTCCTCCGACATACGCATCAGCAGGGTGTCCTTGGTGATTCCGGCGTTGGCCACGACGACCTCCACGGGGCCGTAGGCGGCCTCGATTTCGGTGAAGGCGGCGTCGATGGAGGCGTAGTCGGTGACGTCTGCACGCACGGTGAGGCTTCCGGCCGGGCCTTCGCCCGAGCGGGCGGTGATGGCGACCCTGTGGCCCTTGGCGAGGAATTCCTCGGCGATGGCGTAGCCGATGCCGCGGTTGCCTCCCGTTACCAGAACTGTTCGTGCGGTCGCCATGGCGCGGTCCTTTCAGTGGGAACGCCCGCCGATCGGCGGGCACAGATTCATTTAGCTTAGAGCGTCCCGTGATCGGACCCGGGGAACGGACAGTGGACGTAGTCTTGAATCAGCGCGCAGACAGGCGTAATGGGACCCCGGACGGTTGAGATCGTCACCGTCAGTTGAGCGATGGGCATGATGAAGCAGCAGCAGCAGTCGATTACGACGCTCCCTCTGTCGCCGGAGGAGGAGCGGCGACGCCGCATGATCCGGTACACCGTGACCATGGGTATCCGCATGGTGTGTATCGTGATGATGCTCTTCGTGCAGGGCTGGTGGTTGGTGGTCTGCGCGCTCGGGGCCATCCTGCTGCCGTACTTCGCGGTCATCGCCGCGAACGTGCATGGCGACCAACGGTCCCAGACCGTGCTGCGTCCCGGCGCGGTGGCCGTGCTCCCCCGCCCCGGCGCGACTGGTCCGGATGACAGCAGCACAGACGACAGCAGCGCAGACGACAGCAGCGCAGACGACAGCGCTCCACACGACAGCAAGGACCCCCGGTGATTGGATTCGGCGCAGCACCGGAAACGACCAGTTGTTCCCGCGCCGGCTGCCGGGACACCGCGCTCTGGCGCCTGGACTGGCGCAATCCCCGCATCCACGCGGAGGACCGGGTCAAGACCTGGCTGGCCTGCGACGAGCACCTCGAGTTCCTGCGCGACTTTCTCTTGACCCGCGATTTCCCGCTCCGGGTGAGTGCTCTCACTCTCGATGAAGCGGAACCGGCGTGAACGGCTGGCGATTCCTGCTCTCCAGGCAATGGGCCGGCTACCTCGCGCTCACGATCGTGTTCGCCGTCGTGTGTTCGGGACTGGGCACCTGGCAGCTCGCCCGCCGTGCGGAGGCGCAGGCCGAGATCAGCCGGGTGGATGCGAACTTCGACGCCGAGGGGGTGCCCATCACCGAGGCCCTGCCCATGCTGGACTCCTTCGAGGAATCCCAGAAGTGGTTGCCCGTCACACTGACCGGAACCTATCTCACCGACGAGGAACTCCTCGTGCGCAACCGGCCGCTGAACATCAACCCGGGATTCGAGGTGCTCACTCCCCTGCTGCTGACCAACGGCGATGTCTTCATCGTCAACCGCGGCTGGATTCCCACCGGCGAAAACCAGAACGCACCGGACGCCGTGCCCCAGGCTCCCTCCGGTGAGGTCACCGTGATCGCCCGCCTCAAGCAGGGCGAGCCGTCATTGGCGGGGCGCAGCGCCAGCGGAAACCAGATCGCCACGATTAACCTGACCGAGATCGCCGACCGCCTCGGCACCGAGACCTACACCGGCGCGTACGGCCTGATGAAATCGGAGGACCCGGCTCCAGCCGAACGGCCGACGGCCGTCACTCGCCCGGTCCGCGATGAGGGCCCGCACCTCTCCTACGCCTTCCAGTGGTTCGTCTTCGCCCTGATGGCCTTCATCGGTCTCGGCTGGGCCGCCCGGCAGGAGTATCGCACCGTCAACGCCGACGTCCCGGAGGAGCAGGACCGGGCCGCTGAGCGTGCCCGTCGCCAGGCGGCCAGGCCGCGCAGCGATGCCGAGATCGAGGACGAGCTGATCGATCAGCGCCCTTAGCCTGGTCAGCTCGCCGGGAAACGAAAAAACCCGCCGCCCCGTGAGGGACGGCGGGTTTTCTTGTGCTGCATCAGGCCAGCGTGATCAGGTCCAGGTAGTCCTTGTTCCAGTGGTCCTCCGTGCCGTCGGGCATGATGAGCACCCGCTCGGGGTTCAGCGCCTCAACAGCACCCTCATCGTGGCTGACCAACACCACAGCGCCGGTGAAGTGCGCCAGGGCATCCAGGATCTCTTCACGGCTGGCCGGGTCCAGGTTGTTGGTGGGTTCGTCGAGCAGCAGCACGTTGGCGCCGGAGACCACGATCATGGCCAGGGCCAGACGGGTCTTCTCTCCACCGGAGAGAACCCCGGCAGGCTTGTGCGAGTCGTCGCCGGTGAACAGGAACGAACCGAGCACCCGCCGGGCTTCCATCTCGGTGATGTTCGGGGAGGAGGAGATCATGTTCTGAAGCACGCTGCGCTTCACGTCGATGGTCTCGTGTTCCTGGGCGAAGTAACCGATCCGCAGCCCGTGACCTGGCACGATTTCGCCGGTGTCGGGCTTGTCCACACCGGCGAGCATCCGGAGCAGGGTCGTCTTACCGGCACCGTTGAGGCCCAGGATGACAACTTTGGAACCACGGTCGATGGCGAGGTCGACGGCCGCGAAGATCTCCAGCGAGCCGTAGCTCTTCGAGAGGTCGGTAGCCATCAGCGGGGTACGACCGCACGGGGCAGGCTCGGGGAAGCGCAGCTTGGCGACCCGGTCGACTGCGCGCACGGCGTCGAGGCCGGAGAGCAGCTTCTCGGCGCGGGCAACCATCTGGTGCGCGGCGGCGGCCTTGCTGGCCTTGGCGCCGAACTTGGCGGCCTGCAGCTGCAGGGTCGACGCCTTCTTTTCGGCGTTGGCGCGTTCCTTTTTACGACGGTCGGCGTCGGCGACGCGCTGGCGCTGGTAGTTCTTCCAGTTCATGTTGTAGATGTCGATGACCATGCGGTTGGCATCGAGGTAGAACACCCGGTTGACGGTGTCGCCGACGAGTTCGATGTCGTGGCTGATGATGATGCAGCCGCCACGGTAGTTCTTCACGAACTCGCGCAGCCACACCACTGAATCGGCGTCCAGGTGGTTAGTGGGCTCGTCGAGGATCATGGTCTCGGCAGCGGAGAAGAGGATGCGGGCCAGTTCGATACGACGGCGCTGGCCACCGGAGAGGGTGCGCAGTGGCTGGTCGAGGATCCGGTCGGGCAGGTTCAGGTTGCTGGCGATCGACGCCGCTTCGGCCTCGGCCGCGTAGCCGCCGAGCGCGTTGAACTCGTCCGTGAGGGTGCCGTAGCGCTTCATCGCCCGTTCGCTGGTCTTGCTGTCGGTCGAGCCCATCTCGATGCCGGCCTGGGTGAGACCGAGCAAGATGGTGCCGAGCCCACGGGCATCGAGGATGCGGGTGCGCGCGAGCATGTCCGGGTCGCCGGAGCGGGGGTCCTGCGGCAGGTACCCGATCTCACCTGACCGCTCGATCTTGCCCTTGGTCGGCATGGTCTCCCCCGCCAGGGTCTTCGTCAGCGTGGTCTTGCCTGCGCCGTTCCGGCCGACCAGGCCGATCTTGTCGCCGGCGGACACCCGGAAGCTCACGTCCTCCATGAGGACGCGCGCCCCAACTCGGATTTCGAGATCTTGCACACTGAGCACAGCAATAGTCCATTCAGAGGGGAGTCGTGGGAGACGGCCGAACGTGGCCAATTCACCAGTATATTTGCTCGCGCGCCGTTTCTGAGCCGAAGTGGCGGAACCGATACTGCCGAGGCGGGTTTACCGGGCCGGCAACCGCCCGCTCGGCAGCACTCCGGGCAGCGCGGATCGCAGCCAGGCCGTGTAGGTTTCCCGCGACCAGCCCAGCCCGACAACCAGGGTGTGAAACACCTGAGGGTGACCGAGGGCCCAGATCGACGTCGCCGCCTCGTGGTCGCTCAGGCCGGACCGCAGGCCCAACTGCGCGCGGAGGGCACCGACGGCTTCGGCGTAGGCGTGCAGACTCCGGGCGGCCATGGTGACTTCGAGTTCGTGGATTTCAGGGTCGGTTCCGGCGGCCTCGTTCACCACCCGGTAGAGGGGCGCCGCCCGTTCGTTGTCGGCCGCGATCCAGCCCGCCAGGGCCCCGACGGCCGCGGCCGGTGTTGCGGCCCCGCTGATGCCGGCGGCGAGCTCGGCCACGGAACGTCCGGCGCCTCTTGATGCGGTATTGGCCGCGGCGAGAACCGCGGCAAGCACATCCACCTTTGAGCCGATGGTGTTGTAGATGGTTTGGACGGCCACGCCACCGCGTTCGGCGATGGCAGCGATCGACGTGCCCGCATAGCCGTGTTCCCGCATCAGGTCGGCCGCGGCCGTGACGATATCCCCCCGGGTGCCCGCCGTCTGAAGGTCTCGGCGGATCTGGCTGCGTGTTCGTGGGGTTTCCATCAGAATAGAATACCCCTCCATCCTTTGGCATGATGTTCCAAAGACCGATTCGGCGCGGCGCCAGCCCCCTGGATTGCGCGGCGACGCTGGTTAACGCACGAACCGCGCCGGGTTACGGATGCGGTGGCATCCGTCCCGGCGCGGGACAGGTAGTGCGGGTGCTGAGGTCGGTCAGATCGCGAAGCCCAGGGCTCGCATCATGTCGCGGCCGTCGTCGGTGATCTTCTCCGGACCCCACGGCGGCATCCACACCCAGTTGATACGGAACTGCTCCACGACGCCGTCCAGCGCCTCTGCGGTCTGTTCCTCGAGCACATCGGTGAGCGGGCAACCGGCCGAGGTGAGAGTCATGTGGATGATGAGCGCATCATTCTCGTCGTCCCAACCGAGGTCGTAGATGAGCCCGAGGTCCACGACATTGATGCCGAGTTCCGGGTCCATGACGTCCTTGAGGGCCTCTTCGATCTCGTCGAAGCGCGCCGGGGTGAGTGTCGAAACCATGGCTCTAGCCTACGGGCGTCTCGGCGAGGAAGCGATCGTAGCCTTCGTCTTCCAAACGGTCGGCAAGCTCCGGGCCACCCTGCTCGGCGATCCGTCCGTCAACGAACACGTGCACAAAATCAGGCTTGATGTACCGCAGGATGCGCGTGTAGTGCGTGATCAGGAGCAGACCGAGGCCGGTGTTCTCCTTGGCGCGGTTCACGCCCTCCGACACGATCTTCAGGGCGTCGACGTCGAGGCCCGAGTCCGTCTCGTCGAGGACGGCGAACTTGGGCTTGAGCAGTTCGAGCTGCAGGATCTCGTTGCGCTTCTTCTCGCCGCCGGAGAAGCCCTCGTTGACGTTGCGCTCGGCGAAGCTCTTGTCCATGCGCAGCTTGGCCATCGACTCGCGGACATCCTTGATCCAGGTGCGGATCGCCGGCGCCTCGCCGTCGATGGCGGTCTTGGCCGTGCGGAGGAAGTTGGTCACCGTGACGCCGGGAATCTCGACGGGGTACTGCATGGCCAGGAAGAGGCCAGCGCGGGCGCGTTCGTCGACCGTCATGGTGAGCACCTCGGCGCCGTCGAGCAGGATCGACCCGCTGTCGACGTGGTACTTCGGGTGACCGGCGATCGTGTACGCCAGGGTGGACTTGCCGGAACCGTTCGGTCCCATGATCGCGTGGATCTCGCCCTCGTTGATGGTGAGGTTGACGCCGCGCAGGATCTGCTTGGTGCCCTGGTCGGTCTCGACGCTGACGTGCAGGTCTTTGATCTCAAGAACAGACATTTTTCAGTATCTCTTTCGTTGTCCGCGTGGTGCGGGCTTCAGTGTGTGGGGCCGGGTGCGGCTGTGCCTATTCGGCGGGGCGCATCAAACGGCGATGGTGACCAGAGGATCGATGAAGACGTCGCCGTCGATCAGGTCGACCTTGTAGACGGGAACGGGCTCGTAGGCCGGCAGGGTCAGGGGACGCCCGGTCTGCAGGGAGAACTTCGAGCCGTGCGCCCAGCATTCCAGGGTGTCGCCCTCGACGAAACCCTCCGACAGCGAGATGTCGCCGTGGGTGCAGGTGTCGCCGATGGCGAAGACGGCGCCGTGGGAGTCACGGACGACGGCGATGTTCACGCCGCCGATCTCAACCTTGATGGCCTCGTTGGGTTCGAGTTCGTCGAGTGCACAAATCTTGGTGGACGCCATGTTCAGTTGCCTTCTGTTCCGCGGAGCTCGTCTTCGATGGCGCCCTGCAGGCGCTCCTCGAGCGGCTTCGATCCGATGTGCTGCACGATTTCGCTGAGGAAGCCGCGGACGACGAGGCGTCGTGCCTCGATTTCGCCGATGCCCCGGGACTGCAGGTAGAAGAGCTGCTCGTCGTCGAAGCGACCCGTCGCGCTGGCGTGACCGGCACCGAGGATGTCGCCGGTCTCGATCTCCAGGTTGGGGATGGAGTCCGCCCTGGTGCCTTCGGTGAGGACCAGGTTGCGGTTCTGCTCGTAGCTGTCGGTGCCCGGCGCGGTGCGGCCGATCAGCACGTCGCCGATCCACACGGTTCGGGCGCCGGCGCCCTGTAGGGCGCCCTTGTAGGTGACCCGGCTGCGGCTGTTCGGTGCGTCGTGGTTGACGTACACCTGCTGCTCGAGGTGCTGGCCTGCGTCGGCGAAGTAGAGGCCGAACAGCTCGGTGTCGCTGCCCTGACCGGCGAGGTGGACCGACGGGTTGACCCGCACGATGCCGCCGCCGAGGGAGACGACGACGTGCTTGAGGCGGGCGTCGCGGCCGATGGTGGCGAAGTGGTTGGCCAGCTGTACGGCGTCGGCGTTCCACTCCTGCACGGTGACGACCGTGAGGTTCGCGGATTCGCCCACGATGATCTCGACGTTCTCGGAAATGCGGGCGTCGCCGGTGTTCTGCAGGATCACGACGGCCTGGCTGAACGGCCGGGCCTCGATGATGGTGTGCGCGGCACGGGGCGCGGAGCCGAGGTTCGCCCGGGTGAGCGTGATCTCCTTGGCTTCCTCGCCGCTGACGGTGATGGCCAGGGCCTTCTCGAAGGTGCTCCAGGCGTTGGCGGCGGCGCGTTCTTCCGGCGCGCCGGCGGTGCCGATGCGGGAATCCGTGCGGTCGACCCAGGAGACGTCGACGTCGGCGTGCGACGCCGTGTCGATGTCATAGGCCGAGCCGTCCAGAACCCCGCCGGTCAGGTCGGTGAACTTGGCGACCGGAGAAAGTTTCCAGACCGCTTCCCTGCCGGTGACGGCGGGGAAGTCGGCGACGTCGAAGCTCTTGAACCTGGCGGATCTGGTCTGCACGGGGACGAAGCCGAAGCGGCCGTCCGAGTGCTCCTTGATGCCGTGCTGTTCCGCGGTGGGCAGAGCCTCTGACGAGGTAGGTGAGGACGTGGGGGCTGTTGAAGTCGAGGCGGCGGACATTTAGCCGACGGATCCTTCCATGCCCATTTCAATGAGCTTGTTGAGTTCGAGGGCGTACTCCATCGGGAGCTCCCTGGCGATTGGTTCGATGAAGCCGCGCACGATCATGGCCATGGCTTCGTCTTCGGGCATGCCGCGGCTCATCAGGTAGAAAAGCTGTTCTTCGCTGACTCGCGAGACCGTGGCCTCGTGGCCGAGCTGAACGTCGTCGACCCGGATATCGATGGCCGGGTAGGTGTCCGAGCGGGACTGGGTGTCGACCAGCAGGGCATCGCACCGCACGGTGTTGGCGGAGTGGTGCGCCGTGGCATCCACGCGCACCTCTCCGCGGTATCCGGCGCGGCCGCCGCCGCGGGCGATCGACTTGGAGACGATCGAGGACTGGGTGTACGGGGCCATGTGGATCATCTTGGCGCCGGCGTCCTGGTGCTGGCCGGGTCCGGCGAAGGCGACGGACAGGGTCTCGCCCTTGGCGTGCTCCCCCATCAGGTAGATCGACGGGTACTTCATGGTGACCTTGGAGCCGATGTTGCCGTCGATCCACTCCATGGTGGCGCCCTCGGCGGCTGTGGCGCGCTTGGTGACCAGGTTGTAGACGTTGTTCGACCAGTTCTGGATCGTCGTGTAGCGAACGCGGGCGTTCTTCTTGACGATGATCTCCACCACGGCGGAGTGCAGCGAGTCCGACTTGTAGATCGGGGCGGTGCAGCCTTCGATGTAGTGCACGTAGCTGCCCTCGTCGGCAATGATCAGCGTGCGCTCGAACTGGCCCATGTTCTCGGTGTTGATCCGGAAGTAGGCCTGCAGCGGGATCTCAACGTGCACGCCGGGCGGCACGTAGACGAAGGAGCCGCCGGACCACACGGAGGTGTTCAGCGCGGCGAACTTGTTGTCACCGGACGGGATGACACTGCCGAAGTACTCCTCGAAGAACTCCGGGTGTTCCTTGAGCGCGGTGTCGGTGTCCATGAAGATGACGCCCTGGGCTTCGAGTTCCTCGTTGATCTGGTGGTAGACCACTTCGGACTCGTACTGGGCGGCGACGCCGGAGACCAGGCGCATGCGTTCGGCTTCGGGGATGCCGAGCTTCTCGTAGGTGTTCTTGATGTCGTCGGGCAGGTCTTCCCACGTCTGGGCCTGCTTCTCGGTCGACCGCACGAAGTACTTGATGTTGTCGAAGTCGATCTCGGAGAGGTCTGCTCCCCAGGTCGGCATGGGCTTGCGCTCGAAGAGGGCCAGGGCCTTCAGCCGGCGTTCCAGCATCCAGGCCGGTTCCTGCTTGAGGTTCGAGATGTCGGTGACAACCTCGGGCGAGATACCGCGGCGGGCGGAGGCGCCGGCAGCGTCGGAATCGGACCAGCCGAATTCGTAAACCCCCAGCCCGTCAAGCTCGGGTCGGTTCAGCAATACGTCAGACATCTTTACCTCTTCTCCTACCCACATCAACCCGGATATCAGTCCGGTCATTCCCGTACCGAGCGCATCGGCCGACCGTTTGGTCGGACGTGCACGGCGGTCCGCGCGTGAGTTGTGTGGATGGCTATGTTGCGTACCTAAGATGAACAGGGCCGGTCGTGCGGCGTTGGACGAGTGAACGTCGCGCACACGGAGCCCGTGAAACACCTAATTCTACAGGCTAGTGATCGTATTAGTAGTGCGACCCGGCGTATTCACATACGCGCGCACCAGCAGGGAGCAGAACCCGTGAACCGGATTATCGAGTGGTTGCCCACCCAAGTGGACCGTCGCCTGAGGGTGCTCGGCTGGGTGTACCTCGCCGCGCAGATCTTCCTGGTCGGCACCGGTGGGCTCGTCCGCCTCACCAGCTCCGGCCTCGGCTGCCCCACCTGGCCCAAGTGCACCGCCGACTCGATCGTGAACACGCCCGAGATGGGCATTCACGGTGTGATCGAGTTCGGCAACCGACTGCTGGGTGTTCTGCTCGGCCTCGTGGCGATCGCCGCGTTCGTTGCCGTGCTGAGGATGCGACGCAGCCGCCCGGATCTGTTCCGGCTCACCCTGCTGGCCGGTCTGGGCATCCCGGCCCAGGCCGTCATCGGCGGAATCAGCGTGCTCACCCAGCTGAACCCGTACGTGGTCGGGTTGCACTTCGTGATCTCCGTCGGCCTGGTCGGCCTCTGCACGGCATTCGTCTACAGGCTGTACACCACACCGGGGCCGCGCGAGCGGGTGGTCCCGCTCGGATTCCTGATCGTGACGCACCTCACCAGCTTCGCCGTGGCGGTCACCATTGCCGTCGGCATCCTCACCACCGGCTCCGGGCCGCACGCGGGCGACGCCGACGCGCCCCGCAACGGCCTGGACTCGGAGCTGCTGCAGCACGTGCACAGCTGGCCCGCTTACGTCACCGTTGCCCTGACCGTCGTCCTCGTCGTCTGGGCCGTCACCCGCCGCCTTCCGGTGCGCCGCTGGGTCGTGCTGCTCCTGGCGGTCGAGATCGCCCAGACCGCCGTCGGCCTGATCCAGGCGAACCTCGGCCTGCCCGCCATCCTCGTCGGCATCCACATGGTGCTGGCCTGCGTGCTCGCGTCGGCGATGACCGCCGTGGTGCTGAACCTCAAGCAGCCCGTGGTGTCGGACGCTCCCCCGGCGCCGAAGGCTCCCGCGGAGTCCCTCGCTCGCTGACCAGCGCCGCTCACGCGCTCGCCTGCGCTCCAGGACCCTCTCGAGAGCGGTGACACGGTCACCTCGGCGTGCTCGAAGCAGCCACATCCCCGCTTTCGCGGCCGGCGTGCCCCAAGAGAGCGCGTGGCCCGGCTCGGAGCTGGGCCCGCTTAGAAGGGCAGCAGCGGGTCGACGCCCACGGCGACGAAGACCAGGGTGAGGTACGCGATCGAACCGTGGAACACCCGCATCGGCGACACGTGCTCGTGGCGGATGGCGAGGTTGTAGAGGCGGTGGGTCTCGTAGATGAACCAGGCACCCGAACCGACCGCTACCAGGGTGTAGAGCAGTCCCATTCCGGCGATGGGCACCAGCAGCAGCGAACACGCCACGGTGGCCCAGGCGTACAGGATGACCTGCAGGCCAACCTGCGCGCGTCCGCGCACCACTGACAGCATGGGCACTCCGGCGGCCTGGTAGTCGTCGCGGTACTTCATTGACAGCGGCCAGTAGTGCGGCGGTGTCCAGAGGAAGATGATCATGAACAGGATGAACGGCGGCCAGGACAGGTCGCCGGTCACGGCGGCCCAGCCGATCAGCACGGGCATGCAGCCGGCGACACCGCCCCAGACGATGTTCTGCGCGGTGCGGCGCTTGAGGATCATCGTGTAGAAGACCACGTACAGCAGGATGGCGCCCAGCGACAGTGCCGCGGCGACCCAGTTGGTGAACAGGGCCAGCCAGGCGATCGAGATGCCGCCGAGCACCCAGGCGAACACCAGGGCCTGCCGGTCGGTGAGTTCGCCGGTGACCAGCGGACGGCCCTTGGTGCGGTTCATCAGGCGGTCGATGTCACGGTCGAGGTAACAGTTGAACGCACCGGCCGAGCCCGCGCTGAGCGCACCGCCGATGAGGGTGGCGAGCACCAGCCACAGGTCCGGGATGCCCCCGGTTGCCAGGATCATCGTCGGGGCCGTCACGACGAGTAATAATTCGACGACGCGAGGCTTGGTCAACGAAATGTACGCACGGATGGTGTTCCGGATCCGTTCGTTACGATCCGTCACCCCGTGTTCGCGGGGGTTCTCGGCCATCTCGGGTGCTTCTCGTGCGCTTCGCATATTGCCGCAATTCTAGATCATCCTGCCGTCTCTCACGCCCGGGTCTTCAGTGCGACATCGCCGCAATGCTCGCGAAACAACGTCACCAAGCCGGGGTCCGTATACTTGAATGGCTCGCCAATCTAAGGTGCATGCAACCGTGAGCCACCTGAAACGGGCACTCTCTTGCGCACCTCGATGCCGATAACGACGTCGGCGGGCAATTACTCTCCAGCGGCGCGGGAAAATGAGCGTGCCGCCTTGACGGATTCAGAAGGGTCAGTTCACGTGGCAGCATTGCAGTGGGATTCCATCGACAACAGGGCAGTTGACACCGCCCGCATCCTCGCGGCCGACGCCGTGGAAAAGGTCGGGAACGGCCACCCGGGTACCGCCATGAGCCTCGCCCCGGCCGCGTACCTGCTGTTCCAGAAGGTCATGCGTCGCGATCCCGCTGACAACGAGTGGATCGGCCGCGACCGGTTCGTCCTCTCGGTCGGCCACAGCTCACTCACCCAGTACGTGCAGTTGTACCTCGGCGGCTATGGCCTCGAGCTCGACGACCTCAAGGCCCTGCGCACCTGGGGCTCCAAGACCCCCGGCCACCCCGAGTACGGCCACACCGACGGCGTCGAGATCACCACGGGTCCGCTCGGCCAGGGGCTCGCCTCCGCTGTGGGCTTCGCCTACGCCTCGCGTTTTGAACGCGGCCTGTTCGACCCCGAGGCCGCGGCCGGCACCAGCCCGTTCGACCAGTTCGTCTATGTCATCGCCGGCGACGGCGACCTGCAGGAGGGCATCACCGCCGAAGCGTCCTCGCTCGCCGGTCACCAGCAGCTCGGCAACCTCATCGCGATCTACGACTCCAACCAGATCTCGATCGAAGACGACACCAACATCGCCTTCACCGAGGATGTCGCGGCCCGCTACGACGCCTACCACTGGCACGTGCAGACGGTGGACTGGAAGAAGACCGGCGAATACGTCGAAGACGTCGCCGCTCTCAACGACGCCATCGAGGCGGCCAAGGCCGTCACCGACAAGCCGTCGCTGATCATCCTCAAGACCATCATCGGCTGGCCGAGCCCGAAGAAGCAGAACACCGGCAAGATCCACGGCTCCGCCCTCGGCGCCGAGGAACTCGCCGGCGTGAAGGAAATCCTCGGCTTCGACCCCGAGAAGACCTTCGAGGTGTCCGACGAGGTCATCGCACACACCCGCAAGGCCCTCGACCGTGGTGCAGAGCAGCACGCCGAGTGGACCGTGCGCTTCGACGCGTGGGCCGCAGCGAACCCGGAGCGCAAGATCCTGCTCGACCGCATCCTCTCCGGCGACCTGCCCGACGGTGTCGAGGCGGCCCTGCCCGTCTTCGAGGCCGGCACCGAGGTCTCCACCCGCGCGTCGTCCGGCAAGGTGCTCAACGCACTCGGCCCGGTCATCCCCGAGCTGTGGGGCGGCTCGGCCGACCTCGCCGAGTCGAACAACACCACCATCAGCAACTCCGCCTCGTTCATTCCGAGCGAGCACTCCACGGGTGAGTGGACGGGCAACCCGTACGGCCGCGTCCTGCACTTCGGCATCCGTGAGCACGCGATGGCCGCGATCCTCAACGGCATCGTGCTGCACGGAAACACCCGCCCGTTCGGTGGCACGTTCCTGATCTTCAGCGACTACATGCGCCCCGCCGTGCGTCTGGCCGCACTCATGAAGGCGCCGTCGATCTTCGTCTGGACCCACGACTCCGTCGCCCTCGGCGAGGACGGCCCCACCCACCAGCCGATCGAACAGCTCGCGTCACTTCGCGCCATCCCCGGACTCGACGTGGTGCGCCCCGGCGACGCCAACGAGGTGTCCTGGGCCTGGAAGACGATCCTCGAGCGTCGCAACGGCCCGGCCGGCATCGTCCTGACCCGCCAGAACATCCCGGTGTTCGAGCGCGGAGACGGTGACGCAACCGGCGACACCTTCGCCTCGGCCAAGAACGTCGCCAAGGGCGCTTACGTGCTCGCCGAAGCACCGAACGGCACCCCCGATGTCATCCTGATCGCCACCGGTTCCGAGGTACAGCTCGCCGTCGCTGCCCGCGAAGCGCTGAAGGCTGACGGCATCAACGCACGGGTCGTGTCGGTACCGAGCCTGGAATGGTTCGAGGAGCAGTCCGCCGAATACCGCGAATCCGTTCTGCCCAAGGCGATCACCGCCCGGGTTTCGGTTGAGGCCGGAATCGCGTTGACCTGGCACAAGTACGTCGGTGACCGCGGCCGCAGCGTCTCGATCGAGCACTTCGGTGCCTCGGCCGACTACAAGACCCTGTTCCGCGAATTCGGCATCACCACCGAAGCCGTCGTCGCCGCCGCCAAAGAATCCCTCGCCGCGCTCTGAGCGCGACACCCATTAGCGCAGCATTCAAGGAGATTTGATTTTCATGACTGAAACCACCCCCACCGCCGCACTCTCGGCCGCCGGCGTCAGCATCTGGCTGGACGACCTGTCCCGCCAGCGCATCCAGTCCGGCGGACTGAAGACGCTCATCGCCGAAAAGAACGTCGTCGGCGTCACCACCAATCCGACGATCTTCGCCGGCGCGCTGAGCAAGGGCGAGGCGTACGCCTCCCAGGTGGCCACGCTGGCCGCCGCCGGCACCACCGTCACCGACGCCGTGTTCGAGATCACCACGGATGACGTCGCCGCAGCCTGCGACATCTTCCGACCGATCTACGACGCCACCAAGGGCTTCGACGGCCGCGTCTCGATCGAGGTCGAGCCCGGCTTCGCCCACGATGCCGAGAAGACCCTCGCCCAGGCTCAGCAGCTCTGGAACAAGGTCAATCGTCCGAACGCGATGATCAAGATCCCCGCGACCGTCGAGGGCCTCGAGGCGATCACCGAGACCATTGCCCTGGGCATCAGCGTCAACGTCACCCTGATCTTCAGCCTCGAGCGGTACCGCGCTGTCATCAACGCGTACCTCAGCGGCCTGGAGAAGGCCAAGGCTGCCGGCATCGACCTGTCGACGATCCACTCCGTGGCGTCCTTCTTCGTGTCGCGTGTCGACACCGAGATCGACAAGCGCCTCGCGGCCGTCGGCACCGATGAGGCCCTCGCCCTGCAGAGCAAGGCCGGCGTCGCCAACGCCCAGCTGGCCTACCAGGTCTTCGAGCAGTCCTTCACGACCGAGCGTGCCTCCGGGCTCCTCGCGGCCGGCGCCAACAAGCAGCGTCCGCTCTGGGCATCCACCGGCGTCAAGTCGGCCGACCTGCCCGACACCCTCTACGTGACCGAACTGGTCGCCCCCGAGGTCGTCAACACCATGCCGGAGAAGACCCTCGAGGCCACCTTCGACCACGGTGTCATCGTCGAAGGCGCCGTCACCGGCGCCTACGAGGCAGCCAACGCTGTCCTGGACGCCATCGCCGCGCAGGGTGTCTCCTACGACGACGTGACCCGCGTCCTCGAAGAGGAAGGCGTCTCGAAGTTCATCATCTCCTGGAACGAACTGCTGGACACCGTCACTGCAGCACTCGAGGCCGCCAAGTGAGCTTCCACATCTCGGTGAGCGGCGCGGCCGCTGAGGCCGTGCGCACCGTGGTGCCGACCCTCGTGGCCGACCTCGTCGCCTCCGGCATCACGTCGCTGGACCCCGCCCTGTGGGGCCCGGAGGCCGAAGAAGAAGCCGGCAAGCGGCTCGGTTGGACCGAGTCCGTCGTGACCTCGCGTCCCCTCGTCGCCGAGATCCTCGCTCTGCGCGAGGAACTGCACGCCAAGGGTGTCAGCCACATCGCGCTGGCCGGCATGGGCGGTTCGTCGCTCGCACCAGAGGTCATCACGCTCACCACCGGCGTGGACCTGACCGTGCTCGACGCCACCGACCCCGGCCAGGTGCTCGCGGCCCTCAACGACCGACTGGAGTCGACCGCCCTCGTGGTGTCATCCAAGTCGGGCGGGACCGTCGAGACCGACAGCCAGCGCCGTGTCTTCGAACGCGCATTCCGGGACCTCGGTATCGACCCCGTTGACCGCATCATCGTGGTCACCGATCCCGGCTCGCCTCTCGAGGCGTCCGCGACCGAGGCCGGCTACCGCGTTTTCAACGCCGACCCGACGGTCGGCGGTCGTTTCTCGGCGCTGACCGCGTTCGGCCTGGTGCCGTCCGGTCTGGCCGGCGTCGACATCGGACAGCTGCTCGACGAGGCCGAAGCGGTCTCGTTGGCGCTGGCGGTCGACTCCGTGGACAACCCCGGGCTGATCCTCGGTGCGGCCATCGCCTCGACCAGTCCCCGCCGGGACAAGCTGGCCATCGTTGCCGACGGCACCCACATCGTGGGTTTCGCCGACTGGGCCGAACAGCTCATCGCCGAGTCGACCGGCAAGATCGGTACCGGCATCCTGCCCGTCGTGCTCGATCTTGACGCACCGGAGCTCACCGCGGCGCTGCCCGACGTGCAGATCGTGCGCGTTGTGGCGGATGCCGGTGACGAGGTCTTCGTCGACCACGACGGTGCAGACGAGATCCGCGTCAGCGGAACCCTCGGCGCGCAGTTCCTGGTCTGGGAATACGCGACGGTCATCGCCGGCCGGTTGCTCGGGATCAACCCGTTCGACCAGCCGGACGTCGAATCCGCCAAGATTGCGACCCGGGGCCTTCTGGACTCGCGTCCGGAGCCCGAACCCGCGGCGTTCATCTCCGACGGCATCGAGGTTCGCGGCACGCCCCACGTGATCGGTGCCGCGAGCGACTTGGCCAGCGCCATCGACGCGCTGCTCGAGGAACTCGGCCCCGACGGGTACGTCGCCGTGCAGGCCTACGTGGACCGTCTGGCGCTCCCCCAGCTCGCCGAGCTGCGTGGTCTGCTCGCGACGTTGTCCAAGCGCCCGGTCACGTTCGGCTGGGGACCCCGGTTCCTGCACTCCACCGGTCAGTTCCACAAGGGTGGCACCCCCACCGGTGTGTTCCTGCAGATCCTCAGCACCCCCGCTGAGGACCTCGACATCCCTGACCGTCCGTTCACGTTCGGTGAGCTCATCCAGGCTCAGGCCGGTGGCGACGCCAGCGTCCTCGCCGACAAGGGCCGCCCCGTGCTCACCCTGACGTTGACCGACCCGGCCGCGAACATCAGCACGCTGTTCAACGCGCTCCGCTAAGTCACGTCTTCGCGCCGTACCGCATAAATCCTCGAAGGAGCTGCATGTCCCCGGTGGAAATCACCCCGGAGTTCAATCCGTTGCGTTCGCCCTCCGACTATCGCCTGAACCGGATCGCGGGGCCCTCCAGCCTCGTCATCTTCGGCGTTACAGGAGACCTGTCGCGGAAGAAACTCATGCCCGCCGTCTATGACCTGGCCAACCGGGGGCTTTTGCCGCCGGGGTTCGCCCTCGTCGGGTTCGCCCGCCGGGATTGGGACAACCAGGACTTCATGCAGGTGGTGCACGACTCTGTCAAGGAGTACGCACGCACCGAGTTCCACGAGGATGTCTGGGCCCAGTTGGCCGAGGGCATCCGCTTCGTGCCGGGCACCTTCGACGACGACGCCGCGTTCGAGCTCCTCAAGGAAACCATTGAGGAGCTCGACCGCGAGCGGGGAACCATGGGCAACCATGCGTTCTACCTGTCGATCCCCCCGAAGGCGTTCCCCCAGGTGACCGAGCAGCTGCGCAGGTCCGGCTTGGCGGAGCAGAAGAACGGTCAATGGCGACGTGTCGTCATCGAGAAGCCGTTCGGTAGCGACCTCAAAACGGCTCGCGAGCTCAACGACGTCGTCGAGTCGGTCTTCCCGGCCGATTCGGTGTTCCGCATCGACCACTACCTGGGCAAGGAGACGGTGCAGAACATTCTGGCGCTGCGCTTCGCGAACCAGTTGTACGAACCGATCTGGAACGCCAACTACGTCGACCACGTGCAGATCACCATGGCCGAAGACATCGGCGTCGGCGGACGTGCCGGCTACTACGACGGAATCGGCGCCGCCCGCGACGTCATCCAGAACCACCTCCTGCAGCTGTTGGCCCTCACCGCGATGGAGGAGCCCATCTCCTTCGACGCCGCCGACCTGCGCACCGAGAAAGAAAAAGTCCTCGCCTCCGTGCGCCTGCCGGAAGACCTGGCAACGGGGACCGCCCGTGGCCAGTACGCCGGCGGCTGGCAGGGTGGCGAGAAGATCCTCGGGTTCCTCGAGGAAGACGGCATGAACCCCGAGTCGCTGACCGAAACCTACGCCGCTCTGCGCCTCGAGATCGACACCCGGCGTTGGTCGGGTGTGCCGTTCTATCTCCGCGCCGGCAAGCGCCTCGGCCGCCGGGTCACCGAGATCGCCGTTGTCTTCAAGCGGGCACCGCAGTACCTCTTCGAGAAGAGCCAGACGGCCGCACTGGGCGAGAACGCCCTGGTCATCAGGGTCCAGCCCGATGAGGGCGTCACGATCCGGTTCGGCTCTAAGGTTCCCGGTGTCGGCATGCAGGTGCGCGACGTGACCATGGACTTCGGCTACGGTCACGCGTTCACCGAAGCCAGCCCCGAGGCTTACGAACGTCTGATCCTGGACGTGTTGCTGGGCGACCCGCCGCTCTTCCCCCGCCACGAGGAAGTCGAGTTGTCCTGGAAGATTCTCGACCCGATCGAAGAATTCTGGACCACCCAGGGCCAGCCGGAACAATACCGACCCGGAACCTGGGGGCCCGCATCAGCCGACGAACTGCTGTCACGAGACGGCCGGAACTGGAGACGCCCATGATCGTCGATCTGCCGGACACCACCACGGCCAAGATCTCCAAGGCACTGGTGCGCATCAGGGAAGAGGGCGGCGCTGTCGCCCTCGGCCGGGTGCTCACCCTCATCATCGCGGCCGAGCTCGGCCACGAGGAAGATGCCATCGAGGCCGCGAACGATGCGTCACGTGAGCACCCGATGCGGGTCATCGTGCTCTCCACCCAGGCAGAGGGCACCGCAGCGCACGAACCCAGGGTGGACGCCGAGATCCGGGTCGGCGGAGACGCCGGCGCGAGCGAGGTCATCGTGCTGCGCGCCTACGGTGACGCCGCCAGCGACCCGGAGAGCCTCGTCACCGGACTCCTGCTGCCCGACGCCCCCGTCGTGGCGTGGTGGCCCGGCGAGGCCCCTGCGGTGCCCGCCGAGTCGCCGTTGGGACGCATCGCCTACCGGCGAATCACCGACGCGTCCGCTCAGCCCGACCCGCAGGCCGCTCTCACGCGCATCTGTTCCACCTACCGGCCGGGTGACACCGACTTCGCCTGGACGCGGTTGACCCTGTGGCGTGCTCAGCTCGCCGCGGTGTTGGACCAGCCGCCGTACGAGTCCATCACCGCCGTGTCCGTCAGCGGTGCGCTGGACTCCCCCTCCACCACCCTTCTCGCGGCCTGGTTGCAGCTGCAGCTGCAGGTGCCGGTCGACTACGAACTCACGTCGGGCCAGCACGCGAACGGCATCCACGGCGTGCACCTCACCCGGGCGTCCGGGGTGATCTCGCTCGAGCGCGAGGTCCCCGGCATCGCCACCCTCACGCAGTCCGGCCAGCCCGTGCAGGACCTGACCCTCAAGCGCCGCAGCCTGCGCGACTGCCTGAGCGACGAGCTGCGCCGCCTCGACCCCGACGAACTGTACGGCGAGGTCATCACCCGCGGCCTGCCCCAACTGGCGGGTCCCACCACATCGACCGGAGACCACTCATGACACACGACAGGCGCGTGCTCGTACACGCCGACAAGTCGGCCCTGATCGACTCGGTCGCCGCCCGATTCATCACCAAGATGGCCGACATCCTGCACGAGCAGGGACACGCCCACGTGGTCCTGACCGGCGGAACCGTCGGAACCGGTGTGCTCGAAGCCATCAACGCCTCCCCCGACCGCGACAGCGTGGACTGGGCCAAGATCGACTTCTGGTGGGGCGACGAGCGCTGGGTTCCGCGCACGCACGCCGACCGCAACGAGGTACAGGCGCGTGCGGCATTGCTGGACCATATCGACATCCCCGCAGCGAACGTGCACTCGTTCCCGGCGTCGGATGAGGGCCTGGACCTGGATGCCGCCGCCGATCGTTACGCGGCCGAGCTCAAGACCCAGGCGGCACCGGATTCTTTGGTGCCCCAGTTCGACGTCACTTTCCTCGGGGTCGGGCCTGACGGCCACATCGCGTCGCTTTTCCCGCACATGCAGGGTATCCGGGAGAACGACCGCACGGTCATCGCGGTGCTGAACTCCCCCAAGCCCCCTTCGGAGCGGCTCAGCCTCACCCGATGGGTGATCAACTCGTCCGAGCGCATCTGGCTCGTTGTGTCCGGCACCGACAAGGCGTCGGCGCTCGGCCTGGCGCTGGCCGGCGCGAGTCGTGACGAGGTGCCCGTCGCCGGCATCCGCGGTCGCCACTACACCGATTTCTTCGTCGACGGCGAGGCCGCCGCGGAGGTTCCGGAGAACCTGATCGCTCAGCCGCACTGAGCCCGTCAGACACTGAAAAAGCGCATCGGTTCCTCGGAACCGATGCGCTTTTTCTTGTGTCAGCTAGTTGGTGGCGCTGAGCTTCCCGCGACGCACCCGAAGCTGCTGGAGAGCCTCCTCCAGGAGGGATTCCGCTTCCTCTTCGGTGCGGCGTTCCTTCACGTAGGCCAGGTGCGTCTTGTACGGTTCCAGCTTGACCACCGACGGCGGGTTCTCTTTGTCGCGACCGGCGGGGAGTCCCGACGACGGGCAATCGATGGTGTCGGGGATCTCTTCGTCAGGCAGGTTGGCGGCGAAGTACCGAACGGTCTCGTTGCCGAGTGCGTCCCAGTAGGAGACGCGGATGCGATCAGCGTGAAAACCACGGTCCTGCTCGCCCATGGGGCCGGCTCCGACTCGCGAGCCGCGAATTGCGCTTCCACCAGATGCCATTGTGTTCCTCCGCTATAAAAACTGTTCGGCGTGTTCGGGTTGTACTGCTGCGTTCCGGTCCCGCCGTGGGTGACCGGATACGGTTGGCGTCGCGGGTGGGGTCCCGCGACGCTACGACGTCGTTAGGCGCCGGTATCGAATTTGGTGATCAAGCCCAGCACGACGATGCAGGAAATCCACAGTACGGCCAGGATGATGGTGATGCGGTTGAGGTTACGTTCCGCAACGCCGGAGGCCCCGAGGTTCGAGGTGACCCCACCGCCGAACATGTCGGATAGACCCCCACCGCGCCCCTTGTGGAGCAAAATGAGCATGGTGAGCAGGAGGCTCGTGATGCCGAGCAAAACCTGCAATACAACCTGGAGAATCTCCACGCGAAACCTTTCACAAAACGATGGGCGCTAGAGCTCCACCAAGACCACTGGCAATTATAGCCTGACGGCAAACAAAACCCGCCGCACCCCCCGGAGGGGGTACGACGGGCCCACTTTACAGTCCGACGTGCTTCTGGAAGCGAACGATGCTGGAGAACTCGGTGATGTCCAGGCTCGCGCCTCCCACCAGTGCTCCGTCAACGTTCGGTTCCTTCATGAAGCCGGCGATGTTGACGCCCTTGACGGAACCCCCGTAGAGGATCCGGGTCTTGTCGGCGACGTCCTGGCCGAGCACCTCGGCCAGAGTCAGCCGCAGCGCGGCCGCAACCTGTTCTGCCTGGTCGGGCGTTGCCGCCTGGCCGGAGCCGATGGCCCAGACCGGTTCGTACGCCACGACGATGTCTGCGGCGTTGTCGACTCCGGCAAGCGCAGCCTTGAGCTGTGCGACCGGAACGGCGCTGGGACCGTGCAGTTCCAGGTCTGCGGCGGTTTCGCCGACGCAGATGATGGGAACCAGGTTGTGCTTCAACGCGGCGGTCACCTTGGCGGCGACGACCTCGTCGGTCTCGTTGTGCAGGGTGCGTCGCTCAGAGTGGCCGATCAGCACGTACTGGCATTCAAGCGCGGCCAGGAAGGCCGCCGAGATCTCGCCGGTGTACGCACCGGACTCCTGAGTGGAGACGTCCTGTCCGCCGTAGGCCAGGGGCAGCTTGTCCGCTGCGACCAGCGTCTGCACGCTGCGCAGGTCGGTGAACGGCGGGAACACGGCGACCTCGGTGGAGGTGAAGTCGTGTCCGGCGTCCTTGAGGCTCCACGCCAGCTTCTGCACGAAGGCGATGGCCTGGAGGTGGTCCAGGTTCATCTTCCAGTTTCCTGCAATCAGGGGAACACGCGTGTTTACTGCCATCCGAGGACCTCCAGTCCTGGCAGTCGCTTACCCTCGAGGAACTCGAGGCTGGCGCCACCGCCGGTAGAAATATGACCGAACTGGTCATCGTTGAAACCGAGGATGCGCACGGCAGCGGCGGAGTCTCCTCCGCCGACAACGCTGAGCCCATTGACCTCGGTGAGTGCGGCGGCAACCGTGCGGGTGCCGTCCGCGAAGGGTGCCAGTTCGAAAACGCCCATCGGGCCGTTCCAGAACACGGTCTTCGACACCCGGATGATTGCAGCGAATGCGGCCGCGGTGTCGGGTCCGATGTCCAGGCCCAGTCCGGCAGCGCCGAACGGGGTGTCCTCGATCTGATCGGCCGGCGTGGTGACGTACTCGGCGTCTGCCCCGAACTTGGAGGCGACGACGACGTCGGTCGGCAGGACGATCTTCACACCGAGACGGTCGGCCTCGGCGAGGTATCCGCGAACGGTCTCGATCTGGTCGACCTCGAGCAGGCTGGCGCCGACCTTGTGGCCTTGGGCCGCGAGGAAGGTGAACAGCATGCCGCCGCCGATCAGGAGCGAGTTCACCCGCGGCAGCAGGTGGCCGATGACCCCGAGCTTGTCCGACACCTTCGAGCCGCCGAGGATCACCGTGTACGGCGCCTCGGGCTTCTCGGTGAGGCGGTCGAGTACGTCGAGCTCTGCTGCGATGAGCAGGCCGGCCGCGCTCGGCAGGATCTGGGCCAGGTCGAAGACGCTGGCCTGCTTGCGGTGGACGACGCCGAAGCCGTCGGAGACCAGGGCATCGCCGAGCGCCGAGAGCTCGGTGGCGAAGGCCACCCGCTCGGTTTCGACCTTGCTGGTTTCGCCCGCGTTGAAGCGCAGGTTCTCCAGTACGACGATGTCACCGTCTGTCAGAGCCGCGACCGCGGCCTGGGCAGATTCCCCGACGGTGTCGGTGGCGAACGCCACCGGGGAACCGATCAGTTCGGCCAGACGCGCCGCAACGGGCGCCAGGCTGTACTTGGGGTTGACCTGGCCGTCAGGGCGCCCGAGGTGAGAAACGATCACCAGACGGGCACCCTGCTCGACCAGAGCCTTGAGGGTGGGCAGGGACGCCCGCACGCGGCCATCGTCGGTGATCTGACCGTCCTTCAACGGAACGTTCAGATCACACCGAACGATGACGCGCTTGCCGTGGAGCGATCCCAGCGATTCGATAGTGCGAAGCGTCACTGCGTGTCCCTTAGTTAGATGCGCTCGGCGACGAACTCGGTGAGGTCAACCATGCGGTTGGAGTAGCCCCACTCGTTGTCGTACCAGGAGGACAGCTTGACCTGGTCGCCCAGGACGCGCAGCAGGCCGGCGTCGAAGATCGAGGAGTGCGGGTCGGTCACGATGTCGCTGGAGACGATCTCGTCCTCGGTGTACATCAGGATGCCCTTGAGGGGGCCCTCTGCTGCTGCCTTGTACGCGGCCTTGATGGCTTCGACGGTGACCGGCTTCTCGGCGATGACGGTCAGGTCGGTGATGGAACCGGTGGGCACGGGTACGCGCAGGGCGAAGCCGTCAAGCTTGCCGGCGAGCTCCGGGAGGACGATGCCCAGGGCCTTGGCGGCGCCGGTCGAGGTCGGGATGATGTTGACGGCGGCGGCGCGGGCGCGACGCAGGTCGCTGTGCGGGCCATCCTGCAGGTTCTGGTCTGCGGTGTACGCGTGGATGGTGGTCATCAGGCCACTCTTGATGCCGAAGTTGTCGTTGAAGACCTTGGCCAGCGGTGCGAGGCAGTTCGTGGTGCAGGACGCGTTGGAGATGATGTCGAACTTCGCGGAGTCGTAGGTCTCCTCGTTGACGCCCATGACGATCGTCGCAACGTCGCCGGTGGCGGGAGCGGAGACGATGACCTTCTTGGCACCGGCGGTGATGTGCTTGCGCGCATCGTCGGCCTTGGTGAAGCGACCGGTCGACTCGATCACGATGTCGACGCCCAGGGCGCCCCAGGGGAGGTTGGCCGGGTCGCGCTCGGCGAGAACCTTGATCGGCTTGCCGTTGACGAGGATGGAGTCGCCCTCGACGGAGACGGTGGCGTCCAGACGGCCCGTGATGGAGTCGTATTTGAGGAGGTGCGCCAGGGTCTTGGTGTCGGTGAGGTCGTTGACGGCGACAATTTCGATGTCGCTGCCCTGGGCCAGTGCGGCGCGCAGGTAGTTGCGGCCAATGCGGCCAAATCCGTTAATGCCAATCTTTACAGACAAAATAGCTCCTGTTATTGATGACGCGTGTGGCGCCGGGTGGTGGGAAGGAAAAGAACTGAAGGTGTGAGTGGGGAGACTCTAGGAGAGCAGCAGGAGTCCGCTGGTCTTCTCGCGAGCGGCGACGAATCGCGCCTGGACGTTCTCCCAGTCGACGATGTTCCAGAACGCCTTGACGTAGTCGGCGCGCACGTTCTGGTAGTCGAGGTAGTAGGCGTGCTCCCAGACATCGAGCATGAGGATCGGTACCGTGCCGGCCGCGAAGTTGGCCTGCTGGTCGAAGAACTGCTGGATGATCAGGCGCTGACCGACGGAGTCCCAGGCCAGCACTGACCAGCCGGAACCCTGCACGCCCATCGCGGTGGCCGCGAAGTGCGCCTGGAACTTATCAAAGGAACCGAAGAAGTCATCGATTGCGCTGGCGAGTTCACCGACCGGCTTGTCGCCACCGTTCGGGGACATGTTGGTCCAGAAGATCGAGTGGTTGACGTGGCCGCCGAGGTTGAACGCGAGGTCCTTCTCGAGCTTGTTGACGTACACGAGACTGCCTGAGTCGCGAGCCTCCGCCAGCTGGGCGAGGGCGGTGTTGGCGCCGGTCACGTAGGCCTGGTGGTGCTTGCTGTGGTGGAGTTCCATAATGGTGCCGCTGATACTCGGCGCGAGCGCAGAGTAGTCGTAAGCCAGTTCAGGCAGGGTGTATTCGGCCATAGCTCGTATCTCCTCATTGTGTGGCAGCGACGCGATTTCTCTCGTCATCTGCACTGTAAGTGACCTTTTTAGTCTACTCAGGTGAATAGGGGACGTTAGTCCCCTCTTACCGGTGTGCAGGCCGTCAGCAGAGGGGTGATCAGACGTCGTCGAGATCGGCCGGCAGGTTGGCGTCGGTGCCGGGGATGCCCAGGTCGACGGCCTTCTTGTCTGCCATCGCCAGGAGGCGCCGGATCCGGCCGGCCACCGCGTCCTTGGTCATGGGCGGGTCGGCGTGGTGGCCGAGTTCGTCGAGGCTGGAGTCCCGGAAGGACAGGCGCAGCTCCCCCGCATATCGCAGGTGTTCCGGGATGTCGTCGCCGAGGATCTCCATCGCCCTGTCGACCCGGGCGCACGCCGCGACCGCGGCCTGGGCGGAGCGGCGCAGGTTGGCGTCGTCGAAGTTCACCAGGCGGTTGGCCGTGGCACGCACCTCGCGGCGTTGGCGCAGCGCTTCCCAGTTGAGCACGGTTTCCGCGGCGCCCATCTGCACGAGCATCGCGCCGATGGCGTCACCGTCACGGATGACGACGCGGTGGACGCCGCGTACCTCGCGGGCCTTCGCGACGATGCCGAGGCGCCCGGCGGCACCCACGATGGCCATGGCGGCCTCGTTGCCCGGGCAGACGACTTCGAGGGCGGCGGAGCGACCGGGGTCGGTCAGCGAGCCGGCCGCGAGGAACGCACCACGCCAGACCGCGGCGATCTCTTCCTTCGAACCCGTCGTCAGACGGTTGGGCAGTCCACGGATGGGGCGGCGGCGGGCGTCGAGCAGTCCCGTCTGCCTGGCCAGTGTTTCGCCGCCGTCGAGCACCCGCACGAGGTAGTGGTTGGTGCGGCGGAGCCCGGACGCCGTGATCACAGACACGTCGCTGCGCACGCCGTA
Organism: Cryobacterium sp. TMB1-7; assembly: GCF_004402435.1. Taxonomy (NCBI): domain Bacteria; kingdom Bacillati; phylum Actinomycetota; class Actinomycetes; order Micrococcales; family Microbacteriaceae; genus Cryobacterium; species Cryobacterium sp. TMB1-7. Next base: position 115,576 of record NZ_SOFZ01000029.1, read on the forward strand.
CAGTTCGGCGAGGTCCTTCCGCACCCGGCGGGCCAACAGCGGGGTATCGAGTTCCGACTCGATGGCGATTCGACCGGAGATCATGTGCAGACCGCCGGAGAAACGCAGGATCGTCGCCAGTTCGGCCGCGCGAACCGTGGTCTTCGAAACCTCGACGCGGGATAGTTCATCTTTGACGTCGATGGTGAGTGCCAATCGTCATTTCCATTCTGTTGTTCGGGCCGGCCGTCACGTTGGACGGCAGACCGTGTCGTTATTCTCGTCCGAGGTCGCGGTGCTTGAGGCTTACCGCGACGCCGGGAAATTCTTGGAGCAGGCCGGCGAGTTCCCTCGCCATGGCCACCGAGCGGTGCTTGCCTCCGGTGCAGCCGATGGCGATGGTGGCGTGACGCTTGTTCTCGCGCTGGTAGCCGGCGAGCACCGGTCGGACGGCGGCCGCGTAGCTGGTGATGAACTCACGCGCACCGTCCTGGCCGAGCACGTATTCGCTGACCTCGGGGTCGAGGCCGGTGTGCGAGCGAAGTTCGGGGATCCAAAACGGATTCGGCAGGAACCGGGCGTCGGCGACCATGTCGACATCGGTGGGTAACCCGTACTTGAACCCGAAACTCATCACGGTGAGGTGCAGCCCGGCCGCGTTCTCCGCAGCGAAGCGCTCGGTGATCGTGGTGGCGAGCTGGTGGATGTTGAGATCCGACGTGTCGATGACGATGTCGCAGGATTCCCGCACGACGGCCAGCCGGGTGCGCTCGGCGGAGATGCCGTCCAGGATCGTCCCCTCACCCTGTAGCGGGTGGGGGCGCCGAACCGCTTCGAATCGGCGGACGAGCACATCGTCACGCGCTTCGAGGAAGATCACCCGGACCTGGGTGCCGCTGCGGAGCGCCTGGACGAGTTCCTGGAAATCGCCGAAGAAGTCCCGGCCACGGATGTCGACGACGGCCGCGATCTTGGGCAGGCTGGTGCCCGCCCGTCCGACGAGCTCGACCAGTGGGCGCAGCATCTGCGGCGGCAGGTTGTCGACCACGTACCAGCCGAGGTCCTCCAGCGCGTTGGCGACGGTCGATCGACCGGCGCCGGACATGCCGGTAACGATCAGCATTTCCTGCTTTTCGGTGTCCGTGCTCATGCTGGATTACGCCTTCGGTCGAAGTTAGTGAATGTCCAGCCTACCGACCGGGGGGCGTCTCTAGGCGCGCAGGTGCCGGTGAATGCCCTCGGCGAGGGCAGGTCCGATCCCCCGGATCTCGGCGATCGAGTCGACCGACGCCTCTCTGAGGCGGGCGACCGACCCGAAGTGCACCAACAGCACTTTGATGCGGGCGGGGCCCAAGCCGGGAATTTCGCCGAGGATGGTGTTGATGTCCCGCTTGCGTCTGGCGCGCTGATGAGTGATGGCGAAGCGGTGCGCTTCGTCGCGGATGCGTTGGATGAGGAACAAGGCGTCGCTGTTGCGCGGCAGGATCACCGGGTACTCGGAATCCGGCAGCCAGATTTCCTCCAGCCGTTTCGCGATGCCGCACAGGGTGATGCCCTGGACTCCGGACTCCCGCAGGGCGCGTGCCGCTGCCGCGACCTGCGGTTGCCCGCCGTCGACGATGAGCAGGTTCGGTTGGTAGCGGAATTTCGCTCGTTTCGCTGTTGGGTCCGCCTGGTCCGCGGCGGGCTCGTCCGCGCCGGAGGCCTCCGCGACGATCATGCCGTCAAGCGGGTTGGCCGGCACCGCGATGACGCCGCCCTTCGGTAGAGCCTCCGGGGTGGCGTCGTCGGGAACCAGGTAGGCCAGCCGCCGGGTGAGGACCCGATACAGGGAATCGGTGTCGTCGGTGGACTCCGGGACACCGAACCGGCGGTACTCGTCCTTCCGCGGCAGCCCGTCCTCGAAGACCACCATGGAGGCCACGATGTTGGTCCCGCCGAGATGCGACACGTCGTAGCACTCCATCCGGAGCGGGGCGGATTCCATGCCCAGTGCCTCCTGGAGGTCCTCGAGGGCCTTCGATCTGGCGACGAAGTCGGAGCTGCGCCGGGTCTTGTAGAGCATCAGCGCCTGCTTGGCGTTCTGGGTGGCCGTGACCAGCAGGGCGGCCTTCTCGCCGCGCTGGGCCGCGACGAGCCGCACCTTGCGGTGCGCGATCTCGCCGAGCCAGCCTTCGAGGGCGTCGGCGTCGTCCGGCAGCTCCGGCAGCACGATTTCCCGGGGCGGCACGGCGTCGCCGGTGTACGCGGTCTGCATGATCGAGTCGATCAGTTCACTGATGCTCAGGTCGAGTTCCTTGTCGACGACCCAGCCGCGCACACCGCGGATGCGCCCGCCGCGGACGATGAACAGCTGAACGGCCGCGGCGAGCTCGTCCTGTTCGATCGCGAACAGGTCGATGTCGACGTTGTCGCGCAGCACGACGGCGCTCTTCTCCAGCACGGCGTTGAGCGCCTTCACCTGGTCGCGCCGCCTGGCGGCGGTTTCGTAGTCCTGCGCCAGAGCGGCGTCCTTCATCTGGGCCGTGAGGCTGTTGATGAGCTTGCGATCCTGGCTGCCCATGAAACTGACGAATTCGTTGACGATCTTGCGATGTTCCTCGATGCCCACCTTGCCGGAGCAGGGCCCGAAGCAGCGACCGATCTGGCCGGCGAAGCAGGGCTTGCCCGACTGCATGGCACGCTTGTAGTTGGCGTTGTTGCAGGTGCGGATCGGGAAGGCCTTGAGCATCAGGTCGATGGTCTCGTGCACGGCCCACACCTTGGGGTACGGCCCGAAGTAGCGGGCGCCCTTGATGCCGGACGTGCGGGTCACGAGCGCCCGCGGTGCCTCGTCCGCCAGGGTCACCGCGAGGTACGGGTACGACTTGTCGTCCTTGAACTGCACGTTGAACGGCGGGTCGAATTCGTTGATCCAGGTCCACTCGAGCTGCAGCGCCTCGATCTCTGTGCCCACGGTCGTCCATTCGACGCTGGCCGCCGTCGTCACCATCCGCCGGGTGCGTTCGTGCAGGCTGCTCAGCGGCGCGAAGTAGTTACTCAACCGGGCACGCAGGTTCTTGGCCTTGCCCACGTACAGCACCCGTCGGGAGGCGTCGCGAAACCTGTAGACACCGGGTTGGGTGGGGATCTCCCCGGGCTTGGGGCGATAGCTCAGAGCGTCAGACATGTTCTCCTGCGCCTACCGTGTGGCGAGGACCTCCTTCAGGAATGTTCCGGTGTGGCTCTTCTTCACTGCCGCGACGTGCTCGGGCGTTCCGGTGGCGAGCACCTTGCCCCCGCCGGAACCGCCCTCCGGACCCAGGTCGATGACCCAGTCGGCCGACTTGATCACGTCGAGGTTGTGCTCGATGACGATGACGGTGTTGCCCTTGTCGACGAGGCTGTTCAGCACCAGCAGGAGCTTCCGTACGTCCTCGAAGTGCAGGCCGGTGGTCGGCTCGTCGAGAACGTACACGCTGCGCCCGTTGGAACGGCGCTGCAGTTCGGTGGCCAGCTTGACCCGCTGCGCCTCACCGCCGGAGAGGGTCGTGGCGCTCTGCCCCAGGCGCACATACCCGAGCCCCACCTCGACGAGGGTTTTGAGGAACCGGTGGATCGCCGAGATCGGTTCGAAGAACTCGGCGGCCTCGCTGATCGGCATGTCGAGGACCTCGGCGATGTTCTTGCCCTTGTAGTGCACGGTGAGGGTGTCGCGGTTGTACCGCGCTCCCCCGCAGACCTCACAGGCCACGTACACGTCGGGCAGGAAGTTCATCTCGATCTTGATGGTGCCGTCGCCGGAGCATGCCTCGCAGCGGCCGCCCTTGACGTTGAAGCTGAACCTGCCGGGCAGGTAGCCGCGGGCCTTGGCCTCCATGGTCTCGGCGAACAGGTTGCGGATTTTGTCGAACACGCCGGTGTAGGTGGCCGGGTTCGAGCGCGGGGTGCGTCCGATGGGGGCCTGGTCCACGTGGATCACCTTGTCGAGCTGGTCGAGGCCGGTGACCTTCGTGTGCCGGCCGGGCAGCTTCCGGGCGCCGTTGAGCCGGTTGGCGAGGACCCTGTACAGCACGTCGTTGACGAGGGATGATTTGCCGGACCCGCTGACGCCGGTGACGGCGGTGAAGACGCCCAGCGGGAACTTGACCGTGACTTTCCGCAGGTTGTTCGCCTCGGCACCCACCACGGTGATCTCACGGTCGGGGTCCAGCGGCCGACGTGTCGCCGGGGTGGCGATCGACTTCCGGCCGGAGAGGTAGTCCGCGGTGAGGGACTTCGTGTTGGTGAGCAGGTCAGCGTACGACCCCGAGTGCACGACGTGTCCGCCGTTGACGCCGGCGCCCGGTCCGATGTCGACCACCCAGTCAGCGGTCTTGATGGTGTCCTCGTCGTGTTCCACGACGATGAGGGTGTTGCCCAGGTCGCGGAGCGCGACCAGCGTCTCGATGAGGCGCCGGTTGTCGCGCTGGTGCAGCCCGATGCTGGGCTCGTCGAGGACGTAGAGCACCCCGGTCAGTCCCGAACCGATCTGGGTGGCCAGCCGGATGCGTTGGGCCTCGCCGCCGGACAGGGTCGCGGCCGCGCGGGCCAGGCTGAGGTAGTTCAGGCCCACCCGAAGCAGGAAGTCCAGTCGCACCTTGATCTCGCGCAGCACCTGGGCGGCAATGGTCTTCTCGCGTTCGGTGAGTTCGAGCTTGTCCATGAAGTCCCGGGCATCGGCGAGGCTGAGTCGGCAGATATCGGCGATGCTCATCTCGTGCACGAGAACGGCGAGTACCTCAGGCTTGAGCCGGGTGCCGTCGCAAACCGGGCAGTCCACCTCGCGCAGGTATTCCCCCCAGCGCTGGCGCTGGGTGTCGGTTTCGGCCTGCAGGAACTGGCGCTCGATGTAGGGCACAACACCTTCGAAACCGGAGGTGTAGCTCATCTCCCGGCCGTAACGGTTCTTCCATTTGACCTTGACCTCGAAGTTGTCGCCGCGCATGACAGCGGTGCGCACCTCGGCCGGGAGCTTCTTCCACGGTGTGTCGAGCGAGAACTTGAGGTCGCGGGCAAGCCCGTCCAGGAGCTTCTCGTAGTACTGGAAGAGTCCCTTGCCCTGGGTGGTCCAGGGCAGTACGACACCCTCAGCGATGCTCAGGTCCGGGTCGCCGAGAAGTAGGTCCTCGTCGACGGACATACGGGTTCCCAGGCCGGAGCATTCGGGGCAGGCACCGAACGGTGCGTTGAACGAGAAGGTGCGCGGTTCGATCTCGGTGAGCTGCACGGGGTGGTTGTTCGGGCAGGAGAGCTTTTCTGAATAGCTCTGCCAGGCCTCGTCGCCGGTGAGGTCGACGAAGTTGACCTGCACGAGGCCGTCGGTGAGCTTGAGCGCCGTCTCCAGGGAGTCGGTGAGCCGGCTGAGCAGGTCGGGCCCGGCGACGAGGCGGTCGACGACCACGGAGATGTCGTGCTTGAGCTGCTTCTTCAGCGTGGGTGGTTCGTTCAACTGGATCTGGACGCCGTCGACCATTGCGCGGGAATACCCGCCGGCGGCGAGCTCCTTGAACAGGTCGACGAACTCGCCCTTTTTCTGCGACACGATCGGGCTCAGGATCTGGTACCGCACGCCGGTTTCCATTTCCATGAGCTGATCGGCGATCTGCTGCACGGTCTGCGACTGGATGATCTCCCCGCAGACGGCACAGTGCGGCACCCCGATACGTGCCCAGAGCAGGCGCATGTAATCGTAGATCTCGGTGATGGTGCCCACGGTGGACCGCGGGTTGCGGTTGGTGGATTTCTGGTCGATGGACACGGCGGGGCTGAGCCCCTCGATGAAGTCGACGTCGGGCCTGTCGACCTGCCCGAGGAACTGGCGCGCATAGGCCGACAGGGATTCGACGTACCGCCGTTGGCCCTCCGCGAAAATCGTATCGAAGGCGAGCGATGATTTGCCCGACCCGGAGAGACCTGTGAACACCACGAGCGAATCGCGGGGGATGTCGAGGTTGACGTTGTGCAAGTTGTGCACGCGTGCACCACGGACGCTGAGTTGAGAGCCCTGCTCTACCTTGGAAATTGACACCATTCGAGTCTATGCAGTACCACCGACACCGCAGTGCCACCGACAGCGCAGTGCCGCCCGACCCGCTAGCTCAGGTGGCCGGCCTTCTCCATCTGACGAAGCTCCCGCTTGAGCTCGGACACTTCGTCGCGCAGCCTGCCGGCCAATTCGAACTTGAGTTCGCCGGCGGCCTCGAGCATCTGGGCGTTGAGGTCGGCGATGATCGATTCGAGGTCGTTGGCGCCGTTGGCCGCGAGGCCCTTGCGCACCGACGGTGTGGGGCTGCGGCGGCGGGCGTCACGGCCGGCCAGCAGCTCGGCGGTGTCAGCCTCCTCGCGGGAGAGCGCGTCGGTGATGTCGGCGATGCGCTTGCGGAGCGGGGTGGGATCGATGCCGTGCAGGGTGTTGTACTCCACCTGCTTCTCCCGGCGCCGGTCGGTCTCGTCGATGGCCCTGGCCATCGAGTCGGTCATCCTGTCGGCATACATATGCACCTCGCCGGAGACGTTGCGCGCGGCGCGACCGATGGTCTGGATCAGCGAGGTGGACGAGCGCAGGAACCCTTCCTTGTCGGCGTCGAGGATGGCCACCAGGGACACCTCGGGCAGGTCGAGGCCCTCCCGGAGCAGGTTGATGCCCACTAGCACGTCGTACAGGCCCTGGCGCAGCTCGGTGAGCAGCTCCACCCGGCGCAGGGTGTCGACGTCTGAGTGCAGGTACCGCACCCGAACGCCGGCCTCGGTGAGGAAGTCGGTGAGTTCCTCGGCCATCTTCTTGGTCAGGGTGGTCACCAGCACCCGCTCGTTGAGTTCGACGCGCAGACGGATCTGCTCGAGCAGGTCATCGATCTGACCGGCGGACGGCTTGACGATGATCTGCGGGTCGATCAGACCGGTCGGGCGGATGATCTGCTCGACGATGCCGTCGGCGATGCCCATCTCATACTTGCCGGGGGTGGCGGAGAGGTACACGGTCTGGCCGACCCGGCCCTTGAACTCGTTCCACTTGAGCGGGCGGTTGTCCAGCGCGCTGGGCAACCGGAACCCGTGCTCGACCAGGGTGCGCTTGCGTGACGAGTCGCCCTCGAACATGGCGCCGATCTGCGGCACCGTCACATGGGACTCGTCGATGACCACAAGGAAGTCGTCGGGGAAGTAATCGAGCAGGCAGTGCCCGGGCTCCCCCGCGCTTCTCCCGTCGATGTGCCGGGAGTAGTTCTCGATGCCGGAGCAGAATCCGATCTGTTCCATCATCTCCAGGTCGAAGGTGGTCCGCATCCGCAGGCGTTGTGCTTCCAGCAGCTTGCCCTCGCGTTCCAACTGGCCCAGCCGTTCCTCCAGTTCTTCCTTGATCGTCGCCATCGCCCGCTGCATGACGTCGGTGCTGGCCACGTAGTGGGAACCGGGGAATACCGACACGGCATCGAGCTTTCGCACGACATCGCCGGTGAGCGGATGCAGGCTGTAGAGCGCCTCGATTTCGTCACCGAACATCTCGATGCGGATGGCGAGTTCTTCGTACATCGGGATGATCTCGATGGTGTCGCCGCGCACCCTGAAGTGGCCGCGGGAGAAGTCGACGTCGTTGCGCTGGTACTGCATGGCCACGAACTTGCGGATCAGCCAGTCCCGGTCAACCTTCTGGCCGACCTGCAGCGCCACCATGGCTTCCAGGTAACCCTCGGGGGTGCCCAGGCCGTAGATGCAGGACACCGTGGAGACGACGATGACGTCGCGTCGGCTGAGCAGCGAGTTGGTGGTGGAGTGCCGGAGCCGTTCGACTTCCTCGTTGATCGAGGAGTCCTTCTCGATGAAGGTGTCGGTCTGCGGCACGTACGCCTCTGGCTGGTAGTAGTCGTAGTACGACACGAAGTACTCGACGGCGTTGTTGGGCATCAGTTCGCGGAACTCGTTCACAAGCTGCGCGGCCAGGGTCTTGTTGTGGGCGAGGACCAGGGTGGGGCGTTGTACCTGCTCGATCAGCCAGGCTGTCGTCGCGGACTTGCCGGTTCCGGTGGCGCCGAGCAGCACGATGTCGGTTTCACCGGCGTTGATCCGGCCGGTGAGTTCGGCGATGGCGCCGGGCTGGTCGCCGCTGGGCGTGTACTCGCTCACGACCTCGAAGGGATGAACGGCGCGGGTGGGTTCCATGCTTCCAGTCTAAGGAGCGCCACCGACACTGGAGTCGGAGTGGGCGGGCCGGTGGTTTGCGCGAAGCTTCGAATCCCACAGCCGGTCGACCTGGGCCAGGGTCTCGTCGAGGGAGCCCATCGAGTCGATCACGACGTCGGCGACGGCGAGGCGGTCGGCGTCGCCGGCCTGGGCGCTGATCCGGCGGCGGGCGTCGTCTTCCGGCATGCCGCGCAGCTCGACCATGCGGCGCACCCGAGTCTCTGCTTCGGCGTGGACGACCACGATCAGGTCGAAGGGGTGACCGACGGACGCCTCAACCAACAGGGGAACGTCGTAGACGACGACGGCCTCAGGGTCGGCGCGCTCGGCGGCGGCGATGGCCGCGCTGGAGAGCGCACGCACGGCGGGGTGGACCACGTTGTTGAGGACGCTGAGGGCGGTGGGGTTGCCGAATACTATCGAGCCCAGGCGGGCGCGGTTGAGGCTGCCGTCCTCGGCGATGACTTCGGGGCCGAAGATGTCGGCGATATGGGCCAGCGCATCGGTGCCCGGCGCCACGGCCGCCCGGGCGAGCTGATCGGCGTCGATCACCGCGGCTCCGTGCTCGGCGAATCGCTTCGCCACGGTGCTCTTGCCCGATGCGATCCCGCCGGTCAACCCAATCAAGTACACCGCCCCATGCTAACGGAGGGGCGCTGCTTAACCGGTACAGGCCGGACCCCGAAGGGCCCGGCCTGTGCTGGTCCCGGCATGCGCCGGGCAGGTGATGCTAGTTGCTAGTTGTTGCCAGCTTCTAGTTGTTGCTGGACAGCTTCTCGCGCAGTGCGGCAAGCGCCTCGTCGTCGGCGAGGGTGCCGGCTCCGGCAGCCTCACTGGTGAACGAGTTACCGGCTGCGGACGCGACATCGCCGGGGGCGATGATCTCGTCGTTCGCGGATGCGACCTGCTTCTTGTGTGCTTCCCAGCGAGCCTGGGCTGCAGCGTAGTCCTGCTCCCACTTCTCGCGCTGGGAGTCGAAGCCTTCGCGCCACTCGTTGGTCTCCGGGTCGAAGCCCTCGGGGTACTTGTAGTTGCCCTGGTCGTCGTACTCGGTGAGCATTCCGTAGAGTGCCGGGTCGAACTCGGTGCCCTCGGGGTCGACACCATCGTTGGCCTGCTTGAGGCTCAGCGAGATGCGGCGACGCTCCAGGTCGATGTCGATGACCTTGACGAACACCTCGTCGCCGACAGAGACAACCTGCTCGGCGAGTTCGACGTGCTTGCCGGACAGCTCGGAGATGTGGACCAGGCCCTCGATGCCCTCTGCAACGCGAACGAACGCGCCGAAGGGGACGAGCTTGGTGACCTTACCCGGTGCAACCTGGCCGATGGCGTGGGTGCGGGCGAAGACCTGCCACGGGTCTTCCTGCGTGGCCTTGAGCGACAGGGAAACGCGCTCGCGGTCCAGGTCGACCTCGAGGATCTCGACGGTGACTTCCTGACCGACCTCGACGACCTCGCTGGCGTGCTCAATGTGCTTCCAGCTGAGCTCGGAGACGTGTACCAGACCGTCAACGCCACCCAGGTCGACGAACGCACCGAAGTTGACGATCGACGAGACGACGCCCTTGCGGACCTGTCCCTTCTGTAGGTTGTTGAGGAACGTGGTGCGGCTCTCGGACTGCGTCTGCTCGAGCAGGGCGCGGCGCGACAGGACGACGTTGTTGCGGTTCTTGTCGAGTTCGAGGATCTTGGCCTCGATCTCCTGGCCCAGGTACGGGGTCAGGTCGCGAACACGGCGAAGCTCGATGAGCGACGCCGGCAGGAAGCCGCGCAGGCCGATGTCGACGATGAGCCCGCCCTTGACGACCTCAATGACCGAACCGGTGACGACTCCGTCGGATTCCTTGATCTTCTCGACGTCGCCCCATGCACGCTCGTACTGAGCGCGCTTCTTCGACAGGATGAGACGGCCTTCTTTGTCTTCCTTCTGAAGAACGAGTGCCTCGACCAGGTCGCCGACCTTGACGACCTCAGAGGGGTCGACGTCGTGCTTGATGGAGAGCTCGCGGGAGGGGATGACACCCTCGGTCTTGTAGCCGACGTCGAGGAGGACCTCGTCGCGGTCGATCTTCACAACGGTGCCCTCGATGAGGTCGCCATCGTTGAAGAATTTCAGAGTCTTTTCGACCGCGGCAAGGAAGTCTTCAGCAGATCCGATGTCGTTGATGGCGACCTGCTTGGGTGCCCGTTCGGTCGTTGCGATTGTCATGTAGTAGTTGCTCCAGGATGGACATATTCGGGCCAGAAGGGAAGGTCGTGCGATACGTGTTCAAGATCCGCGACTGGCAGCGGCTAATTCGTCACAAGCGTGACAGTAAAGCTTAGCTGTTTCGGGAGCGCCCCGGCAACCCGTTCTCGGCGGCGGCGGCAACGCATCTCACGCGTCTTCGATCGAGTACCGAAAGGACCCCGAGTATTCGTATACCCGCCCGACGAACGGCAGGCTCACGGTGACCTGCACGTGCTGCCGCTGGTCACCGTCGTCGAAGCGTTCCGTCAGGTGAACCAGGGGCGCGCACAGCCGTGGGACCGGAACCCGGCGACCGGCGAGGTGCACGTGGACACCTGCGGAATCCAGGTGCAGGGCACCGTCGACAATGCGGGCGTCAAGGCGGGTTTCCAGGCGTCCGCTCCGGCCGAGGCGGTCGGCGAGGCCGCCGGCATCCGCGCCGATGACATCGATCATGTCGCGGGACCCGGCCGGAAAATCAAAGCGGCGCACAGCATGCACCCGATCGGGTCCCGGCCGGTTCACGACCAGGAAGGGCACGTCGTGTTCCCAAACCGGGAACAGCACAGCGTCGCGGGCCAGCAGCGCCAGAACCGGCCACAGCCAGCGCCGCGGGGTGCCGACCCTGTCGAAGGTCCCCCGGCCGAGGCCGTGCCGACCGGCCGGGATAGCCGTGAAGTAGGCGCGCAGCTGTGGGTGCAGTCCCGTCAGGTCACCGCCGAGGGCGGCCTCGTACGGCGACGGCATCGGCACCGGGTCAGTTCTGCAACGCCGACCGGAGGGTGTCGAGGCCGACCCCGCCGAGGTCGAGGGCGCGGCGGTGGAACTCCTTGATGTCGAAGCCGGTTCCCTCGCGGGCCTTGGCGTCATCGCGCAGTTGCTCCCAGATGCGTTGGCCCACCTTGTACGACGGTGCCTGGCCGGGCCAGCCGAGGTACCGGTTCACCTCGAACTTCACGAAGCCGTCGTTCATGTTCACGTTTCCGGCCAGGAAGTCGAAGGCGTAGTCGGCGGTCCAGGTCTGCGACCCGTCCGGCACCTTCTTGCCCAGGTGCACTCCGATGTCGAGCACGACCCTGGCAGCGCGCATCCGCTGCCCGTCGAGCATGCCGAGCCTGTCGGCGGGATCGTCCAGGTAGCCCAACTGCTCCATCAGCCGCTCGGCGTAGAGCGCCCAGCCCTCCGCGTGGCCAGACGTGCCGGCCAGCTGGCGGCGCCAGGTGTTCAGGGACGCCCGGTTGTAAACCGCCTGGCCGATCTGCAGGTGATGGCCGGGGATTCCCTCGTGATAGACCGTGGTGAGTTCGCGCCAGGTGTCGAATTCGGTGACGCCGACGGGCACCGACCACCACATCCGGCCGGGGCGGGAGAAATCATCGGTGGGTCCGGTGTAGTAGATGCCGCCCTCCTGGGTGGGGGCGATCAGGCACTCCAGACGGCGGATCTCCTCGGGAATGTCGAACTGGGTGGCGCCGAGTTCGGCGACGGCCCGGTCGCTGGTCTCCTGCATCCAGCGTTGCAGGGCGTCGGTGCCGTGCAACTTCCGGGCCGGGTCGGTGTCCAGGAACGCGATCGCCTCGAGAACGGTGGCGCCGGGCTTGATCTGCCTGGCCACGCTCTCCTGTTCCTCTGTCATGCGGGCGAGTTCCTGGATGCCCCACTCGTACGTTTCGTCGAGGTCGATGGTGGCGCCGAGGAAGTGCCGCGACCTCAACGCGTAGAGGTCCCGGCCGACGGCATCCTGCTCGGTGGCACGGGGCTCGAGCTCGTCGGCGAGGAACGTCGCCAGCCGCTCGTAGGCGGTGGCCGCCGCGTGGGCTCCGGCACCGAGGTCGGTGGCCAGGGAGGCCGGCAGCGAACCGTGCTCGAGGCCGGCGTCGGCGACGAAGTGGTTGAAGAACCCGTCGTTGGCGGCGTTGCGTCTGGCCTGGTCGAGCACCTCGCGCACCTGCCGCCGGGCCGGCGTGGTGCCCTGCTCGATGCCGAGGCGCAGGGTTTCGATGTAGCCCGTGATGGCCGCCGGCACGGCGCCCAGGCGCGCGGAGATGTTGCGCCAATCCTCGACCGTGGCGGTGGGCATGAGGTCGAAGACCTCGCGGATGCCCTGCGCGGGTGACGCGATGACGTTGAGGTCGCGCAGCTGCAGGCAGGCGGCGGAGCTCTCCAGGTCCAGCGCGAGGCTGCTGCGCAGATCGGTGCGGGTGACCCTGTCAACGTCGTCGACCGGGACGCTGTCGTCCAGCAGCCGGATGGTGGCGGCCGCGGCCTGCACGTAGGCGGCGTGGCCGTCCGGCGAATAGTCCGCAAAGCCCGAACCGTCCGCCGACCGGCCGATATAGGTGCCCACAGTGGGATCGAGCGACACCAGGGTGTCGACCCACCCCTCGGCGATCTGGTCGACGGGGGTGGGTGTCCGGCCTTCGTTCAGAGTCATCCCCCGAGCCTAGGACATGGCCCAGGTCAGTGCGCTGCGGCGTCCCAGTTGGCCCCGCGGCCCACCTGCACGTCCAGCGGCACCAGCAGGTCGGCCGCGGACTCCATCCGCTGGGTGACGACGTGCTGCAGAGCGTCCCACTCCCCCGGGGCGACCTCGAAGATCAGTTCGTCGTGAACCTGAAGCATCATGCGGCTCTGCAGGTCCTGTTCGCGCAGGTCGAGCGCGATGTTGTTCATCGCGATCTTCATCAGGTCGGCGGCAGAACCCTGGATGGGTGCGTTCAGAGCGGCCCGTTCGGCGTTGTCCCGCAGCACCCGGTTGGGGCTGTTCAACTCGGGGAACGGCCGGCGGCGGCCGAAGATCGTCGTGGTGTAGCCGTCGACCTTGGCCTGCTCGACCACCCGGCGCAGGTAGTCGCGTACGGCGCCGAACCTGGCGAAGTAGTCGGCGATGAGCTGCTTGGCCTCGCGCGATTCGATGCGCAGCTGCTTGGACAGGCCGAAGGCGCTGAGCCCGTAGGCAAGCCCGTACGACATGGCCTTGACCTTGTTGCGCATCTCCCCGGTCACGTCCTCAGGTGCGACACCGAAGACCCTGGCGCCGACGAACCTGTGCAGGTCTTCGCCGGCGTTGAACGCCTCGATGAGGCCGGCGTCCTCGGAGAGGTGCGCCATGATGCGCATCTCGATCTGCGAGTAGTCGGCGGTGAGGAGGCTTTCGGAGCCGGACCCGGCATGGAACGCGGCCCGGATGCGGCGGCCTTCCTCGGTGCGGACGGGGATGTTCTGCAGGTTCGGGTCGGTGGAGGAGATCCGGCCGGTGGCGGTGCCGATCTGCACGTAGGTGGTGTGGATGCGGCCGGTGTCGTCGATGGCCCGGTCCAGGGTTTCCACGATCTGGCGCAGCTTCGTGGCGTCCCGGTGCTTCAGGAGCAGGTCGAGGAACGGGTGCGGGTTGCTGGCCTGCAGATCGGCGAGGGCGCCGGCATCCGTGGTGAAGCCGGTCTTGTTGGCCCGGGTGCGCGGCATGCCCAGCTGATCGAAGAGCACCTCCTGCAGCTGCTTGGGAGAACCGAGATTGACCTCGCGGCCGATCTGGGCGTAGGCGCCGGCCGCGAGCTCCGCTGCGGTGTCGCCCAGCTGTACGGACAGGGCCGCGAGTTCGGTGTGATTGACCGCGACGCCGGTCAGTTCCATGGCTGCCAGTGTCATCAGGGTGGGCATCTCGATGTCGGTCAGAACGGTTCGCGAACCCGAGTCGAGCAACGCGGTCACGGCGGCGGCGAGGCGCACCGTGTACCAGGAGTCCACGGCGACGCCGCCGGCGACGCTCTCATCCGGCACCAGCTGGTTGGGGTCGACGACGGGCACGGTCTCGTCGAGGTAGCGCTTGACGAGGTCGGCGAGAGTCTTGTCAGGGCCGCCCGGGCGCAGCAGCCAACCGGCCACCAGGGTGTCGATGGCCAATCCGTTCAGCACCAGGCCGGCGCGGGTGAGGGCCTTCACCTGCGGCTTGGCGTCGTGCATGACCTTGGGGCTCGGGCCCGCGAGCCATTCCTCGAGCGGCCGGTAATCGGCCCGACCGGGCTGCCAGGCCACCGTCGCGGTCTCGGTGGCCGTGGCCAGGCCGAAGCCGATCGGCAGGCCGTTGAGGAGCTCAACGGTGACGGAAAGGGCGGTTCCGGTCGTGGTCACCCGGTCCAGCCAGGTGGCGAGTTCCTCGTCGAGCAGTTCGCGCTGCACCGGTGCCTTCGCCGCCGCGGGGACCTCGGTGACCGGAGCCGCGCCGGCGGCGTCACCGGTGGCGGTCCCGTTGCCATTGCCGTTGGCGTTGGCCTCGAGCTTGATCACCCTGTCCAGCAGGGTGCGGAACTCCAGGCGCCCGAAGACCTCACGCACGGCGTCCTCGTCGATCGGTCCGCGCACCAGGTCGCGCAGCTCGACGGGCAGGTCGAGGTCGGTGACCAGCCGGTTGAGGCGGCGGTTGCGGATCGCATTGTCCTTCTGCTCGCGCAGGTTGGCGCCGACAACGCCGGTGATCTCGTCGGCGTGCTCGAGGATCGCGTCGAGGCTGCCGAACCTCTCAAGCCACTTCACGGCCGTCTTCTCGCCGACCTTGCTGATGCCGATCAGGTTGTCGCTGGTCTCGCCGACCAACGCGGCGATGTCCGGGTACTGTTCGGGGGCGATGCCGTACTTCTCGCGCACCTTGGCCGGGTCATACCTGGTCAGCGCCGAAACGCCCTGGCTGGCCGGGTAGAGCAGGGTGACGGTGTCGTTGACCAACTGGATCGTGTCCCGGTCGCCGGACACCACGAAGACGTCGTAGCCCTCGGCGGTGCCGCGGACCGACAGCGTCGCGAGGATATCGTCTGCCTCGTAGTCGTCCTTGGTCAGGGTGGTGATATTCAGGGCCTTGAGGGCTTCCTGGAGCAGGGGCACCTGGCCCTTGAACTCCGACGGAGTGATCGCCCTGGTGCCCTTGTATTCGGGGTAGTCGCGGGTGCGGAAGGAATACCGGGAGATATCGAATGCCACGGCGATGTGGCTCGGATTCTCGGTGCGGAGCAGGCTCAGCAGCATCGACAGGAACCCGTGGATGGCGTTGGTGTGCTGCCCGTCCTGGGTTTGGAAGCTGTCGATGGGCAGGGCGTGGAACGCCCGGTACGCCAGCGAGTGGCCATCGATGATCATCAGGGTAGGCTTTTTTGATTCCGACACAGTCCCAGCCTACAAGCCGCCTCCGGTGGGGCTGAGCCGAGCCACGAGGTGACCATGACCGAGCAGAACCCGCCCGAGAGCACCACCGACTTCCTCGCCTGGACGAAGGCACGCGGCGCCGGCGACCTGGCCGACAAGATGGGCATCGAGTTCACCGAGTTCTCACTCGAGAGGGCCGTGGCGCGGATGCCCGTCGAGGGCAACACCCAGCCGGCAATGCTGCTGCACGGCGGCGCCTACGTGGTGATGGGCGAGTCGCTCGGGTCGATGTCGGCCAATCTGCACGCCGGCCCCGGCAAGCTCGCCGTGGGCATCGAGATCAACGCCAGCCATACCGGCTCGGCCACCTCCGGGTATGTCACCGCCGTGTGCACCCCGATCCACCTGGGGCGCACGCTCACCACCCACGAGATCGTGGTGACCGACGATGCGGGCCGTCGCTGTTCGACGATCCGCATCACCAACCTGATCCTGGACCAGCCGGCAGCACGCTGATCCGCTCTGCGAGCACGAAAAAGCGGGCCCCTCACCGGAGGGACCCGCTTTTTTCGTGACGGTGGTGCCGGCTGCTTTGTGGCTGGCCGACTATTTCTTGGCGGAGAGCTGTTCGATGATCGCCTGTGCGACATCGTGCATGGTCAGACGGCGGTCCATGGACGCCTTCTGGATCCATCGGAACGCCTCCGGCTCGGTCAGGCCCATCTTCTCGTTGAGCAGGCCCTTGGCCCGGTCGACGAGCTTGCGGGTCTCGAAACGTTCGACCAGGTCGGCGACCTCGGCCTCGAGGGTGATGATCTGGCTGTACCGCGAGAGGGCGATCTCGATCGCGGGCAGCAGGTCGTTCGGGGTGAACGGCTTCACGACGTACGCCAGGGCGCCGGCCTCGCTCGCGCGCTCGACCAGTTCCTTCTGGCTGAACGCAGTGAGCAGTACGACCGGGGCGATGTGGGCCTTGGTGATGCGTTCCGCGGCGGAGATCCCGTCGAGGTGCGGCATCTTGACGTCCATGATCACCAGGTCGGGGCGGAGCTCGGTGGCCAGGGCCACAGCGGTCTCACCGTCGCCGGCTTCGCCCACCACTTCGAATCCGTTGTCTCGGAGGATCTCGACGATGTCGAGCCTGATGAGGGATTCATCCTCCGCTACAACGACGCGGCGGGGGGGTACTGGAGTTGTCTCTTGGTCGGTCACAGCCAAAAGCCTACGGTATTCTGGTGCAGGTGTTGTGAGCCGGTGTGGCGGAATGGCAGACGCGGAGCACTCAAAATGCTTTGTTCGCAAGGACGTGTGGGTTCGAGTCCCACCACCGGTACCACTTCACCGCATGCCCGTTGCCCGGTTCCACCGGCGGCGGGCATGCGGTGTTTCTGTCCCTGATCGGCGTCCTCCTCACCCGCAGCCGGGCCTCCGCGCCCGCACACGCCCGTCTCAGCGATCGGTCGCCGCATCCGCCCGTTGGTCCGTCGGTCGACCGCACAGTCGTCCATCGACCGTGCACGGCCGCCCAGAGGGTCTTCGCCACGGATACGACAACAGCCCCGCGGATTTCTCCGCGGGGCTGTTGTCGTACTGCTGGTTACTGCTGGGCGTACGCCGGAGCGACACCGTTGTGGGCGTCACCGATGCGGTGAACCCGGATGTCGTTCGTCGAACCCGCGATTCCGGGAGGGGATCCGGAGATCACCACGACCTTGTCGCCGATCTCAGCCAGGCCCTGGCCGAGCAGGATGTCGTCGACCTGACCGAACATCGAGTCGGTGTGGGTCACCCGGTCGACCAGGTACGTCTGCACGCCCCAGGTCAACGCGAGGCGACGACGGATGCTCGCCTCGGGGGTGAAGGCCAGCATCGGGATCGAGGAGCGCAGGCGCGACATACGACGCGCGGAGTCTCCTGACTCGGTGAAGATGCAGAGGTACTTGGCCTCGACGAATTCAGCGACCTCGATGGCGGCCAGCGTGATGGCGCCGCCCTGGGTGCGCGGCTTGTTGGTGAGCGGTGCGATCCGCTCCAGGCCGTGCTCCTCGGTGGAGGCCACGATGCGCGCCATCGTCTGAACGGTGACCACCGGGTATTCGCCGACGCTGGTCTCGCCGCTGAGCATGACCGCGTCAGCACCGTCGAGCACGGCGTTGGCGACGTCGGACGTCTCCGCGCGCGTGGGAACGGGGCTGTGGATCATCGATTCGAGCATCTGCGTTGCGACGATGACCGGCTTCGCCATGCGGCGGGCCAGTTCGACGGCGTGCTTCTGCACGATCGGGACGGCCTCGAGCGGAAGCTCGACGCCCAGGTCGCCACGGGCCACCATGATCGCGTCGAACGCGTCGACGATGCCCTCGAGGGCCTCGACGGCCTGCGGCTTCTCGATCTTGGCGATGACGGGAACCTTGCGGCCCTCTTCGGCCATGATCTCGTGCACCCGGTCGATGTCGGCCGCGTTGCGCACGAAGGACAGCGCGATGAGGTCGGTGCCGAGGCGCAGGCCCCAACGCAGGTCGGCCTCGTCCTTGACGGACAGGGCAGGCACGTTGACGGCAACACCGGGCAGGTTGATGCCCTTGTTGTTCGACACCGGGCCGGCGACGATGACCTTCGTGGTCACGACGGTGCCGTCGGTCTCGACGACCTCGACCTTGACCTTGCCGTCGTCGATCAGGAGGAAGTCCCCCTGCTTGACGTCGTTCGGCAGGCCCTTGTAGGTCGTGCCGGACAGTTCCTTGGTGCCGAGGATGTCCTCGGTGGTGATCTTGAAGATGTCGCCGACGGCGAGGTCGTACGGTCCGCCCTCGAACTTGCCCAGACGGATCTTCGGGCCCTGCAGGTCGACCATCACGGCGACGGCACGGCCGGAGTCGTTGGCTGCCTTCCGGATGTTGGCGTAAACGCCTTCGTGCACGGTGTAGTCACCGTGGCTCAGGTTCATACGGCAGACGTCAACGCCGGCGTCGATAATGGCGCGGATCTGTTCGTAGCTGGATGCTGCCGGCCCGAGGGTGGCGACGATTTTCGCGCGTCTCATACTGGTGGATCTCCGGTTTCCGCGCCGGTGTGGCGCATTGGTGCGTTCGGTTGGTTGGAGAGAATGGGCAGCGGAATCAGTTCGTACGCTCAGATGGCAAACGAATGATCCGTCGGCTTCACCGGGGCGGGCAGTTGAGTCTCGCCTTCGAGATACCGATCGACGGCTGCCGCAGCAGCGCGTCCTTCGGCGATCGCCCATACGATGAGCGACTGACCTCGGCCTGCATCTCCGGCAACGAATACACCCTCGTGGCTGGTCTGGTAATCACTATCACGGACGACATTACTCCGGTCGTCGAGCGGCAGATGCAGATCATGGGTCAGTTCGGCGCTGTCCGGACCGGTGAAGCCCAGTGCCAGCAACACCAGATCAGCGGGAATCTCCCGTTCGGTTCCGGCTTTGGGCACCCGTCGGCCATCGAGATATTCGGTTTCGGCGACCCGGATGGCACGCACCTCACCGGCGTCGTTGGCCAGGAACTCGATGGTGGACGCGAGGTATTCCCGGGTGCCGCCCTCTTCGTGGGCACTGGATACCTCGAACAGGGTCGGCGACATCGGCCAGGGCTGGTGTTCCGGGCGGCTGTCACCGGGCTGCTTGCCGATGGCCAGGTTGGTCACCGAGGCGGCCAGCTGACGGTTCGCGGTGCCGATGCAGTCCGCACCGGTGTCACCGCCGCCGAGCACGACGACATGCTTGCCTTCGGCGAGGATCTGGTTGTCGACGGTGTCGCCGGCGCCAACCTTGTTTTGCTGCACGAGGTATTCCATCGCGAAATGCACCCCGGGCAAGTCGCGCCCCGGAATCGGCAGGTCGCGGGGCACCATGGCGCCGGTCGCGATGACGACAGCGTCGTACCTGGCCCGCAGATCGGTCCAGGTGATGTCCACCCCGATGTTGACGCCGGCGCGGAAGCGGGTGCCCTCTGCGGTCATCTGGGACAGACGCAGGTCGAGGTGCTTCTTCTCCATTTTGAAGTCCGGGATGCCGTAGCGCAGCAGGCCGCCGATGCGGTCGTCGCGTTCGAACACGGCCACGGTGTGCCCGGCCCTGGTCAGCTGCTGGGCGGCGGCGAGTCCGGCCGGTCCGGAGCCGACGACGGCGATGGTCTTGCCGGTGAGTCGGCCGGGCGGCTGGGGGGTGACCCAGCCCTCGGCGAAGGCCTGGTCGATGATCGAGACCTCGACCTGCTTGATGGTCACCGCCGGCTGGTTGATGCCGAGGACGCAGGCGGACTCGCACGGTGCCGGGCAGAGCCGGCCGGTGAACTCGGGGAAGTTGTTCGTCGCGTGCAGACGCTCGATGGCCTGTCGGCCCTCGTCACGCCAGGTGAGGTCGTTCCACTCCGGGATCAGGTTGCCCAGCGGGCAGCCCTGGTGGCAGAACGGAACACCGCAGTCCATGCAGCGGCCGGCCTGGCGCTTGAGCACGGCGGAGTCGCCGGCCTCGTAGACCTCTTTCCAGTCCATCAGACGGATGGAGACCGGACGACGGGCGGGAAGTTCCCGGTCCGTGGTCTTCAGGAATCCCTTCGGGTCAGCCATTGGTTACCTCCAAGATGCGGTTCCAGACCACGTCGCCGTCGGGGTCGAGCCCCTCGGCCACGGCGCTCTGCCTCGTCGCCAGGACGGCTGCGTAGTCACGCGGCAGCACCTTGACGAAGTTCTTCATTGTCGTGTCGCGGTCGGCGAGGAGCCGCGCGGCCAGAACAGAATCGGTCTGTTCCAGGTGCTGTTCCAGCAGGTCCCCGACGATTTCGATGTCGGCGCTGCCGAGCGGCAGCAGGGTGAGTTCGCCGGAGTCCAGCGAGTCACGGTTGACGAGCTCCGAGCGCAGCCGGTAGATGTATGCGGTTCCGCCGGACATGCCCGCGCCGAGGTTACGGCCGGTCTCGCCGAGAATCACGGCGAGTCCACCGGTCATGTACTCGAGGGCGTGGTCGCCCACCCCCTCGACGACGGCGGTCGCACCGGAGTTGCGCACCAGGAATCGTTCACCGACGATGCCGCGGATGAACATGCTGCCCAGGGTCGCGCCGTAGCCGATCACGTTTCCGGCGATCACGTTCTCCTCGGCAGCGAAGACGCTGCCGCGGTCGGGGCGCACGATGATCTGCCCGCCGGAGAGGCCCTTGCCGACGTAGTCGTTGGAATCCCCCTCGAGGCGCAGGGTGATGCCGCTGGGCAGGAAAGCGCCGAGGGACTGCCCCGCCGACCCGGTCAGGGTGACGTCGATGGAGCCGGCCGGCAGGCCGTTCTCGCCGTGCCGCAGGGTCACCTGGTGGCCCAGCATGGTGCCGACGGCGCGTTCGGTGTTCCGGATCGGCAGCGCGATCGTGACCTGGCCGCCGTGCTCGAGCACATTGGCGCTCTGCCTGATCAGCTCGACGTCGAAGTGCTCGTCGAGTTCGTGCTCCTGCTCCCGGCTGGAACGTCGCGGTTCGCCGGCGGAGAAGTCGGGGCCGACCAGGATCGGCGCCAGGTTGAGCCCGGATGCCTTCCAGTGGTTGAGGGCGCCGTTCACGTTCAACAGTTCCTTGCGGCCGGTGGCCTCGTCGAGGCTCCGGAAGCCGAGCTCGGCGAGGTACTCGCGCACCTCCTGCGCGATGAACTCGAAGAAGTTCACCACGTAGTCGGCCTTGCCGCTGAACCGCTTGCGGAGCTCGGGGTTCTGGGTTGCGACGCCGACCGGGCAGGTGTCCAGGTGGCAGACCCGCATCATGATGCAGCCCTCGACGATTAGAGGGGCGGTGGCGAAACCGAACTCCTCAGCTCCGAGCAGGGCGCCGATGACGACGTCACGGCCGGTCTTGAGCTGGCCGTCGACCTGGAGCACGACCCTGTCGCGCATCCCGTTCAGCATCAGGGTCTGCTGGGTCTCGGCCAGGCCGAGCTCCCAGGGGGTGCCGGCGTGCTTGAGCGAGTTGAGCGGACTCGCGCCGGTGCCGCCGTCGTGTCCTGATACCAGGATCACGTCGGAGAGCGCCTTGGCGACGCCGGCCGCGACGGCACCGATACCGGACTGGCTGACCAGTTTGGTGTGGATGCGCGCGGTCGGGTTGGCTCGCTTGAGGTCGAAGATCAGCTGCTTGAGGTCTTCGATCGAGTAGATGTCGTGGTGCGGGGGTGGCGAGATCAGGCCGACGCCCGCGGTGGCGTGCCGGGTGCGGGCGACCCACGGGTAAACCTTGGTGGGCGGCAACTGGCCGCCCTCCCCCGGCTTGGCACCCTGGGCGAGCTTGATCTGGATGTCGTCGGCGTGGGTGAGGTACATGCTCGTGACGCCGAACCGGCCGGACGCGACCTGCTTGACCGCGCTCCGCCGTGTCGGGTCGAGCAGACGGTCGAGGTCCTCGCCGCCCTCACCGGTGTTGGACTTGCCGCCGAGCCGGTTCATCGCGATGGCGAGGGTCTCGTGAGCCTCCTGCGAGATGGAGCCGTAACTCATCGCGCCGGTGGAGAACTTCTTCACGATCGATGCGACCGACTCGACCTCGTCGATCGGGATGGGCTTTCGCTGCCCGATGTTGAAGGCGAACATGCCACGCAGCGTCATCAGGCTCTCCGACTGGTCGTCGACGAGCTTGGTGTACTCCTTGAAGATGTCGTAGCGGCGGGTGCGGGTGGAGTGCTGCAACCTGAAGATGGTCTCGGGGTTGAACAGGTGCGGGGAACCGTCGCGACGCCACTGGTATTCGCCGCCGGTGGCGAGACGCTCGTGCACGGTGACGGCGGCATCCGGCGGGTAGGCGCCGGTGTGGCGTTCGAGGTTCTCGGCCGCGATCACGTCGATCCCGACGCCACCGAGCTTGCTCGTGGTGCCGGTGAAGTACTGGTCGATGAAGACCTGGCTCAGGCCGACGGCCTCGAAGGTCTGCGCGCCGGCGTAGGACGACACCGTGGAGATGCCCATCTTGGACATGATCTTGAGTACGCCCTTGCCGAGCGCCTTGATCACGTTCTTCACGGCCTTCTCGGGCGTGACGGTGGTGATGAAGCCGCTGCGCACGAGGTCCTCGCAGGTCTCCATGGCCAGGTACGGGTTGACGGCGCTGGCGCCGTACCCGATGAGGAGCGCCACGTGGTGCACCTCGCGCACGTCACCGGCTTCCACGACGATGCCGACCTTGAGCCGGTTCTCGGTGCGGATGAGGTGGTGGTGCACGGCCGCGATCATCAGCAGCGACGGGATGGGCGCGAGGTCCTTGGTGCTGTCCCGGTCGGACAGCACGATGAAGAGAGCGCCGTCCTCGATGGCCGCGTCGACCTCGTGGCACATTTCCTCGATCCGGTTGGAGAGTGCGCTGGGACCCTCGTCGAATCTGTAGAGGCCACGGATGGTGGTGGTGGTGCGGCTGCCGGGGGACGTGTCGATGTGCTGGATCTTGGCCAGCTCGTCGTTGTCGATGACCGGGAAGTCGAGCACCACCTGGCGAGCGTGCTCCGGGCCCGCCGCGAGCAGGTTGAGCTCGGGGCCGAGGCCCAGCTTGAGGCTGGTGACGACCTCTTCCCGGATCGAGTCCAGCGGCGGGTTCGTCACCTGCGCGAACTGCTGGGTGAAGTAGTCGAAGAGCAGCCGGGGGCGCTCGCTGAGCACCGCGATGGGCGTGTCGCTGCCCATCGCACCGAGGGGCTCCGCGCCGTTGCGGGCCATCGGGGCCAGCAGAATGCGTACCTCTTCTTCGGTGTAGCCGAAGGTGCGCTGGCGACGGACCACGGATGCCGGCGGGTGCACGATGTGCTCCCGTTCCGGCAGGTCCTTGAGGTTGATCCGGCCGGCGTCGAGCCAGGAGCCCCAGGGCTCGCTGGCGGCGAGGTCGCCCTTGATCTCCTCATCTTCGATGATGCGGCCGGCCTCGGTGTCGACGAGGAACATCTTGCCGGGCTGCAGGCGCCCCTTGCGGACCACCCGGGCGGGGTCGACGTCGATGACGCCGATCTCGCTGGCGAGCACGACGAGTCCGTCGTCGGTGATCACGTAGCGGCCGGGCCGCAGACCGTTGCGGTCCAGGGTGGCGCCGACGAGGGTGCCGTCGGTGAAGACGATGGCGGCGGGGCCGTCCCACGGTTCCATCAACATGGAGTGGTACTCGTAGAACGCTCGGCGGTCACGGTCCAGGTCGGGCTGGTTCTCCCAGGCCTCCGGCACCATCATCATCACGGCGTGCGGCAGCGACCGGCCGGACAGGCTCAGCAGTTCGACGACCTCATCGAAGGACGCCGAGTCGCTGGCGCCGGGGGTGACGATCGGGAACAACGGGTTCAGGTCGCCGAGCAACTCCGATTCGAGCTGCGACTGGCGGGCGCGCATCCAGTTGCGGTTGCCCTGCACCGTGTTGATCTCGCCGTTGTGCGCGATCATCCGGAACGGCTGCGCGAGAGGCCAGGACGGGAAGGTGTTGGTGGAGTACCGCGAGTGCACCAGCGCCAGCTTCGAGGTGAAGCGCTCGTCGGACAGGTCGGGGTAGAACGGCTCCAGCTGAAGGGTCGTGACCATGCCCTTGTACACGATGGTGCGACAGGACAACGACGCGAAGTAGGTCTCCACCTCGCGTTCGGAGCGTTTCCGCAACCGGACGGCCTGGCGGTCCAGGTTGATGCCGGCCAGGGGCAGGCCGTCCTCGGTGGTGCGGCTGCTGGAGACGTACAGCTGCTGGATGGCGGGCATCGCGGCCCGCGCCAGGTTGCCGACCTCGTCGGGGCGAACCGGGACCTCGCGCCAGCCGAGAACGTGGAGGTTCTCCTCCTTGGCGATGGCCTCGATGGCGCTCTTGACCGCGCTGCGGGCGGTCGGTTCTGTGGGCAGGAAGACGTTGCCGACGGCGTACCGTCCGGCGTCGGGCAGGTCGAACGTGGACACCGCACGGAAGAACTCATCCGGGATCTGGGTGACGATACCGGCGCCGTCGCCCGTTCCGGCGTCGGAACCGACCGCACCGCGATGTTCGAGGTTGCGCAGTGCGTCGAGCGCTCGCGTGATGATGTCGTGTCCGGCCGTTCCCCGCAGGGTGGCGACCATGGCGAGACCGCAGGCATCACGTTCGTCGTGCGGGTTGTAGAGCCCCTGGGCTGAGGGAACACTACTGAACCTGGAGAAGAGGGGTTGCTGCGTCATTAGACCGTCCTCACAAAATGACTGGCAGGTGGGGACGACGTTGGCCCGCGGGAAGAAGAGAAGCCACTCCGCCCGAAATGGAGGGCGAAAACCGTGGACCGGGTGGGATGACCGCGGTTAGGGGCGGGAGTCGGTTGTGCTTGTGGCGTCGACGTCGCGTGATTCAACGGGTTCATCAGCCTCATTGCCGTGATCCTCGAAAACGGAATCGGTTTCACCAGATTGTACCTCAGGGTCGACCGGCTTCCACTCGCGCCCGGGCAGGTACGGGCTCAGTTCGATTCCGGTGTGCCGTCTGCTCTGCACAATGATGATGATCAGGCCGACCAGGATGGCCAACAGGGCGGCCCACACGTTGGTGCGGAGGCCGAAGAAGATCTCGCTCGGGTCGACGCGGATCGATTCGAACACGCTGCGTCCCGCGCCGTACCAGATCAGGTAGACACCGAACGCGGTGCCCCAGCGCAGCCGGAACTTGCGTTCGAGGATGAGGATCACGGCGACACCGACCAGATTCCAGACGATCTCGTACAGGAAGGTGGGGTGGAAGAGGGTGCCGACGGGCAGGCCGACGGGGTACGCGGGGTTGTCGGTGGAGATCTCCAGGCCCCACGGGAGCGTGGTGGGCAGGCCGAACAGCTCGTGGTTGAACCAGTTGCCGAGTCGCCCCATGGCCTGGGCGAGGAGCATTCCCGGGGCCAGGGCGTCGGCGAACGACCAGAACCGGATGCCGGCGCGTCGGGTGCCGATGTACGCGCCGACGGCGCCGCCGAGCAGGGCGCCGAAGATGGCGATGCCGCCCTTCCACACCGCGAAGACGTCCCAGAGGTTCGCTCCGTCGTAGAAGTAGTCGTTGGGGTGGGTGAGCACGTGGAAGATCCGGGCTCCGACGATGCCCAGCGGCACAGCCCAGAGGATGATATCCAGCACCACGCCCGGCTCGCCGCCGCGCTTCGTCAGCCGCCGCGAGGTCATCGCGGTGGCCAGGAAGATACCGATCAGGATGCAGATCGCATACGCGTGGATGCGGAACGGCCCCAGGTCGAAGAAGCTCCACTCAGGGCTCGGAATGCTCAAGGGCAACGACACCACAACAACCTTTCATCGTGACACTCTGGTCACTGGGAGCCGGTCGATCGACCGCCTCGGACAATTTACCCTAAACGGGATGGCATAAACGCAGGGACCTGACGGCGAGATCGGCCGACGGGGTCAGGAAACAGGGTTGGATGGCAAGGCTAGACGGCGGCGCGGATGTCGCGGGCGCCGGCGGCCAGTTCCGCCGCGAGGGTTGCGACGGCGTCGATTCCCCCGACGGACAGTGCCTTCACCAGCGCGGACCCGACGATGGCGCCGTCGGCGTACTCCAGCACCTCGCGCACCTGGGCGGGGGTGGAGATTCCCAGGCCGACACAGGCGTTGACGGAGCCGGCTTCCCGCAGGCGGGTGACGAGTACCCGGGCCGCCGAGTCCACATCGGACCGGGCTCCGGTGATACCCATGGTGGAGACCGCGTAGACGAATCCGCGGCTTCGGGTGACGGCCTGCAGCAGTCGCTCGTCCGAGGACGACGGGGCGGCCAGGAAGACCCTGTCGAGGCCGGCGCGCTCACTGGCATCCAGCCAGGTCTGAGCATCGTCGGGAATCAGGTCCGGCGTGATCAGCCCGGCTCCCCCGGCGGCGGCCAGATCGTCGGCGAACCTGTCGACGCCGTACTGCAGCACGGGGTTCCAGTAGGTCATCATCAGCACCGGGGTGTCGACCTGGCCCGTGATCGCAGCGACGGCCTCGAAGCCGTGCCGCAGACGGAAACCGTTGGCCAGGGCCTGCTGGGTGGCCGCCTGGATGACCGGGCCGTCCATGACGGGGTCGGAATACGGCAGACCGAGTTCGAGGATATCGACCCCGCTGGTGGCGATCGCGACGGCGGCGTCGATGCTCTCGGTCAGGGTGGGGAAGCCGACCGGCAGGTAGCCGATCAGGGCGCCGCCCCCGGCGGCCCGACGCGCGGCGATCGTGGTCTCGACGGTGCTTGTGTAACCGGTGCTTGCGTTCGTCACAGTTGCTGCGCTCCAGCGTCGAGAAGGTCGAAGTAGCGGCCGGCGGTTTCCATGTCCTTGTCGCCGCGACCCGAAAGGTTGACCAGGATGATCGAATCCGGGCCGAGCTGTTTGCCCAGCTCCAAGGTCCCTGCCAGGGCGTGCGCCGATTCGATGGCGGGAATGATGCCCTCGGTGCGGCTGAGCAGGCGCAGTGAGTCCATGGCCTCGGCGTCGGTGACGGGCAGGTAGCTGGCCCGGCCGATGCTGGCCAACCAGGCGTGCTCGGGACCGACGCCCGGGTAGTCGAGTCCAGCGGAGATCGAGTGGGACTCGACGGTCTGACCGTCTTCGTCCTGCAGCATCATGCTGCGCGCGCCGTGCAACACGCCGGGGCGGCCTTTGGTGAGTGTCGCGGCGTGCCGCAGGCCCTCGATGCCTTCGCCGCCGGCCTCGTAGCCGTACAGTGCCACCTCAGGGTCGTCGAGGAACGCGTGGAAGATGCCCATGGCGTTGGAACCGCCCCCGACGCAGGCGGTGACGGCGTCGGGCAGCCGCCCGGTGAGGTCGAGCACCTGCTGCCTGGCCTCTTCACCGATGATCTTCTGGAAGTCCCGCACCATGGCGGGGAACGGGTGCGGGCCGGCAACGGTGCCGAAGACGTAGTTGGTGGTCTCCACGTTGGTGACCCAGTCACGCATCGCGTCGTTGATGGCATCCTTGAGGGTGCGGGAGCCTGTCTTCACCGAGACGACCTCGGCGCCGAGCAGACGCATCCGGGCGACGTTGAGCGCCTGGCGCTCCGTGTCGACCTCACCCATGTAGACCACGCAGTCCAACCCGAAGAGGGCGGCGGCGGTCGCCGTGGCGACGCCGTGCTGACCGGCGCCGGTCTCGGCGATCACCCGCTTCTTGCCGATGCGCTTGGTGAGCAGCACCTGGCCGAGAACGTTGTTGATCTTGTGGGAGCCGGTGTGGTTGAGGTCTTCGCGCTTGAGGATGATGCGGGCACCGCCGCCGTGTGCGGCGAATCGGGGCACCTCGGTGATCAGCGACGGCCGGCCGGTGTAGCTGCGGTGCAGCTCGGACAACTCGGCGGCGAAGGCCGGGTCGGCCTTGGCGAGGGCGTACTCGGCCGAGAGCTCATCGAGGGCGGCCACCAGGGACTCCGGAACGAACCTGCCGCCGAAATCGCCGAAGTAGGGGCCGGACTGGGCGCGGAGGGAAGGATTTGCGCTGGACATCTATACCGCCAGGAATTCGTTGAGGGTGAGAATGGGATCGCTGGTGACGAGGGCTTCACCGACCAGAACGACGTCGGCGCCCGCGGCGCGGTAGTGCGCCACGTCGGCGGCGGTCTTGACCGCGGACTCCGCCACGCGGACGACGCCGGCGGGGATGCGGTCGGCCAGGCTCGCGAAGAGGTTCTGGTCGAGTTCGAAGGTGCTGAGGTTTCTGGCGTTCACGCCGACGAGGTTGGCGCCGACATCCAACGCCCGCTCGACCTCGTCCGCGCTGTGCGTCTCGACCAGCGGGGTCATGCCCAGTTCGAGTACCAGGCTGTGCAGGGCGCCCAGGGTGGTCTGGTCCAGGGCTGCGACGATGAGCAGCACGAGGTCAGCTCCCGCCGCGCGCGCTTCGAGAACCTGGTACGCGGTGCCGATGAAGTCCTTGCGCAGCACGGGAATCGACACGGACGCCTTGACCTGTTCCAGGTCGGCCAACGAGCCGAGGAACCGGCGACCCTCGGTGAGCACGCTGATGGCGCTGGCGCCACCGAACTCATAGGACACGGCCAGTGCGGCCGGGTCGGTGATCTCGGCCAGGGGGCCGCGGGACGGGCTGGCGCGCTTGACCTCGGCGATGATCTTCACCCGGTCGGACGGTGCGAGAGCGTGTAACGCGTCGAGGGCCGGGGCCTGGGCGAGCGCCTCGGCCTCTACGGTCGCCAGAGGGCGGTCCAGCCTGCGGGTCTCGGCGTCGGCGAGCGAACCGGTGAGAAGTTCTGCGAGGAGGTCGGAGGGCACTGTGTCAGTGGCTTCCGTCGACCGGCGCCGCGCCGTAGCCCGCCTTGGCCATGATCCAGCCGGCGACGAGGCCGAGGAGTAGGAGGACGGCCGATGCCCAGACGAGCCAGACGACCTCGAAGAAGAACGCGACGGTGCCGATGGCGAACGCGATCAGCATGATGGTGACTGCGGTCCAGGCCGCCGTCGAATGGCCGTGGCCGGGGTCTGCCGACTCGAAGCTCATGGTTCTCCTAAAGGTCAGTGGGCGTGCGGGACAATTCTAGCTTGCCGGGTTAGTCAGGTCAGACGGTGGGGTCGTCGCCCCTGGTGAGGCCGTCCCAGTCGTCGACGGCGTCACGGGGGCGCCCCTGGCCGGTCGTGGCATCCGTCGCCGGTTCCAGGCGGGTGCTCTCGTAGCGCGTGGTCGGGCCGGGCCAACGCCGGGCGGTGGCGCACACGACGAGGCCGACGATGAGCATCAGGATGCCGGCGGCGAGGGCCAGGAACGGCCAGAAGGTCAGCTCGGCGCTGCTCACCGCCGAGCGGGTGGAGTCGACGCCGGCGAGGCCCGTGGCGGTGGTGACAGCGGCGGCGCTCGCGCCGATCGGGTCGGCCAGGGCCAGCGCGGCGGAGAGGATGACGCTGACTCCGAGGAGCGCTTCGAGCAGGCCCAGGATGGTGCGGATGACCACGCCGGCGATGGTGAGCGCCCCGGCCAGGGCGAGCCCGGCCAGGGCAAGGGCCGTCAGGCCCGGCGCCGCGATGTTGCCGGTGACGTCGAGGACCTGCTGAGCGGTGCCGTCCGCGGCGAGCCGCACGGTCGCCCAGACCTGGGTCCAGGCCAGCAGGGCGAGCCCGCTCGCGGCTATCACGGCCAGGATCAGGGTCGGCTTGATGCGGCGCGGTGTGATCATTCAGTACACCCGGGTCATCGCGTTGGCCACGGCGACGGCGCGGAGCGGGGCCGCGGCCTTGTTCTGGGACTCCTGGAACTCCGACGCCGGATCGGAGTCGGCGACGAGCCCACCACCGGCCTGCACGTACGCGACACCGTTCATGATCGTCGCGGTGCGGATGGCGATGGCCAGGTCGGCGTCGCCGGCGAAACCGAAGTAGCCCACCACCCCGCCGTACACGCCGCGCTGGGCCGGTTCGAGGGAGTCGATGATCTCCAGCGCCCGTGGCTTCGGCGCACCGGAGAGGGTGCCGGCCGGGAAGGTGGCCCTGAAGACGTCGATCGCGGTCATCTCCGGCAGCAGGTCCCCCTCGACCGAGGAGACCAGGTGCATGATGTGGCTGAACCGTTCGATGCGCATGAACTCCGTCACCTCCACCGATCCGGCGCGGCAGACCTTGAGCAGGTCGTTGCGCGCCAGATCGACGAGCATGAGGTGCTCGGCGCGCTCCTTGGGGTCGCCGGCGAGCTCGGTTTCGAAGTCGGCGTCGGCCTCCGGTGTCGCGCCGCGGGGCTTGGACCCGGCGATGGGATGGGTGAAGACCCGGGTGTTCGCGACCTTCACCAGCGCCTCGGGTGAGGACCCGACGATCGAATACGGTTGGCCGCTGGTGGACTCGAGGCTGAGCAGGTACATGTACGGGCTGGGGTTGAGGCTGCGGAGCACCCTGTAGACGTCGATCGGGTCGGCGGTGCATTCCTGATCGAAGCGCTGCGAGATGACGACCTGGAACACGTCGCCGTCGACGATGTGCTGTTTGGACGTGCCGACAGCGGCGAGGAAATCTGCTCGCTCGGTGCGGTGCTGCGGGGCCGCCGGGGTGGACAGGTCGACCTCGGACACGAAGACCTCGGCCGGTTGGGTGAGCCGGGTCTGCAGGGCGTCCAGGCGCGCCTGGGCGGCCGGCCACAGGGTGTCCGTGGGGTCCGTGCCGTCGTTGAGCACGTTGGCGATGAGCTGCACGGTTCCGTACTTGTGGTCGATCACGACGAGGTCGGCCACGAAGCTGAACGCCTGGCCGGGCACGTCGTAGTCCGCGGGCGGACGGTTGGGCAGTCGCTCGATCTGGCGGATGGCCTCCCAGCCGATGAAGCCGACCAGGCCGCCGGTCAGCGGCGGGTGCTCGGGCAGCCGTGGGGTCTGCCAGCGCTCGTAGAGGTAGGCGAGCGCGTTGAGCGGCGCCAGGTCGGTGGCGCCACCGAAGGCCCGCTCGGCGGAGACACCGTAGTCGAGCCAGGCGGTGTCGTCGCCGGACTGGGTGAGCACGCCGAAGGAGGACACCCCGACGAACGAGAACCGCGACCAGATGCCGCCCTGTTCGGCGGATTCGAGCAGGAAACTGCCCGCGGTGCCGTTGGCGAGTTTGCGGTAGATGCCCACCGGCGTCTCGCCGTCGGCGAAGAGCTCCCGGATCACCGGGATCACCCGGTGCTCGCCGAGCAGGCCGGTGAAGGTCTCCAGCGTGGTCGAGCCGGCGCTCATCGCTGAGCCTCGGGGAGGATCCCGGTCACGTCGATGCCACGGCCGTCGAAGCAGGTGTGCGTGCCGGTGTGGCAGGCCGCGCCGATCTGCTCGACCTGCACGACGAGGGTGTCGGCGTCGCAGTCCAGGGCCGCTGACCGCACGAACTGGGCGTGGCCGGAGGTGTCGCCCTTGCGCCAGTACTCCTGCCGGCTGCGGGACCAGAAGGTGACGCGTCCCTCGGTGAGGGTGCGTCGGAGGGCCTCACGGTCCATCCAGCCCAGCATCAGCACCTCGGCGCTGTCCCACTGCTGGATGACGGCGGGCAGCAGCCCGGTGGCGTCGAAGCGGGCGGAGTCCAGAGCGGCGTCGACGTTCATCGGCGCACCACCATTCCGGCGTCGGCAAGCTCACGCTTGACGTCGCCAATCGTCAGGTCTCCGCTGTGGAAGACGGAGGCGGCCAGCACGGCGTCGGCTCCCGCCGTGATCGCCGGCGGGAAGTGCTCGAGAAGGCCCGCTCCCCCGGACGCGATCACGGGGACGGTGCTGAGCTCGCGCATGATCGTGATCAGTTCGAGGTCGAAGCCGGCCTTGGTGCCGTCGGCGTCGATGCTGTTCACCAGCAGTTCGCCGGCTCCCAGTTCGATCGCCTGGCGGGCCCAGGCGAGGGCGTCCAGGTCGGTTTCGGTGCGGCCGCCGTGGGTGGTGACCACAAAACCGGAGGGCATGCGCTGGCTGCGTTTGACGTCGAGGGAGAGCACCAGCACCTGGGCGCCGTACCTGTCGGCGATCTCGGAGATCAGCGCCGGCCGCAGGATGGCGGCGCTGTTCACGCCCACCTTGTCTGCGCCGCTGGCCTGCAGCCTGGACACGTCGTCGACGCTGCGGATGCCGCCGCCGACGGTGAGCGGGATGAAGACCTGCTCGGCGGTGGCCCGCACCACGTCGTAGGTCGTCGAGCGGTCGTCGACGGTGGCTGTCACGTCGAGGAAGGTGAGTTCGTCCGCGCCCTGCTCGTAGTACCGCTTGGCGAGTTCGACGGGGTCACCGGCATCGCGCAGGTTCTGGAAGTTGACACCCTTGACGACGCGGCCGTTGGCCACGTCGAGGCACGGGATCACTCGAACGGCGAGGCCCATGGTTACAACCGGGCGTTGTGGATCGAGGTGACGAGGATGGCGCGGGCGCCGAGCTCGTAGAGCCGGTCCATCACGCTGTTGGTGTCCAGCCGCGGGATCATCACCCGTACGGCCACCCAATTCGGGTCGCGCAGTGACGAGATCGTGGGCGACTCGATTCCGGACGCGGCCTGGCAGGCGGCGTCGAGGTTGTCCACGTGCACGTCGTAGTCCACGAGGACGTACTGGCGGGCCACGAGCACGCCCTGCAGGCGACGCAGCAGGGTGTTGATGCCCGCGTGCTCGTTCTCGGAGGTGATGAGCACCGCGGTCGACTCGAGGATGACCGGGCCGAAGATCTGAAGGCCGGCTTTCCGCAGGGTGGAGCCGGTGGAGACGACGTCGGCGACGGCATCCGCCACGCCGAGCTGGACGGCGGATTCGACGGCGCCGTCGAGGGTGACCAGGTCGACGGTGACGCCGTGACCGGCCAGGAAGGTGCCGACCAGGCCGGGGTAACTCGTCGCTACCCTGAGGCCCTCGAGGTCGGTGAGCTCGCTGAAGCGGCCGGCGGGCCCGGCGAAGCGGAAGGTGGAATCACCGAAGTCGAGGCTGGCGATTTCGCCGGCGGTCGAACGGGAGTCCAGCAGCAGGTCACGGCCGGTGATGCCGACGTCCAGCGCGCCGCTGCCGACGTAGGTGGCGATGTCCCGGGGACGCAGGTAGAAGAACTCCACGTCGTTGTGCGGGTCGGCCACGACCAGGTCGCGCGGGTCGCGGCGGCCGTTGTAGCCGGCCTCCGACAGCATCTGGGCGGCGGTCTCGGCGAGCGAGCCCTTGTTGGGCACAGCGATTCTCAACATGTCAATCTTTCCAAAGGTGGGTCTTGCCAAAGGCGGGTGGGTTTCGCGAGGTGACGACATCACAGATGTCGGTAGACGTCCTCGGGGGAAAGCCCCTTCGCCACCATCAGGACCTGCAGGTGGTAGATCAGCTGCGATATCTCTTCAGCGGTTTCGGTGTCGCTCTGGTACTCGGCGGCCATCCAGACTTCTGCGGCCTCTTCGACGATCTTCTTGCCGATGGCATGCACCCCGGCGTCGAGTTCACGGACGGTACCGGACCCAATCGGGCGGTCAAGAGCCTTCTGGCTCAGCTCAGCGAACAGGTCGTCGAATGTTTTCACCTCTACAGGTTACCGGTCCGGCACCCTAGTGCGCGTGCGCGTGCAGCTCGGCGGCCGAGCGGAGCCGGGCGATCTGCCCGGCCGGGTCGCCGTTGAAGACGCTGGATCCGGCCACGAAGGTGTTGGCGCCGGCCGCGGCGGCCTGTGCGATGGTGTCCTCGGTGATGCCACCGTCGACCTGCAGCCAGACGTCGAGGCCCCGCTGCCGCACGGCGTCGGCCAGGAGGCTGACCTTGGGCATCGTCGAGGCCATGAAGCTCTGCCCGCCGAAGCCCGGCTCGACCGTCATGACCAGGACCTGGTCGAACTCGTCGAGCAGGTCGAGGTAGGGCTCGACCGGGGTGCCGGGCTTGAGGGCGATGCCGGCCCTGGCGCCGATCGCGCGCAGGCGCCGGGCCAGGGCGACGGCATCCGTGGCCGCTTCGGCGTGGAAGGTCACCGAGTAGGCGCCGGCCTCTGCGTATGCGGGCGCCCAGCGGTCGGGGTCGTCGATCATCAGGTGGATGTCCAACGGGATCGGGGACACCTGCAGGAGGCGTTCCACGACGGGCAGGCCGAGGGTGAGGTTCGGCACGAAGTGGTTGTCCATGACGTCGACGTGGGCGAGGTCGGCGGTGCTGATGCGGCCGAATTCCCTTTCCAGGTTGGCGAAGTCTGCAGCGAGAATGCTCGGGTTGATCCGGGTAACCATGGTTTCACCCTACCGAATCGTCGCCGGCGGGCCGCTCAATGCCGCTGCGCAGTCCGGCTGCTCAGTCCGGCTGCCGCTGCAGCAGGGTGATGAACATCGCGTCGGTGCCGTGCCGGTGCGGCCAGAGCTGCACGCTGCCGGGGTCGCCGGCCAGGTCCAGCGGCTGCACGGCCAGGCCCTGCAACACCGCGGCCGTGTCCATCGGCGCGATCTTGTCGCCCCAGGCCTTGCGGGCGGTCGCCACGATCCCCCGGGTCTCGGCGATGTGCGGCGAGCAGGTGACGTAGGCCAGGATGCCGCCGGGCTTGAGGGCGCCGAGCGCCGCGTGGATCAGGGCGGACTGCAGGTCGGAGAGCTCCGCGACGTCCTTGGGCTGCTTCCGCCAGCGGGCCTCGGGGCGCCGGCGCAGGGCGCCGAGCCCGGTGCAGGGGGCGTCGAGCAGGATCCGGTCGAAGACCTGCGGCTGGTCCTCGCCGACCCAGGTGCCGTCCATCTCCCACACGGGCACGTCGGCGGGAACAGCGGCCAGCGCCGCCCGCACCAACTGTGCCCTGGCCGGGACGACCTCGTTGGCGACGAGGCTGGCGCCGCCGTTCAGGGCCTCCGCGGCGAGCAGGGCAGCCTTGCCGCCGGGTCCGGCGCACAGGTCGAGCCAGCGCTCGCCCTCCACAACCGGGCGGGCGCGGCTGAGGGCGAGGGCGGCGAGCTGGGAGCCCTCGTCCTGCACCCGCAGGCGACCGTTGCTGTCCTTCATCAGGTGGTGCGGGTCTCCCCCGGCGAGCACGAAGCCCGTGGGCGAGAAGGCGTTGGGGTCACCCAGCTCGGCGGTGTCCCCGGCGAGGCCGGGTAGCGCCACCATGTTGACCCGCGGTGCGGCGTTGTCGGCGGCGAGGAGCTCTTCGAGTTCTGCTTCGCGACCCTCTTGGCGCAGGGACTGCCGGAACGCCCGCACCACCCAGACCGGGTGCGAATACAGGGCCGCGAGGGTGTCGTCCGGCGACGTGGTGTCGGCGAGGATGCGTTCGCGCCACTCGTCGGCGCTGACCCGGGCGATCGCGCGCAGCACACCGTTGGTGAAGCCCGTCGCGGAGCGTGAGCCCACCTGGCGGGCGAGTTCGACGGATTCGTTGACGGCGGCGTGGGTGGCGACGCGGGTGGCCAGCAGTTGGTGCGCGCCGAGCCTGAGCACGTCGAGGATGGCCGGGTCGATGGCCGTGACGGGCCGGCCGGCGGCCTCGGCGATGACCCTGTCGTAGAAGCCCTGCATGCGCAGGGTGCCGTAGGTGAGCTCGGTGGCCAGCGCGGCGTCCGCCGTGTTGAGCGCCGCCCGCTGGATGCGGGTGGGCAGCAACAGGTTCGCGTACGCGTCGGATTCGCGGACGGCCGCGATCACCTCGTAGGCGACCCGGCGGGCGGGCTGCACGACGTAACTTGGACGTGCAGCGCTCGTGCGGGCAGCGTTCGTGTGGGCGGCGTTCGTGTGGGCGGCGTTCGGGCGGGAGTCGCCCCGGTGGTCGCTCATGAGGCGATCACCTCGGATGCTGCCACTCCGCGCCACCAGTCAAGTGCTTTCATTGGGGTTTTTCCTGCCGGTTGTACGGTGATGAGTTCGAGCGGCTCCGTGCCGGTGCCGATCAGAACGCGTTTGTCGTGGAGGGTGATGTGTCCGGGGCTGAGGCCGGGTTGGCCGTGTGCCGGGGCCACGTCGTGGAGTTTGAGTCTGGCGCCGTCGATCTCGGTGAATGCGCCGGGTTCGGGGGTGACGCCGCGGATGATGGCGTGGACCGTCTCACCGGGCAGCGTCCAGTCCACCCGCGCGTCGGCGAGGCTGAGCTTGGGGGCGAGGGTGACCTCGCCGCTCTGTTCGACGGCCCGGATGCTGTCGGCTGCGAGGTCGTCGACGACGCGTCGGAGCAGTTCGGCACCGCTGTGGCTGAGGCTCTCCAGCAGGGTGCCCGCGGTGGCGTGCCGGCCGATGGGGACCCTGAGCTCGGCGAAGACGGCTCCGGCGTCGAGGTCGGCGACGAGCTGGAACACGGCGGCGCCGGTCTCGGCGTCTCCGGCCATGATCGCGCGTTGCACGGGCGCCGCACCGCGCCAGCGGGGCAACAGGGAGAAGTGCAGGTTGATCCAGCCCAGGCGGGGCGCGGAGAGCAGGGGCTCGCGCACCAGGCCGCCGTAGGCCACGATGACGCCGAGGTCGGCGTTCAGGGCGGTGATGGCCGCGGTCGCGTCGGCGTCGAGCCGGTTGGCCTTGATGACGGTCAGGCCGAGGCTTTCAGCGGCAGCGGCCACCGGTGACGGTGTGAGCACGCGTTTGCGACCGAGGGCGGCATCCGGGCGGGTCACCACGGCGGCGATCTCATGGTCAGAGGAGGCCAGGAGGGTCAGGCTGGGCACGGCAACCTGTGGGGTCCCGGCGAAGACGAGTTTCATTTACAGCAGCTCCGGGTCGTCGAATCGTACTTTGAGTGTAGGTGCAGGGCGGAACGCGGCGCCCTTGGGCTTGCGTCGGCCGGCCGCGTTGCGCACGATGGCGGCTTTGAGGGTGCGGGCGACCTCGTCGCCGAGCGGGTAGCCGAACCGCACGATGGCGCGCACGAGCGCGGGCCCGCCGGTCTTCTGGGCGGGGCCGGCGGGGTCGTGGCTGACCGGGCCGAGCACGTCGAGACCGGGCAGCTCGGCCAGCGACTCGATGGCCGTGTCGACCTCCGCGGTGGTTCCGGTGACGGAGGCCACCCGCACCGCCGGCGGGAAGCGTAGCTGGCGGCGGTCGGCGAGTTCGGCGGCGGCGTAGGGACCTGGCTGCCAGGTGTTCAGGGCGTGGGCGAGGGCCCCGCCCACTCCGGCGAGCATCACTGAGGCGCCGGGAGCGGCCAGCGCTGCGGCGTTGGCCCACCAGCGCAGGCAGTCCTCCCCCACCCGCAGCGACTCGCGGGCGAGCATCCGTTCGCCGTCGAGTAGCAGGATGGCGCTGTAGCCGTTGCGGGGTATCGGCTCGGCGCCGCGGGTGGCGATCACCAGGGCGGGCTCGGGCCCGATGGTCTGCACGGTGTGCTCGCCGTCGGCGACGATAACCCGGGAGCCCGGGAAGGCCCGGCCGAGCTCCTCGGCGGTGCGGCCGGTGCCGACGGTGACCACGCGCAGGGTGGTGGCCTCGCAGTGCGAGCAGTGCCAGCCGGCGGCGAGGTGGCCGCACCAGCGGCAGGCGGGTGTCGCGTTGGCATTGGCGAGGGCCAGCGGTCCCTGGCACTGAGTGCATCGGGCGGCTTTTCCGCAGGAGCGGCAGGCCAGCATCGGTGCGTAGCCGGGACTGGCGACCTGCACCAGCACGGGTCCGTTCCGCACGGCCTCCTTCGCGGCGAGCCACGCCGCTGACGGGATGCGGGCGGCCCTGGCCTGTGCGTCGGGTTCGGACTGGAAGGTGGTGGGGATCACCCTGGGGTGGCTGTCACGGGTGGGGTGCACGGCGCGCAACCAACCGATCTCGACCAGTCGTTCGGTCTCCACGCTGCGCGAGTGGCCGATGAAGACCAGCGCGCAGTCGGCGGCCTCCCGGCGGATCAGGGCGGCGTCGCGGGCGTGCACGTAGGGACTGAGCTGTTCGCCGTAGAGCGGGTCGCCGTCGTCCCACAGCACGATCAGCCCGAGGTCGTGCGCGGGGGCATACACCGCGGACCGGTTGCCGAGGATGATCCGCGGCCGGCCCTCGAGGAGGGTGAGGAAACCGCGGTAGCGGTCCGGATTGCTCTGCCTGGCGTCGACGCGGACGACGTCGTCCGCGGGCGCCAGCGTCGTCAGGGCGGCCTGAAGCTGGTCCTGGTCGCGGTAGTCCGGCACCACCAGGATGCTGCTCTTGCCCTGGCGCAGCGCCGATACGGCGAGTTCGGCCATGGTGATCGCCCAGGTACCCACGGTGCTGCCGCCGTCGTCCGGGCCGGGCAGACGCACCAGGCTGGGCACCGCGGCGACGCAGACGCGCAGCCGGTCGGCCACGATGGTGCCGAGTGTTTCCGGCGGGTATTCGGCGAAACCGGGTTCGGCCAGCGGGTCGGCCGGATTCGTGGCCGGCGCATCGGGTGTGGCGTCCCGTGCGGCGAGCCAGGCCTTTTCCACCCGCACGGCGCGGGGCGGCACGGCCAGGCGCACGATGTCGCTCGCGTTGCCGGCCGCCCGGTCGGCCAGGCGCCGGGCGAGCTGCCAGACGGGCTCGGTGAGCACGGGTACGGCGGACACTATCGAGTCGACCGGGCTGAGCTTGCCGCTGTAGCCGGTGTCGGCGCCGCCGATGCCGTCCAGGGTCGCCCCCTCGGTCGGAGCGACCGTCGCCGCGGCCTGCTTAGGGTCGATCAGCTCGATCAGGTAGCCGTCGGCCACTCGGTTCGCCGAGCGCAACGGAACCCGCACCCGCACCCCGGGCTGGGCGAGGTGCGCCAGCTCGTCGGGAATGGCGTAATCAAAGAGATGGTCCAGCTGCGGCAGGGGCGAGTCGATCAGCACCCTCGCGATGAGGCCGGTGCGGGTCATCTGCGGCCTCCAGGCTTCAGAGTCCGGCTGCGCTTCTCAGGTCATCAACCCTGTCGAGTCGTTCCCAGGTGAAGTCGGGCAGTTCGCGGCCGAAGTGGCCGTAGGTCGCGGTCTGGGCGTAGATCGGCCGCAGCAGGTCCAGGTCGTGGATGATCGCGGCGGGTCGCAGGTCGAAGACCTCGCGGATGGCGGCGGTGATGTCCTTGTCCGGCAGGGCGCCGGTGCCGAAGGTTTCCACGTAGAGGCCCACCGGGGAGGCGGTGCCGATGGCGTATGCCACCTGGATCTCGAGTCGCTCGGCCAGTCCGGCGGCGACGGCGTTCTTGGCGACCCAGCGCATGGCGTATGCGGCCGAGCGGTCGACCTTGGACGGGTCCTTGCCGCTGAACGCACCGCCACCGTGCCGGCTGGATCCGCCGTAGGTGTCGATGATGATCTTGCGTCCCGTGAGTCCGGCGTCGCCCTGGGGGCCGCCGATCTCGAACCGGCCGGTGGGGTTCACCAGGGTGCGCAGATTGCTCGCGTCGAGGTCGACGCGCTCGAGCACGGGCTTGATGACGAGTTCGGCGATCTCGGCGCGCAGCTGCTCGGTGCGCACTGACGGGGAGTGCTGGGTGGAGAGCACGACGGTTTCGACGGTGCGGGGAACGATACCGTCGTAGCCGATGGTGACCTGGGTCTTGCCGTCGGGCCGGAGGTAACTCAGTTCTCCGGACTTGCGGACCTCGGCGAGGCGTTCGGCCATGCGGTGCGCGATCCAGATCGGGATCGGCATCAGCTCGGGGGTCTCGCGGGTGGCATAACCGAACATGATGCCCTGGTCGCCGGCGCCCTGGCGGTCGTAGTCGTCCAGGCTGTCCTGCTCCCGGCTTTCGTAGGCGTCGTCGACACCCTGGGCGATGTCGGGAGACTGCCCGCCGATGGAGATCTCGACACCGCAGGAGCGGCCGTCGAACCAGACGTCGGAGGAGTCGTAGCCGATGTCGGTGATGCACTTGCGCACGATCGACGGGATCTCGACGTAGCCCGCCGTGGTGACCTCACCGGCCACGTGAACGAGGCCGGTGGTGACGAGAGTCTCCACCGCGACCCGGCTGTGCGGGTCTTCGGTGAGGAGGGCGTCGAGGATGCTGTCGGAGATCTGGTCGCAGATCTTGTCCGGGTGGCCTTCGGTGACCGACTCCGAGGTGAAGAGGCGAAGATCGCTCATCGGGGCTCGTCTCAATTCTTGGATAAATGTGCTGCGGTTGATTGGTGTGCGGGTGCGAGCATGCCTGAACGCTCAGGGCCCGGGTGACGTCGGCCCAGGCGACACCGACTCAAGAGACGGGTGCGTCCGCTCGAATGGCGTCGATGCTGCTGCCCAGGATGCTGTCGAGAATACGGTGGGCCACCGACAATTTCGTTCCGTCGGCCTCCATCACTATATCTCCGGCGCCGTCCAGGACCTCGATTTGATTACGTTCGGTGGCGAACCCCTGCGTCCAACCGACCCTGTTGAGTACCAGGAGGTCGCAGCCCTTGCGGAGGATCTTGGTGCGGCCGAGTTCGCGGCGCGCCGTGTCGTCGGCTTCGGTTTCGGCGGCGAACCCCACGATGACCTGACCGGGGCGCCGGTCCTGCACGAGGCCGACGAGCACGTCGGGGTTGCGCACCAGGTCGAGGGTGACCCGGTCTCCCGCCACATCCTTCTTGATCTTGCCGTCCTGCACCTCCGCGGGCCGGTAGTCCGCGACGGCGGCGGCCATGATGACGATGTCGGCGGCTGCGGCGGCGTCCCGCATCGCCTGCTGCAGTTCCAGGGTGGTGCTGACGCTGTGCACGGAAGCGCCGGTCGGTGCAGCGACCTCTAGGTGCGCGGCGACCAGGGTCACGACGGCTCCCCTGGCCAGGGCCGCTTCGGCCAATGCGACGCCCTGGCGCCCGCTGGACCGGTTGCCGAGGAAGCGTACGGGGTCGAGGGGTTCTCGGGTGCCGCCGGCGCTGATCAGCACGTGCCGGCCGGCCAGGTCCGGAACCTGAACACTCGCGGGCGTGTCCGCGCGGTGGGCGGCGAGGGCGGCGAGGGCGGCGTCCACGATGGCGTCGGGTTCTTCCATCCGGCCCTGCCCGGAATCGGAGCCGGTCAACCGGCCGATGCCCGGCCCGACGATGGTGACGCCCCGACGGCGGAGCGTGGCGATGTTGGCCACCGTGGCGGGGTTGTTCCACATCTCGGTGTGCATCGCGGGGGCGATCACGAGCGGGGCGGTGCTGGCGAGGATGGTGTTGCCCAGCAGGTCGTCGGCCAGGCCGAGGGCAATCTTGGCGATGCTGTTGGCGGTGGCAGGGGCGATCACGATGAGGTCGGCGGACTGGCCGATGGCCACGTGACGCACCTCGGCAACGCCCTCGTAGAGGTCGGTGTGCACGGGGTTGCGGGAGATCGCCTCGAGCGTCGGCTTGCCGACGAACCGCAGTGCAGCCTCCGTGGCGACGACGTGGACGTCGTCCCCGAGCAGCACAAAAGCGCGCACGACGTTGACGGCCTTATAGGCAGCGATGCCGCCGGTTACCCCGACGACTATCGTGCGACCAGTCGACATCCTGCGCGCTTACGTGAGAGCTGCGTCGAGTTATTCGACGATGGGCTTCGAGGTGAGCTTGTCCTCGTTGATTTCGCGCAGTGCCACGGAGAGCGGCTTGTCGTCGACGGTGGAGTCGACGAGCGGTCCGACGTTGTCGAACAGGCTGCCTTCGTGAAGGTCTGCGTAGTAGTCGTTGATCTGGCGGGCGCGCTTGGAGGCGAAGATCACCAGGGCGTACTTGGAATCGACCTTGGTGAGCAGGTCGTCGATGGGCGGGTCAATGATGCCAGTGGGCTTGTTGGGCACGCTGTCACACTCCTTCATGCTGTTCAAGCAAAATGTACGGGCTGCGCGGTCATTTCATTGGTTTCCGTGGTCGGAAACCGGACATTGACCACGTTGATGCGCCTGGTCGACGCGAGGAATTCAAGTACAGCGGGCGCTACGACGGCGCCGATGCCTTGCGAATCTGCATCAAGTCTACGACTTCTTCGGCCGCTTCGGCCACGTCGCTGTTTACGACGCGGTAATCGAACTCGCCCTGGGCGGCCAATTCGAGCTTCGCGGTCTCCAGCCGGCGGGCTTGTTCGGCCGAATCCTCGGTGCCGCGCCCGATCAGGCGGCGCACCAGTTCGTCCCAGGTGGGTGGCAGCAGAAAGACCAGACGGGCCTCCGGCATCGCCCGGCGCACCGAGCGGGCACCCTGGATGTCGATCTCGAGCAGAACGCTGTTGCCGTCGGCGATGGCCGCCTCAACGGGGCCGCGCGGGGTGCCGTAGCGGTAGGCATTGTGCACGGTGGCATATTCCAGGAGTTCGCCGGCCTCGATCATCCGGTCGAACTCGGCGTCGTCGACGAAGAAGTAGCTGACGCCCTCGACCTCGCCGGCACGCGGGGCCCTGGTGGTCGCGGATACCGACAGGTGCACCTCGGGGTGGTGCTCACGAATGTGCGCGGCGACGGTTCCTTTGCCGACCGCGGTCGGTCCGGCGAGGACCACGAGCCTGGAGTCCGGCGCACCCCTGCGGGCGGTGGGCCGGGCGGCGAGGAAATCGCGCAGCCGGTCGCGCTGGTGCTTGCCGAGGCCGCCCAGGCGCTTGGACGGCGAGATCTCGAGCCGGGTCATGATGCGCTGCATCTTGGTCACCCCGATTGCGGGGATGCTCACGAGAAGCTCGGTCACCCTCAGCCGGCCCTCCACGCCGTTCGGTTCCTTGACGGCGGCGGCGAGCACGTCGAGGGAGGTACGTTCACCGGCCGCGACCTGTGCTTTCACGGCTGCGCGGGCTCGTCGGGCTGCGACGGCGGCGCGGGAGGCCGCGACGCGGTCGACGTCGGGTGGGGTAGGGCGATTATCAGCCACGGGTCGCTCCAGCTTCGGTTGATCGGCGGGTTATCTCATCGGCCACACGGGCGGGACCGGCGGATATAACGCTGCGCGATTCACTCACGATAACGCCTTGAGCGTATCCGCCAAACAAACCGGCCAGATCGGCGGGATTCGCACCCTGGTGGCCGAAGCCCGGGGCGAGCACCGGGGTGATGACCGGGGCGGCCGGGGCGTGGATGTCGATGCCGAAGTCGGCCAGTGAAACCGTGGCCCCGAGGACCACGCCGATCGACCCGAACGAGCCCGCCGGCACGAGGTCGGCGTTGATGGCGGCAACCTGGTCGAGCACCGACGCCGCCACGGAACGGCCCGCGTGGGCTCCGTCCGTGAGCACGGCCTGCTGCAGGTGGGCGGCCTCCGGATTGGAGGTCGCGGCGAGCAGGAACAGTCCCTTGTGATTGTCCGCGGCGAGGTCAACGGTGCTGTTCAGCGAGCCGACCCCCATGTACGGGTTCACGGTGATGGCGTCGACCTCGAGCGGAGAGCCCTGGCTCAGCCAGGCCTGGCCGTAGGCTTCGACACTGGTGCCCAGGTCGCCGCGTTTGACGTCGGCGATGACCAGGAGGCCCGCCGCTCGCGCGTCGGCGAGCACTCGTTCCAGTGCCAGGTAGCCGGCGGAGCCGAACCGCTCGTAGAACGCCACCTGGGGCTTGACGATGCCCACCCGTCCCGCGGCGGCGGCCACGACAGCCCGGCCGAAGCTTTCGGCCCCTGCGGCGGTGTCCGGCAGGCCCCAATCGGTCAGCAACCAGGAGTGCGGGTCGATGCCGACGCAGAGCCGGCCGAATCGGGCGAAGGCACCGTGCAGCCGTGCACCGAAGGCTTCGGCGCTGGCTACGGGTTCGGCTGGGATCTCTGCGCCGGCTGGAGTCACAGTGCCGCCGCCCGTTTCGCCGCGTACTCCTGCAGGCTGGTGACCTCGAAGCCGGTACGGATCGAGTCGATCGACGCGACGGCGGCGCTCAGCTCCGCGATGGTGGTGAACAGGGGCAGGTCGCCGGCGACGGCGGCGGCGCGGATCTCGTAGCCGTCGGCGCGTGCGGTGCGACCGTTCGGTGT
Organism: Cryobacterium sp. TMB1-7; assembly: GCF_004402435.1. NCBI lineage: Bacteria > Bacillati > Actinomycetota > Actinomycetes > Micrococcales > Microbacteriaceae > Cryobacterium > Cryobacterium sp. TMB1-7. Next base: position 159,288 of record NZ_SOFZ01000029.1, read on the forward strand.
GTTGATCACGATCTGCACCTCCTCGCGCCGGATCAGGTCGACGACGGTGTCCACGGACTCATCGGCCTTTTCGCTGAACTTTGCCACCACTGTGGCCCCGATTCCGTTCCGCTGCAAAACTTCGGCGGTTCCCTCGGTGGCCATGATCGTGTAGCCCAGCTGCGAGAGGCGCAGCATCGGCAGGATCACAGCGCGCTTGTCCCGGTCGGAGACCGACACGAAGACCGTTCCGGTGAGCGGGATTCCGCCGTAGGCGGCGAGCTGGCTTTTGGCGAACGCCCGCGGGAAGTCGCGGTCGATACCCATGACCTCTCCGGTGGAACGCATCTCCGGGCCGAGCACCGAGTCGACGATGAGGCCTTCCTTGGTGCGGAACCTGTTGAATGGCAGCACCGCTTCCTTCACGGCGACCGGCGAGTCCATCGGCACTCGGGAACCGTCGATCAGCGGCAGTTGGCCGTTGGCCTTGAGCTCGGCGATGGTGGTGCCGACCATGATCAGCGAGGCGGCCTTGGCCAGCGTGATACCGAGCGCCTTGGCGACGAACGGGACGGTGCGGGACGCGCGCGGGTTGGCTTCGAGCACGTAGAGCACCCCGGCGCCGATGGCGAACTGCACGTTCAGCAGTCCGCGCACGCCGATGCCCTGGGCGATGGCCAGGGTCGCGTCGCGGACCCTGTCGATCTCGGCGCGGCCGAGGGTGACCGGCGGCAGGGTGCAGCTGGAGTCACCGGAGTGCACGCCGGCCTCTTCGATGTGTTCCATCACGCCGCCGATGTAGAGCTCGTGGCCGTCGTAGATGGCGTCGACGTCGATCTCGATGGCGTCGTCGAGGAAGCGGTCCACCAGCAACGGGTGCGACGGGCCGATGATGCCCTGGCCTTGCATGCGTGTGAAGTAGTCGGCCAGGGAGGCACTGTCGTAGATGATCTCCATGCCGCGGCCGCCGAGCACGTAGCTGGGGCGCACGAGCACCGGGTAGCCGATCTCCTCGGCCACGACGACGGCGCCGCTGTAGTCGGTGGCCACCCCGTTGCGGGGCGCGAGCAGGCCGGCGTCGGCGAGGATGCCGCTGAACAGGCCACGTTCCTCGGCCAGGTCGATCGCCGTCGGGGAGGTGCCCAGGATCGGGATGCCTGCGGCTTCCAGTCCCTTGGCCAGGCCCAGCGCGGTCTGGCCGCCGAGCTGCACGACCACGCCGACGAGTTCGCCGCTCTGGCTTTCGGCGTGGATGATCTCCAGCACGTCTTCCAGGGTGAGCGGCTCGAAGTAGAGCCTGTCGCTGGTGTCGTAGTCGGTGGAGACCGTCTCCGGGTTGCAGTTGATCATGATGGTTTCGTAACCGGCCTCGGAGAGGGCGAACGAGGCGTGCACGCAGGAGTAGTCGAACTCGACGCCCTGGCCGATCCGGTTCGGGCCGGACCCGAGGATGACGACCTTCCTGCGGTCGGACGGGACGACCTCGGTCTCCTGGTCGTAGCTCGAGTAGTGGTACGGGGTGAGGGCGGGGAATTCGCCGGCGCAGGTGTCGACGGTCTTGAACACCGGGCGTACGCCGAGGATGTGCCGGACCTTGCGCACATCCGCTTCGCCGAAGCCGCGGAGCTCGCCGATCTGGGCGTCGGAGAAGCCGTGGTCCTTGGCGGTGCGCAAGATCTCGGTGTCGAGGGTGTCCGAGGCGGCGACGGCATCGGCGATCTCGTTGATGAGCACGATCTGGTCGAGGAACCACGGGTCGATCTTGGTGGCTGCGAAGAGCTGCTCGATGGTGGCGCCCTTGCGCAGCGCTTGCTGCACGGTGACGATGCGCCCGTCGGTGGGAACCTCGGCGATTTCGAGGAGCTCCTCGACCGTGCGGGTCTCCGCACCCCAGTGGAAGGAGGAGCCGCGCTTTTCGAGCGAGCGGAGCGCCTTCTGCAGGGCTGAGGCGTAGTTGCGGCCGATGGCCATGGCCTCACCGACCGACTTCATGGTGGTGGTCAGGCGCTGGTCGGCCTTGGGGAATTTCTCGAACGCGAACCTGGGCACCTTGACGACGACGTAGTCCAGGGTGGGTTCGAAGCTGGCCGGGGTCACCTTGGTGATGTCGTTGGGGATCTCGTCGAGGCGGTAGCCGAGGGCCAGCTTCGCGGCGATCTTGGCGATCGGGAATCCGGTGGCCTTGCTGGCCAGTGCCGAGGAGCGGGACACCCGCGGGTTCATCTCGATCACGATGATGCGGCCGTTGGCCGGGTCGATGGCGAACTGGATGTTGCAGCCGCCGGTGTCGACGCCGACGGCGCGGATGATGTCGATGCCGATGTCGCGCAGCTTCTGGTACTCGCGGTCGGTGAGGGTGAGCGCCGGCGCGACGGTGATGGAGTCGCCGGTGTGCACGCCGACGGGGTCGACGTTTTCGATCGAGCAGACGACCACCGTGTTGTCGGCGGTGTCGCGCATCATCTCGAGCTCGTATTCCTTCCAGCCGAGGATGGACTCCTCCAGGAGCACCTCGGTGGTCGGGCTCTGGTGCAGGCCGTCGCCGACGATGCGGCGGAGCTCGGCTTCGGTGTACGCGAAGCCGGAGCCCAGGCCGCCCATGGTGAAGGACGGGCGCACCACGAGTGGGTAGCCGAGGTCCTCGGCGAAGCCGACGGCCTCTTCCACGGTGTGCGCGATGTAGGACTTGGCTACGTCAGCGCCGGCGTCGAGCACCAGCTGCTTGAAGATCTGGCGGTCTTCACCCTTGTTGATCGCTTCGAAGCTGGCGCCGATGAGCTCGACGTTGTACTTGGTGAGGATCCCGCGCTCGTGTAGGGCGATGGCCGCGTTGAGGGCCGTCTGGCCGCCCAGGGTCGGCAGGATCGCATCCGGACGCTCCTTGGCGATGATGGTCTCGAGGATCTCCGGGGTGATCGGCTCGATGTACGTCGCGTCGGCGAAGTCGGGGTCGGTCATGATGGTGGCCGGGTTGGAGTTGACCAGGATGACCCGGACGCCCTCCTCGCGGAGGACCCGGCAGGCCTGGGTGCCCGAGTAGTCGAACTCGCAGGCCTGACCGATGACGATCGGGCCGCTTCCGATGACGAGGACGCTGTTGATATCGTCGCGCTTGGGCATTACTTGGCGTCTCCTGCTCCGGCGGCCGCGTGCGCGACCACCACATCCCTGAACCTGTCGAAAAGATAGTTGGCGTCGTGCGGGCCGGCCGCGGACTCCGGGTGGTACTGCACCGAGAAGGCCGGGATGTCCAGGCACCTGATGCCCTCGACGACCTGGTCGTTGAGGCTGTAGTGGCTGACCTCCACGCGGCCGAATCCGGTGGAGGATTCGCTGATGCCCTCGATGGGCATGTCCACGGCGAAGCCGTGGTTCTGCGAGGTGATCTCGACCCGGCCGGTGGCCTTGTCGAGCACCGGCTGGTTGATGCCGCGGTGGCCGAACGGCAGCTTGTAGGTGCCGAAGCCGAGGGCACGGCCCAGCAGCTGGTTGCCGAAGCAGATGCCGAAGTACGGCACGCCGGCGCGCATCACTTCCTGCAGCAGGGTCACGTGGGCGTCGCTGGCGGCGGGGTCACCGGGGCCGTTCGAGAAGAACAGGGCGGTCGGGTTCAGCGAGAGCACGTGCTCCGCGGTGATCGACTGCGGGAGCACCAGGACCTCGAAGCCGCGCTCGGCGAGGTAGTTGAGGGTAGAGGTCTTGACGCCGAGGTCAAGCACGGCGACAGAGCCGATGCGTTCGCCCTGCGCCGGAATCGAGTACGGCTCGACGGTGGAGACAGCGTCGGACAGGTTTCGGCCGCGCATGCTGGCCCCGCCGCGGACGAGTTCGAGCTGTTCGCCCTCGGAGAGCTCATAGCCGTCGCCGGAGAAGATGCCGCTGCGCATGGAACCGAGCGAGCGGATGTGCCGGGTGACGGCGCGGGTGTCGATGCCGCTGATGCCCACGACCCCGTTCGACTCGAGGTCGGCGTCGAGGGTGCGCTGGGAACGGAAGTTCGACGGTATTCTGGCGGGCTCGCGCACCACAAAACCGGAGACCCAGATGCGGGAGGATTCCATGTCGTCGTCGTTGGCGCCGGTGTTACCGATGTGCGGCGCGGTCATCAGCACGATCTGGCCGGCGTAGGAGGGGTCGGTGAGAGTCTCCTGGTAGCCGGTCATGCCGGTGGCGAAGACGATCTCGCCGAGGGTCTGGCCGAGGCTGCCGTAGGCGCGTCCCACGTATCGGCTGCCGTCTTCGAGGACGAGTACGGCCGGGGCCGGTGTGGTTGTTGGGTAGCTCACGGGCTACACCTCACTTTCTTCGGTGCCGAATTCTGTCTTGCCAGGTTCTGTTGTGGCGGGTTCTGTCGTGCCGGGTTCTGTCGTGCCGGGTTCTGCAGTGATGGATCTGATCGCTTCGGTGATGGCCCGCCGGTCGACGGGGTCGCTGAAACGGAAGTAGCTGTCGACACCGGTGGGGGTGTCGGGGTCCGTGGTGTCAACGCCGACAGAGTTCAGCCGCCAGCCGAGCAGCAGTAGGCCGCCGGGCTCGACCACCCGGTCGATGGCGACGGTGGCGTCGGCGACGAGCTGCACGGCATCCGCCGGGATGAACAGGGCGGGCGAGCCGGCGAGTTCGATCAGCACGCCCTTCTCGGTGACGGTCACGCCGCCGCGGGCACGGAAGCCGAGCCCGGGGATGTTCAGGCGTTCCAACGGTGTGTCGCGGGGGGTGGTGGCGACGTACAGGGCTGCGGCGGAGGCCAGTTCACGGCCGCGATCGGCGGGCTGCGGGTAGCCGGCGGGCAGCGCGGCATCCCGCTTGGTGCGCCGGCGCCAGGAGCGCAACATCAGGGCGAGGACGGCGAGGAGGACCAGCGCCGTGATGATCGTCGCGATCGTGCGGCTACTCATGGGCGCCCCGTACCAACCGACCCCGGGAGGCTTCGATCTGGGCCGTGCTCTGCAGCACGCCGTCGAGCACGGTGGCATAACCGCGGTGGAAGGTGGCCAGCACCTGGCCGGGCAGCGTCATCTGAAGGTAGGGAGAGTTGACGCCCTTGCCGATCAGATTCTCACGGGCGAACACCCGGCGGGCGCTCGGGTCGTAGAGGGTGAGTTCGGCGGGGGCGCCGACAGTGAGCTGTTGGCCCTGGCCCTGGATGCGCCCGATCCGGGCCGGGGTCGTCGACATCACCCTGACGAGGTCGCTCCAGCCGAGGAACCCGGTCTCCACCACGGCGGCGTGGGCCACCGACAGGGCGGATTCGAGGCCGACCATGCCGTTGGCGGCGGCGTCCCATTCACAGTCCTTGGACTCGACGGGGTGCGGGGCGTGGTCGGTGGCGATGATGTCGATGGTGCCGTCGGCCAGACCCTGGCGCAGGGCTTCGACGTCTTCGCGGCGGCGGAGCGGCGGGTTCACCTTGTAGCGGGCGTCGTAACCGGCCACGAGTTCCTCGGTGAGCAGCAGGTGGTGCGGGGTGACCTCCGCGGTCACATTGATGCCGCGGGCCTTGGCCCAACGCACCACGTCGACGGCACCGGCGGTGGAGAGGTGGCAGACGTGCAGGCGCGAACCCACGTGTTCGGCCAGCAGTACGTCGCGGGCGATGATCGATTCCTCGGCGACGGCGGGCCAGCCGGTGAGGCCGAGCTCGCTGGAGAGGGCGCCCTCGTTCATCTGTGCGCCAACCGTGAGGCGCGGTTCCTGGGAGTGCTGGGCGACGACACCGTCGAAGGCCTTGACGTACTCGAGGGCCCGGCGCATCAGGAGCGGGTCGGAGACGCAGAAGCCGTCGTCGGAGAACACTCGCACATTGGCGCGGCTTGTGGCCATGGCGCCGAGTTCGGCGAGGCGTTCACCGGCCAGGCCGACGGTGACGGCACCGATCGGCTGCACCGTCACGTAGCCGGCGCTCTCCCCCAGCGCGAGCACCTGCTCGACGACGCCGGCGGTGTCCTGAACGGGTGAGGTGTTCGCCATGGCGAATACCGTGGTGAACCCGCCGATGGCTGCCGCCTGGCTGCCGGTGAGTACGGTTTCGCTCTGCTCGTAGCCGGGTTCGCGGAGGTGCGTGTGCAGGTCGACCAGGCCGGGCAGTGCGAGGAGCCCGTCGGCGTCGATCACGGTCGCGCCGGCATCCGACAGCTGGGTGCCGGTCGCGGTGATGACACCGTCGGCCAGCAGCAGGTCGGTGGTGGTTCCGTCGCTCAGCTGTGCTCCACGCACAAGGTAGCGTTCGCTCGACATTTCAGTGATCCTCTCGGTCGCCCGATAACAACAGGTACAGCGCGGCCATGCGCACTGATACCCCGTTTGCGACCTGTTCGCGCACGGTGGACCGGTCGGAGTCGGCCGCGGCGGAGGAGATCTCCAGGCCGCGATTCATCGGTCCGGGGTGCATGACAATGCTATGCGACGACAGCCGGGCGAATCGCTCGTCGTCCAGGCCCCAGCGGCGGGAGTACTCGCGGCTGTTCGGGAAGAACGCGGCGTTCATCCGCTCGGCCTGGATGCGCAGCATCATCACCACATCGGGGCCGGCGTCGATGGCCGCGTCGAGGTCGTAGCCGATAGCGGCCGGCCAGGCCGACGTGTCGGCGGGCACCAGGGTGGGCGGTGCGATGAAGGTGACGTGTGCGCCGAGGGTGTTCAGCAGCCACAGGTTGGAGCGGGCGACCCTGGAGTGCAGGATGTCGCCGACGATGGTGACGGTGACGCCGTCGAGCCCGCGGCCGCGGGAGGCCCCATCGTGGAGGCGGCGGCGGATGGTGAATGCGTCGAGCAAGGCCTGGGTGGGATGTTCGTGGGTACCGTCGCCGGCGTTGATGATGCCGGCGTCGATCCAGCCGCTGCCGGCCAGCACCTGCGGGGCTCCTGACGCGGGGTGCCGGATGACGACGCCGTCAGCGCCCATGGCGGCGAGGGTCTGGGCGGTGTCCTTGAGGCTTTCGCCCTTGGAGACGCTGGAGCCCTTGGCGCTGAAGTTGATCACGTCGGCGCTGAGTCGCTTGGCGGCGGCCTCGAAGGAGATGCGGGTGCGGGTGGAGTCCTCGAAGAAGAGGTTCACCACGGTCTTGCCGCGCAGGGTCGGGAGTTTCTTGACCTCCCGGTTGGCCACATCGGCCATGTCTTCGGCGATGTCGAGCAGGCTGATGGCCTCGTCGCGGCTCAGCGCCTTGGTGGAGAGCAGGTGTCTCATGACTCCATTCCTCCCTCAATGCTGACGAACTCATCGCCGTCGACCTCGGTGACGTGCACGTTGATGCGTTCGTGCGTGGCGCTGGGCAGGTTCTTGCCCACGAAGTCGGCGCGGATCGGCAGCTCGCGGTGGCCGCGGTCCACCAGGACGGCCAGCCGCACGACGCTGGGGCGGCCGTGGTCGCCGAGGGCGTCCAGGGCGGCGCGGATGGTGCGGCCGGAGTAGAGCACGTCGTCGACCAGGACCACGGTGGCACCGTCGATGCTGCCCGGCACCTGGGTGGGCGCGGGGGTACGGGTGCGGGTGTGCGCGAGGTCGTCACGGTACATGGTCACGTCGAGAGAGCCGACGCGCACGGCGGCGGATGCCGGTTCGATGCGCTGGATGATCTCGGCTATCCGCTGGGCGAGGGCTACTCCCCTGGTGGGGATGCCCAGAATGACCAGGTTCTCGCTTCCACGATTGGACTCCAGGATCTCGTGCGAGATCCGAGTCAACGCTCGGGTGATGTCAGCCTGGGTGAGCACGGTGCGCTCCGTCAAACCGACCTCCTTTCCCGTCTCACAGGACGGCTCTTAAAGTAGGTCATTAGTACCTTTAGACCCTAGCATCCCCGTCCCGGAACCTTCTGCAGTGTCGGTGGTAGGTGAGACGATCTCATCATGAGTAACCCCGACCAGGCAGTACCGCCCGCTCCGGATGCTGACGACCGCTCTCCGGAGTCCGCTCCACCTGGCTCCACCCCCTGCCCTGTCGACCCGACCGCTTTCGGGCCGGACGTCCCCAACCCGGCCCTGGACGAGTTGGTCTGCTCGGAGCTGGCCCGCCGCACTGAGCTGATCGCGGTCGAGGCCCGCGCCATCGCCATCGCGCAGGCCCGGCAGGCCGAGTTCCTCGTCGCTCTGCAGGGCTGGAGTGAGGACCCGCTCGTTTCCTCGCGCCTGCACGGCAACCCGGAGAGCATCCGGCTGGCCGACGTGAACGCGGCCACCCTGACCGAGGACCAAGCCCGCGCGGCCGCCTATAGCCGGTGGGAGGACCGGGACGTGGCCCGCCGCACGATTGTGAGTGAGACCGCCTGCCTGCTGCGCCTGTCTGAACGCACCGTGGAGCACCTGATGGATCAGTCCCTCTGGCTCCTGGCCGCCCCGGCGACCTTCGAGGCCCTCTCGACCGGAGAGATCAGTTACCGGCACGCCACCGCGCTCGTCGATCAGATGCGCACCCTGCCGATGGAGGACCAGGCGGCGTTCGAAGAGAAGGTGCTGCCCGAGGCCAAGCGCCTGCCGGTGGGCCGGTTCATCGACAAGGCCCGCCGGTTGCGGGAGCGGCTGCACCCGGAGTCGATCGTGACCCGCAGCACGAACGCCCTGACCGAACGGCACAGCCGGTGGGAGGCCGCCCCGGACGGGATGGGCTGGTTGCATTGGTACGGCACCGCCCACGACACCAAGGCCGCCTACGACCGGATCAACACGATGGCCGTGAAGCTCAAGCACCTCGGCGACCCGAGCCCGGCCGACCAAACGGATGACGCCAGCAGCAACGGTGCCGCCTTCGGCATCGCGCAGGACCCGGCCGACGACTCCCCGACCCGCACCCTCGACCAGCTCCGCGCCGACATCACCGCCGCCCTGCTGCTGGACGGAATCACGCCCGACGGGATGGGCGCCGGCATCCGCGGCACCGTCATGGTCACCGTGCCCGTGCTCACCCTGCTGGGGTTGGACGAGGAACCCGGCGCCCTCGAAGGGTACGGGCCCATCTCACCGGAGGCCGCGCGGGAGATCGCCGGGCACGCACCGAGCTTCACCCGGCTGCTGACCCACCCGGAGACCGGGGTGGTGCTCTCGCTGGGCAAAACCCAGCACAAGAACACCAAGGCCATGAAGATGTACCTGCGGGTGCGCGATGAAACCTGCCGGTTCCCGGGCTGCTCCCGACCCGCGGTGACCAGCGACGTCGATCACACCGACCCCTGGGCCGGCGGCGGCAACACCGACAGTGACAACCTTGCCCACCTCTGCGAACCCCACCACCGACTCAAACACCTCTCCCAGTGGCGGGTCACGCAGGAACCAGGTGGGATCCTGCACTGGACCTCACCGGGCAAACGCAGCTACCGCACCGACCCCGCCAACCCAGTCGGACCACCCCGACCCCGACCACCGGTCGTGGGGCCGAAGACCCGGAGGCGGCCCGCCGACGAGAGTTACCTGATGCCCCGGCAGCGGCCGAGTCGGAAGCCGACCCCACCGGCACCCGAGAACCCACCGTTCTAAGGCCCACAAGCCCGCGCTCGTTGAAGCGGATGTCTCGATGCGTCGCAGACCTCGCGCAACCACCTCGGGGTGACTACCCTGCCTTGCGACACAACTCCGCGATCTGCGATGCAGCGCGCCCGTGGCGCCAGGAGGTGATCTGATGAGCCCCGCTGACAACGACCGTCCTCAGGACCGGCACGGTGACCCACCCGACGACCAGCGTCCGGTTCCGGCTGACGACCCGGCGAACGATGTACCCGTCGACCCGATGGTGGACGCAGCCGCTGACGTCCCAACCGCCGAGCCTGAACCTGCCGGCACCCACCGTCAGAACCGGCGCGAAGCCACCGGGCATGCATCGACGGCCAGGTCCGAGTCGCGGGAACCCTCGAACGTCGACTCGGAGGTCGGCGCGCCGGCCGGACCCATCAGCTTCGTGCGGCGACGCGAGATCGAGGCCGTGCACGATGAGATCGAGCTCACCACGGGCGACGCGGTCCGCACCCTCGTCGGCGTGAAGAAATATCGTGAGGCCCTGTTCGCGAACTATTTCCGTGCGCGTGCGCCCTTCGTCGTCACCTGGCCGGATAACCTCTACATCCCTGCCGACGCCGACTATCGCACCTATTGGAGTTCACCGGCCCCCGACGATCATCGCTTTCGGTATCGGTGGGCGAACGGCCGCGACGGGCAGCCGGATGGCAGCGACGCGTCGGAGAAGACCGGACGACTGTTCAGCTGGGTGAACGTCTCCGCGATGGACTCCGGTGACATCGGATTCGCCGGAACCGGGGTGACGCTCGTGCCCCGGGCCAGCCTCTCGTCGGTGACGGTCACGGCCTCGGTAGACCTGGTCGCCGAGAGCCGGTGGTGGTTCCTGCCGGCCGGACCGATCGGGTTCGCGGCCTTCTCGTACCGGGGCACCGCGTATGTCGCCGGTTGGGAGATCGACCCGATCACCGGGGCCTGGGAGCTGCTGAGCCCGTTCGGCTCTCGGACCCTCTTTGCTTTCGACGAGAGCGGCAAGGGTGGTTCGGCGATCAGTTCACAACGGCATGCTTTCACCGACCTCTCGGTGACCCTCCAGCTGCGCGGGTCCCGGACCTACGCGATCGGCGTGGCCCTGGAGGCGCAGATCTCGTTGGAGTGCCGCGACAAATCGGGGACGCCCTATCGGCCCCAGCCCGCCGACGACGTGAAGCTCTGGGCGTCGATCGCCGGTATGGTTCCGAGCATAACCCTGGCCACCTGAACGGCAGGCTAGCTGGTGACGCCCAGGATGGCGTCGGCGAGAGCCTGCGGGTCGCCGATCGGGCCGTCGTACTGAACTCCGTCGATCAGGACGGTGGGCGTGCCCTGGATCGACGCGATCTCAGCGCCGGGGATCGGGCCGGTCAGCGCGGCATCCGTGTTCTGCTGCGACCAGGCGTGATACTGCTCGCCCGTGACGCACTCGGCGATGGACGAGGCGCCGTCGGACAACGCCACGAGTTCATCGTCGCTGAGGCCGGTGGTGCCCTCGGTCGGCTGATTCGCGAACAGCGCGGCCAGGTAGTCGAGGGTGGACTCGGGGTTGATCGAGGCTTCGCAGGTCAGCGCGGCGGACGCCCGCGTGGAGTACTCGCTGCCCTGCGAGGCTTCGTCGAGGAAGGTCAGCGAGTGCAGTCGCAGGGTGATGCTGCCGTCCTCGACCAGGGCAGCCAGGGTGTCACCGTTGGCGATGTCGAACTGGCCGCAGTACGGGCACATCGGATCGATGTACAGGTCGACCACAGTGCTTCCGGTGCCGACGAGGAGGTAACCCTCGTCGAAATAGGCGGCACCGATCTGACCGGTCGGCCCCGAGGTCGACTCGGATGTCACCGACGAGGTGGCGCCGGCGACAGCGGTGACGAACGCACCCATCGCCGCCGTGAAGAACACGAGCACCACGAGCAGGACCGCCGTGAGGCCGATGCTCGCGTAACCGAGTACGAGCCCGGCGATGGCGAGACCCTTGCCGGCCTCGCCGGTGCGCTTGATCTGGCTGAGCGCGATGTGCCCGGTGATCACGGCTGCGATGTTGCAGCAGAATCCGGTCACCAACGCCACGATCGCGAGGGTGTTCGTGCGCGGCGCAACGGGTCCGGCGTACGGGGTGGTGGGCGCGATGGAGGGCGAAGCCTTGTACGGCGCAGGCGCCGCCGGCTGGTCTCCCGGGTTACCGGCGGGGTACTCGCCAGTGTTTGCGTCGGTGGTCCCGTCGGTGCGTTCCGTCATGTTCTCCCCCTCGTGAATCCGGTCCCGAGCGATGCGCCCGGGACCGGTACTACGTGCTGCTCAAGCCGACGATGCGGTCGGCTTAGGCGGATGGCGCCGTCTGGGCGATGCGCCCGAGAAGTCCATTGACGAACCCGGCCGAGTCATCGGTCGAGAGCACCTTGGCGGCCTCGACGGCCTCGTCGATCGCGACGGCGTGCGGCACGGCGTCGTTGTACAGGATCTCCCAAATGCCGATGCGCAGGATGGCCCGGTCGATCGTGGGCATCCGCGAGAGCGTCCAGCCCTGCGAGTACGTCTCGATCAATTCGTCGATCTCCTCGCGGTGGTCGACGACGCCGTCCACGATGTCCCGGGCGTAGAGCCAGGACACCATGCGGGCCGGTTCGTTGGCGGCGCGCTCGGCCTCCATGGCCAGCGACTGCGGGATCGTGGTCTGACGGATGTCGGCGGCGTACAGGATATCGATGGCGCGCTTGCGCGCCTTGGTGCGGGCGCTCACTAGTTGACGCGGCCGAGGTAGTCACCGTTGCGGGTGTCAACCTTGACCTTGGTGCCCTGCTCGAGGAACAGCGGCACCTGGATCTGGTAGCCGGTCTCGACGGTCGCGGGCTTGGTGCCGCCGGTGGAGCGGTCGCCCTGCAGGCCCGGCTCGGTGTAGGTGATTTCAAGCACGACGGATGCCGGCAGTTCGACGTAGAGCGGGTTGCCGTCGTGCAGAGCGACGGTCACGGCCTGGTTCTCGAGCATGAAGTTGGCGGCATCGCCCACGACGGCGGCGGATACCGTGAGCTGGTCGTAGTCCGAGACGTCCATGAAGACGTACGATTCGCCATCCGCGTAAAGGTACTGGAAGTCGCGACGGTCGACGTTCTCGGTCTCGATCTTGGCGCCGGCGTTGAAGGTGCGGTCGACGGTCTTGCCCGTGACGACGTTCTTCAGCTTGGTGCGCACGAACGCGCCACCCTTGCCGGGCTTGACGTGCTGAAATTCGATGACGGCCCACAGCTGCTTGTCGATGTTGAGGACGACGCCATTTCTAATGTCGGCGGTAGATGCCATGAAGAGGTGTTCCGTTCGATTCAATTGGGAAGGTGCGCGACCAAAGGTCTCAGACGAGTGTAGCCGACACGCCGCGGCGGATCGATTCCGTGCGCCCAGGCGCTCGGGAGGAGGTCAGCCCAGGCGCACGATGTGGTCGAGGGCCAGGCGGTAGGAGTCGAAGCCGAATCCGGCGATGACTCCGGTGGCCACGGCGCTGACCACACTGGTGTGGCGGAAGGTCTCGCGGGCGTGCGGGTTGGAGATGTGGACCTCGACGAGCGGGATACCGGCCTTGGTGACGAGGGCCGCGGCGTCGCGCAGCGCGTAGCTGTAGTGCGTGAACGCGGCCGGGTTGAGCACCACCGGTGTTGTCGTGTCCACGGCTTCGTAGAGCCAGTGGATGAGCTCGGCCTCGTCGTCGGTCTGACGCACATCAACGGTGACGTCCTCCGGTGCGGAATCGGTGAGAAGCGTCCATAGGTCGTCGAGGTCGGCTGAGCCGTAGACGTCAGGCTCCCGGCTGCCGAGGCGTCCGAGATTCGGGCCGTTCAAAACGAGGACTGTGCGCATGGACCCAGCCTAGGCCCGGCCGGGTCGAGAGCTAGGACAGCTGTTTGGCCATCCGGTAGTTGGTCATCCGCACACCTCGGCTGACTGGATGCTGCTTCGCCTCGACGACGAATCCGTGCTGCTCGAAAAAGGGACGGGCGGTGATGCTCGCGTTAGTCCACAACGTGGCCGCGTTCAGCGATTTCGCTCTGCGTTCGATCGCACCCAGCAGGGCACTCGCAACGCCTCGTCGGCCGAACCGAGGTGACACGAACATCATGTCGATGTATCCGTCAGCGTTGACGTCGGAGAACCCGGCCACGTCTCCTTCGACTACCGCAACCACCGTTCCTCGCCCGGCCCTGGCAAGGTTCCATTTTTCGACATCGCGCTCCCCGGGCGCGGACCATGCGGCAATCTGTTCGGGCGAGTAGTGCTGGGACGCCGTTGTTGTCACGGCGTCCAGAAAGACGGCGAGAGTGCTCGGCGCGTCTTCAGGGGCGTAAGCGCGAACCGTCACGGATTCACCGGGGATAGTCATCGACCCATCCGCCCGGACGGGCGACGCAGTTCGCTCACGGTTCGATCGCCAAAAACGTAACCGACCACGATGAACACCCCCAGAGATGCCGCTCCGGCGGCGCCCAGGAGGAGGACTTTGCCACCGAAATCAGACGGAATCCCGATGAATGCCACCGCCGTCCACCCGACCATGAAACTCGCGAGCCCCGCGCCGAGCAGCCGGACGTAGCCGAGAGACGCGCGGTGTCCCCGCACGGGTACGTGGCCGAGACGCCGAAAGGTTCGTTGTAGCGCCCGATATGCAGTGAACCAGCCGGCAAAGTTGGCGAGAGTGACGCCCGCCGCGATACCGATCACGGTGAGAGTCGGCGGCAGCATCAGCGCGGATGCGGCGGCCCCCGCCGCGGAGAGCACCGCGATGACGAGCTGAGTGAGGAACGGGCCGCGGGCGTCCTGGAGAGCGAAGGAGGTTCGGTTGAGCACGTAGGCCTGGCTGAAGCCGACGAGCCCGATCGAGAGGACCTGCAGCACCTGTCCGATGCTCGGGTTGCCGAACAGCACCGTGGTGATGAGCGGTCCCAGCGCGGCGAACGCGGCGCTCGCGGCGATCGCGACATAGGCGACAGGCTTCGTGGCCAGGCTCGAGAGTGACTCGGTCGCAGTGAAGTCGTGGCGGGCGGCATACCCGCTCATCCGGGTGTACAGAGCGGTGGTCAGGGACACCGTGACGATTCCATGCGGCAGCAGCATCAGGAGGTATGCGAGTGACAGCGAGTTCAGGCTCGGCCCATCGATGCCCAGTCGATGCAGCGTCTCGCCGGCGTTGTTGGCGACGTTGGCGGTGACCAGGTAGGTGACCTGGCCGGCAACCACGCCCAGGAGCGTCCAGCCGGCCACGGCCGACATCTGCCCCAGACCGCTGACACCCCAGCGCAGGCGCAGCCGAAACCCCATGGTGCGAAGGGGGACCGCGAGAAGGAGGCTTTGGACGGCGATGGCGAGGGTGGCGGAACCGCTGAGGACCGCGATCATCGATGGACTCCACGTGCCGACGTCCCCCAATCCGGACGGCAGAACGAGGAGGAACACCAGGATCCCCCCGATCCCCACTAGGTTCGAGATCGCGGGCGCCCAGGCCGGGGCACCGAATACTCCCCGCGCGTTGAGGACCTGCGACAGAACGGCGAAGGCGATAAGGAAGAAGATCTGAGGCAGGCACCAGTACGCCATCGACGTTGCCAGTCCTCGCCATTCCGGCGACCAGGTCGTCGCGTAGAGCCAGACGATGCCCGGGGCGCACAGGGTAAGGACGACCGTGGCCACGGCTGAACCGACCAGAACAATGGTCAGGAGCCGGTCGGTATTGTCCTGCCCGACCGAGCCGGCGTTCAGGTTCCGGACGATCTGCGGAACGAGCACGGCGCCGAGCACTCCCCCGGCGATCAGGGCGAACAGATAGGTGGGAGCCGAGTTGGCGATCTCGAAGGTCTGCCCGCCGACGCCGGCGCTGGTTCCGCCGATGGCAGCCACCAGGAGAATTGCCTTCACAAAACCCAGCGCTCGCGACACCAGCGTGGCGGTCATCATCGATCCGACCGAGCCCCGCACGCTCACACGCACGCACCGCGCAGTGCGAACTGACACCCAGCCGATCCAGAATCCCCCATTTGCCAAGACTCCCACAGGTCAGGCAACATTTCCCCGCTGTCTGGGGCACCTGACCAGGTTGGGCTCATGCACGGCGCAGACGTGGACCCGATGGCTGTTCCCCCGCCACCGGGCCCACGTCTATTCGGTTGGCGCGGACCTCGGCGATCGCATCCTGACTGCCGTGCTGGCACGCGAGCACCTTCCGTATTCGGAAATCTCCTTCGAGACCCGCACCGGACGTCCTAGTCCGCCACAGCCTTCCGCGCCGCGGCCACCTCGGAGCCCTGGCGCTCGATGAAGACGATGAAGACGCGGTACAGCACGAGGCCGAGGGCAGCGACTCCCGTGAGGATCAACAACACCGATCCGTAGGAGGAGGCCTGGGCGCCGTCGGTGATGCCGCCCAACAGGTTGGGCTGCAGCTTCATCAGCGTTGCGGTGTAGGCGATGCCGACCGGAACGGCAATGTTGATGGTGAGGTTGTAGAAGCCAATGGCGATACCGGAGTTTGCGACCGGCACACGCTCAATGGCAGTCGACACGAGCGGGCCGTACATCAGCGCAAAGGCCATCGGGAACAGGCTCATCGAGATCACGAAGATCCAGACTCCCTTATCCACCAGCAGGGCCGGGATCAGCAGTGACACGACGATCGCGACGAGCGCGATGGTGATGGCTTGCTTTGAGGAGAGGTACTTGGCGATCTTGCCGGTAAGAGTGCCCACAATCACGGCGGCGACGTAGCCGGGGATCAGCAGCAGGGCGACTTCGCCGAGGTTGTAGCCGTAGACGTCGGAGATCAGGAACGAGAACAGGAAGGTGTAGCCCAGCTGTACGGAGTAGGTGATGAACACCACGATGATCATGAGTGAGTACTGAGCGTTGGCGAAGAATGCGCTGGTGATCACGGCGTTGTCGTGGGTACGGATGTGCCAGATGAAGAGAGCCAGCCCGGCAACAACCGGCAACAGGTACCACAGGTTGAAGTTCTGCATGAACATGATCAGGCCGGTGGCGAAGACCGCGATCAGGAACAGGCCGAATACGTCCACATGGCCGCCGCCCGTCGCCTCCTTGGGCACCGCGCGCAACACGACAGGGATGGCAAGCAGCGAAAGCAGTGCGACCAGGAAGAAGGCAGCCCAGCCGATGTAGGTGGCGATGAAGCCACTTCCAACGGTGCCGATCAGCAGCGACAACTGGAAGGCCGCGGTGCTGAAGCCCAGATACTTCTTCTGCTCGTCGCCCCTGAAGTGCTTGGTCACGTAGATCACGTAGAGCGTCTCGGCGGCCGCCAGGCCGGCGCTCTGAATCAGCCGACCGACCAGGATCATCGAGAAGTTGCCCTGGAAGACGAAGCCGACGAGCGACCCGACGGTCATCAAGATGATCGCGAAGATGATGAGTTTGCGGATGCTGATCGAGTCGGCCAGCGCGGCGTAGACCACGGCGCCGATACCGATCAGGATGCCGGCCAGAGTGGCCTGCAGGCTGACGGTGGTGACCGGAAGGTTGAGACTATCCGCCAACGCCGGCGACATGAATTTGAAGCCGTTGTCTAGCACCAGCGAGAACACGAAGAGGATCAGCAGGATGGGGATGGCCCGGCTCGGCTTGATGGCCTGGGTGAGAACGGAGGGGCGGGTTGCGGTGCTCATCAGGCGAGTTCCAGCGCGATCTCGATCATGGAGGTGAAGGCGGTCTGCCGTTCCTCCGGGGTGGTCTTGGCGTGAGTGAGGATGTGGTCGCTGACGGTGAAGATGCCCAACGCATCGACGCCCGCGGCCGCGGCGTTGGCGAACAGACCCGCCGACTCCATCTCAACGGCCAGAATGCCCATCTTCATCCACTTGCCCATGGCGTCGGAGTCCGCGCCGTAGAACACGTCGGATGAAAGAACGTTGCCAACGTGGGTGCGTTGGCCGCGCTCGTCGGCGGCCCGCTTGGCCTGCTCCAGCAGCCTGTACGACGACAGTGGTGCCCACTGACCGGGCAGGTTGAACTGGTGCAGGTAGTTGGAGTCGGTCGAGGCGCCCTGCGCGATGACCACGTCGTAGAGCTCCATGCCTTCCTGCATGGCGCCGCAGCTACCCACCCGGATCAGGTTAGTGACGCCGAAGTGGTGGATCAGCTCGTAGCTGTAGAGCGAGATTGAGGGAATGCCCATTCCCGTGCCCATGACGGACACGGGGCGCCCGCGGTAGGTGCCGGTGAAACCCAGCATGTTGCGAACCTCGTTGAAACAACGGATGTCGTCGAGGTAGGTCTCGGCGATGAACTTGGCTCGCAGCGGGTCGCCGGGAAGCAGGATCGTCTCGGCAATGTCCACCCCCTTCGGATCGATGTGGGGCGTGCTGGTCGTGGTGGGTGTACTCATGGGGACTCCATTGTCTAGATTGCAGTGCTTGCAGTATGAGGTTATACCTCTGCGGGCACATGTCGAACGTGATAGCGTCGGGCACACAAGGAGGTCTCGTGACGACCAGTCTGGAATCCCACACGTTCCTGCAGCAGCAGCTCCAGCTCGCCGTCGGCCAGCCCATTCGAGTTGCGGTCTACACGCGGCTGGCTGAAGGCATCCGCTCTGGCGTGTTCAGGCTCGGCGAGATGCTGCCACGGGAAATCGAACTCTCGGCAACGCTCGGGGTGAGCCGCACTCCGGTGCGCGAGGCGCTGATGCTCCTCGAGGAAGACGGGTTGCTGGTCACCCGGCGCGGTGTCGGGCGGTTCGTCACCGAGTCCATCCCGCACGGCGGACTCGAGCAGCTACGGCCGTTCGAGATCGCCCTCGCCGACCCGAACATGACGATTACCGTGCAGCCGGTGCGCTTCGAGCTCGAAGGGGCTACCGACTTCGTGTCCCACCGGCTCGCGCTCGACCCGGCTGCGAACGCCTGGATCCGCGAGAGCGTCTTGCTGCACGATGGGCGTCCCGTTGCAACGGTTCAGGAACATCTCCCCGCTGGGCGCTACCTCAGTGATGTGAGCGCGCGGATCGCCTCCGAACTCGCGGAGCTCGCCGCTCAACCACGAACCCTTCTCGCCTCCATGCAGGCCAACGGTCACGTCTTCACCAACGGTGTGTGCCAGATCGTCGCCACCGACGCCGGCCCCACGCGGGCGAAGCTGCTGAACATCGATCCGTCAGCGGCGGTCCTCATCCTCACCCAGACTGCCGACCACAGCGGAGTGCCGCTGTACGCCGCCAAGTGTGTCATCGCGCCTGGCCACGGGTCGCTGTCGGTCATGCAGCACAACCCGAACTGACCCGTCAACCACGTCCAGGATCCGAGGGCACGCATGCGATCAAGCGAACCGATACCGGGCGAGCCGTGGCCACACGACATGGTCATCACCGTCGACGATCAACCTGGTTTGCTTCTGGAACTGCTCTGGGGTCAGAGAGGCACACCAGCTGCAGCCTGGCGGGGATGATCTCCCGCCGCTGCTGTCGGAAACGCCCCCGGTGGTTCGCGATTCCGCGGTCGATGCCGAAACTCGCGCGGCCTGGGCGGAGGCCTGGCCACGCGTCTGGGACGCCGCCGCAGCGCATGCGGGTGAGGAAAGGGACCCGGGGGTGTTCGAGGAGATTCAGCGCACCGTCGTCGGATCGACCGAGCGGGCCGACCTTCTCCACCGCATCGTCGGCCCGAACTGGCGCGACCTTTTTGGCGATACGGCATTCAACAGCGCGTCGTACCGAACGTGGTCGGACGCGGCCGCACACACCCAGCTAATGGCATTGCCGGCCAAACTTGAGGACAGCCCCGAGCGGCGCAGCCTCCCCGGGCTCATCCGCGCCTGGCAGGCGGGCCTGACGAAGATCGTCAGCATCCCCTGCCGGGGCGAGTTCACGCGAACAGTCGGCCGGACCGGCCTTCTCCTGACCAACACGACCAGAGAGGACAGTGACGGTTACCAGCGGGCACTGCGCACCTTCGTCTGACCCCCGGCACTCCGACGTCGCCGACTTTGATCCCTACCCGGTGAACGAATCCATCAACTCCGAGCGGATGATGAAGCGCACGCCGCGTGGAGCCTCGGCCGAGAAGCCACCGCCGCGACCCTTGACGGTGTCGATGAGCAGGGCGGTGTGACTCCAGTACTCGAACTGTTCGGCGGAGATCCAGAAGTCGATCACCTGTTCGGGCTCTCCCGCAGGCGCGATGTCGAGCCGGCCGAGCAGCACGTCTTGGTCGGAGGTGATGAACTCCCCCGCCGGAAAGCACATCGGCGAACTGCCGTCGCAGCAGCCGCCGGACTGATGGAACATCAGCGGCCCGTGCTCCTCCCAGAGGCTTCGCAACAGGTCGACGGTGGCCTGCGCCAGCGCCACCCTGGACCGGGTCTCCCCCGGGATGGTGATGGACGCTTCGACCGCGGGCGCGACGGGCGCATCCGGGACTGGCGTGATGAGGTCGGTCATGGGTTCCTCCAACTGCGGGTGGAGCGCTACGGGCGTTTGTGGGGGGCGGTGCCGGCCGGGGCAGTTTTCGGGTAACCGCCCCGACCGGCACCTCCTGTTCGCGGTTAGAAGAAGCCCAACGCGTCTTCGGAGTACGACACCAGCAGGTTCTTGGTCTGCTGGTAGTGGCCGAGCGCCAGCTTGTTGTTCTCCCGGCCGATACCCGAGCTCTTGTAGCCGCCGAAAGCGGCTCCAGCCGGGTAGTTGTGGTAGTTGTTCACCCACACGCGCCCGGCGTGCAGGTCCCGCCCCGCGCGGTAGGCCGTGGTGCCGTTCCGCGACCACACCCCGGCCCCGAGGCCGTACAGGGTGTCGTTGGCGATCGAGATGGCGTCGTCGTAGTCGTCGAAGCTGGTCACCGCCACGACGGGTCCGAAGATCTCCTCCTGGAAGATGCGCATCTTGTTCTGGCCCTCGAAGATGGTCGGCTGCACGTAGTAGCCGCCGCTGAGGTCCCCGCCGAGGTCGGCCTGCTCGCCGCCGAGCAGGAGCTTGGCGCCCTCCTTCTTCCCGATATCGATGTACGAGAGGATCTTCTCGAGCTGGTCATTGCTGGCCTGGGCGCCCACCTGGGTGTCGGTGTCGAGCGGGTTGCCCTGCTTGGCCAGCTTGGTGCGCTCGATGGCGCCGCCGAGGAAGCTGTCGTAGATGGGCTTGTGCAACAGCGCGCGGCTGGGGCAGGTGCACACCTCGCCCTGGTTGAAGGCGAACAGCACAAAACCTTCCTGTGCCTTGTCGTAGTAGCTGTCGTCCTTCTGCGCCACATCGTCAAAGAAGATGTTGGCGCTCTTGCCGCCCAGCTCAACGGTGGACGGGATGATGTTGGCGCTGGCGTACTGCAGGATCAGCCGTCCCGTCGTGGTCTCGCCGGTGAACGCGATCTTGCGGATACGGTTCGAGGATGCGAGCGGCTTGCCCGCTTCGATGCCGAAGCCGTTGACGATGTTGAGCACCCCAGGAGGCAGGATGTCGCCGATCAGTTCGATCAGCACCAGGATCGATGCGGGGGTCTGCTCCGCGGGCTTGAGCACGACCGCGTTCCCAGCAGCGAGAGCCGGTGCCAGCTTCCACACCGCCATCAGGATCGGGAAGTTCCACGGGATGATCTGGCCGACCACGCCCAGCGGTTCGTGGAACTGGTACGACATGGTGTCGTTGTCGAGCTCGGCGTGGTCGCCGTCCTGGGCACGGATGGCGGAGGCGAAGTACCTGAAGTGGTCGGCAGCCAGTGGCAGGTCGGCGTTCAGCGGCTCCCGGATGGGCTTGCCGTTGTCCCAAGTCTCGGCAACCGCGAGCAGTTCGCGGTTCGCGTCGATGACATCCGCGATCTTGTTGAGCACGGCGGCGCGGTGCGTGGCCGTGGTCTTGCCCCAGGCCGGTGCGGCCTTGTGGGCGGCGTCGAGGGCCAGGTCGATGTCTTCGTGGGTACTGCGGGCGACCTCGGTGAACGGTTTGCCGTTGACCGGGGAGATGTCTTCGAAGTATTGGCCCTTCACCGGCGGCACCCATTCGCCTCCGATCCAGTTCTCGTAGCGGGGCTTGAAGGTGACTTTCGCATCCGGTGTGCCTGGGGCGGCGTAAACGGTCATTTCACTCCTTGTTCGACGGCTCTGTCGATGGAGTCCGCGTTCTCGCGGTCCATGGGGTGAGCCTAGGAACACGGAGGTTGCGAAACATTGCGGTGGCCTCCCGGCCCGGTGGCCCGACCGAGGTCATCCTCCGGTATTCCCCGGTCAGTCTCTGGGTGGATGCCCGGCCGGACCGGCTTGCCTAGCGTGGACGACATGGAAACCCTGGAAAGTACTCGCGTCGTCGAGCCGCCGCCCGCGCGCAGCGGCTGGTGGCACGCCGATACCCGGTCGTCGGCGGTGCGGGCGACGGTCGTGGCGGTCGGCGGAGCGGTGCTGATCGGCGGGCTGACCAGTGTCGCCCAGCAGTACCTGCCGCCCTGGGTCAATTCGCTGGGCAACTCCGCCGGCGGCTGGACGATGTTCGCCTTCCTGATCGTCTGGCTCGGCCGTGCCCGGCCGTTGCTTGCGGGAGTCCTCGGCATCGTGGTCTTCCAGCTTCTCGTCGAGTCCTACAGCGTCGTATCCGAGTGGCGAGGGTTCGATGACGGCGATCCGTTCACCTCGATCTGGACCTTGGTGGGCGTCGTCACCGGACCGCTGCTGGGCGTTGCCGCCGGCCTCGCACGCTACGCCCCTCCACTGTGGGGTGCGCTGGCGGTCACGCCGCTGAGCGCTGTTCTGCTGGGCGAGGGCATCTGGGCACTCAACACCATCACAGACACCACCAGCCCGGTCTATTGGACGCTCGAGATCGTGCTGTCAGCAATCTTTCTGCTCGCGGCCGTCCTGCACCGCCGGCTCGCGCCTCGCTCCATCTCGTTGGTGGTCAGCGTGTGGCTGGTGGGGACTCTCGCCTTCGTGTATGTACTCGTCTTCGTCCTGAATTGAACCCGGGCTCGTCGGCTACGCGCTGAGCTCGGCCTCGATGCGGGCGAGGCTCGCCACCACTGCGGCTCGCTGTGGTGACCGGGCGGGCAGCAGCTGAAGGCAGGCCCGCCATACCTCGGAGTCCCAGGCGGCCTCCTCGGTGCGGGCGTAGTCGAGCAGCACCTCCACCGAGGCATCGCTGAGCAGCGTCTGGCGCAGGCGCTGGCTCACCTCTGCGCGGATCTCTGTGACGCCGGGCGCTGCGGAGCCAGGCAGCACGGTGCCGCGATAGGCGGCGAGGGCCATTCGGTGGGCACCGCGGCCGAGGAGGCGCAGGACCCGGCCCGCATCCGTGTCGACGCCGGTCTCCAGACGGTATGGGCGGGAGCCGATCCGCAGCTGCGGATGGCTGACCGCCAGCGCCCGGCGCAGCCGCACCATCTCGGCTCGGAGGTTCTCGACGGCGTGCGGTTGCTCGTCGCTGAGGAGGCTTGCGAGCCTGTCGGCGGACAGGCCCTGCCGGTGCCAGGCGAGCAGGAGCAGGATCTCGGCGTGCCGGGGACTGAGGCCGACGCTGTGCCGATCAGTGCTGTGCCGATCAGTGCCGTGCCGATCAGTACTGTGCCGATCAGTGCTGGGAGCCCCGTGCAGGGCGCCGTGTTCGGTACCCAGAACGGTCAGCAGAATGCCGGGGGCGGTAAAGCCCGAAGGCCGCGCCGGTGCCGGCCGTGGGGCGCTGAGGCTCTGGATGCGCAACTCCGCCTCGAGCGCCGCGACGGCGGCCTCCACAAGCGGCAGGGTCTGCGGGGCAACGGCGGCGTCTCCCCCAGTGATATCGATGACGCCGAGCACCGCACCGGTGACCGGGTCGTGGATGGGCACTGCGGTGCAGCTGAACGGGTGGGCGAGCTGACTGAAGTGTTCGGCGCGCTGGATCTGGATGCCGTGGTTCAGAGCCAGGGCGGTGCCGGGTGCGCTGGTGCCGACCCGGGCCTCAGACCAGTCGGCGCCGACGACGAAGTGCATGTCCTCGGCACGGGTGCGCACCGAGCTGTCACCGTCGATCCAGAGCAGCCGGCCGGTCTCATCGGCCACCGCCACGATCAGCCCGAATTCGGCGGCGTGCCGCACCAACAGGGTGTTGATCACCGGCAGCACCCCGGCCAGCGGATTGCGGGCCCTCAGCCGGTTGAGCTCGTCGGCGGCGAGAGTTGGTGCCGCCTGCGCCGTCAGCGGGTCCAGGCGGAGTGACAGAGACCGTTGCCAGGATTCCCGCACGAGTCGGCGCACGCCGGCCTGCACGGCACCGGAGCGCAGATCGGTGCGGTCCCCGATGGCGGCCTCATGCAGTCTTTCCTGCCGGGAAAACGTCCCCACAGGTGAATCGGTAGGAGTTATCGTCCACGGACTGCTCACAACACCTCCGATCAACGCTGGTCGTAGGCGACCTGCGCAGAGCGGCCGGTCGGGTGCTTCATTCTAGGCACAGACCGCGAAAAAGGGGTGTCAGGAGCCGATCTCCTGGTACGCCGCGAAGAGCAGCGACGCATCCGGGCCCTCGAGCACCGTGGGCTTGCCGATGTCGTCGAGCACGATGAAGCGCAACATTCCGCTGCGGGTCTTCTTGTCCCGCTGCATGGTGGCCAGCAGGGTGGACCAGCGGCCTACCGGGTAGGTCGTCGGCAGGGTGAGCGACTCCAGGATCCGGCGGTGCCGGTCGACGGCCTCGTCGGAGAGCCGCCCGCTGAGCCTGGCAAGTTCGGCGGCGAACATCATGCCGACGGCGACAGCTGCGCCGTGGCGCCAGCCGTAGCGTTCGGCGTGCTCGACGGCGTGGCCGAGAGTGTGCCCGTAGTTGAGGATTTCGCGGAGGCCCGCCTCCTTGAAATCCGCGCCGACGACGCGGGCCTTCATGGCGATGGAGAGCTCGAGCACCCGGCGGAACTCTGGCGTGATCGGGTCGGTGACCCGGGTGACATCCGCTTCGACGATGTCGAGGATCTCCGGGATCTGGATGAACCCGGCCTTCACGATCTCGGCGAAGCCGGCCAGGATCTCGTTGCGGGGCAGGTCGGCGAGGATGTCGAGGTCGCAGACCACGGCGGCCGGCGCGTAGAAGGTGCCGACGAGGTTCTTGCCCTCCGCGGTGTTGATGCCATTCTTACCGCCGACGGCGGCGTCGACCATACCGAGCACGCTGGTGGGAATCTGCACCAGCTTGACGCCGCGCAGCCAGGTGGCGGCCACGAAGCCGGCCAGGTCGGTCACGGCGCCGCCGCCGAATCCGATCACGGCGTCGGTGCGGGTGAAGTCGGCCTGACCCATCACCTGCCAGCAGAACGCGGCGACCTCAACCCGTTTGGCGGGCTCGGCGTCGGGGACCTCGGCGATGAGGACCTCGTACCGGTCCAGCAGGCTCTCCCGCAGCGCCACGGCGCGGGCGCCGAGGTGCGAGGTGTGCACAATGAGTACCTTCTTCACGGTGTCGCCGAGCTGCTCGGCAACATCGGCCACGATGCCCCGCCCGATGAGGACCGGGTAGCTGTCGACACCGCTGACGGTGATGGTGGTGGTGCCGGTCTCTTCGGGCTGCATGTCGGTCACGATTGTTCTCTTACCCATTTCACGATGTCGGCGGCGATGGCGTCGACCGGCCTGGTCGACGTGTCGAAGTGGATGCTGGCCAGCGCGTCGTACAGCGGGCGGCGCTCGTCGTAGATGCGCTGCCAGGCGTCCGGCCCGTCGGCCAAAAGCGGACGTTTGGCGTTCCTGGTGCGGTTGCGCACAGCCTCGGCGGTAGTGCTCAGGGAGATCACCGTGGCGCGCCGCAGGTCCGCCCGGGTGGCCGGGTCGAGCACCGCTCCCCCACCGAGCGACACGACGGCCCGCTTCTGACGTAGCGCGTCGGCGACGGCCGCGCGTTCGAGGTCCCGGAAGTGGCTCTCGCCGTGAGTGGCGAAGATCGCGGTGATCGGGCCGTGTTCGGTGACGATGAGTTTGTCGGTGTCCAGGAACGGCACCCGCAGGGTGCGCGCGACCCGGCGACCGATCTTGGACTTGCCCGACGCCATCGGCCCGATGAACACCAACGGGTACAGCGGCACATCCGCGTCGCGGTGCGGCTCCGCGCCCTCCGGCGACGCCTCGTCGCGCCGGTCGGGCGCCGGTCCGGGTGCGGCCGGCCAGCCGTCGGCGGGACGAGAGGCGTCCGGGCTCAGGAACAGCACGCTAGAGCGTGGCGTCGCTGGACGCCCCGGTGCGCAGGTTGGCCGGAATGCTGGCGAGGTAGGAGTCCAGGTTGCGCTTGGTTTCGCCCAACGAGTCACCGCCGAACTTCTCCAGCACCGAGTTGGCCAGGACCAGGGCCACCATGGCTTCGGCGACGACGCCGGCGGCCGGCACCGCACAGACATCGGAGCGCTGGTGGTGAGCGCGTGCGGCTTCGCTCGTGGTGATGTCAACGGTGCGGAGCGCGCGCGGGATCGTGGCGATGGGCTTCATACCGGCCCGTACGCGCAGCACGGTTCCGGTGCTCATGCCGCCCTCGGTGCCGCCGGCCTTGTCGCTTGCGCGCAGGATCTGGTCATCGACCTGAACCAGTTCGTCGTGTGCGTCCGAACCGCGGCGGGTGGTGGTGAGGAAGCCGTCACCGACCTCGACGCCCTTGATCGCCTGGATGCCCATCAGCGCGGCGGCGAGCTGGGAGTCCAGCCGGCGGTCCCAATGCACGAACGAACCCAGACCGGGTGGCAGGTTGTAGGCGAGGACCTCGACGATGCCGCCGAGAGTGTCGCCGTCCTTGTGCGCAGCATCCACCTCGGCGACCATGAGCGCGCTGGTGGCGGTGTCGAAGCAGCGCAGCGGGTCGGCGTCGAGGGTGTCGACATCACCGGGACGGGGCAGCGCGGATCCCTCGGGCACCCGAACCGGGCCGATGGACAGGGTGTGGCTGACCAACTCGATACCGAGGCCGGCGAGGAAGGCACGGGCGACGGCACCGAGGGCCACGCGGGCGGCCGTCTCCCGGGCGCTGGCGCGCTCGAGCACCGGACGGGCCTCGTCGAAGTCGTATTTCTGCATCCCAACCAGGTCGGCGTGGCCGGGCCGGGGGCGCACCAGAGGGGCGCCTCGGCCGCGGGCGAGCAGGGCGGGGTCAACGGGTTCCGGGCTCATCACGTCGGCCCACTTGGGCCATTCGGTGTTCCCGATCCGCAGCGCCACCGGGCCGCCGAGTGTGAGACCGTGGCGGACGCCACCGGAGATGTTCAGTTCGTCCTGTTCGAACTTCATGCGGGCACCCCGGCCATAGCCGAGTTTGCGGCGCGCAAGGTCGAGACGGATCGCATCTAGTGTGACCGGGATCCCAGCGGGCAAACCCTCGACAATGGCGAGGAGTTCGGGGCCGTGAGACTCTCCGGCGGTGAGCCAACGAAGCATGATCCCTATCCTTCCACAGCGCGGCCGGGCGCCGTCCCGTCGGCGGCGTCCAGTGCGGCACGCATGGCCTCCAGCACGGCCTCTTCGTCGGGGAGGGGCAGGAAAGGGTCGTTGGCCAGGAAGATCCGGATCTGCACGACGGCCTGGTGCAGCAGCATCGTGCGGCCGGACAGGGCCCGGCCGCCGGCAGCCGCCCAGGACCGGGCCAGGGCTGTGGGCCAGGGCGCGTAGCCCACGTCGAAGAGCAGGGTGTTGGCCCGCAACGCCGCCGGGAACTCGTACTGCAGTGCGGCATCGCCGGGCATGGTGCTGATCACCAGGTCACTGACGCGGTCGGCGGCGGCCATGGCCGGAAGGCCCGCTACCGCGACGACGAGCCCGAGCTTGCGGCCGAGGTCCAGGAGCGGGTCGGCTCGGCCCGGCGTGCGGGCGATGATCTGCACGGTTTCGGCGCCGAGTTCGGCGGCGGTGACGAGGGCGGATGCTGCGGTCGCGCCGGCACCGAGCAGGGTGACGTGGGTGGCCCGGTCCATGCCGGCCTCGGCCAGGGCACGCACCAGCCCGGCTACGTCGGTGTTGTAGCCGAAGAACGGCCGTGGCGCGGTCACCGTCGTGCTGTCGTCGCCCTCCCCCACCGGTGCGTCGCCGAACCGCACAGTGTTCACGGCTCCGGTGAGGATCGCGACACGGTCCAGGGTGTCCAGGCGCGGCTGGATCTCGTGCTTGAGCGGCATGGTCAAGGACAGCCCCAGCCACTCCGGGGTGAGGCCGTCCACGAAGCCGTCGAGCTCACCCTCGCCGATCTGCACCGCCGTGTATTCCCAGTTCAGGCCGAGCACCCGATAGGCGGCAGCGTGCAGGGCCGGCGACAGTGAGTGCGCGATGGGCGAACCGAGCACCGCCAACCGGCGCCGCGGCGGCGTGCTGACTGAGGCTTGCGTCGGATCAACCATATTCGGGGTGCTCATCCATCCAGTCCAGCCACTTGGCGACGCCGGCGTCGTGTTCGTCCACGGTCGTTGAGAAGATGGTCTCTCCGGTATCCAGGTTCCACGTCACGAAGAATAGCCAGGTTCCGTCTGCGGGGTGCAGGGCCGCATCAATGGCCAGGTCGCCGGGATTGCTGATCGGTCCGACCGGCAGACCGGGATGCACGTAGGTGTTGTAGGCGTTGTCTACGTCCGCCCGCTCGGCGTCGGTCGTCGTGACCAGGTGCGTCTTTCCGGTGCCGTAGGCGACGGTGGCATCGGACTGCAGCAGCCCGGTGTCCCACTGCGCAGGGTCGAGCCGGTTGTAGAACACCCGGGCGACCTTGTAGTAGTCGTCCTTCAGACCGGCCTCACGCTGGATCAGCGACGCCATCACGATGGTCTTCCACCGATCGGCCGGGGCGACCCCGGCAGTGTCGAGGGCCTCGAACTGGCGGTCGACGAGGGTCTTGAGTGCGTCGTGGGCGCTCGTCGCTGGCTGGAATGTGTACGTGGCCGGAAAGAGGAAGCCCTCGAGGCTGGTGGCCTCGGCGGGGAGCCCGAACCCGGACAGGTCGGCGGCCGCTGCCTGCAGGTCCTCGAGGGGGATGTCGGTACCCTCTGACATCGAGGTGAGCACGTCGACGGCAGCGGTTCCCTCGGGGATCACCACGGTGAGATCCTGGCGGCTGTCCGGGTCCTGCAGGGCCTCGAGTGCGGCCTGGGCGCTCATCTGCGAGGCCAGCTGGTAGGCGCCGGGCTGGAAGACCGGGTCGGTCGACTGGGCGAGCAACAGGTCGTAGAAGGCGTCATAGCTCTTCACCACATCCTGGTCCACCAGGGTGTTGGCGATATCGGAACCGGTGTCGCCGTCGTGGATCATGACGAGCACCTCACCGCTGCCGGAGCCCTCATAGTCCTCGGGAGCCTGCGTGGCGGCGACGAGCTGGCTGATGGGCCCCTGCAGGGCCAGGGCAGCGGCGCCCATCAGAGCGAGGAGGACGAGGATGACGACCAGGCAGCCCCAGCCGCCCTTGCGCGACTTCTTCTCCACCAGGGTCGGGTGGTCGGCAAGCCGGGCGCGTCGATTCGCGCGGGAGCCGGGGCGTCCGGCCTGCGCCGGGACATCCGGGGCACCCGTCAGCTGACCGTCGGATGCGGGGGCCGGGTCGGGCGCAGTGCCGAACCCGAGCCCCGCGAAGGGATTGTGGTCGCTGGTGCTCACTGCGGCGGGCTCCTCTGGGGCAGGCTGCTCGTCCGGGTCGGGCTGTACGGGTGCGGTCCAATACGACAGAGGTGCGGGCGGCGCTGCCGGTTCAGAAGCAGCCGGGCCCGCATCCTTCTGCGCCGCCTGGGCCTCGCGGGCCGCCTGGGCTTCCCGCAGGGCCCGGCGGGAGGGCAGCGGCGTGTCGCCAGTGCCGCCCGAAGGGTTCGGGTCGGGGTTTTCCGGCGGACTTTTCGCCACGGTTACGGCCTTCCGGTCAGGTCAACGGACGTGCCGGCTGGTTTGCCCGAGGCACGTTCGGTATCGAGCGCATGCTGCAGAATAATAGTCGCGGCCACCTGATCGACCACTGGACGCTGCGTGCGGGTGCTGCGGCCGACGGTTCGCAGGGCGGCCTGAGCCGACACCGTCGACAGTCGCTCGTCGACGAGCCGAACCGGCACCGACACCGTCGCGGCGAGGGTTTCGGCGAAGGAGACGGCATCGTCGGTCGACGCGGTGTGCCGCCCGGACAGCGCCAGGGGCAACCCGACGATCACTTCGACGGCATCCAGCTCGGTGACGATCCCGGCGATCCTGCCGAGGTCGGCCGCGTTCTTGTCCCGTGGCACGGTCTCCACCGGGGTGGCGAGCATGCCGTGAAAGTCGCTGCGGGCAACGCCGATCCGCACAGTGCCGACATCGATTCCCACCCGCACGCCCGATCGCATGGGTTAGCGGGCCACCAGCGTGCGCAGCGTGCTGAGTGCCTCGGGGATCAGCTCCACCTTCGTGCCGCCGCCCTGGGCCAGGTCGTCCTTGCCGCCGCCGCCGCCGCCGAGAATACCGGCGAGCTGCTTGGCCAGCGCACCGGCCTTCTGGCCGGCGTCACGAGCCGCGGCGTTGGTCGCCACGATCACGACGGGCTTGTCGGCCACGGTCGCCGCGAGGGCGACGACGGCGGGGTCATTGCCCAGCCGTTCGCGGGTGCCGGTGACGAGCATCCGCACGTCGTCGGCGGAGTTCAGGGTGCCGAGGTCTTCGGCCACCACGGTGAGGTCGCCGATCCTGGTGGCCTGGGCCACGAGGGCGGGCACCCGGTCGCTGAGTGCACGGGCTTCGAACGAGGCGATCTTCTTCTCGGCCGCCTTCAGGCTCTGCATGAGATCCATGATCTTGGCGGGAAGCTGCTCACGCGGCGTCTTGAGGTTGCTGGTGAGCTGGGACACGATGGCCCGCTCGGCGGCGAGGTCGCGGAACGCCTCGAGCCCGACGAGCGACTCGACACGGCGGTTGGTTGAGCCGACCGACGCCTCGCTGACGAGGTTGATCATGCCGATCTCAGCGCTGGAGGCCACGTGGGTGCCCGCGCAGAGTTCGCGCGACCACGGGCCGCCGATGTCGACCACCCGCACGGTCTCGCCGTACTTCTCGCCGAACAGCGCCATCGCGCCGAGCGCCTTGGCCTCGGCCAGCGGCAGTTCGCGGGTGCTCACCTCGAGGTTGTCGCGGATGGCGTTGTTGGAGATCTCCTCGATCTCGCTGCGTGTCGCCGGCGACAGGGCCTGGTTCCAGGAGAAGTCCAGGCGGAAGAAGCCGGCCTTGTTGTACGAACCCGACTGGTGTGCGTTCGGGCCGAGCACCTGGCGCAGCGCCGCGTGCAGGATGTGGGTGCCGGAGTGCGCCTGGCGGGCGCCGCGACGCCAGTCGGGATCGACGACGCTGGTCGCGGGGTCGCCCACACCGACCTCGCCGCTGGTGACCTGCACCTTGTGGCTGATCAGGCCCTTGACGGGCTTCTGCACGTCGAGAACCTCGAGTTCGTAGCCGGGGCCCACGATGAGGCCGGCGTCGGCCTCCTGGCCGCCGGATTCGGCGTAGAGGGCGGTCTCGGCGAGGATGACCTCGGCGATGTCGCCGGCGACCGCACGGTTCACTGATGCGCCGTCGACGATCAGGCCCAGAATGCTGGATTCGGTCTGCAGCATGTCGTAGCCGGTGAACACGGTCTCGCCGTGTGCGCGGAAGGCGCTGTAGACCGACAGGTCGGCCAGGTGGGTCTTCTTGGCCTTGGCGTCGGCCTTGGCCATGGCGCGCTGCTTCGCCATCAGGGTGTCGAAAGCCTCACGGTTGACGCTGAGGCCGGCCTCTTCGGCCATTTCCAGGGTGATCTCGATCGGGAAGCCGTAGGTGTCGTGCAGCAGGAACGCGGTGTCGCCGGGCAGTTCCGCCTTCTGGGCGCTCTTGGTCTTGGCCACGGCGAGGTCGAGCACGCTCGACCCGCTGGCGAGGGTGCGCAGGAAGGTCTCTTCCTCGGCGTATGCGGCCTGGCTGATCCGGTCGTAGTCGGTGGCGACCTCGGGATACGCGGCGCTCATGGCGTCGCGGGAGGCCGGGAACAGCTCGGTGAACGAGGCGGCGTCCACCCCGAGCAGGCGCATGGCACGAACGCTGCGGCGCATCAGGCGGCGCAGGATGTAGCCGCGGCCCTCATTGGACGGCATGACACCGTCGCTCATCAACATCAGGGAGGACCGCACGTGGTCGGCGACGATGCGCATCCGCACGTCGTCCTCGTGGTCGGCGCCGTAGCGGCGGCCGGAGAGGGCCGCGGCACGGTCGAGAACCGGGCGCACCTGGTCGATCTCGTACATGTTCTGCACGCCCTGCTTGAGGAACGCGACGCGCTCCAGGCCCATGCCGGTGTCGATGTTCTTCTTGGGCAGGTCGCCGAGGATCTGGAAGTCGTTCTTGCCGGTGCCCTCACCGCGGAGGTACTGCATGAAGACCAGGTTCCAGATCTCCACGTAGCGGTCGTCGTCGGTGGCGGGACCGCCGTCGATGCCGAAGGCGGGGCCACGGTCGAAGAAGATCTCACTGCACGGGCCGGCGGGGCCGGGCTGGCCGGTGGACCAGTAGTTGGTGTCCATTCCGAGGCGCTGGATCCGGTGTTCAGGCAGGCCGAGCGCGCGCCAGTAGCCGAAGGCCTCGTCGTCGTTCTCGTAGACCGTGACCCAGAGGTCCTTCTCGGCGAAGCCGTAGCCGCCGTCGGCCTCGCTCGAGGTGAGCAGCTCCCAGGCGTAGCTGATCGCCTGCTCCTTGAAGTAGTCGCCGAAAGAGAAGTTGCCGCTCATTTGGAAGAAGGTGCCGTGCCGCGGCGTCTTGCCGACCTCTTCGATGTCGTTGGTGCGGATGCACTTCTGCACGCTGGTGGCCCTGGGGAACGGGGCGGGTACCAGACCGGTGAGGTAGGGCACGAACGGCACCATGCCGGCCACGGTGAAGAGGAGGGAGGGGTCATCGCTCACGAGCGACGCCGACGGGACAACGGTGTGTCCACGGTCGGCGAAGAAGTCGAGCCAGCGCCCGCGAATGTCGGCAGTCTGCATGGGGTCCGTACTGTTACTGGATCGGTAATCCGACCGGGGGAATTGCGGTGGGAAGGGAAGTGGTTAGGGCTTTGACAGCTCTTCGATGGTCTCTTCTGCCTCGCCGAGTGCGGCGTGCAGTTCGGCTTCGCGTTTGCGGTAGCCCTCGGAGATGGCCTCGCCGAATTCGCGGGTCTTGGCGTCAAGATCGGTGAAGAACCGCTTGCCCTGCTGGGTCTTGTTCACCTCGTGGGCGGCAACAAATCCGATTCCGACGCCGACGACTAACCAGATGAAATTCTTCATGGCATGTGCTCCCTGAGTTTGAGGAATGGGTGGCTGTGGGCCGGGGCACCCGCTGGTCCAGCGGGCCGAGGTCCTGACAGGCTGCTTTCCAGCGTAGTGGACTTACTTCGTGCCTCGACGGGGCTTGGAGGCCCTGAAGGCCGCCCGGACACCGGCGGAGAATCCGGCGAGCTTGATCAGGGGGCCGCCGACGGTGGCCGCGAACAGCGCGACCATTGCGGACACGTTTCCGGTGACCTCGGCGACATTCGTGGTGATTGTGTCGATCGTGGCCAGCTGGTGGTTGGTCTGGGCGACGGTGCTCGTCGTCTCCTCGAGCAGCGGGGTCACGTTATGGCTGAGGTCGCGGATGGCGAGAGTGGTCTCGTCGAACACCCGGCCGAGCTTGATCAACGGGATGGCGAGGAACGCCACCAGAACTGCGAAAACGCCAGCGGCAATCAGGCCGGCGATATCTCCACCAGTCATTCGGCACCATCCATTTCGATTAGGCACAGCACGCAAAAGGGCGGATCACCTAGGTGATCCGCCCTCAAGCGTAGTTCAGTTCCGGCGAATCGAGACGCGCCGTGAGTGACTAGCGTGCTGCGTAGTACTCAACGACGAGCTGGACTTCACAGGTCACGGGGATCTCGATGCGCTTCGGGGCGCGAACGAGGCGGGCCTGCAGCTTGTCGAGTTCAACCTCGAGGTACGGCGGGAGCTTGGGCAGCAGGTCGACGTGACCGCCGGCCGCGGCAACCTGGAAAGGCTCGGTGCCCTCGCTCTTGGCCTTGACGTGGATGAGCTGACCCGGCTTCACGCGGAAGGAGGGACGGTCGACCAGCTGGCCGTCGACGAGGATGTGGCGGTGCACAACCATCTGACGGGCCTGGGCGGTGGTGCGGGCGATGGCCGAACGCACGAGGAGGGCGTCGAGACGGGTCTCGAGGATCTCGACGAGGTTTTCACCGGTCAGGCCCTGGCGGCGACGCGCTTCTTCGAAGGCGATCTTGAGCTGGGCTTCGCGGATGCCGTACTGGGCACGTAAGCGCTGCTTTTCGCGCAGACGCACGGCGTAGTCCGAATCGGTCTTGCGCTTGGTGCGGCCGTGCTCGCCCGGAGCGTAGGGACGCTTCTCGAGGTACTTGGCGGCCTTCGGGGTCAGGGCGATGCCCAGGGCCCGCGAGAGGCGGGTCTTGCTACGGGTACGTGACTTGGTAGACACAGTGTCCTTTCGGATGGATCTGAAAAATGGATACCAGGGCGCCGGGCCGGCCGCGAACGGCAGCACAAGGCGTCATGGGAGATCAGAGGGGTGGGTGCCACGGGCCGCCCGGCTACAGGGCGAATCCACTCCAACTTAGGTTGTGTACGCAGCCGCATGACAAAACCAGTTGTAGGCGAGGTCAAGGCTAGCACACGGGTGCCCCCGTGGCCGGGCTTTCGACACGCCCCGGTCTACTGGCCGCGGATGATCTTGCGGAGCTTGGCCAGGCGCGCGGAGACGTCACGTTCATTGCCGTGTTCGGTGGGTGTGTAGTACTGCTTCCGGCGCAGTTCGGTGGGCAGATAGTCCTGCGCGAGAACGCCGAGCGCATCATCGTGCGGGTATTTGTAACCCTTGCCGTGGCCGAGGCGTTTGGCCCCCGGGTAGTGCGCGTCACGCATGTGCTTGGGCACCCGGCCGGTGTTGCCGTTGCGCACGTCGGCGATGGCGGCGTCGAGGGCCATATAGGCGGCATTGGACTTGGGCGCGCAGGCCAGGTGCACCACGGCCTGGGCCAGGGGGATGCGGCCTTCCGGCATGCCGATGTATTGAACGGCGTCGGCGGCGGCTATCGCGATGACCAGAGACTGCGGGTCGGCCATGCCGATGTCTTCGGAGGCGAGCACGATGATCCGACGGCAGATGAATCGGGGATCCTCCCCGGCCTCGATCATCCGGGCCAGGTAGTGCAGGGACGCGTCGACATCCGACCCTCGCACCGACTTGATGAAGGCGCTGATCACGTCGTAATGTTCGTCACCGTTGCGGTCGTAGCGCAGCAGCGCACGGTCGACCGCGAGCGAGACGATCTCGGTCGTGATGACGGGCTTCTCGCCGTCAGCGGTCTCCGTGGTCGCGGCCGACACCGAAGCGGCCTCGAGCGCCGTGAGCGCCCGGCGGGCGTCGCCGGACGCGAGCCGGATGATGGCCCCGCGGGCCTCAGGGTCGAGCACGAACCTGTCGGCCAGGCCCCGCGGGTCGGTGACGGCGCGGTCCACGACGGTACCGAGGTCGTCGTCGCTGAGGGTCTCCAGCGTGAGCAGCAGAGACCTGGACAGCAGCGGCGAAATCACCGAGAAGGACGGGTTCTCGGTCGTGGCGGCCACGAGGATGATGATGCCGTTCTCCACCCCCGGCAACAGGGCGTCCTGCTGCGCCTTGCTGAACCGGTGGATCTCGTCGAGGAACAGCACGGTGGACAGGCCGTAGAGGTCCCGGCTGGTGCGGGCCTCGTCCATCACCTGGCGCACGTCCCGCACGCCGGCGGAGACGGCGGAGAGCTCAACGAAGCGGCGTCCGGAACTGTGCGCGATGGTCTGGGCGAGGGTGGTCTTGCCGGTTCCCGGAGGGCCCCACAGGATGACGGAGACCGAACCCTGCTCCCCCGTCTTGTCGTTGGCCAGGCTGACCAGCGGCGACCCCGGGGTAAGCAGGTGACGCTGCCCGGCAACCTCGGCCAGGCTCTTGGGGCGCATGCGCACCGCGAGCGGCGTCGCGCCGGTACGGAGGCCTGGTTGGACGGAAGACATGCGTCCAGCGTAGTTTGTGCCGCCGACGCCAATTTTCGCCGCCGCCCCCGCATGCGTAGAGTTCACAGTGACCCGGGCCGTGTTGCCCGACAAGCCCGATTTCCCGCCTCAGGCGGCACCTGGAGGATTCCCGTGGCACCTAACACCAAGCAGGAACGCGAGGCCCGCGGCCGCGCTCGCGCTTACCAGGCCCGCAAGGCCGTGAACGAGCACCAGGTCAAGCGGCGCGTGCGCGACAACATGGTGGCCGGCAGCGTACTCGTGGTCGCCCTCATCGTGCTGGTCGGCGCCCAGATGTTCTACTTCGGCGGCGGCCCCGGCACTCCTGAACCCAGTGCTTCGGCTTCCGCGACGCCCACGGCCGAGCCCTCGGACTCGGTGACTCCGACCCCCGGCGCGAACGCGGGCGACGTTCCCTCGAGCGATCTGGCCGAGGGTCGGACCTGGACCGGCACGCTCACCCTCAACGACATCGAACTCGGCGTCTCCCTCGACGGCGCCGCGGCGCCGCAAGCGGTCTCCTCGACCATCAGCCTCGCCGGATCCGGTTTCTACGATGACGTCACCTGCCACCGCCTGACCACGGGCGAAGGCTTTTCGGTATTACAGTGCGGTGACCCCACCGGCGACGGAACCGGTGGACCCAATTACTACTACGGCCCGGTCGAGAATGCTCCGGCCGACAACGTCTATCCGGCCGGCACCATCGCCATGGCGAGGTCCAGCGATCCGTACAGCATGGGCAGCCAGTTCTTCATCGTCTACGGCGATACGGAGATTCCTGCTGGAGCGGACGGTTCCGGTTACTCGGTCATCGGCACCGTCACCTCCGGACTGGACCAGCTCGTCAGCCAGATCGCCGACGCCGGGGTCGAGGACGGCTCGGCGGACGGCGCTCCCGTGGTTCCGACCACCATCACCTCCTTCACCGTTCAGTAGCCACGGTAGAAACCAGCTCGGAAAGACCAGTTCGGTCGTTTCCGCCGAACGACGGGCACGCTTGCAATAAGCTTGTGCGCGTATTGGCTTGTGCCAGTACTGGCTCGTTCAGGGATTCGCCCGCTGCAGTACTTCACTGCACGGGGAATCAACCAGATCATTAAGGTGAGGCTCTTGACTACGACAGATCAGCAACCATGGGGTCGCGTAGACGAAACCGGCACGGTTTACGTGCGCGAAGCAGACGGCGAACGTGCCGTCGGCCAGTATCCCGACGCGACACCTGAAGAGGCACTCGCCTACTTCGAACGCAAGTACGTGGAGCTGAACGGACAGGTCACCCTGCTCGAACAGCGCGCAAAGGGAGGGGCGCCGGCCGCGGATATCGCCAAGTCGGTCGCGAACCTGTCGAAGTCGGTTGCAACGGCAAACGCCGTCGGCAACCTCGCCGCCCTCGCCGAGCGCCTCGGCGCTTTGGGTGGCACGGTCACCGAACTCACCGAGCAGCAGGGTGTCGAGGCCAAGGCCGCCAGCGCTGCGGCCCTCGCGGAGCGGGCTGCCATCGTTGAAGAGGCCGAACGCCTCGCCGCCGAAGACCCGGCCAAGACGCAGTGGAAGCAGACCAGCGCTGCACTCGACGCGCTGTTCGCCAAGTGGCAGGCCCACCAGCACGACGCACCGCGCATCCCCAAGGGCGAGGCGAACGAGCTCTGGAAGCGGTTCCGTGCGGCTCGCACCACTATCGAGCAGAACCGCAAGGCGTTCTTCGCCGAACTCGACAGCGCTCACAAGGATGTACGGAACCGCAAGCAGCAGCTCATCGAGAAGGCTGAGGCGCTGGCACCCCAGGGTGCCGACGGCATCCCCGCCTACCGCAACCTGCTCGAGGACTGGAAGGCCGCCGGTCGCTCCGGCAAGAAGCAGGACGACGCCATGTGGGCCAAGTTCAAGGCCGCCGGCGACGTGCTCTACTCGGTGAAGAGCGAGATCGACGCGCAGGACAACGAAGAGTTCTCCGCCAACCTGGTCGTCAAGCTCGACCTGCTCACCGAGGCCGAGACCCTGCTCACCGAGACCGACCGGGTCAAGGCCCGCGAGCTGCTCAGCTCGGTGCAGCGCCGCTGGGACGCCGCAGGCAAGGTCCCCCGCGACCAGGTCAAGCCCGTCGAGGAGCGCATGCGCAAGGTGGAAGCGGCCGTGCGGAAGCTCGACGACGACCACTGGAAGCGCAACAACCCCGAGACCAAGGCCCGCGCCGAAGGCCTCGCCGGTCAGCTGCACGACGCGATCGCCAAGCTCGAGGCCGAGCTGGCCGCCGCGCAGGAGACCAAGGACGCCCGCAAGATCAAGGACGCGACCGAGGCGCTCGAGACCCGCAAGGCCTGGCTGAAGGCCATCGGCCAGTAACGACTCGCTGCACGGGAGTAACTACCCACACCCGAAACGGGATCGGGAATCTGTCCACAGATTCCCGGTCCCGTTTCGGCGTCTGCCGGCGACTCCGCAGGCTGGAAGCATGACTCCCCTGCTTCCTGCCGCGCTCACCCCGGCCGACCTTCCGCTCGCCGAACTGAACTGTGCCCGCCTCGACGGTGAGCTGTTCCCGCTCGCCGGAGCGTGGTGTCCGGTCGACGCCCACGACGGCCCGGAGACCCGGGGCGAGGCGCTCACCTCGGTCGCGCCGAGCCGGGCCGCCGCCGAGCGGATGAGCGCCGCCTGGATCTATGGTCTGGCCGCCGAACCTGACCCCCATCAGTTCTGCATCGACATGACCGCGCGTGCCCGCAAGCCCGTCGAGACGAGGACCCAGCTCCGCGAGGTGCGCCTCGGCCGCGACGACACGAGGGTGCTGGGTCGTCAACTCGTCACCACTCCCCTGCGGACGGCTATCGACCTTGCCCGCTGGGGCCGCTCACCCGGGTGCCGCGCAGACACGGCGCTGCTGGCGGCGCTGCTGGTCTATGACGGACCAGTCGATCCGCACGCCGACGAACAGGCGCTCGCCGGTCAACGGGGAGTCTCGTTCAGCCGCAGGGCGGCCGCCCAGCTACGGGAAGCGCGCCGGCTGAACCTCAGCCGTCACTGACCCTGTAGACGTCGTACACGGCGTCGATGCGGCGCACCGCGTTCAGCACCCTGTCGAGGTGGGTAGTGTCGCCCATCTCGAACACGAACCGGCTGATCGCCAGCCGGTCGCTGGAGGTGTGTACCGTCGCCGAGAGGATGTTGACGTGGTGTTCCGACAACACTCTGGTGACATCCGAGAGCAAGCCGGAGCGGTCGAGGGCCTCGATCTGGATTTGCACGAGGAACAGGCTCTTCGAGGTCGGCGCCCAGTCGACGTCGATCATCCGCTCGGGTTCCTTGAGCAGTTCCTGCACGTTGTGGCAGTCGAATTGGTGCACAGACACACCGGAACCGCGGGTAATGAAACCCACGATCTTGTCGCCGGGAACCGGGGTGCAGCAGCGTGCCAGCTTGACGAGGATGTCGGGGGCGCCGCGCACCAGGATCCCGGAGTCGTTGTTGCGCAACGTCTGGGTACGGCCGTTGGGGGTGAACGGCAGGTCCGTCGCGTCGCTCTCCTCCACGCTCTGCAGCGTGGCGACGACCTTCTCCAGCACGGACTGCGTCGACACGTGGCCTTCACCGACGGCGGCGTAGAGCGCCGAGACGTCTTCGTAGCGCATCACGGCGGCGACCTCGGCGAAGGAGTCCTGGTTCATCAGCTTCTGCAGCGGCAGGTTCTGCTTGCGCATGGCCCTGGCGATGGCGTCGCGGCCCTGTTCGATGGCCTCGTCGCGGCGTTCCTTGGTAAACCACTGGCGAATCTTGTTGCGCGCCCTGGGGCTCTTGACGAAGTTCAGCCAGTCCTGGCTCGGACCCGAGTCCGGGTTCTTGGAGGTGAAGACCTCCACGACGTCGCCGGTGCTGAGCGAGCTCTCCAGAGGTACGAGCCGTCCGTTGACCTTGGCGCCCATGGTGCGGTGGCCCACCTCGGTGTGCACGGCGTAGGCGAAGTCCACTGGCGTCGCGTCGGCGGGCAGGCCGATCACGCGGCCCTTGGGCGTGAAGACGTAGACCTCCTTGGCGCCGATCTCGTAGCGCAGGGAGTCGAGGAACTCGTTGGGGTCGGCCGTTTCGGCCTGCCAATCGGAGATATGTGCCAGCCAGGCCATATCGGTGTCGCTCTGCGGGCCGGGGCCGGAGCTCTTGCCGTTGACCTGCTCCTTGTACTTCCAGTGCGAGGCGACGCCGTACTCGGCACGCTCGTGCATCTCCTGGGTACGGATCTGGATCTCGACCGGGCGGCCA
This sequence comes from Cryobacterium sp. TMB1-7, assembly GCF_004402435.1. Classification (NCBI taxonomy): domain Bacteria; kingdom Bacillati; phylum Actinomycetota; class Actinomycetes; order Micrococcales; family Microbacteriaceae; genus Cryobacterium; species Cryobacterium sp. TMB1-7. The sequence goes on from NZ_SOFZ01000029.1 coordinate 198,962, forward strand.
CTCGGGCCGAGCACGGTGGTGTGCAGCGACTGGTACAGGTTGAATTTGGGGGTGGCGATGTAGTCCTTGAAGCGACCGGGCAGCGGAGTCCACCGCGCGTGGATGGCTCCGAGGACCGCGTAACAGTCCCGCACCGAGTTCACCAGGACCCGGATGCCGACGAGGTCGTAGATCTCGTCGAACTCGCGGCCGCGCACGACCATCTTCTGGTAGATCGAGTAGTACTGCTTGGGCCGTCCGGCCACCTTGCCGCGAATGCGCGCGGCCTTGAGATCGTCGTTGATCGCGTCGATGACGTACTGCACGAATTCTTCGCGCTGCGGGGTGCGCTGCTTGACGAGGCTCTCGATCTCGGCGTACAGCTTCGGGTAGAGCACCCCGAAAGAGAGGTCCTCGAGTTCCCACTTGATGGTCTGGATTCCCAGGCGGTGGGCCAGCGGGGCGTAGATCTCGAGGGTCTCGGTGGCCTTGCGGGTCGCGGACTCCGCCGGCACGAAGCCCCAGGTGCGGGCGTTGTGCAGACGGTCGGCCAGTTTGATGATCAGCACCCGGATGTCCTTGGACATCGCGACGATCATCTTGCGGACAGTCTCGGCCTGAGTGCTGTCGCCGTACTTCACCTTGTCGAGCTTGGTGACGCCGTCCACGAGCATGGTGATCTCGTCGCCGAAGTCGGCGCGCAACTGGTCGAGGGTGTAGTCGGTGTCCTCGACGGTGTCGTGCAACAGGGCAGCTGCCACGGTCTTGGGACCGATCCCGAGGTCGGCCAGGATCTGGGCGACCGCGACGGGATGGGTGATGTACGGCTCGCCGCTGCGACGTTTCTGGCCCTCGTGGGCCCGCTCAGCGGCCGCGTACGCCCGTTCGATGATCGACAGATCCACCTTGGGATGGTGCGTGCGCACCGTCTTCAGCAGCGTGTCGACGGCACCGACGGGCTGCGCCCTGGAGAAAATACGCGGCACCAGACGACGCAGTGACGCGGCGGATGGCGTGGTGGTTTCTGTCATCTCGTTACCTCACTCCCTGGCGCCAATTATCCCTGTACTAACGGATAAACGGTAAACCGAGGGACGCTGTCGGATATTCCCGGCGGGCGAACCGGCTCACGCGGGAACGTCCGCGCGGGCCGCATCCGTGCCGGCGACCGACGAGGTACCGGTGGCCTTGGCCCGCAGGGCCAGGGCCTTCTTGTCACGCTTGCGGATCTCCGGCTCGTTCTCGCGCAGCTGGGCGTAGAGCGGGGCGGCGATGAAGATCGTGGAGTATGTACCCACGATCATTCCGATCAGCAGGGCCAGGGAGATGTCCTGCAGGGTTCCCGCACCCAGAACGAACGCACCGATGACGAGGATCGAGGCGACCGGGAGGACTGCGACGATCGAGGTGTTGATCGAGCGCACCAGGGTCTGGTTGACCGCGAGGTTGACCGAGTCGGCGAACGTGCGCCGGGATTCTGGCCCGTCTTCGGTCGTGTTCTCGCGGATCTTGTCGAACACCACCACGGTGTCGTACAGCGAGTAACCCAGGATCGTGAGGAAGCCGATCACGGCAGCCGGAGTGATCTCGAAGCCGGTGATGCCGTAGAAACCCGCGGTGATGACGAGGTCGTGTAACAGGGCGACCATGGCGGCGGCGGCCATTTTCCAGGTGCGGAAGTACAGGGCCATCACCGCGCCGGCGAGCACCAGGAAGGTCAGCAGTGCGCGGATGGCGGAGCCGGTGATGTCCTGGCCCCAGGACGGGCCGATGAACGAGGACGTGACCTGCGCCGCGTCGACGCTGTATGCGGTGGCGAGAGCGGCGCGTACTTCCCGGCTCTCGGTGTCGCTGAGCTGGTCGGTCTGCACGCGGATGCTGTCGCTGCCGACGACGGACACCTTGGGCACGGCTTCGGGCACCACCTCGGTGACCGCGGTGGATGCCGCATCCTGGTCCTCGGTGGAGATCTCGGAGAGGACGAACTCGGAGCCGCCGGTGAACTCGATGCCGAACGTGAACCCACCGCGGAGGACCGGACCGAGGATCGCGATCAGGATCATGACCGCGGCGACCGAGTACCAGACCTTACGACGTCCGACGATGTTGTAGGAGAGCTTGCCGGTGTGCAGATCGTTGCCGAACTGGTTGAAGCTGGCCATTAGGAATCCTTCCCATCGGTCGACTTACTGGAGCCGGAACCGACGAGCTCAGCCGCCTTGCGTTCGGCGATGGTCTGGCGCTTTGCGGCCTCCTTGCTGGAGGACGGCGACTTGCGTGACGCCACCTCCACGGAGGGCTGGAACCGGGCGCGTCCGCGGTAGACGGCGCCGAGTGCCCGCGGGTCGAGTCCACTGAGCTTGTGCCCGTCTCCGAAGAACTTGGTGCGGGCGAGCAGCTGCAGCATCGGATGGGTGAACATCGCCACGACCAGGAGGTCGACCAGGGTGGTCAGTCCCAGGGTCAGGGCGAAACCGCGCACGTTACCGACGGCCAGGATGAACAGAACCGCGGCGGCGAGGAAGTTGACGGTGTCGGAGGCGATGATGGTGCGGATCGCGCGGCGCCAGCCGGATTCGACCGAGGACACCAGTCCCCTGCCGTCGCGGAGCTCGTCGCGCACCCGCTCGAAGTAGACGATGAACGAGTCAGCGGTGATACCGATGGCCACGATGAGACCGGCCACACCGGCCAGGGAGAGGCGGTACCCCTCACGCCAGGACAACAGAGTGATCAGCAGGTAGGTGATCACGCCAGCCACGATGAGCGACGCGACAGTGACCAGCCCGAGGAGGCGGTACTGGATGAGGGAGTAGAGCACGACCAGGATCAGGCCGATCAGGCCCGCGATGAGGCCGCTCTGCAGCTGGGTCGAACCGAGGGTTGCCGAGATGGTGTCCTGGCTCTGCACGGCGAAGCTGATCGGCAGGGCGCCGAACTTGAGCTGGTCGGCGAGGGCCTTGGAGGTGTCCTGGTCGAACGAGCCGGTGATCTGGGGCTTGCCGTCGGTGATCACGGCCAGCGTGCGCGGAGCGGAGATGACGCTGCCGTCCAGCACGATGGCGAACTGGTTCTGCGCGCCCTGGAGGCCGCTCAGGCGAGTCGTCACGTCGGCGAACGACTCGGTGCCGGTGCGGTCGAAGACGATGTTGACGGCCCATTCGCCGGTAGTTGCACCGCTCTGCGTGGTGACCTGCCCGTTGGTGGCGTCGGAGATGTTCTCGCCGCTCACCTCGACCGGGCCGAGGATGTACTTGATCGAACCATCGCTCTCGCAGGTGATCAGCGGCTGATCGGCCGGTGCCACAATGCTGGTGTCGATGTCGCTGCACTGGAAGGAATCGAACTCCGCCTGCAGGTCGGGAGTGATGTTGTTCAGGTCGCTCGCGTCGGTGGGCGCGACGGCCGGGGTCTCAGCGGCCGGAGTCTCTGCGGCCGGGGTCTCTGCGGCCGGGGTCTCTGCGGCCGGGTCTGCCGCGGCATCCGTCGCCGGGTCGGTGGCCCCGTCGGTTGAGCCGTCTGCGCCGACACTGTCCTCAGTGGGCGCTGAAGCGACCAGGACCGGTCGGAACTCAAGCTTTGCCGAGGACTGGATGCGGTTCAGGGTGGCGTCGTCAGGCGTTCCGGGAATGGAGACGACGATGTTCTGTCCACCCTGGGTGTTGATCTCCGACTCGGAGACTCCGGCGGAGTCGATCCGCTGCCGGATGATCGACACCGCCTGGTTGAGCTGTTCAGACGAAACCGTCTGGCCGGACTCGAGCTTGGGGGCCAGAATGATCTGGGTGCCACCCTCGAGGTCGAGCGCCAACTTCGGCGTCCACGAACCGCCGCCGGTGAGAACGCCGGCTCCGTTCAGAGCGATGAGACCGACGATGATCACGCCAAGCCAGGTCAGGGAGCGCCAGGCCTTCTTGGTCGGAGACGACTTAGCCACCTATTGAACTCAGCTTTCTATTGCTCGTGCTGCGCGACCGAAGCCGCGCAGCCGGAGTGGGTGTGTTACGCGTCGCCCTTTTTGGGTTCGGTGTCGGTGTCGGGCGCGACCTCGTCGGTCGTCGGCTTGAATTCGGCACGCTGGCCGTACTCGGGCTCGCCGACAACGGCCGGCGTGCCGGCGTCGGTGTCAACGGTCTGGTCGAGGACGACGTCATCGCCGGCAACTGTGGGCTCGACGACGCGGGCGATCGTCTGGCGGTGGATCTGCACAATGGTGCCGGGTGCGATCTCGAGGGCGACCTTGTTCTCTTCCTCATCGATCGACACAATGGTGCCGTAGAGGCCGAAGTTGGTCATCACGTCTGCTCCGGCGACCATCTTCGACTGCAGGGCCAAGGTGTCCTTCTGGCGCTTGCGGCCATTGCGAAACATGAAGAACACAAGCAACGCCAAGACGGCGAGCATGACAAGAGTCAACGGATCCATAGAACTGTGAAACCTTCCCGTGCGAGCGTGGTGTCGCGACGAAGTTTTTTGTGGGAGTGGCTGGGGGAAGCCGGCAGAAGGTGCGTGCCTGACCAGCTTGAATTATAGAACATCCAAGGTGAGCGCAGCCTGAGGATTGCTCAAGCCGAAATGCCGCCACGCTGCGGCAGTAGCAACCCGCCCGCGCGGGGTACGCGTGAGGAAGCCTATCCGCACCAAGAAGGGCTCTACGACCGATTCGATGGTTTCGGGCTCCTCCCCCACCGAGACGGCCAGTGTATTCAGCCCAACCGGTCCACCCCCAAAACGGGTGAGGACGATGTTCATGACCTCGCGGTCGAGCCGGTCCAGTCCGATTTCGTCGACGTCGTAGAGTTCCAGCGCCGCGTGCACGGCCGCCAGGTCGGCGTCTCCGCCGTGCACGAGCGCGTAGTCGCGCACCCGGCGCAACAGCCGGTTGGCGATTCGCGGAGTCCCCCGGCACCGGCCGGCGATCTCGGCGATGGCCTCCCGGTCGATGACCAGTCCGAGGAGGCGTGCGGCCCGCACCAGCACCAGTTCGAGTTCGGCGTCGGCGTAGAACTCCAGGTGGGCCGTGAAGCCGAACCTGTCGCGCAGTGGGTTCGGGAGCATGCCGGAACGTGTGGTGGCCCCGACCAGGGTGAACGGCGCCAGGTCCAACGGTACCGACGTGGCTCCGGCCCCCTTGCCGACCATGATGTCGATGCGGAAGTCCTCCATCGCCAAGTAGAGCATCTCTTCGGCGGAGCGGGCCATCCGATGGATCTCATCGATGAAGAGCACCTCGCCGGGCACGAGGGAGGAGAGCACTGCAGCCAGGTCGCCGGCGTGCTGAATCGCGGGGCCGCTAGACATGCGCAGCGGCCGATTGCCCTCGTAGGCGATGATCATGGCGAGGGTCGTCTTGCCGAGGCCTGGCGGGCCGGCCAGCAGGATGTGGTCAGGGGTGCGCTGCTGCATCGATGCCGCGGTCAGCAGCAGCTGCAACTGACCGCGCACCTTCTGCTGGCCGACGAACTCGGTGAGGCTCTTGGGGCGCAGGGCGCCCTCGAAGGCCAGCTCCGCGTCGCCCTCGAGTGCCGGGTTGGTCAGGTCGACGCCGGGATCCTGGGTCATGAGTTGCGACCAGCGGCATTGGCGGCACCCGAATGCTGGGCAGGACCGAGCCGGGCCAAGGCCAGGCGGAGCACGGCCCCGACCCCGGCTTCCTCGGCGTCGAACTCGGCTGTGCTGCCGGCGAGGATCTCCTCAACGGCCTGGACGGCGACCCGCTCCGACCAGCCGAGGCCGATCAGCGCTGCTTGCACGCTGGCGCCGACGGTGGCCGTGGCGACGCCGACGCGTCCGGGGGCAACGGCGGCGCTGGTGACGGCGACCTTGCCGACCAGTGACAGCACTATGAGCTTGGCGGTCTTCGGTCCGATCCCGCTGACCTTGCGGAACACGGCATCGTCCTCGGCGTTGACGGCGAGGGCGATTTGGTTGGGGGTGAGCACGGCGAGCACGCCGAGCGCGGACTTGGGACCGACGCCGGTGACGCCGACGAGAAGCTCGAACACTGCGAGTTCTTCGGCGCTAGGGAAGCCGTAGAGGGTCAGGGAGTCTTCACGAACGATCAGGGTGGTGGCCAGGCGGGTTTCGGTGCCGACCCTCGCGGCCAAGGCCGTGGACGGGGTGACCTGCAGGGCGAGTCCGACTCCGCCGACCTCGATCACGACGGTTGAGCCCAGGGCTGAAAGGACTGGGCCACGCACTGAAGAGATCACCTAGCCAGCCTACGGTGCGCCGCAGACACTGCCGCCGCCGACCCCGGCGCGTTGCCGCGCTCGGCGTCGCGCCAGGCCTTCTGCGCCGGAGTGAGCGAGCCGGGACTCAGCGCGGGCGTGGACCGGTTGCCCGCCGCGACCGTGCCGCTGGTGGGGAGTACACCGCCGGCGGCGCCGGTTCGCCACGCGTGGCAGATGGCCAGCGCGAGGGCGTCGGCGGCATCCGCCGGTTTCGGGATTTCGGCCAGTCCCAGCACCCGGGCGACCATTGTGCCGACCTGTTTTTTGTCCGCGGAGCCGTACCCGGTGATGGCGGCCTTGACCTCGCTCGGGGTGTGCAGGGTCACCGTCAGTCCGCGCTTGGCGGCGAGCATGAGGGCCACCCCACTGATCTGGGCGGTGCCCATGACCGTGCTCACGTTCTGCTGCGCGAAGACCCGTTCAATGGCCACGAAGTGCGGTTGGTGCCGGTCGAGGAGCTCTTCGAGGCCCTCACTGATCAGGAGCAGGCGGCGTTCGAGGGGCAGGTCGGGAGAGCTGCGCAGCACCTGCACGTCGACAAGGGTCGCCGAACGGTTCGCTGCGACGTCGACGATCCCGACGCCGCAGCGGGTCAGGCCCGGGTCGATGCCCAGCACCCTGACCGTCATCGGTGGGCTATTCGCTGTCTGCTTCGAGCTCGGCCTGGACCTCGGCCGAGACGTCGTAGTTGCTGTAGATATTCTGCACGTCGTCGAGTTCCTCGAGAGCGTCGATGAGCCTGAACACCTTGCGGGCGGTCTCGGCGTCGACCTCGATCTTGAGCTGCGGGACGAAGGCGATGTCGGCGGAGTCGTAGTCGATTCCAGCCGCCTGCAGGGCAGTACGGGTGGCGACCAGATCGTGCGCCTCGCTGAAGACCTCGAACTTCTCGCCGTCGTCGACGACCTCTTCGGCGCCGGCGTCGAGCACCGCAGCGAGCACGTCGTCTTCGGTTGCGTCTCCCTTGGGCACCACGACGATGCCCTTGCGGTGGAAGTTGTAGGCGACACTGCCCGGGTCGGCCATGTTGCCGCCGTTGCGGCTGACCGTGGTGCGCACCTCGGCCGCGGCTCGGTTCTTGTTGTCGGTGAGGCACTCGATCATGATGGCGACACCGTTGGCGGCGTAGCCCTCATACATGATCGTGGTGTAGTCGACGGCTTCACCGGACAGCCCAGCGCCGCGTTTGACGGCGCGGTCGATGTTGTCGTTGGGGACCGAGGTCTTCTTGGCCTTCTGGATGGCGTCGACGAGCGTCGGGTTGCCAGACAGGTCCGCTCCGCCCATACGGGCAGCGACCTCGATGTTCTTGATCAGCTTGGCGAAAGCCTTCGCCCGACGCGAGTCGGTGACAGCCTTCTGGTGCTTGGTGGTCGCCCACTTGGAATGCCCGGACATGAATCTCCCGATTTTCGTTGCGTTGTCGTTGCGCTAACTCGTGCGACGCGCTTGGGGCGTCGTCTGCAGGCACCGCGACCGTTCCGACCGCTCAGTGCGTTCTCAGTCTAGCCCGGGCACCCTTCGACTGCCCTTCGGCTCACCGGGTGGTGGGCACGCCGAGTATCTTGTGCAGGGTGCGCAGGTTGCGGTTCGTGGTGGTGGATTTGTACCGGGGTTTGGCTGCCAGGACGCTGAAGGGGCTCTTGATGCCCACAGCCCGACGCACCTGCCAGTACAGGAGTCCGTCGCCGGGTAGAACGCTCTCGTCGGCCGGATCGAGCTGGGGCGCGCTGACCAGGAGCTCGTCGAGCCTGGCCGGGTCTGAGCCGAAGAGGATGTACGAGTGCCAGCCGTCCCGGTCGTCGAACGGGTAGCCGTCGACGGCTACGACGAGGTCGTCTCTGCTGAGCAGCACCACGAACGCCGTGTATCCGAATCGCTCGGACAGGGCTCGTTCCATGCCCGTCTTGACGGCGGCGGCATCAGGCTCGTCGCTCGTGAAGAGCACATTGCCGCTGGCCAGGATGGTCGTGACACCGCTGTGGCCGAGCCTGCTGACCGTTTCGGCCAGGTCGGCCATCTTGATGGTGATGCCGCCGACGTTGATGCCGCGCAACAGGGCGACGTATCTCATGCGCTGGCCTGGGTCATGCCCCCATTGTGCCGGACTGTGTGGTGCAGCCGGGCTAGGCGCCGAAACCGGCCTTCTGCACCTTCTGCAGGAAGTACTCGTGGAAGCGGTACTCCCCCGTGATCTCCGGGTGGAAGGACGTGCCGAGCAGGTTGCCTTGTTCGACGGCCACGCATCGACCGTCGGCGATCGTCGCCAACGCCGTGGCGCGCGATCCGACGGTCTCGACCACCGGGGCGCGGATGAAGACGGCGTGCACTGGGGTCTCGCCGAGGGCCGGTACGTCCAGGTCGGTCTCGAACGAGGCGGTCTGCGAGCCGAACGCGTTGCGGCGCACGCTGATGTCCAGGCCGCCGATGCTCTGCTGGCCCGAGATGCCGTCCAACACGTTGTCGGCCAGCATGATCAGTCCCGCGCAGGTGCCGTAGACCGGCATCCCGCCCTGGACGGCCGCTCGCAGGGGGTCGGCGAGGCCGAACATGCGAGTCAGCTTGTCCATCACGCTGGACTCGCCGCCCGGGATCACCAGGCCGGTGACGCTGGCCAGTTCCTCCGGGCGGCGCACGAGAGTGACCTCGCTGCCGAGCGAGCGCAGAACGTCGGCATGCTCGCGAAAGTCGCCCTGAAGGGCGAGTACTCCAACGCTCATGAAGCGGGTGTTACCAGCCGCGCTCGGAGAGGCGGTGCGGTGCGGCAAGGTCGGACACGTTGATGCCGACCATGGCTTCGCCGAGTCCCCGCGAGACATCTGCGATGATCTTGGCGTCGTCGTAGAAGGCGACGGCCTTGACGATGGCGTTGGCGCGTTCCTGCGGGTTGCCGGACTTGAAGATGCCCGAACCCACGAAGACGCCGTCGGCGCCGAGCTGCATCATCATGGCCGCGTCGGCCGGGGTGGCCACGCCGCCGGCGGTGAACAGCACGACGGGCAGCTTGCCGGTCGCGGCGATCTCGGCGACGAGTTCGTACGGGGCCTGCAGGTCCTTGGCGGCCACGTACAGCTCGTCCTTGGTGAGCGAGGACAGCCGGGCGATCTCGCCCTTGATGGTGCGGATGTGCTTGGTGGCCTCAGAGACGTCGCCGGTGCCGGCCTCGCCCTTGGAGCGGATCATCGCGGCGCCCTCGGTGATGCGACGCAGCGCCTCGCCCAGGTTGGTGGCACCGCAGACGAACGGAATCGTGAAGTTCCACTTGTCGATGTGGTTGACGTAGTCGGCGGGGCTCAGCACCTCTGACTCGTCGATGTAGTCGACCTCGAGGGCCTGCAGCACCTGGGCCTCGACGAAGTGGCCAATGCGGGCCTTCGCCATGACCGGGATGGAGACCTCGGCGCGGATGCTGTCGATCAGGTCGGGGTCGCTCATGCGGGCGACACCACCCTGGGAGCGGATGTCGGCCGGGACGCGCTCGAGCGCCATGACGGCGACGGCGCCGGCGTCTTCGGCGATGCGGGCCTGCTCGGCGTTGACGACGTCCATGATGACGCCGCCCTTCAGCATCTCAGCGAGTCCGCGCTTGACGCGGCTCGAGCCGAACTGTGCGGCGCTGTCGACCTGCTCGGGGGAAGTGGTGTCAGTCATAGCTACGATTCTATTCCTTGCGTCTGGTGCCGCTGGTCGGGGCGAGGGGCACGGGTGATGAGAACTGGGTCAAGAGACGGGTGTTACTGCAAGCCGTGCCAGCGAGGTGGGAAAGCGAGGGTCAGACGGTGGAAACCGGCCAACCCTCCGCGACCTCGCGGCGCACCTCGCCGAGCAGCTTCGGGATTGCCTTGGTGCCGGCGATGATCGGGAAGAAGTTCGAGTCGAGCGCCCACCGCGGAACGATGTGCTGGTGCAGGTGCTCGGCGATCCCGGCGCCCGCGATGCGGCCCTGGTTCATTCCGAGGTTGAACCCGTCGCAGCCCGAGGTGGCCTTGAGCACCCGCATTGCCACCTGGGTCAGGCTACCGATCTCGGCGACTTCCTCAGGGGTGGCTTCGTCATACGTCGCAACATGCCGGTAGGGGCAGACCAGCAGGTGGCCGCTGTTGTACGGGAACAGGTTCAGCAGCACGTAGGCGTACTTCCCGCGAGCCACGATGAGAGCCTTCTCGTCGTCCATCGACGGTGCGATGCAGAACGGGCAGTCGTCGGGGTGCGGCTGCTGACCGTCTTGGATGTAGACCATCCGGTGGGGCGTCCACAGTCGCTGGAAGGCATCCGGAACGGCGGCGAAGTCGCCCGAATTCTCCACCTGGACGCCCTCGACGAAGTCCTGCGGGCTGCCGGACAGGCGGTCCCAGGGCGTGTCTCGCGGCGCGTCCTTCTCGGGACCCGCCGGAGTGGCTTCGGTCACCGTCAGGCCTGGCCCGCGCCGGCCGCAACGACCAGGGCGACGGGTGCGCCTTCCTGGGCGAAGTCGGCGGCGCCGTTGACCTGCGCGCGGGTGGTGATGGACGCGATGATCCGGCGGATGGCGTCGTCGACGGGAACCCCGTTTTCCTGGGTGCCGTCACGGAACCGGAAGCTGACCGCGCCGTTCGCGCGGTCATCCTCACCGACGATGAGCTGGAACGGGATCCTCTGCAGCGTGGCGTTTCGGATCTTCTTCTGCATCCGGTCGCTGGACGAGTCGAGTTCGACCCGGACGCCCGCCGTCTTGAGCTTGGCCAGGACTTCCCAGAGGAAGTCCTCGTACTGCTCGGACACTGGGATGCCGATGACCTGCACCGGCGAGAGCCAGACCGGGAACGCACCGGCGTAGTGCTCGAGCAGGATGGCGAAGAACCGCTCGATCGACCCGAGCAGGGCGCGGTGGATCATGACCGGCTGCTGGCGACTGCCGTCGGGCGCCGTGTACTCCAGGTCGAACAGTTCCGGCTGGTTGAAGTCGAGTTGCACCGTCGACAGCTGCCAGGTGCGGCCGATGGCGTCCCGTGCCTGCACCGAGATCTTCGGACCATAAAAGGCCGCTCCACCCGGATCCGCCACGAGTTCGAGTCCCGAATCCTCGCCGACCTGGCGGAGGGTGTCGGTCGCGGCCTCCCACTGCTCGTCAGTACCGACGGACTTCTTGGGATCGCGGGTCGACAGTTCCAGGTAGAAATCGGTGAGGCCGTAACCACGGAGGGTCTCGAAGACGAACTCGAGCTGGCTGGTGACCTCGGCTTTGACCTGGTCCTGGGTGACGTAGATGTGAGCATCGTCCTGGGTGAGGCCTCGCACGCGAGTGAGGCCCTGCAGCGTGCCGCTCTTCTCATAGCGGTAGACGGTGCCGAACTCCGCCAGACGCAACGGAAGCTCGCGGTAGCTGCGGCCGCGGGCCTTGAAGATGAGGTTGTGCATTGGGCAGTTCATGGGCTTCAGGTAGTAGTCCTGGCCCTGGCGGGTGACGTGGCCCTCGGCGTCGACCTCCTCGTCAAGGTGCATGGGCGGGAACATGCCCTCGCGGTACCAGTTGAGGTGCTGGCTGGTCTCGAACAGGTGACCCTTGGTGATGTGGGGGGTGTTGACCAGGTCGTAGCCGTTCGCGAGCAGGCGCTCGCGCATGAAGTTCTCAATCTCCGAACGGATGATGCCGCCCTTGGGGTGGAAGACAGCCAGGCCGGAGCCGATCTCTTCGGGGAAGGAGAAAAGGTCCAGTTCCTGACCGAGCTTGCGATGGTCGCGCTTGGCGGCCTCTTCCAGGCGGGCCTTGTAGGCGCGCAGTTCGTCCTTGGTGGGCCAGGCGGTGCCGTAGATGCGCTGCAGCTGCGGGTTCTTCTCCGAACCGCGCCAGTACGCTGCGGCCAGGCGGGTGAGCGAGTAGCCGTTGCCGATCATGCGGGTGTTGGGCAAGTGCGGACCGCGGCAGAGGTCCTTCCACACGGTCTCACCGGTCTTGGGGTCGACGTTGTCGTAGATGGTCAGTTCCGCGCCGCCGACCTCGACGGACTCGTTGTCGCCATCGGGGGTCGGGTCGTCTCCCGCCCCGCCCTTCAGGCCGATGAGTTCCAGCTTGTACGGCTCTGCCGCGAGTTCGGCGCGGGCCTCGTCATCGGTCACGACTCGGCGCACGAAGCGCTGGCCCTGACGGATGATGCGGTCCATGGCCTTCTCGAGGGACTTGATGTCTTCGGGGGTGAACGGTTCGGCCACGTCGAAGTCGTAGTAGAAGCCGTCGGTGACGAATGGGCCGATGCCCAAGCGCGCCGCGGGGTTCACGGTCTGCACGGCCTGAGCGAGCACGTGAGCAGCCGAGTGGCGCAGGATGTTGAGGCCATCGGGTGAGTCGATTGTCACCGGGGTGACGTCATCCGTCTCGGTCACCGCAGTGGCGAGGTCCCTGAGCTCGCCGTTGACGCGCATGGCGACAACGGATCGGTCGGTGAAAAGCTCAAAACCGTCAACCACGTGTATTACTCCCTTGAGTTGCGAACCCTTCAACTTTAGCGGGCGCCGGTGGGCTCAGTGACGGGCCGCGGGCACAGAAAAGCGCTGCCGGCGATGCCCGTGTGGACTCTGCCGACAGCGCTTGGCTGTACTGCCTCTTGTGCTACCCGGTGGGCGATACTGGGATCGAACCAGTGACCTCTTCCGTGTCAGGGAAGCGCGCTACCGCTGCGCCAATCGCCCAGGACCGCGGATGGTACTCACGGGCTGGAGGTGGATACGGGATTCGAACCCGTGTAGACGGCTTTGCAGGCCGTTGCCTCGCCTCTCGGCCAATCCACCGTGTTCTTTGTTACCTGTATACCCAAAGAAAATCGGCCTCTCGGCCGATTCACTTCGAGCGGATGACGAGATTCGAACTCGCGACCCTCACCTTGGCAAGGTGATGCGCTACCACTGCGCCACATCCGCAACTGCTCGCATTTCTGCGTGCTTGGAAGACTCTACTCGATCCTGGGGACCTCGTGTGCACATCACGCGCCAGTGGGCGCCGAGCCCGGTCGAAATCACCCGCTGTGCCGCGGAATTACGCGGAAAAACAAAAAAACCCCCGAGTTTATCGGGGGTTTTCTTCGGTGCTTCTCGTGCTTGGTGTTGTCATTGCTCTGTGGGCGATACTGGGATCGAACCAGTGACCTCTTCCGTGTCAGGGAAGCGCGCTACCGCTGCGCCAATCGCCCAAATCCTTCGCAGTGCAAAATGCACACCGTTCTGGTTGGAGGTGGATACGGGATTCGAACCCGTGTATACGGCTTTGCAGGCCGCTGCCTCGCCTCTCGGCCAATCCACCGTACTTGATGCCTTATTCACTACAACCGTGCTGGGTTTACTACCAAAGAGAATCGGCCTTTCGGCCGATTCAATTCGAGCGGATGACGAGATTCGAACTCGCGACCCTCACCTTGGCAAGGTGATGCGCTACCACTGCGCCACATCCGCAACTGCTCGCATTTCTGCGTGCGTTGAAGACTCTAGCCGATAGTGCGAGACAAATTCAAACCGAGCGATTGCCGCGTGTCGCGGCCCCTCGATGTGCGCTCAGGCCCCGGTCTGGTCTAGTATCAGATGTCGCAGTCGAGAGGTTTTCGAGTGTGGTTCGGGCGATTGGCGCAGTTGGTAGCGCGCTTCCTTCACACGGAAGAGGTCGTGGGTTCGAGTCCCGCATCGCCCACCGAAACGGCCCCCGGAGAACCCGGGGGCCTCGTTGGTTAACGATGGGAATTCGGTCCGGAACAGGCTGGCCGGCGCGGTGGCCTCAGCGTTAGTTCGGCGCGGCCCCGCCCAAGCTTGACTCCCCAGCGCCCACCGGTGTCGAAGCGAACAGCACTGTGTCGCTGGCCACGAGGTCGTCGAGGGTCAATACCCGCTGGAGATCGTGCCCGGCGGCCAGGGCCAGGCGCAGTTGGTCATCGCTTTGGGGAGCGAGCCGGCCTTCCATGAATCCGCCCAGTGCCCGAATCGCGCAGGCGGTGAGCACCCCCTCGGGAGTGCCGCCGATCCCCATGGCCAAATCGATTCGCCCGCCGGGTGTGGCAGCGTCGATCGCGGCGGACACGTCGCCCTCCCCCGCGAGCACGACCCGTGCACCGACCCCGCGCAGTTCGGCCACGAGGCTCGCGTGCCGCGGTTTGTCGAGCACGGCTACGGTGATCTCGGTCACCGGCTTCCCAAGCGCTTCGGCCAGCCGGCGCACGTTCTGACTCGGGGTGGCCAGAAGGTCGAGGATGCCGCGGGCCGGCGCCGAGGAGATGAGCTTGTCCATGTAGAACACGTCCCGGGGATCGAACAGCGTGCCGCGTGGGGCGAGGGCGATGACACAGACGGATCCTGGCAGCCCTTCCTGCACGAGTCGCGTGCCGTCGAGCGGGTCGACGGCAATGTCGCAGGCCGGTCCCTCGCCGGAGCCGAGTTCCTCGCCGTTGGCCAGCATCGGGGCTTCGTCCTTCTCCCCCTCCCCGATCACCACGTACCCGGCGAATGGCGCCGGCAGCAGTTCGGCGCGCATGGCGGCGACTGCCGCGGCATCCGCCGCATTCTTGTCACCGCGTCCGAACCAGACTTCGGCGGCCAGTGCCGCCGCGACCGTCGCCGCGCGTACCGCGGCGACCAGCTCCGCCGAATAGTGTTCGCCGCCGAGAACCGTACTGGTGCTGGTGCCGGTGCCGGTACCCGCACTCGGGCTTGTGCTCGGTGTGGCTGCGTCGGTCGTCGTGTTGCTGCTCATGGGACTCGATGGTACCCGCAGGGCCGGGCCCGCCAGCCGAGATAGTGTCAAGGGGTGATCAGAGAACACGCCATTCTCCCCGTGCGACCCGGCCGTGAAGACGCCTTCCTTGCTGCGTTCCAGACGGCCCGGCCGCTCATCGAGTCGATGCCCGGCTTCCGTGGGCTCAGCCTGTCCAGGTCGGTTGAGGATCCATCGACCTTCCTGCTGCTGGTGGACTGGGAACGGTTGGAGGACCACACCGAGGGGTTCAGGGGCTCCCCTGAATACGCCGACTGGAGAGCGCTGCTGCACAGTTTTTACGACCCGTTCCCCGAGGTGCAGCACTTCATCTCCGTGCCCTGATCTGTGCCCTGATTCGGGCTGGCCGCTCCTCCACAGGCGGCCGGTTTGAGTACCTTTCCACACCCGGTTCTGCCGGGGTGGGAGTGTCGGTGGTCGGTGGGAATATCGGGGTATGAGCAGCCCCGCTGAGCAGTTCCCGACCGACCCGGAGGACCCGGAGGACCCGGGTCACGACGCCCGCGACCCGATGCCGACGCCCACGCGCACCGGCGCCGCCGCACCCTGCAGGAGCAGGCGCAGGCCACCCTCGCCCGGAAAGTCGCCTAAGCAAGAAAGGCCCGCTGGAGGATCGCGAAGGCGACCCGCGAACGTGCTTGCGCACTCGCGGAGCTGCAGCGGTGGAGCAGGGAACCTGCCACCGCGAAACTGCTCAACCCCGACTACGCCGCCGAGTCGGCCCGCGGGCCGGTCCTCACCGACGCCGATGCGAGCCCACGGAAGATCGCGGCGTGGGAAGACCAGGAAATCGCCCGCCGCACCATCACGACCGAGGTCGCCTGCTCGCTGCGCCTGGCCGATCGCACCGCGGAGAACCTGATCGGTGAATCCTCGATGTTCGCCGGGCCGATGACAGCCACCCTCACGGCGATGAGCCACGGCGACATCAGCTACCGGCACGGGCAGGTGCTCATGGAGCAACTCAGCTTCATCCCGCTTGCGGAAGCCGCCGCCTTCGAAGCCAAGTTGCTGCCGGTGGCGAAAGACCTCACCGTCGGCAAACTCGCCGTCAAGGCCCGGCGGATGCGGGAACGAGCGCACCCCGAGACCCTCACCACACGGGCCACCGCCGCGATCGCCGAACGCGGGGCACCCAGATCTGCGCCGACGCGATGACCCACCCCGAGACCGTTGCCGTGCTCTCGGTCGGAAAAGAACACTACAAAGCCCCCGCCGACCTGCGCCGCTGGGTCGCCCTGCGCGACGGCACCTGCCGCTTCCCCGGCTGCACCAGACCCGCATCCCGCAGCGACCTCGACCACACCCTCGCCCGAGAACACGGCGGACCCACCGACTACGACAACCTGGCCCACCTCTGCCGCGCCCACCACCGACTCAAACCACCCTGGCTCCCACTCCCGAACGACCGGCAGCACCGGCCCGGCCACAGGCGAACGACCGGCCTGAAGATCCACCGCCCTTCTAGCGCTCCCCCAACCGTCTCGGAGGACGCGCAGCAGCGGGCACTTGCTAATTCGGCAATTCTGTTTGTCAATCTTGGAGCGGCGCTTCAGCATGGTGATATGACCAGCAACGGCACGCCTCCCTCTATCCCCCGTCTTCCACATCCGCAGACACAGACACAGACACACGACGTCGTCATCATCGGCGGCGGCGCTGCCGGACTCAGCGCCGCAGTTGTGCTCGGGCGGGCACGACGTTCGGTGGTCGTCGTCGACAACGGACATCCGCGCAACGCGCCCGCCGAGGGCGTGCACAGCTTCCTCACCCGCGACGGCTTGCGCCCCGCCGAGCTGGTGAGCCTCGGCCAGGACGAGGCCCGCTCCTACGGCGTGGAGTTCGTCATGGGCCGGGCCGTCGACAGCCGACGCTCGGCGCAGGGCTTCACGGTGACCCTCGATGACGGCAGCACAGTGTCGGGGCGCCGGCTGCTGGTAGCGACCGGGCTCGTCGATGAACTTCCCGATGTCCCCGGCCTCGCCGAGCGGTGGGGACGGGACGTGCTGCACTGCCCGTACTGCCATGGCTGGGAGGTCAGGGACCAGACCATCGGCATCCTCGGCACCGGGCCGAAGTCGGTTCACCAGGCGCTGCTCTTTCGCCAGTGGAGTAGGAACATCACTCTCTTTTTGCACGGCGACATGCTCGACGCCGACGGCACGATTTCCGAGCTGCACGGACCGACCGATGCAGAGTGGGAGCAACTCGCCGCCCGCGGCGTCAGCGTCGTGATCGGCCCGGTAGCGGGCCTCGACGTGCGGAACAAGGCCCTGGCCGGGGTTCGCCTGGCCAGCGGTCGCCTGTTCCCCCTGCAGGCGCTCGTGGTCGCCCCGACGTTCACGGCCCGCACCGACTTCCTCGCCGGGCTTGGGCTGGCCTCGACACCGCATCCGTTCGGCGTCGGCACCCAGTTGGACAGCGACGAGACCGGGCGCGTACTCAACGACGGTGCCGTGGTGCCCGGAGTCTGGGCGGCCGGTAACGCCACCAACCTGATGGCGCAGGTCGTCGTGTCCGCCGCCGCCGGACTCGGCGTTGCCACGATGATCAACTCCGACCTCATAGCGGCGGAGGTGGAGACCGCTGTGACGGCCTACCGCAGCCCGTTCTCGACCGCCAACGAGGCCCGCAACAGCGACTCGGTGCTCGGCGATCGCCGACACGGGGTTCATCCAGAGCACACACCGGCTCGGGAAGGACAGAGCCGATAACGTCCACGTCGGCCAGTCCAACGGGACTGCTGTGGTCGCTCTCGCGGCCGGTCAGTCCCTGGTGCCGAACCAGGTCGTGATTCCGGGTGAGTAGAGCACCGAATCCGGTGCCCGGGATCCTGCCAGCCCCGGGAAACCGGCCACCGAGAGCAGGCTGTCGTCCAGTGAGATCAGCTGCGCCGTGAACAGCCGCCACGGCTGGTGGTGGTTGCGCAGCCGGATGGTGCGGCCGCGGACCCGGGTGAACAGCGCCCAGCGCGCGGTGAGGAAGTCGGCCAGCGGATCCTCTACGACGGGCTGACCCGTCGATCGCACGACGATCTGAGTGCGCGCGTGCGCGGCGAGGTGGCGGGTGGACGAGTAGCGGTACTCGCCGGCCTCCACTTCCACCCGTGTGCGTGACCACATGTAGGGCAGCGCGAAGAGCGCGCGGGCGGCCAGCACCGCGGCGAGCCTGGACGCCTCGAGTGACACGAACACCACACCCCGCCGCCCGCGGTCGTCGACCGCGTAGAGACGCACATTGACCTCGACGAACGAGCCGAAATACGGGATCGGCGCGCTGCCGAACACAGTGGCTCGGTCCAGGACGAACGGGATCAGGCCGACCCAGCTGGAGCCGTCGTAGACGTCGGGCCGGAGGCCCTCCGGGAGCAGTGGCGCCACCTGGTCGGCGTCGACCCGCCAATGCAGGAAAACCAGATCTGACCAGCGCTGACTGGCCGTCGCCCGGCCGACAAGCGGCGGGGCGACGGCCGTGATCGGCCAGGGTTCCGACACGGGGTGGCTAGACGGCGTCGGTGTGAACGGCGCCGCTGTGAACCGTGTCAGCGTCGGCAGATACCGGCACCTGTGCGGGCGCAAAACCGTCGCCGGCCTGGGCCCTCGCCAGTGCCGTACCGGCAGCGGTTCCACCGATCAGGCCGCCGAGCAGGTCCTTGATGCCCACGCCCATGGTGGAGTTGAGCACGGCATCGACCTCGGAGAAGCCGGAGGCGACGTTCTTGCTGAGCTGGCTCGCACCGTCGGTGGAGATCACCGTGAGCTGGTCGATGTTGCCCATCGGCGCGGCCAGCTCGTGCGCGATCTTCGGCAGCATCTCGACAAGGCGCAACTGGATGAGCGCCTCGGACTGCTCGGCCACGGCCTGGGCGCTGAGGCGGGTAGCCTCGGCCTCTGCCGAGCCGCGGGCCAGGATGGCGTCGGCGTTGGCCTGGCCCTCGGCCCGGATGGCCTCGGCGGACGCCACCCGGCTGTCGCGGTCGGCGTTGGCGGCCGCGACGCGGGCCTCGGCGGCTGCGGCTGCGGAGACCCGCACGCGGTACGCGTCGGCATCGGCCACGGCGTTGACCTCGGAGTCAAGCTCGGCCTTTCGCAGGCTGGCGCGACGCTTGGCGGTCAGCTCCTGCTCCTGAACGATGTTCTGCTGGGCCTTCGCCTCGGCTAGCGGCTTGGCCGCAGCGGCCTCGGCGGAGGCCTTGTCGGTGTCGAGCTGGAGCGCCGCCTTGCGCAGCGCCAGGGTGTTCTGGGCCTCGGCCACGGCCTGTTCGGCGATGATCGAAGCTTCCTGCGCTTCCCGGTTGGCCTGGTGCTCGGCCACCTCGGCCTGTCGGCGCACCTTGGCCTGTTCGGCACGACCCAGGTCGCGGATGTAGTCGTTGGCGTCGGTGATGCCCTTGATCTCGAACGAGTCGACGTCGACGCCCTGGTTGGCGAGGGATTCCCGGGCGGTGGCGAGCACCGACGTGCCGAGCTCATCACGCTTCTGGATGATGGTCATCACGTCGGTGGCGCCGATCGAGGACCGCAGGGAACCGCTGAGCACCTCCTGGGCGAAGTTGTCGATGTTCTTGTCCTGGCCGGTGAAACGCTGGGCAGCAGCGCGGATCGCGGTCGGGTCGTCGCCGACCTTGACGATCGCGACGGCTTCGACGGTGAGAGTGATTCCGTTGCGGTCCTGGGCGACAGCCGTGATCTCGATGGCCCGGCTGCGCAGGCTGATCTTGAACGCCTTCTGGAAGAAGGGGGTTATGAACACACCCTGGCCGTGAACCACACGCTGGCCGGACTCCTCGAGGGTGGCGCCGTCGACGATGGTCTTCTTGGACTTCTTGCCGGTGATGACGAGGGCTTCGTCCGGCCCGGCGTTCTTGTACACCGAGCGGGCGTAGACGAGCACGATCACACCCACCACAATGACGAGGAAGACGATACCGATAATCGGACTGAGGAGTTCTAACATGTGTACCTTCCGGTCCGCGCCAGGCGAACGTCACGTCGCGCAGCCAGAAGGGCCCCGCTCCCTCCACGTAGGCTAGCGCTCCCGCGCCCCGGCGTGCGGGGTCAGAAGGGTCGATTGTCTTCTCAGGCCAGCAATTTTGCCTTCGCCGCCGTGAACTCAGTGTCATTGAGCACCCCGGCATTGTGGAGTTGGGACAGCTGGTTCAGCTGGTCGAGCAGGGCGGAATCTCCCGAGGCCGGCGGCGCAGCCGCCTGCTGCTGCTGCTGCTGGGCGTCGTACTCGGCCTGGGCTTGGGCATCGGCCTGTGCCTGGGCATCGGCATCGGCCTGTGCCTGTGCGTCCTGGGCCCTGCCCTGCTGCCGCCGCTGCACATTGCCGCTCACGGCTGTGGCGGTGCCGGCGACGACCGCTGT
Source organism: Cryobacterium sp. TMB1-7 (assembly GCF_004402435.1). Classification (NCBI taxonomy): domain Bacteria; kingdom Bacillati; phylum Actinomycetota; class Actinomycetes; order Micrococcales; family Microbacteriaceae; genus Cryobacterium; species Cryobacterium sp. TMB1-7. Next base: position 219,271 of record NZ_SOFZ01000029.1, read on the forward strand.
TCGCGCGGCCATGCCCAGGAGTCCGGGGCGACCCCGTCGAAGTGGTGACATGATCTGGTCCTTACTGTTCGTGGATGGCTGTTCGTGGATGGCTGTTCGTGGATGACTGTTCGTGGATGAACGCGTCGATGGCTCTGGTTTGGTGCGGATCCGATGTCGGCGAGGTCAAACCGCGGCGTCGAGTACCGCGTTCACGACGGCCGCGGGAATCCGCTCCTGATGGAGCACCGCTCCCCCCGATGCCGACAGTACGGAAGCGAAGTGCCGGGCCCAGGTCAGTTCCACGACCAGAACCGCGGCTGAGGTACCAGGCGGCAGGTCCACCGCGAGTTCCTCGACATCGTCCAGTCCGGCGAGGCCGAGTTCTCCCAGTGCCAGGTCCGGCAATTGCGCCTTCTCGGGCAGATCTTCCACCTCGACGATCCGCAGGTCGCCCTCGACGCTGCGAGAGACGAAGATCAGGTCGAGGAGGGTGACTGTCTTCTCATCGATCAGGGCTCGCAGTGCCTCGCTCAGAGCGGCACCCGGCCTCTCGCCGTCAAAGGAGATCAGGAGAATCTCCACGGGTCCGTACGTGAATTCCGCCATCGAGTGTCCCTTCGTCAAACGTGCGGGCAGACGCACCGCCACCCGGTTCGGGCTCAGTGTCGCCGTGCACCCCCGGGGTCGAGTCACCCGGAAAGGGTGAATCTGGACCTGACCCGGTCAGAGCAGCCCGCGATCCTGGGCGATCGCCACCGCGTCCGCCCGGTTCGTGGCCTCGAGCTTCTGGTAGATGTTGCGCAGGTGGGTCTTCACGGTGTTGGGGCTGACGTTGCGCTTGCCCGCGATGTCTGCCACGGACTGGTGGAACGGCAGCTCCCGCAGGATCTCTCGCTCTCGTTGGGTGAGCGCAGGACTGTTCCGGCCGTGGTCGAGCGCGGGCGGACGCTCGTGCAGGTGCAGCGCGTCAGCAGCGCGGAGAATGTGCCGGGCGAAGTCGTCGAGATCACCGAGTCGGCCGAGGCGACCGCGGATGAGAGCGGTGCCCTGCCCACCGACGGCCAGGAATGCCCGTTCACAGCCGATCCTGCTCGCGAGCCGCAGGGCTCGAAGCAGCCGGGCGTCCGCCTCGACGTGTCGGCCTGACACATCCGCCACATGGGCCAGAGCGATCCAGGCGCTGACGATCGTCGCACCGCGCCATGCGGTGCGTTCCTCGAGGGCCGCTCCGCGAAGCCGTTCCTCAGCGGGATGGCCGGCCCTGGTGGGTGGGACGAGGAGGAACCTGATCAGCAGCGACTCCAGAGAGTTCTCCCCCAGCGCCCGTTCGATCAGGCGAACAACCAACTGGGTTTCCAGCCGTCCGTCCAGTGCGCCGCTCAGTTCGATCAAGGGTATGCAGCACAGGCTCAGGGCCCGCGGATGCTCAGTGCCGACCTCACGCATCAGAAGCATCAACCTGTCGAGGGCCTGGCGTGAACGTACCGCGCTGTCCAGCTGGCTCAAGAGCAACAGCACCTCTGCGGGTACGCTGATGCCGGCATCAGAGCCCCTGTCCTCTCGTGCTGCCAAGGCCTCAAGAATTACCGGGTCAACCGGCTGGCAGGCTTCGTACCGGTGAATCATCGCGTAGAGCAGCGCCCTGCCGGCGGCGTGGTCGACGGGCCGCTCGGCTCCCACGAGAGCTCCCATCTCTGACGCCGTCGTGGCCATCTGGGCTTCGAGCATCGCCACGTGCACCCAGTTGCCGGCATGCCCCGCCGCCGTCGCCGCCAGGTCACAGGCCAACAGGAACAACCAGTCCAAACCCACGTCCCTGGCCGAGTCCGCAACCTCTCTGAGAATGTCCTCCGCTGGACCGGGCTCACCGAGCTTGTCCCGGCAGCGGCCCTGGGCCGTTGCGGCTAACAGGTCGACGGCCAGGACCTGCCGCGCGGCCGATGGCGCATCGCCCTGCAGGGCTGCCAAACGATTCTCGATGTCGGGCCGCTCAGTAGCGTGGAACGCCTGCAGAATGGCGACCACAAACGTCCATCGAGTCGAGCTCGCATCGGTGCGGTCATGCTCGGGAAAGTCCCGGGCGGCCGCAGCGGCGGCCACCAGGAGTTGCTGCACCCGCCGCCGGGCAGGGACGTACGGGGGCTCGAGGAGCAGTCGCAGGCACAGTGTCGCGGTGGACACCACGCGGCCCTCGATCTCGTCCAGGGCGCGACCCACAAGATCCGTCGCACCGGACAGGACCAGCACGAGGCCGAACCGTTCGAGCAACGCGCCCACGAGCTCTGGATCGTGCGCCACAAGCGACTGCTCTACCGCTGCCGGCGCGCAGGCCCGGTCCGCGAACCACTGACAGGCCAGGAGATGCCTGGCGGTCGCGGCGCCGGCGTCCAACCTACGTCCCTCTCCCTGCAGGTATGCGAGCAGGATCGGGTGATATCGGTAGCCGGCCCCGCCCGGCCCAGCAGGCTCCCGCCCGATCAGCATGTTGTGGCGGGCCAGCCGCTCGAGCACCTCGCCCGCATCGGCGCGCTCTGTCACGGCCACCGCCAAGTCGAGAGGCACCACCTCGCTCAGCGCTGACGCCAACAGGACCTCCCGATCGCCGGTGTCCAGGCCCGTGACCACCTCGGCCGCAAGATAGTCCGCCACCGCCGGGTTGTCGCCGTCGAAGCGACTGAGGTCCAGCGCGGCTCCCTCGGATTCTCGCCAGGTGAGAGCGAGCGCAAGGCCGGTTGCCCAGCCGCCGGTCCGGCGCCTGAGGATGGCACCGTCCTCGGCGGGCAGGTCGATATGGTGCTGCGCCGCCAGGTTGAAGGTCTCCTCGAGCGTGAAGGCCAGGCTGTCCCCGGCGCACTCGATGAGCACGCCGGCGGCCTCCAGCGGCGCTATCCCCGCCACGGGCCGGTGACGGCCGGACACGACGATGCGGACCCCCGGGGACATATCGACCAGCGCCTCGAGGATGCCATCAAGATTCGTGCGGTTCGGGGACGACGGCCGCTCGGCAAGGTGCAGGTCGTCGACGAACACGAACGTCCGGCCCGGCCCGGAGGCGTCAGGTCCGTCTCCGCCCGCCAGCAGCCGCTGCCGGATCTCGTCAGGGTCCCTGGCGTCGCGGAGCGCGGCGCCGTTGAACCACCGCACAGTCTGGGTCTCAGCTCTGAGCCGCCGCGCCCAGCCCGCCATCAGCGTGGTTTTGCCCGACCCCGCGGAGTCCCAGAGGACGAGGACCCTGGCGTCAGGCCCGGTCAGCCGCTCAAGCACAGAATCCAGTCGGGGGCGGTGCAGGTACCACGCCGGTTCGGCAGCGAGCCCGGCGGGCAACGGGGAGGCCTGCGGTATCGCGAGCTCCACAGCTGGGGACAGGGCCGGGGACAGGCTTGACACGGCCGACGCGATTGGAGCTGCCGGCGTGCGGGGCGGGGCGGGATTCAGAGGCGGGACCGGAGTGAGTGGGGGGGCCATCGGGAAACGTCCTCGATTTGCATCCATTGCGCTACGTCAGCCACAACATCAGCCGCGGCGACAGGAATAGTGGCGCAGCAGCTGCGTGGGACATGGCTACCCCGTCAAGGCCCCGGCGAACCGGGACCTTGACGGAGTTCTCGCGGTGTTCGGGTCACCGCCAGTGAGGTGATAATGCCGCGGTGGCCGGGCCTGGTCAAGGGGCGGCCCGACTCGCTGGTGCAACACCGAGCGCGGTCAGCGCCAGCCGTACCGAGTCCGCAGCGCCCGCTCGATCATCCGGTACCGTGCGGCATCCACGACGGTTCCTTCACGGCGGACCCCGCCCTGGTGCACCTGGAACACCCGGGCGAGCCCCGCCCAGCTCGGCCGCCGTGCGGGATCCCACGGCCCCTCACCGAGCGGCAGGTAGTCCGCGTTGCCTGAACGGTCAGTGCTCGTCAGCTGCACCGCCAGCATGTTGCCCTCGGACAGCGTCGCCATGACGACCACCGGCCGGTCTTTACCCCGACCGTCCAGTTCCTCGTAGGGAACCCACGTCCAGACGATCTCGCCCGGGTCCAGGGCGCCGTCGGTTTCGGGCGCATAGCCCCAGCCCGCGCGTCGCACCGTCGTCGGATCGAGTTCGATCGTGGCGTCAGGACCGGATTGGCCGGGGGCGGTTCCCGTGCGCGGCACTCCGACGGTCCGGGAGCCGAAGAGGGCAGACCGAAGGGCGGTGAGGAGGTGCCGAGTGCGGAACACACCCGAACACTACCCCACCGCCCTGGTCCCCCAGATGCCTCAGCTCTGCTGCCTCAGTGGTCTGTTGTCCAAGCGCTAGACATTGGCGAGGGCGTAGCCCTCTTCGCCGTGCACCGAGGTGTCGATGCCGGCAACTTCGTCTTCATTCTTGACCCTGAAGCCGATGGTCTTCTCGATGGCGAGACCGAGCAGGTAGGCGACGACGAACGAGTAGACGAGGACCGCGAAGGCCGCGATGGCCTGGACCGTGAGCTGGCCGAGGTCGCCACCGACGAAGAGGCCGGTGCCGATCGCGAAGAAGCCCAGGTACAGGGTGCCGATGAGGCCACCGACGAGGTGGATGCCCACGACGTCGAGCGAGTCATCGAAGCCGAAGGTGAACTTCATCTCGATGGCCATGGCGCAGACGGCACCGGCGACGACACCGAGGAGCAGGGCCCAACCGGGTTCGAGATTGGCGCAGGCCGGTGTGATGGCGACGAGGCCGGCGACGGCACCGGATGCGGCGCCGACCGACGTGGCCTTGCCGTCCTTGATCTTTTCGACGATGAGCCAGCCAAGGATGGCGGCGGCGGTCGCACCGAGGGTGTTGACCACGATCAGGCCGACGTTGGCGAGGCCGTTCAGCCACTCCGCCCCGGCGTTGAAGCCGAACCAGCCGAACCACAGGATCGAGGCACCGAGCAGAACCAGCGGCACGTTGTGCGGCTTGGTGATGCCCTTCTGGAAGCCGATCCGCTTGCCGAGGACGAGGGCAAGGGCCAGGGCAGCAGCGCCGGCGTTGATGTGCACGGCGGTACCGCCGGCGTAGTCGATGACGCCGGGCAGGCCGAGGGTCTCGCCGAGGCTCATGATCCAGCCGCCGCCCCAGACCCAGGCCGCGACCGGGAAATAGACCAGGGTGGCCCAGACACCGGCGAAGATCATCCAGGAACCGAACTTGGCGCGGTCGGCCACGGCTCCGGAGATCAGGGCGACGGTGATGATCGCGAAGGTCGCCCCGTAGGTGGCACCAAGGAGATCGAGGTTGCCGGTCTCACCCGTGGCCAGTGACCCGAGTCCGAAGTCGCTGAACGGGTTGCCCGCGAACTGGCTGGCTCCGTCGACCACGCTCATGTTGAATCCGTACAGGATCCAGAGGACGGTGATCAGCCCGAGTGCGCCGAAGCTCATCATCATCATGCTGACGACGCTCTTGGCCTTGACCAGGCCGCCATAGAAGAACGCGACTCCCGGAGTCATGAACAGAACCAGCGCGGTTGCCGTCAACCCCCATGCAATGCTGCCAGTGTCCATCATCTGTCCTCACACCTAGTTAGCCGGAGTACCGCGAAAGCCGCAGACGAGTGTGCCGGGCAGTCCTGGGTACGCAACTCAGTCTCCGACCCAGACGTTTCACCAGCCGTACCGTCGTGTTTCGGGGAGGTTACGCAATCGGCGAGAACGTTAAGAGCGTGTTTCGCTGCAGCCCGCTCACTCCGCGTGCGGCGGCAGCTCGCCCGTGGTGAGAGCCACCATCCGGGACTGGGAGCGTTGATACTTCTTGCGGTAGCCGCCCTCCAGCATCTCGGCATCGAAGACGTCGTGTAGCGGCAGTCCGCTGGCGATGATCGGGATCTCGGCGTCGTAGACCCGGTCGATGAAGGCCACAAGGCGCAACGCATCGGTCTGGTCGGTGAGCAGGTAGACGTTGCGCAGGGCGATCACGTCGACGTCGGCGATCATCTTGATGTACTTCGACGGATGCACGGTGCTGAGATGGCGCATCAGCGCACCGAAATCGTCACACGTCACCCTGGAGCCCCGCTCGATGAGTGCCTCGTTCAGGCGGTCGAACTCCTCGGGCAGAACGGCCTCGGCGTGCCCGGACGCATCCCGGCGGCGGTAGTCGAGGCCGTCGATGCGCACGGTCTCGAAGTTCGCGGACATGGCCTGAATCTCTCGCAGGAAGTCAGCTGCCGCGAACCGGCCCTCGCCGAGCGAGTTCGGCGGGGTGTTGGAGGTGGCGGCGACCCGGGTGCCGGAGGCGATCAGCTCGCCCAGCAGCCGAGTCATCAGCATGGTGTCCCCCGGATCGTCGAGCTCGAACTCGTCAATGCAGATGAGCTTCGCGCCGGAGAGCTGGGTCACGGTCTCGGCATAGCCCAGGGCGCCGACCAGCGCCGTGTACTCGATGAAGGTGCCGAAATACTTGGGACCGGGTGCGCCGTGCCAGAGCGCTGCCAGCAGGTGGGTCTTGCCGACGCCGAAGCCGCCGTCGAGGTAGATGCCGGGCAAATCGGCCTTGGCCTTGCGGGTGCGGGAGAAGAAACCGCCCGGTCGGGCCCGCCACGCTGCGAAGGTGTTCAGCCGCTCCACCGCCTCGAGCTGGGACGGATAGTCCAGGTCAGGGCGGTAGGACTCGAATGAGGCGTGTTCGAATTGCGGTGGCGGCACCAGCTCCGAGACGATCTCCGCACCGGTGATGGATGGCGACCTGTCGACGAGTCGAAGGGGCAACTTTTGGGTCGCACTGACCATGTTTGACATCCGGTTCCTGTCTGTCCCCGACATCCTGGTGGAATTTCGGTGTGGGGTTCTGCCTTGTACCTTGGAGACCTGCGCGCAGGTTGTCCACCAGCCTAAATGCACGCACACCAGGGCCGCGCCGTCGTCCAGGTTCACGAGCCCTCCGGGAGGAAACCATGACCGTCGAAACAGATCCGTCAGCCACGTTCGCGGCGTACGCGCATCCCGAACGCCTGGTGTCAACCGACTGGCTGCAGGCCCACCTCGGCGACCCCGGCCTGGTCGTGGTCGAATCCGACGAAGACGTCATTCTGTACGAGACCGGCCACGTTCCCGGCGCAGTCAAGATCGACTGGCACACCGACCTCAACGACCCCGTGGAGCGCGACTACATCGACGGGGCCGGCTTCGCCGCCCTGCTGGGCCGCAAGGGCATCAGCCGCGACAGCACCGTGGTGATTTACGGAGACAAGAGCAACTGGTGGGCGGCATATGCCCTCTGGGTGTTCACCCTGTTCGGCCACGACGACGTGCGCCTGCTCGACGGCGGCCGGGCGAAGTGGATCGCCGAGGGCCGCGAACTGAGCACGGACCGCGAGGCGGCCGAACCGGCCGAATACCCTGTCGTCGAGCGGGCAGACGCCCCCATCCGCGCGTTCAAGGACGACGTTCTCGCCCACTTCGGCCACCCGCTCATCGACGTGCGCTCGCCCGAGGAATACAGCGGCGAACGCACCACCGCGCCCGCCTACCCCGAGGAGGGATCCCTCCGGGCCGGCCACATCCCTTCGGCGGTGTCGGTGCCGTGGGCCCGTGCCGCGGCCGAGGACGCCACTTTCCGGCCCCGTGCCGAGCTCGACGCCATCTACCGCGACGATGCCGGGATCACCGGCGACGAGCCCGTGATCGCCTACTGCCGCATCGGCGAGCGATCCAGCCACACCTGGTTCGTGCTGACCCACCTGCTCGGACTCGAGAACGTACGCAACTACGACGGTTCCTGGACAGAGTGGGGCAGCGCGGTACGGGTCCCGATCGTGCAGGGCACAGCCCCCGGAACCGCCCCGGAACCCCGATGAGCACCGTCGACCTTCCCAGCCAGCTTGCCGAGATCCGCGAGGATTTCCTCGCGCTCGAACAACCGGATCGCCTGATGCTGCTGCTGGAGTTCTCCAACGAGCTGCCGGACCTTCCCGAGAAGTACCGGGACCATCCCGACCTGTTCGAACGTGTCGTGGAGTGCCAGTCGCCGGTGTTCATTTTCGTCGAGGTTGACGACGACCGTTCCGTACACCTTTATGCCACGGCGCCTGCGGAGTCGCCCACAACCCGGGGCTTCGCCTCGATCCTCGCTCAGGGCCTGGACGGCCTCAGCGTCGACGAGGTCCTGGCCGTTCCGGATGACTATCCGCAGTCGATCGGCCTCACCCAGGCCGTTTCGCCGCTCCGGCTGCGTGGCATGACCGCCATGCTGGGTCGAACCAAGCGTCAGCTGCGCGAACGGCAGGCCGCCCTGGGCTAGCGTGGCCTGCGCCCGCCGAGGGCCGAGGCCTACCGGTCGCCGGTGTATCCGGCCGCCGTCACGGCGGGGTGTGCCGACCCGAGCGTGCCGAGCCAGCCGAGGATGGCAGCGTTCCAGGCGGCCGGATCGTAGTTCCACAGTTTGGTGTGCCTGGCCACCTCGAACGGCACCAGGGTGACGATGTCGGGTCGCCGTTCGGCCAGGGCTCGGGACGGTGCTGACGGCACGTAGCCGTCGTCGTCGCTGTGCAGGATGAGAATCGGCAGGCTCAGGTCGTTCGCCCGGGACACGAAGTCCAGTCGGGGGAAGTCGATGGGGAGATGCATCCCCGTGACCATTCGTCCCCAGGGGCGCCCCATCACCACCAGTGCACCGCGCACCACCGCCCTCGGCAGCCGGAGGGTGAGCGCCTGGTAGGCCACAACATCCGCCCAGTCGATCACGGGCGAATCGAGCACGATGCCGGTGAGCCGACCGTCGTGCTTCGCGCGGGTAGCCGCCTGCAGGGCGATCGCCCCGCCCATCGACCAGCCCATCAGCACGATCTGGGTCGCTCCGTTCTCCACGGCGAACTGGATGGCGGCCTCAACGTCCCGCCATTCGGTGTCGCCGAGCCCAAACCGGCCGTCGGCGCTCGGCGGCGCCTCACCATCGTTGCGATAGGAGACCAGCAGACAGGTGTAACCGGCGGCGTTGAACACGGGAACGGCCCGAAGCGTCTCGTGCCGACGGACCCCACGGCCGTGCACCTGGATCACCCAGCGCCCGGAGGGTTCTGACGCGGGGATCAGCCAGGCGGGAGCATCACCCAGCTCGGTCGGCACCGTCACGTTGGAGAACTCGAGCCCGAGGTCCCACGGCCCGAGGAAGGAATAGCCGCCCAGCCGTCCCGAGGTCACCGAGCCGAGGTCACCGAAGTCCACGGTCAGGATGCGGCGGGTCACGGTCTTCGCCGCGCGAGACTCGATGGCACCCAGGCGCGCGTGTCCGGAGTCACCGGCGAACCAGAAACTGTAATCACCGGGAAGGACCGCGTCCTTGGTCGCTTCGAGGGTGATGGTGCCGGCGTCGAGGTCGACGTCGAACACCCTCGTATCGTCGGCGCGTTTGGTGGGCGGGGTCACGATGCGGCGCGCCATGACACCGGCCAGCACACCGACCGCCAGAGCTGCGGCGGCACTCACCGCAACGGCGCCGCCCGCGATCACCAGCCCCGCCGACGCCAGGCCGCGCGTGGATTCCGCTCGTGTACCGATCCCTGTCATGCCTACCTCTTCGCTGTTCGGCGTGCCTCGCACCAGCCCCACGGAAAAAACTCTAGTCTGCAGACGTGCCCGATTCAGAGGATCAGCCCCAGCGCCCTGCGCAGTTTGCCGCGGCGCTCGAAGCTATCCGTTCTTCCAGCCCGCGCCCGGAGCTGGTGGTCACCGAGATTTCGGCCCCCGGAAACCTCGCTCCGTATGCCGTGGCACTGTCTGCGGATGTCACGCCGGTGCGACACGGCAGCGACTCCGACTTCGGTACCGGACGCTTCATTCTGCTCTACGACCCCGACGAACCCGAAAGTTGGGGCGGACCCTTCCGCGTCGTCTGCTTCGCGCAGGCACCCCTCGAGAACGACATCGGAGTCGATCCGTTCCTCGCCGAGGTCGCCTGGGCCTGGTTGGTGGATGCCCTGGACACCCGAGGTGCGAACTACACCGCCGCCTCCGGCACCGCCACCAAGATTCTCTCCTCGGGCTTCGGTGAGCTCGCCGCTCAGGGCGATGGCGCCCAGATCGAGCTGCGGGCGTCATGGAGTCCGTTGGACAACGACCTCGCCGCACACGTCGAAGGCTGGGGTGAGCTGCTGTGCATGCTCGCAGGCCTCCCGCCCGCCAGCGAGCTGCCCGCCCCGCCCCGCCACGGCCACCCTTCTTCCTCCCGTTCCTCGTCCTCTTCGTCCTCCTCCGCTCGGCATGGGCGTCCCTCCAGCGCTGAGGTACCCCGTTCCTCTGAACCGGGTGCAGACCATGGCGTGTCAGGACCGGGCTCGACGGGATCGGGCTCGACAGAACAGGGCTCGAAAGAACAGGGCAGCTCAGGAATCACGCTGGGCCCGGTGGACCAGATCGGGCCGTCAGCCTCGTCTGTTCTGCGAACAGGCCCGGGATTGCATACGCTGGGAGTGGCCGCCGGCGGCCGCGAGTCTGCCGGCAGGGAAACGGCCGGTGGTGATTTGGCCGGCCTCGATGCGCCGGGCGCTGAAGGCGCCGGCAGGGAGACCTCGGGAATGAACGTCATGGCAGGAAATGCAGTCGGAACCGAAACCAGCCCGGGGATGAACCCCGGGGCGCTGAGCAACACGGCGTTAGGCATGGGCAACACGCCTCTGACCAGCACGTCGCCGAATCTCACCAGCGTCGCGTATCTCTCGGCACATCGTGCATCCCGTGGTTGACCGACCCGTGGTCACCCACCAGGTCATCGACTCCCGCGCAGCCTATCTGGCGGCACTCGACGTGCTCGCCCAGGGAACCGGGCCGATCGGCATCGATGCGGAACGGGCATCGGGTTTCACCTACTCCCAGCGTGCTTACCTGATCCAGATCTTCCGCCGGGATGCGGGCACCTTCCTGTTCGATCCACCGGCTATCGGCGACTTCAGCGAACTCAACGACGCCCTCGCCGACGAGGAATGGATCCTGCACGCAGCAAGTCAAGATCTCGCCTGCCTCCGCGAGGTCGGCCTCGACCCCACCCGCATCTTCGACACCGAGCTCGCCGCACGCCTGCTCGGCCTGCCCCGCGTGGGACTCGGCACCGTGGTCGAAGAACTCCTCGGCATTCACCTAGCCAAAGAACACTCCGCCGCCAACTGGTCAACCCGGCCGTTGCCCGAAAGCTGGCTGGTCTACGCAGCCCTGGACGTGGAGCTACTCCCGGACCTCCGTGACAGCATGGTCGACCTGCTCGTGGAATCCGGCAAGACCGAGATCGCCGACCAGGAGTTCGCCGCGGTACTCGCCAAGGAAGCGAAGCCGGCCCGCGCGGAGCCCTGGCGCCGCCTGTCCGGCCTGCACGCCGTGCGTGGCCAGCGCAACCTGGCCGTGGCCCGCGAGCTGTGGGTCGCCAGGGACACCCTCGCCCAGGAGCTCGACGTCTCCCCCGGCCGTTTGGTTCCCGACGCGTCGCTCGTGGCCGCAGCACGTCTGCTGCCCGCGAACCGGAACGTTCTCGCCGAGCTTCGCGAGTTCAACGGTCGCGCCAGCCGAACCGAGCTCGACAGGTGGTGGCAGGCCATCCTGCGTGGCCTCGCCAGCGTTGACCTGCCCTCGGTGAAGGCGAACGGCGACGCACTGCCGCCGCCCCGCGCCTGGGCTGACCGCAATCCCGACGCCGACCTGCGGTACAAGGCCGCGAGGGCCGCCCTGACGGCGGCCTCGGAGGAGCGCGCGGTGCCGTTGGAGAACCTCCTCACTCCCGACCACCTGCGTCGCGTGGCTTGGCAGCCGCCGGAGCCTGCCGGTGCCGATGCCGTGGGCGAGGCCCTCGCCGGTCTCGGTGCGAGAACCTGGCAGATTGAGGCCACTGCACAACTAATCGCTGATGCCTTTGTGGAAGTCCACCAAAGCGCGTCCGTTGCCGCCGACGCTGAGTCGTAGGAACAGTCAAAGGATTCACACCGGTTATTCCGTCACCCTAGGATCGTGCGATACCTGTTTTGAGTGATGGAGGCAAAGTGGCCGAGAGAACTGAAGTCGTCTTCGTGGACGGAGTTCGCACCCCGTTCGGTCGTGCCGGCGAGAAGGGTATGTATTGGAATACCCGCGCCGACGACCTGGTCGTCAAGGCGATCACCGGACTGATGGAACGCAACCCGAACGTGCCGGGCGAACGCATCGACGATGTCGCCATCGCGGCGACCACCCAGGCCGGTGACCAGGGGCTGACTCTCGGTCGCACCGCGGCCCTGCTGGCGGGCCTGCCCGTCTCGGTGCCGGGCTTCGCCATCGACCGCATGTGCGCCGGGGCGATGACCTCGGTCACCACCATGGGCGCCGCGATCGGTTTCGGCGCATACGACCTCGCCATCGCCGGCGGAGTCGAACACATGGGTCGCCACCCGATGGGCGCCGGGGTCGACCCGAACCCCCGGTTCCTCAGCGAACGCCTGGTCAGTGAGGACGCCCTCAACATGGGCGCGACCGCCGAGCGCATCCACGACCGGTTCCCCGAGTACACCAAGGACCGTTCCGACCGGTATGCCCTGCGCAGCCAGCAGAAGGTCGCGGCCGCGTACGAAGCGGGCAAGATTCAGCCGGACCTGGTGTCCGTGGCAACCCGCAGCGCCGCGGGCTGGGGCCTCGCCACCCGCGACGAGGCGCCGCGCCCCGAGACCACCCTCGAGGGCCTCGCCGGCCTGAAGACGCCGTTCCGGCCGCACGGCCGCATCACCGCCGGCAACGCGTCCGGCCTGAACGACGGTGCCACCGCCTGCCTTCTGGCCAGCGGTGCCACAGCTAAAGAGCTCGGGCTCAGCGTGAAGATGAAGCTCGTGAGCTTCGCCTTCGCCGGTGTCGAGCCTGAGGTGATGGGGCTGGGCCCCGTGCCCTCCACGGAGAAGGTGCTGCGCAAGGCCGGTCTGTCGATCACCGACATCGGCCTGTTCGAACTCAACGAGGCGTTCGCGGTGCAGGTGATCTCCTTCCTGGACCACTTCGGCATCGACGACGACGATCCCCGCGTCAACGAGTACGGCGGCGCCATCGCCATCGGGCATCCGCTCGCATCATCGGGCGTGCGCCTGATGAACCAGCTCGCCAGCCAGTTCGCCGAACACCCCGAGGTGCGTTACGGCCTCACGGCCATGTGCATAGGCCTCGGCCAGGGTGGCACTGTGATCTGGGAAAACCCGCACTTCAACAAGAAGGCAGCCAAGCGATGACCGACAAGACCAGCACCCCCATCGACTACGCCACCGTGGACTTCTCCCCGCTCATCGTGGTGTCTGGTGACGAAGTCGTCACCCACTCGCTCGTCCGGGACGTCCCGCTTTCCGGCGGCCGCACCCTCGCCCTCGTGACGCTGGACAACGGGCGGGACCACACCAGGCCCAACACGCTCGGCCCGGTCACCCTCCTGGAATTCAGCGCCGTCATGGACGAGCTCACCGCCCGCGCCGGACGCGGTGAGATCCACGGCGTGGCCGTAACGGGCAAGCCGTTCATCCTCGCCGCTGGAGCCGATCTCAGTAAAGTCAGCGAGATCCCGTCCCGCGAGGTGGGCAAGCTGCTCGCTCAGCTCGGTCACTTCGCCCTGGGCAAGCTGAGCACCTTGGGGGTGCCGTCGTTCGTGTTCATCAACGGTCTCGCCCTCGGCGGCGGCCTCGAGGTGGCCTTGAACGCCGACTACCGCACCGTCGACGCGAGCGTCCCGGCCATAGCGCTGCCCGAGGTCTTCCTCGGCCTGATCCCCGGCTGGGGCGGCTCCTACCTGCTGCCCAACCTGATCGGCATCGAGAATGCCCTCAAGGTCATCGTTGAGAACCCGCTGAAGAACAACCGCACCTTGACCGGCGCGGACGCACTCAAGCTGGGCATCGCCGACCGAATGTTCGGGTCGGTGTCCTTCCTGGAGGACTCCATCCGGTGGGCAGACGGTGTCATCGCCGGCAGCGTTTCGGTGAGCCGGCCCAACGCGCCCGGCAAGATCGAGCGCATGGTCAAGTGGGATGCGGCCGTCGGTATCGCCCGCAAGATGCTCGAGTCCCGCATCGGCACCGTCGCGGCATCGCCGTACGCGGCACTGGACTTGATCAAGGCGGCCCGCACCGGCACCAAGGCCGAGGCCTTCGCCCGGGAGGACGAAGCCCTCGCCGACCTCATCTCCGGCGATCAGCTGCCCGCGAGCATCTACTCATTCAATCTGGTGCAGAAGCGCGCCAAGCGCCCGGCCGGCGCCCCGGACAAGACCCTGGCACGCCCCATCGGCAAAGTCGGTGTCATCGGCGCAGGCCTGATGGCCAGCCAGTTCGCCCTCCTGTTCGTGCGCCGGCTGAAGGTACCCGTCGTGATCACCGACCTCGACCAGGCCAGGGTCGACAAGGGAGTGGCTTACATCCACGGTGAGATCCAGACCCTGCAGGACAAGGGCCGGATCAGCTCCGACGAGGCGAACCGGCTGCGCGCCCTGGTGACAGGCACCACCGACAAGGCCGACTTCGCCGACGCCGATTGGGTCATCGAAGCGGTCTTCGAGGAGCTCGGGGTGAAACAGGACGTTTTCGCCGAAATCGAAAAGCACATCTCCCCCACCGCGGTGCTGGCCACCAACACGTCATCGCTGTCGGTGGAGCAGATCGGCGCGAAGCTGGCCCACCCCGAACGGCTGGTCGGTTTCCACTTCTTCAATCCAGTCGCCGTGATGCCGCTCATCGAGGTCGTGAACACCCCCGCGACCGATGACGCCACCCTCTCAACCGCGATGGTGATCGCCGCCAAGCTGCGGAAGAACGCCGTCATCACCCGCGACACCCCGGGCTTCGTGGTGAACCGGGTGCTGGCCAAGCTGCTCGGCGAGGCCATGCACGCCGTCGACACCGGCACACCGTTCGCGGTCGTCAACGGCGCCCTGGCGTCGTTCGGCCTGCCGATGACCCCGTTCGAGCTGCTCGAGCTGGTCGGCCTCAAGGTCGGCGCGCACGTGTTGGACACCCACCACGCCGCATTCCCCGACCGGTTCTTCGAGAGCACCAACCTGCACCGTCTGGCCGAGCACGGCAAGATCCTCGAGCGCAACTCCAGCGGCAAGGTCACCGGCTTCGACAAGGGTGCGGTGAAGATCGTCGCAGGCGGCACGACGCCCATCACGGCGGAGCAGATCCTGCGCCGGGTGGAGGACGGCCTCGCTGACGAGATCAAGCGGATGCTCGATGACGATGTGGTGCACGCGCCGGAGGACATCGACCTGTGCATGCTCCTCGGCGCCGGCTGGCCCTTCCAGATGGGCGGGATCACTCCGTACCTCGACAGGGTCGGCGCCAGCGAGCGGGTCTTCGGCGGCACGTTCCACACCCCGATGGTGCGCGGCGTCGGCTCCGCGGCAACGGCGAGCAGCACTCCCGTGCTGAGCTAGCCGCTCAGGGCACAACAACTGTCGCCCGTGCGGACAATTGTGGCCGGTGCGCCGGCCACAATTGTCCGTTTCGGGAACAGATGCGGGCTACCGGTTCAGCGGGCTCATGTCGGCGTAACGGTCTCCGACCGGGGCGTCGATCGCGGACAGGGTTGCGAGCTGGGCAGCGCTGAGCACAAGCGCATCCGCCGCGACGTTCTCCTCGAGCCGGTCCACCCTCTTGGTACCGGGGATCGGGGCGATGTCGGTGCCCTGGGCGAGCAGCCAGGCCAGGGCCACCTGGGCCGGCGTCGCATCGAGTTCCGTCGCGACAGCGTCGACCTGCTCCACGATGCGGATGTTGGCGGCGAGGTTGGCGCCGGCGAACCGGGGATTACTGCGCCGGAAGTCACCCTCGTCGAGCTGGTCGAGTGTACGGATGGCGCCGGTCAGGAAGCCCCGACCGAGCGGCGAGTACGGCACAAAACCGATCCCGAGCTCGCGCACCAGGGGCAGCAGTTCCGTCTCGGGCTCGCGGCTCCACAGCGAGTACTCGGTCTGCAGCGCCGTGACCGGGTGAACGGCGTGGGCCCGCCTGATGGTGTCCGGCGCCGCCTCCGACAGGCCGTAGTGACCGATCAGGCCGGCGCTGATGAGCTCGGCCAGGGCACCGACGGTGTCCTCGATGGGCACGCCCGGATCCATCCGGTGCTGGTAGTAGAGATCGATGTGATCGGTACCGAGGCGGGCCAGTGACCCTTCGACGGACAAGCGAACGTTCTCCGGACTGCCGTCCAGTCCCCTGGAGCCATCGGTGCGGTGGTGGATGGTACCGAACTTAGTGGCGATGACCACGTCGTCGCGGCGCCCGGTCAGCGCCCGGCCGAGGAGTTCCTCGTTGAGGTACGGGCCGTAGATTTCGGCGGTGTCGAACAGGGTGACACCGAGGTCGATGGCTCTGCGGATGGTGCGGATCGACTCGGCATCGTCGGTGCCGGCGCCGGAGTAGAACGCTGACATTCCCATGCAGCCCAGGCCGAGACGGCCGACCTCGAGTGGAGTGCTGGTACCCAGGGTGATGTGTTTCATGCTGTGGTCCTTTCGGCGTAGAGGGAGATCTTGTGATCGATGGCGGCGAGGCTCGCCTGCATCTCGGCGAGCTGTGCCACGACGGCGATCCGGTGGCGTTGCAGCAGCTCGAGGCGCTCCGGCGTGGTGTCCTCGCCGCGCCGGGCGAGGTCGGCGTACTCCTTGACCTGCGCGATCGGCAGGGCGGTGCTGCGTAGCCGGGTCAGGAAGATGATCCAGGTCACGTCCCGCGCCGAGTATGCCCGGTGGGTGGAGGCAGCCCGATGGATGGGTGCGAGCATCAGGCCCGCTCGCTCGTAGTACCGCAGCGTATGGGCGCTCAGCCCGGTGCGCTCGGCGACCTCGGAGATCGAAAGCTGTTCGTCGGGTGGGGTCATGCTGCAACCCTAAAACCTCGAGCGCACTCTAAGTCAAGCGGTGTCCTGATCCGGCCATAGCCATCCGCCAAAGCGGTCGCGTGGTCGCCTCAACGTTGTGGAGGTGACCACAGGGCCGCTTTCGCGGAACATACCGACGGGCGGCGGGTGAGGCGGTCAGTCGCGGGGGGCGCGCTGCAGGGGGACGGTGCCGGTTTCGGGGCGGTCGGCGTCGGCCGGCAGGGGGCGGGCGTGCGGCAGCTTGCTGCCGAGGACCATCGCGACGACGTCCCTGGCGATGTGCTGCGGCGTGAGGCCGACCCGCTCGAGGATCTCGGCGCGGGTGCCGTGGTCCAGGAACTCGTCAGGCAGACCCAGCTCGGTGACGGCGGTGTCGACGCCGGCCTCGCGCAGGTCCTGACGGATGCGGGTGCCGATGCCGCCCACCCGGATACCGTCCTCGATGCTCACCACGATGCGGTGCTGGGCGGCGAGTTCGATGATGCTCTGGGGCACCGGGACCACCCAGCGCGGATCGACGACAGTCGCACCGATGCCCTGGGCGGCGAGCCGCTCGGCGACCTCGAGGCCCATTCCGGCCATCGGACCGACGGTGACGATCAGCACGTCCTGCTGGCTGCTGCGGAGGAGTACGTCGACGCCGTCGGACAGACGCTCGAGGGCGTCGAACTCGACGCCGGTGCTGCCCTTGGGGAACCGCAGCACCGTGGGCGCGTCGTCCACGAGGACCGCCTCGGCGAGCTCTTCCCGCAGTCGGGTGGAGTCGCGCGGTGCGGCGAGTCGGATGTGCGGGATGACCTGCAGGATTGCGAGGTCCCACATGCCGTGGTGGCTCGGACCGTCCGGCCCGGTGACCCCGGCCCGGTCGAGCACGAAGGTGACGCCGGCCCTGTGCAGGGCGACATCCATCAAAACCTGGTCGAAGGCACGGTTGATGAAGGTGGCGTAGAGGGCGACCACGGGGTGCAGGCCACCGAACGCGAGCCCGGCGGCGCTCGTCACCGCGTGCTGCTCGGCGATGCCGACGTCGTGCACCCGCTCGGGGTACCGCTCGGCCATCTTGTGCAGACCGGTGGGGCGCAGCATGGCCGCGGTGATCGCCACCAGCTTCGGATTGTCGGTGGCCAGGCTCAGCAGCTCATCGGCGAAGACCGAGGTCCATGACGGTGCTCCCGCGGATTCGGTGGGCTCACCGGTCTCAGGGTCGATGACGCCGACGGCGTGGAACTGGTCGGCGACGTCCTGCACGGCGGGGTCGTAACCTTTGCCCTTCTGGGTGATGGTGTGCACGATCACGGGAGCGCCGTAGTCCTTGGCCTGGCGCAGCGCCTCGAGCATGGCCTCCATGTCGTGGCCGTCCACCGGCCCGATGTACTTGATGTCGAGGTTGGAATACAGCGCCTCGTTGTTGGAGAACCGGCTCAGGAAGCCGTGCAGACCGCCACGCACGCCGCGGAAGATGGCGCGAGCCGGCGCGCCCATGTGGTCGAAGGCCTCCCGGCTGGAGAGGTAGGCGGCCCGGTAGCTGCGGCGCAGGCGCACGGTGTTGAGGAACCTGGCCATGCCGCCGATGGTGGGCGCGTACGAGCGGCCGTTGTCGTTGATCACGATGATCAGGCGCCGGTTGTTGTCGTCGCTGATGTTGTTCAGCGCTTCCCAGGTCATACCGCCGGTGAGCGAGCCGTCGCCGACGACGGCTATGACGTGCCGGTCGCTCTGCCCGGTCATCTCGAAGGCGCGGGAGATCCCGTCGGCCCAGGACAACGAGCTCGACGCGTGGGAGCTCTCGACGATGTCGTGCACGGATTCGCTGCGCTGCGGGTAGCCGGCCAGACCATCGGACTGGCGCAACCGGCTGAAGTCCTGCCGTCCGGTGAGCATCTTGTGCACATAGGACTGGTGACCGGTGTCGAAGACGATGGCGTCACGCGGCGAATCGAAGATCCGGTGGATGGCGATGGTCATCTCGACCACGCCGAGGTTGGGGCCCAGATGCCCGCCCGTCTTCGAGATCTCCGCCACCAAGAAGGCGCGGACCTCCGCAGCCAGCTCTTCCAGCTGGTCCTTCGTGAGGCCGTCAAGGTCCCGGGGACCGTGGATCGTCTCCAGAAGGGTCATGGGCACTACCTTTCACGTTTGTTGCAACGAACGGCTCACGCCGACGCAGAACTGGCGCGCAGTTCGGATTCCCCGAGTCTACGCGCCAGTCTGCGGCGATTCTGCGAATTCCCGGTTAGACGACGAGCGAGCGCAGCACGTACTGCAGGATGCCACCGTTGCGGTAGTAGTCCGCTTCGCCGGGGGTGTCGATGCGCACGACGGCGTCGAACTCGACAACGGCCTTGCCCGGAGCGGAGTGCTCGGTCGGGGTGGCGACAACGTGCACCGTCTTGGGCGTGCGGCCCTCGTTGAGTTCCTCGATACCGGTGATCGAGACGCTCTCGGTACCGTCCAGGCCCAGGGTCACCCAGGACTCGCCGGCGGGGAACTGCAGCGGGACCACTCCCATTCCGATCAGGTTCGAGCGGTGGATGCGCTCGAAGCTCTCGGTGATGACGGCCTTGACGCCCAGCAGGCTCGTGCCCTTGGCCGCCCAGTCCCGAGACGAGCCGGAACCGTACTCCTTGCCGCCGAAAATCACCAGCGGGGTGCCGGCGGCCTGGTAGTTCTGGCTGGCGTCGTAGATGAAGGACTGCGGCGCATCCGGCTTGGTGAAGTCGCGGGTGTAACCGCCCTCGACGCCGTCAATCAGCTGGTTGCGCAGCCGGATGTTTGCGAAGGTGCCGCGGATCATGATCTCGTGGTTACCGCGGCGCGAGCCGTAGGAGTTGAAGTCGCTTCGGTCGACGCCGTGCTCCATCAGGTACGCACCGGCCGGGCTGTCGGCCTTGATGTTGCCTGCCGGGCTGATGTGGTCGGTGGTGACCGAGTCGCCGAGCTTGGCGAGCACCCTGGCGCCGACGATGTCGGCGACCGGGCTGGTCTCCAGCGTCATACCGTCGAAGTACGGGGGCTTCCGCACGTAGGTGGACTTGGGGTCCCACTCGAAGACCTCGCTGTCGGGCGTGGGCAGTGAACGCCAGCGCTCATCTCCCTCGAAGACCTCACCGTATTCCTTGGTGAACATGGCCGTGTCGATCGAGCTGTCGATGGTGGACTGCACCTCGGCGGAGTCCGGCCAGATGTCCTTGAGGAACACGTCGTTGCCTTCGGCGTCCTGGCCGAGGGCATCCGTGTCGAAGTCGAAGTTCATCGATCCGGCCAGGGCGTACGCGATGACCAACGGCGGGCTGGCCAGGTAGTTCATCTTGACGTCCGGGCTGATGCGGCCCTCGAAGTTACGGTTTCCGGAGAGCACCGCGGTGACAGCGAGGTCGTTGTCGTTGATCGCGGCGGAGACCTCGTTGATGAGGGGTCCGGTGTTGCCGATGCAGACCGTGCAGCCGTAGCCGACGGTGTAGAAGCCGAGGGCCTCGAGGTCGTCGGTGAGGCCGGCCTTGGCGTAGTAGTCCGTGACGACCTTGGAGCCCGGCGCCAGGGTGGTCTTGACCCAGGGCTTGGACTTCAGGCCCTTCTTCACGGCGTTCCGCGCCAGCAGGCCCGCGGCGAGCATGACCGACGGATTCGAGGTGTTGGTGCAGGAGGTGATGGCCGCAACGGCGACGGCTCCGTGGTCGAGCGTGTAGCTCGCCCCGTCGGCCGTGGTGATCGGAACCGGGCTCGACACCGAGACGGGAGCGTGGCTCACGTGCTGGTGCGAAACCTGGTGGGCGCTCTGCTCGTCCTCGGCGGTGAAACCGATCGGGTCAGAGGCGGGGAAGGATGCCTCGACGGCCGCGTCCACCATGGACAGGTCGTGCGTGGCGTAGTTCTGCAGGTCGATCTCGAACTGCGACTTCGCGTTGCTGAGTTCGACCCGGTCCTGCGGGCGCTTGGGTCCGGCGATCGACGGAACGACGGTGCCCAGGTCGAGTTCGAGGTACTCGCTGAAGACGGGCTCCTGTGCGGGGTCGTGCCACAGGCCCTGCAGCTTGGAGTACGCCTCGACGAGTGCGACCTGCTCTTCGCTGCGGCCGGTGAGACGCAGGTAGCCGAGGGTGACGCCGTCGATCGGGAACATGGCAGCGGTGGAGCCGAACTCCGGGCTCATGTTGCCGATGGTGGCGCGGTTGGCCAGCGGCACCTGGGCGACGCCCTCGCCGTAGAATTCGACGAACTTCCCCACAACGCCGTGGCGGCGCAGCATCTGGGTGATCGTGAGCACAACATCCGTCGCGGTGACGCCGGCGGGGATGGAGCCGTTGAGCTTGAAGCCGACGACCTTGGGGATCAGCATCGACACGGGCTGGCCGAGCATGGCCGCCTCGGCTTCGATGCCGCCGACGCCCCAGCCGAGCACGCCCAGGCCGTTGACCATCGTGGTGTGCGAGTCGGTGCCGACACAGGTGTCGGGGTAGGCGCGGAGGACGCCGCCTACTTCGCGCGTGAAGGTGACGCGGGCCAGGTACTCGATGTTGACCTGGTGCACGATGCCGGTTCCCGGCGGGACGACTTTGAAGTCGTCGAACGCGGTCTGGCCCCAGCGCAGGAACTGGTAACGCTCACCGTTGCGCTCGTATTCGATCTCGACGTTGCGCTCGAGGGCGTTCTCGCTGCCGAACAGGTCGGCGATGACCGAGTGGTCGATGACGAGCTCGGCAGGGGCGAGCGGGTTGATCTTGTTGGGGTCGCCGCCGAGGTCGGCGACGGCCTCGCGCATGGTGGCGAGGTCGACGATGCACGGCACGCCGGTGAAGTCCTGCATGATCACGCGAGCTGGCGTGAACTGGATTTCTGTGTCGGGATCGCTGGTGGGAACCCACGCGCCGAGTGCGCGGATGTGATCCGCGGTGATGTTGGCGCCGTCTTCGGTGCGGAGGAGGTTCTCCAGCAGCACCTTGAGGCTGAACGGCAGCTTCTCGTATCCCTTGACGGCGTCCAGGCGAAAGACTTCGTAGTCCGTCGCACCGACGCGCAGGGTGTCCCGAGCTCCAAAACTATTAACAGCAGACACGATGCCCTCTCCTTTGTGGAAACCGACGGGAACCCGTCCGCGATCCTCAATCCTGACCAACTGACGCCGAGTTCTGCCAGCAAGGGTAGCCTTACCGCAAACTATCTTGACGTCGAGATAACTATAGCACCGGCCGCTGTGCGGCGGTGGCCGCATACACGGAACGCACCATCAGCCAGGAGACCACAAGAAGCGGCGCATACAGCGGGATCCCCATGAGCAGTTTGGTCGCGCCCAACCACTCGACGTTGCCGGCGTAGTACAGGGGAAGCTGCACGGCCAGGCGCAGGATGAACAGTCCCGCCCACATGAAGGTGAGAATTGTCAGCACCCGTCGTTTGGACGGGTCGGCCCGCCAGGCGAGCTGCTCCCCCATCAGGAACCCGACGGCCACACCGATGAGCGGCCAGCCGATCAGTGCGGAGACGAGCAGGGCCGCTCCGTACACACCGTTGGTCCAGAAGCCCGGCAGGTAGAAGTCTTCGGCGCGGCCGGTGAACAGGGCGAGCACGGCGCTGAGGCCGATTCCGACGAGTCCACCGACGGCCTGGGTGACGGTCTGTTTACGGGCCAGCCGGAGCGCGAAGAAGATCACACCGATGATCACCGGAGCGATCAGGGACGGAATCAGCTCACGGGTGAGGGTATAGGTGACCAGGAAGACCAGGCCCGGCAGGACGGCCTCGACCAGGCCGCGGATGCCGCCCATGGCAGCCAGCAGCGCGTGGCCGCTGATGGGTTCCCCGTCTGCGGCCGGACTGAACCCGGCGCGGCGGGCCGCCGCGGCCATACTGTCGGCGAGGGCGCCGGCGATCTCTGCCGGGCTGCCGGCACTGCTGGCACCGGCACTGGCGGCACTGTCAGTGCCGTCGGTGCCGTCGGACGTCTTACGCGGTTCGGGTTCTGGCCCGGAGAGGGAATCCGTCATCAGGTGACTTTCGGTGAGTGCACCTGACGGATCAGGTGCCGGTGGGTTCGGGCTTACCGGCCGGGGTGGCCGGCATCCGCAGCGGGATGAGGTCGCGCGGCGGCATCGGGGCTGAACCGCGCACCACGACGATGCTGCGGAACAGGTCTTCGATCTGCGCTGCGGCTTCGGGGTTGATGGCGCCCTCGCCGGCGATGACGCCGCGGAGGAACCAGCGCGGTCCGTCCACGCCGATGAAACGGGCCAACCGGGTGGTGCCCGCGGGACCCTGGCCGGCTGCGACGGGGATCTCGGCGACGAGTTCGGGCCCGAACGGACCTTCGCGCGGAGTGGTCGAGCCACCCTGCTTGGCGATCTGGTCGGCGATCTGGGTGCGGATTTCCTGCCACAGGCCGCTGGAGCGCGGCGCCGCAAAGGGCTGCACCTGCAGGGTCGAACCGGCATAGTCCAGGCCGATGGCAACGACTCGCTTGGAGCCCTCTTCGATCTCGAGCCGGAGGTGCAGGCCCTCGCGCGGCAGGATCTTCACGCCACCGAGATCGACGTATGGGCGGACCGGGTTCGCCTCAGACTCGTCGAGGGGGCCGTCCACGTCACGGTCGACCGGAGCTGACTTGGCGTGCATGTCGGGGACCTGCTGCTCGGCTCCGGTGAGTTCGGTGCTGTCGGTGCCGGCCGTCTCGTCGGTGCTTGAGCGCGTGTCGGGGTTCACTTTGTCACTCACAGGGTTTCTCCGCTTCGGTGGGCGTCCGTCGGGGCGGACGATTCGGTCTGGGGGGCGCGGTCCGCAGGAGCGCCCGGCGCGACGCCGGTCGAGCCGAAGCCGCCCTCGCCACGCATGCTGCCGGGGAGCCGCTCGACTGGCACGAAGACCGCCCGGGCCACCGGAACCACGATGAGTTGGGCGATGCGGTCGCCGATGTTGATGGGGAACGGGGTGACGGTGTCGGTGTTGAGCAGGCAGACCTTGACCTCGCCCCGGTAGCCCGCGTCAACGGTCCCCGGCGAGTTCACGACGGTGATTCCGTGCTTGACGGCCAGTCCGCTGCGGGGGACCACGAAGGCCGCGTATCCGTCCGGCAACGCTATCGACACACCGGTGCCGACGAGGGCCCGTTCTCCGGGAGCCAGGACCAAGGCCTCCGAGGCGTGCAGGTCGGCTCCGGCGTCACCCGGATGGGCGTAGGTCGGGAGAACGGACGCGGTAATCAGGACTTCGACGCTTTCAGCCACGTGTCGAGGGTAGTGCAGTTATCTGGTCGAATAGACCCATGCCCGATTATCGCGAAAAACTCTGGCCATCCCCATGGCTCTTCATCATCACTGCGCTGGTGATTCCCGCAAGCCTCCTGGTCTTCCTGCCGATCTCGGTGCTGGCGGGGATCCTGACCGGCGCCGGCCTCTACCTCGGCAGCGCCCTGCTGCTGGTGCTGGCGTCGCCGACGGTTTCGGTGTCCGACGGTGTCCTCACCGCCGGCCGGGCGCGCATCGAAACCCGCCTGCTCGGTGAGGCCGTCCCCCTCGAGGCTGCGGATGCCACTCTCGAGCGTGGCCAGAAGCTGGATGCCCGCGCGTGGCTGCTGATCCGTGGCTGGATCGCACCCGTGGTGCGGATCCCGCTTGAAGACCCGACCGATCCGGCGCCGTACTGGCTGGTCTCCAGCCGCCGGCCACAGAAAATGGCCGCCGCGATCAATGGATCGCGACGGCCAGCATCAAGTAACTAAGCGCGCTTAGGCGTCGCACTCCAGGCAGACCGGGCCGAGCTTGGTCTCGTGCGACATCTGCGAACGGTGCTTCACGAGGAAGCACTCCACGCAGGTGAACTCGTCGGCCTGCGGGGGCAGGACGACGACGTCGAGGTCGAGGTCGGACAGATCGGCGCCCGGGAGGTCGAAGCCACCGGGGTTGTCGGAGTCGTCAACATCAACGACACCAGACATCTTGTCGGGTACACGCTCCTTGAGGGCCTCAATCGACTCTGAGTCGTCTTCGGTCTTTCGCGGTGCGTCGTAATCGGTTGCCATGCCCATCCATTTCATTAACGCCGATAAACGAAATCGGCGGCCATAGTTTGCAACAATCCGTGCGGAATAGCAAACCAATCGCCAACCTTTCAGGTTGGCAATGGGAGCAACTTCCGGCACGCCCGCAGTATTCCCCGAAAAATGCCACATTGCATGGCAGGGTTGGGCCATCAGTAATCGCGAGAGGGCTTTCGCCATGCAGGATTTGAAAGTTATCGGAGTCGAGAACGGCGCGCTGCTTGCAGCGTCAGAGGAGGGTGATCGCTTTCGGATCCCCATCGATGCGGTTCTCCAGTCCCGGCTTCGCCAAACCCAAACGGATGCGTCCGTTCGGCCCAAACTGTCGCCTCGGGAGGTGCAGGCGCACATCCGTGCCGGCATGTCCGCGGAGGACGTCGCTGCAGTGACCGGCGCGTCGCTGGACTTCGTCAAGCGGTTCGAGGGACCGGTGGTCGCCGAACGCGAATACATAGTGTCGAGCGCGCTGAGCGTGCCCGTGCACACCGCGATCGACCCCGATCCCATCGACGAGCAGGCCAACTTCGGCAGCGTCATCCGGGAACGCCTGGCGTCCCTGGGTGCGTCCAACGAACGCTGGGCCAGCTGGAAGGAACCCGGCGCCGGGTGGATCGTCAAACTCGCCTTCACGGCTGACGACATCGACCACGACGCCCGGTGGGGCTTCGAACCCAAGAAGAACACCCTCTCGCCGATCGGCAGTGAGGCCATTGCCCTCTCCCAACAGGGCGAGCTCAAGGGTGCCCTGATCCCCCGGCTGCGTGCCGTCGGCGCCGAAACCAGCCTGGCCGACGTGAGCCGGTTCGACAGCGGCGCCTTCACGTTCAAGGAATCCCTGGCCGACGACATCCTCAACGACACGGCTCCGCTGCACGATCCGGTGCCATACGCCCGTTCCGCCGGTACGACGGAGGCCGTGTCCAAGGCCGCCATCAAGCGAGCGGCCGAACCGCCGCAGAGCCTGAGCGAGACCGCGGACCTGCTCGAGTCGCTTCGCCGCCGCCGCGGCGAACGGGAAGCGGCCGCCGGAGAGACCGAAACGCCCGTCACACCAGTGGTGGATACCCGCCGTACCGAGCGGGCACCGGCCGAGTCCGGGATCCGCCTGGTCAACGAGGCTCCCCCTGTTGCCGAGGCTGCCACCGCAGCCCCCGAGGAAACCCGCAACGTGTGGGCCACTCAGGCCGCCACGGGCCAACCCCGCACCGGTCAGACCGGTCGCCGCGGCCGCGCATCGATGCCCAGCTGGGACGAGATAGTCTTCGGCGCACGAACCGACGACGACCTGGCCTGATCCTCACCTGAGTCATAGGCTGCGGTTCCATGACGCGTGCCTCCCGCTCCGACATCACCCGGCGTCGCCTGGCCAACCAGGCGCTGACCGGGTCGATCACCGAGCCCGCCCAGGTCGTCGACCGCATGCTGGCCGTGCAGGCGCAGGACCTCCGCTGGGCGAAGTGGGCCGTTGCCGTGCGGGCCCCCGGAAGCACCTCCGCCGACATCGACACGCTGATCGACTCCGCCAGGATCGTGCGCTCCTGGCCGATGCGGGGAACCCTGCACCTGGTGCCGGGGCCGGACCTGGGCTGGATGCTCGGACTCACCACCGCCAGGCTCTGGGCCGGTGCGGCAACCCGGCGCCGCGACCTGGGCCTGGACGAGGCGACCATCGATCGCTCCCGCACCGTGGCCGAGAATGCTCTCAGCGGCGGACGGGAGCTCACCAGGGCAGCCTTCCTGGCACTGCTGGAGCGCCACGGCATCGGCACAGACGGCCAGCGGGGATATCACCTCATCTGGCACCTCGCCCAGTCGGGAACCCTCTGCTGGGGCCGGCAGCTCGACGCCCAACAGATGCTCGTGCTGCTCTCGGACTGGGTCCCGCACCCCCGGCAGCTCGAACGCGACCAGGCACTGGGCGAATACCTGCTGCGCTACCTGGCCGGACACGGGCCGGCTCCCTTGACCGACTTCGCCTGGTGGTCCCAGCTCACCATGAGCGACGCCAAGACGGCCCTGGCCGTTGGTGGAGGGCAGCTCAACACCCTCGACGTCGACGGAGTGAGCCACCTGCTCCCCCAGAGCTCAGATCTCGGACCGCTGAGCCGCGCCGCGCCGGGGCGCGGTCCCAGTGCCGTGCTGGCCCTGCCGGGCTTCGATGAATACCTGCTCGGCTATCGGGATCGCAGCTTCGCGATCGAACCCGAGAACCTGACCAGGGTCGTCCCGGGCAAGAACGGGATCTTCCTGCCCGTCCTGGTTCGCGGCGGCCGTATTTTCGGCACCTGGCGGCGCGAATGGCAGCCCCGGGCGATCACGGTGCACCCCGCGCCGTTCACCCCGCAGGGCGCCGCATCGTTCCCGGGAACCGATCGGGCCCTTCACGAATACGCCCGCTTCCTCGGCCGCCCGGTGCAGGTACTTCCGGCCCCACCGACCGTGCCCGCCGCGCCCTAGCCTGCCGTGGTGAGACCGGTGATCGGTCCGGTCCGTCGGGCCTTGTACCCTATGACAGTGCGAATAACGACCAGCCTGCGAGTATCCAGACGGATCCCGCTGCTGCAGACCCTCAAGACCTCGGTCGCCGTGGTCCTGGCCTGGGTAATCTCGCTGTGGCTCCTGCCCGGCGAGCTGCCCATCTTCGCCGCGATGGCCGCCATCTTCGTCGTGCAGCCCAGCATCAACCAGTCCCTGGGACGGGCCCTGGAACGCAGCCTCGGCGTCGTCGGCGGAGTCCTGGTTGCTCTGGGCATCGGGCTGTGGTTCGGACAGGACAGCTGGATCGTCCTGGGGGCGATCGTGCTCTGCATCCTGCTGGCCTGGGCCCTGAAGCTGTCGCCTGGCTCGGCGAATCAGATCCCGATCAGCGCGATGCTCGTCCTCGTGCTGGGTGCCGCGACACCGACCTACGCCAGGGACCGCATCATCGAGACCATCCTGGGCGCCGCGATCGCCGTGATCGTCAACGCGTTGATCGTTCCGCCGGTGTTGCTCACGCCCGCACACGACGCGGTGACCCGGCTCACCCTGGAGGTGGCCGCGACCTTCGACCGGGTGGCCACCGCGCTGCTGAGCCCGCAGAAGTACGCCGATCTGGAGAGCCTGATGATCCAGGCCCGACTACTGCGGCCCATGCTGGCCAAGGCCGAACGGGCCATCAGCCAGGCCGAGGAGAGCCTGACACTCAATCCCCGCCAAAGCAGGCACCGCGAGGTTCTCGACGCCGACACCGACCTCTACGCCCGCCTGGTGCCCCTGGTCACCCGGGCACTGGGCATGACGAGAGCGCTGCGGGACCACTACGACGATAGCCTGCACCTCGAGCCCACCGTGCAGGCCTTCGCCATCGAGCTGGAGAGGGCCGCGCACGATCTGCGATTGCTCACCGTGCCGGCGGATGGGAAGCCGTCCGCCTCGGCGGCTCCGGGGATCGAGCCGCTCGCCCTGACGGCGCCGCTGATGATCATGACTCCACATCCCCAGCACTGGATCTTGATCGGCGCCCTGATGGAGGACCTGCGACGGGTGCGCGAGGAGATCACCGGCGAGTAGGCTGCCCGCATGTCGAGCAGCCCGGAGCCCGAGCGCCACGCTGCGCCGACCACGGCGACGACGGCCCGGCGAACGGTTCTGTCCACCCGGCGGCTGGAATCGTACACTGACGGCGTCTTCGCCATCGCGGCCACGCTGCTTGTGCTGAACGTCTCCGTGGACAGCATCGGCGTCGTGACGTCGAACGCCGAGTTCCTGCGGCAGGTCAACGCCTTGGCACCGAGCATCCTGAACGTGGTCATCAGCTTTCTGCTGCTCAGCCTGCTGTGGCTCATTCACGTGCGTCAGTTCGAGTTCATCCCCCGTGTGGATACCACCATCATCTGGCTCAACAATTTCCGCCTTCTCGGCGTGGTCCTGGTTCCGTTCACGACGAGTCTCAACGACGAACTCAGCCGGTACCTGCTGGGCCGCACGCTGTTACCCCTGAACTTCTTCGTGATCCTGCTCTTCAGCACCTGGCAGTGGTTCCACGCCAGCTCTCCCCGCAGACAGCTCGTGCATGGCGCATCCGCCACCGCCGTTCATAACGCACGGGTGAACAATGTCAGCGCGCTCGCACAGTCGTTCGCCGTCGTACTGCTGGCGACGCTGGTCGGTTCCCCCGCGTTCTTCCTGTTCGCCCTTGATCCGCTCATCGCCCTGGTGTTGCGACGAATCGGGGTCCTGCGGCCGACGCCGGACGAACCGGTGGCCGGGTGACGGGCGGAACCGCACACAGAGACAACACAACCCAGACACAACAACGGGGACCCCATTGGTGGGATCCCCGTTGCGCGCTGCCGAGTGCTTAGGCCTGGAGGGCACCCTGCAGTTCGAGGGTGATGGTGACCTTGTCGCCCAGCAGCATGCCGCCGGTCTCGAGGGCCGCGTTGTAGGTGAGACCGAAGTCTTCACGGTTGACCTGGGTCGTGGCGGTGGCGCCGAACTTGTAGTTGCCGTAGGGGTCGCCGCCGAAGCCACCGAACTCGAAGTCGAAGGTGACGGGCTTGGTGACGCCCTTGATGGTGAGGTTGCCGTCCACGAGGTAGTCGCCGCCGACGACGCGCACTCCGGTCGACACGAAGTCGATGGTCGGGTAGGTCTCGGCGTCGAAGAAGTCGCCGGTGCGCAGGTGGCCGTCGCGGTTGGCCTCGTTGGTGTTGATGGACGCGACGACGGCGGACGCCGTCACGCTGGTCTCGAGGGGGTTCTCGGTGGTGACGAAGGTGGCGTTGAAGGTCTCGAACGTGCCCTTGACCTTGCTGATCATGATGTGACGGATGCTGAAGCCGACGACGCTGTGCGTGGGGTCGATGGTCCAGGTTCCCGCTTTGTAGCCCGGGATGGTCGTGGTGGTGATGTCGCTCATGGTGCTCCTCAAGTCCGTGGGGGCGGTGGATTCGCTGCCCTCAGGTATATGCAAGCGCATAGGACTACAGGATATTCCATCACCGACCAGAAAAGATGTGAACGATTCAGGAACGCGCGGAGAACCCGACTCCTCGGCGGGGAAGTAGGCTCGGCCTGTCAAGAGGAGTCCACGATGCCGACAGCGTCCCCGTCCAGTCCGGCGTCCCTGTCGAGCCCGGCACTGAGCATCCGCGATGTGGCCCCGGAAAGCGTTCTGGTTCTCGGCGGCGGTCGCGCCATCCTCCTACAGCTCGCGAACCCCGCCGTCGGGCACGGCGTCGCCAGGCACAGCGACTTCGCGACCCGACCGCTGAGTCGACTGAGCGGCACGCTCTCCTACGTATACGCCGTCACCTGCGGCTCGCCCATCGACCGGGCCGCGGCCGTGCGCCGGGTCTCCCTGGCCCATCGCCCGGTGCACGGCACCCAGAGCGTCGGCGCCCCGGGGTACAATGCTTTCGATCCGCAGTTGCAGCTCTGGGTTGCCGCGACCCTGTACGAATCCGCAACCCGTGTGCACGAGCTGGTCTACGGACCGCTCACGGATGCCGACGCCGAGTCCGTCTACCGTGACTACGGCGTGCTCGGCACCGCCCTACAGGTACCGCCCGGGCTGTGGCCCGCGGACCGGGAGGCTTTCGCGGCGTATTGGAGCCGCGCAACGTCCGGTCTGGCGACCGACGAGACGACCCGATCGGTGGCCAGGCAACTGCTGCACCCCACCACCGGACCGGTCTGGTTGCGCCTGGCGATGCCGCTGGGACGCCTGGTCACCACGGGGCTCCTGCAGCCCGACGAACGAGCCCTCTTCGACCTGCCCTGGTCGCCCGGACGCCAGCGCAGGTACAACGCCGTGATCGGCGTCATCCGTCTGATCTATCCGCGCCTGCCGACGCGGCTGCGGCAGGCCCCCATGCGGCACTACCTTCGTGCCGGCCGATCCCTCGCGGCGAGGGATCGCGCGACCGGGCAACCTGGCGGCGCCGACGGGCGTTGACTGGGCTGAGCTGAACCGCCTAGAAGAAGTCGTCCGGGGTGCCGGCCGCCCGGGTCACCGCGACGGTGGACACACCGGCGCCATCGAGCTTGGCCATTGCGACCCGAAGCCCGGACTCCATCTGGGAGGCCCACACCTCGGTCTCGCGGGCACCGGCCTCGACGGCCGTGAGCCTGGCGAGGGCCTTCTCCTTGTCGGCACGCTCAGTGGCAACCTGCTGGATGCTCAGGGTGACGGCGTAGTACGCCGCCACCATCGAGGCGATCGGCGTGGCGATGACGGCCAAGGCGATGATGCTCTCGTTGGAGACGTTCACGAAGATCATGATGATGAACGCGATCGTCAGAACGGCGATGCCTACGAGAACGACCAGTGCGGCCCGCTGCGGCGGTCCCGTTCTGAGGTCGGAGAGCAGGGTGCGGCTTCGGGTTTTGGTCCGGTTGGGGACCGGGGACACTGCGGTTTCGACCGGCCCCTCACCCGTCGGCCCGTCGCCGGCGGGCTGAGTGCCCGGCATCGGCAGGCGTTCTGTGGTGGTCGAGGTGTCGAGGGGGAACGTTCGGTCGAACGGGTCATAGCTCTGATCGGTCATGGTCACTCCGTGGGTGGGTTTCGGTAGCTCGGGTGATGTCTCAAGGCTCTGTCGTTGAGGGGATCGTCGTTGCGGGGGTCGTCGTCTAGGGGGTTGGTTTTTCGGGGTCAGTTTCCGCGGATTCTGTCGTCGAGGGTAGCGCGTCCCCGGGAAGGATGACGCGTTTGTAACTGCGGCCATCCGCCAGCTCGACGGTGCGGCTGGCCAGTTTACCTCTGCTCACCTGCAGGTACACCGCTTGAACGCTGACGCCGAGCAATCCGGCAGCCTCGGCCACCGAGTGCCCGGGCAGGTCGGTCGGAACGCTGCTGGGCCGCGCGCTGCGCTTACGTCCGGCATCCAGGCGGGCCGCGATGTCGGAGTCGGTGCCCTGCCAGCGCCACTTGGCCGCGGTGGGTTTGAGCCCGGCGGCATCCGCGATCTCGGGCCAGCCCGCTCCATCGGACAGGGCGTCGCGTACGCTCGCCAGCGCGGCCGGGTCGGCGTCAAGGTGGTGAAGTACCGCACGAATGGCCCGCATCCGCTCCAGCGGCGGTGCCGCCGCGTTGGCGTCCAGCTCCGTCAGCCGGGCCAGCGCAGCCGCCGTCTCCGCGGATAGGAAATGGCCCATGGGTCCTCCTCGATGGTCAGTGGTACTGGCGAGTGGAGCTGGCGGGTAGTACTGGCGAGTGGAGCTGGTGAATAGATGGACCTAGACGAGCACCGCGACCGAGTGCGGCGGCAGCAACACCCAGCCGGCGTCGAGCCGGGGGCTCGCATCGGCGTTGTTCGCGAAGGCGAGCAGGACGCTCTGCCCGGCAACCGGAACGGACCGAGCGGTCGTGGAGAGGTTGATCACGATCTCGGTCTCGCCGCGGCACAGCAGCAGCCAGCCGTCCGCCTCGTCATAGGCCACCGCGACCCGCGCGAACCGTGGATCGGTCAGGTCGGCGAGCCGGCGACGGAGACCCGCGAGGTCACGATAGAACGCCAGGAGACGACCGGAATCGCCACGCTGCAGTTCGGACCAGTCCAGTTTTGACCGCTCGAAGGTGGCCGGGTCCTGGGGGTCGGGCACCACGGCCGGGTCCCAGCCCATCCGGGCGAACTCGCCGATGCGGCCCTCTGCGGTGGCCAGGCCGAGTTCGGGCTCTGGGTGCGAGGTGAAGAACTGCCACGGTGTGCGCGCCCCCCACTCTTCGCCCATGAACAGCATCGGGGTGAACGGGCCGAGCAGGGTGAGTGCGGCGGCGATGCCCAGCTGGCCGGTGTCGAGCTGGGCGCTGAGCCTGTCGCCGATGGCCCGGTTGCCGATCTGGTCGTGATTCTGCGAGGCGACGACCAGCCGCCAGGCCGGCATCCGTTCGGTGTCGACAGGGCGGCCGTGGTGGCGGCCGCGGAAGGTGGACAGGGTGCCGTCGTGGAAGAACCCGCGGGTGAGCACCTTCGCCAGGGCGCCGAGGGGGGCGAAGTCGGCGTAATAACCGACGGTCTCACCGGTAAGGGCGACGTGCACGGCGTGGTGGAAGTCGTCGCTCCACTGGGCGTCGAGTCCGTACCCGTTGGCTTCACGGGGGGTGATCAGCTTGGGGTCGTTGAGGTCCGATTCGGCGATGAGGGTCAATGGGCGGCCCACGGAGGCGCTGAGCACGGCCACCTCGCCGGCGAGCTGTTCCAGCAGGTGCACCGCGGAGTGGTCCTTGAGGGCGTGCACGGCGTCCAACCGCAGGCCGTCGACGTGATAGTCGCGCAGCCACATCAACGCGCTGTCGATGATGTACCGGCGCACCTCGTCGGAGTCCTGGCCGTCGAGGTTGACCGAGGCGCCCCAGGTGTTGCCCTCGGCGTCGCTGAGGTAGGGCCCGTAGTTGGGCAGGTAGTTGCCGCTGGGGCCCAGGTGGTTGTGCACGACGTCCTGGATCACGCCGATGCCGGCCGCGTGGCAGGCGTCGACAAACCGCTGGTACGCCGCCGGGCCGCCGTAGCCCTCGTGCACGGCATACCAGAGCACACCGTCGTAGCCCCAGTTGTGAGTGCCGTTGAAGCCGTTCACCGGCAGCAGCTCGACGAAGTCCACGCCGAGTGACACGAGGTGGTCGAGCCGGCCGGCCGCGGCCTCCAGGGTGCCCTCGGGGGTGAACGTGCCGATGTGCAGCTCGTAGATGGTGGCACCGGCGAGCTGACGACCGGTCCAGGCGTCGTCCTGCCAGGTGTGCGTGGCCGGGTCGAAGCTGCGGGAGAGGTTGTGCACGCCGTGCGGCTGGCGGCGGGATCGCGGGTCGGGGAACGGGCCGGCGCCATCCAGCAGGAAGCCGTAGTCTACGCCGTCAGCGCTGCCGGGCAGGCTGCCGTGCCACCAGCCGGCGTCGCCGCGGGTCATCGGCGCGGTGGCGTCGCCGGCGACCAGCCCGACGGTCTCGGCGGCGGGCGCCCACACGTCGATCGGAACGGCGACGATGTCGGGGTTGTCTGTCGTCACGGGGTGGCCTCCTCGATAGCGGTGGGTGCGGTGATGCTCGCGGGGATCAACAGCGCAACCGGATAGCTCGACAGCAGGTCGGCCAGACGCACCTGGCCGCCGGCGAAGCGGACACCGGTGAGAGCATCCTGCCAGTCGTGCCCGGCGAGCATAATCGTGGTGTCACCCCAGCCGGTGCGGGCGAGCGCGACGGGCAGCCGGGTGGCGACGGTCACGGCGCCGCCGCGGTCGTAGGCCACCACGTGGGCGGCGGCCGGGCCGAATGCCTCGACCGGTGCGTGCCGGACGAACAGTTCCGGCCGATCGCGGCGCAGGCGCAGGGCGTTGGTGGTGACGAGCAGTTTCGTGGCGCCGGTTTCATCGATGGGGGGCAGCCAGCCCGCGCTGACGCGGTCCAGGTAGTCCCGGCGCACGGTGTAGTCCACCGGGCGGCGGTTATCGGGGTCCACGAGCGACATCTCCCAGAGTTCGCTGCCCTGGTAGACGTCGGGTACACCGGGCGCGGTGAGCTGGATGAGCTTGAGGGAGAGCGAGTTGCTCCACCCGGCCTGCTTCACCCTGTCGACGAAGGCGGTAACGGTGCGGGTCAGGGGCCCGTCCTCGGCGAGTTCCCGAACCAGGGCGCGCATCCGGTTTTCAAAGTCGTCGTTGGGCGCGGTCCAGGTGGTGGAGAGGTTCGCTTCCCTGGACGCCTTCTCGGCATAGCCGATGAGACGGTCGGTGGAGGCGGGCCAGGAACCCACGATGGCCTGCCAGAGCAGGTTTTCGAACGGGGCGTCGCCGAGCGGGGCCAGGGCACGCAGCTCGCCGAGCACAGCGGTCCACTCATCCGGGATCTCGGCCAGGACCGAGATGCGGGCCCGCACGTCTTCGCCGCGCTTGGTGTCGTGGGTCGACAGCGTGGTCTGTGAGGCGGGCGCAACGGCCAGCCGGGTCTGCTGGCGGCGGTGGAATTCCTCCACCGGCACCGCGAACTCGCTCGGGTCCGCGCCGACCTCGTTGAGGGAGGTGAGCCGGCTGTAGCGGTAGTAGGCGGTGTCTTCGACACCCTTGGCCATCACCATCCCCGAGGTCTGCTGGAAGCGCACGGCCGCGGGGTGTGCGGGGTCGGTGAGATACGGCAGCAGGGCGGTGATGGTGGTGTCGAGTTCGGGCCGGCGCTGCCGGGCAAGTCGCACGGCGGTGTCGAGTTCGCTGCGGCCGACGGGCAGGTAGGAGCGGTAGACCGGGAACCAGGCGATCAGTTCGGCGAGGGCGTCGGCTGCATCGGGGACCTCGGGGATCAAACGGTCGAGTCGGCGCACCTCACTCTGCAGGATGCCGTCGGCGATGGCGCGCTTGCCGGTGTGGACCAGTTCGGTCCAGGAGACGGCGCCGCCCTGCAGGGTGGCCTCCAGGGTGTCGAGGGCGTCCTGGCCGGCCGGGTCCACCAGGACCCTGTCGAAGTCGGCGAGGGCGTCATAGCCGGTGGTGCCGTGGGCCGACCAGCTGCTGGGCAGCTGTTCGCGGCCCTCCAGGATCTTCTCCACCAGCAGGTAGCCGTCCGGCATGGCGGCGTGCAGCCTGTCGAGGTAGCCGGCCGGGTCGGCGAGGCCGTCCGGGTGGTCGACTCGCAGGCCCTGCACCTGGCCGGTGTGCACCCAGCGCAGGATCTCGCGGTGGGATTCGTCGAAGACCCAGGGCACCCCGACGCGCACACCGGCGAGGGTGTTCACGGCGAAGAAGCGGCGGTAGTTCAGGTCGGTGTCGGCGCGGCGCCAGCTGACCAGTTCGTAGTGCTGCCTGTCGTGCACGACGGCGGCGGGGGCGCCGTCGTCCGCGGTGCCGGGAGCGAGCGGGAACCGGTTGTCGTAGTAGTGCAGTTCGTCGCCCACCACGGTGAGCTGGTCGAGTTCGGTGTCGCCGTCACCGAGTACGGGCAGCAGCAGCCGACCGTTGCCGGCGGGCCAGTCCACGTCGAAGGCCTCGGCATAGCGGGAACCCTGCCCGGCTCGGAGCAGGTCCCACCACCAGGCGTTGCTGTGCGGCGTCTGGACGCCGACGTGGTTGGGGACGATGTCCACCAGGATGCCGCGGCCGGCCGCGGCCACCCGCTCCGACAGTCGGGCGAGCGCCTCGGGGCCGCCGCGGGCCGGGTCGATGCTGCCGTGGTCGATCACGTCGTAGCCGTGGTCGGAGCCCTCCTCGGCCGTGAGCAGCGGCGAAAGGTAGAGCCAGTCCGCGCCGAGCCGGCTGACGTAATCGAGCACACCCGCCGCCGCATCCAGATCGAAGGCCGACGTGATCTGCAGGCGATAGGTGGAGACGGGGATGCTCATGGTGGTTACTCGTGTCCTTCGGTCGAAGAGTACGGGTCCGGCAGCACCGGCAGGGTCAGCGTGGACGTCGGCGGCGACGGGTGGCTTGCCAGCGACGCGGCAACGGAGTGGTCCGGAGCAACCTCGGGCACGTGGTACTCGCGCAGCACGACGAGTGAGCGTCCCATCACGGTGTGGGTGGCACCGGCCGGGCGGGGCTCCGAATCGGCGCCCTCTCCCCCGGTGTCGATCACGATCTCCCAGGCGGGCGAGTACTCGGCGCTCGGCAGGGTGAATTCGACGTCTTCGGCATCCGCGTTGAACAGCAGGATGAAGTTGACGTCGGTGACCTCGCGCCCGCGGGTGTCGCGTTCCCGGATGCCCTGGCCGTTCAGGAACATGCTGACGGTGCGGGACCGACTTTCGTCCCAGTCCTCCGCGCGCATCTCCTGGCCGTCGGTGTTCAGCCAAACGATATCTGCCAGCGGGTCGCCCTCGCCGCGCTTGCCGGGGTGCCCGTCGAAGAACCGGCTGCGACGGAAGGTGGGGTGCTCCTTGCGCAGGCGGACCACAGCGGACGTGAACTCGATCAGGGGCTGGTCGGCCTCGTCCCAGTGGATCCAACTCAGCTCGGAGTCCTGGGCGTAGGTGTTGTTGTTGCCGTGCTGGGTGCGGCCGAGTTCGTCGCCGTGCAGGATCATCGGGACGCCCTGGGAGAGCAGCATCGTGGCGATGAAGTTGCGCTGCTGGCGGCCGCGCAGGGTGCGGACGGTGGCGTCGTCGGTGGGGCCCTCCACTCCGGCGTTCCAGGACCGGTTGTGGCTTTCGCCGTCGTTGTTGTCCTCGCCGTTGGCGTCGTTGTGCTTCTCGTTGTACGACACGAGGTCGTTGAGGGTGAAGCCGTCGTGCGCGGTGACGAAGTTGATCGACGCGACGGGGCGGCGGCCGGAGTGCTCGTAGAGGTCGGCGGAGCCGGAGATGCGGGAGGCGAATTCGCCCAGGGTGGAGGGCTCGCCGCGCCAGAAGTCGCGCACAGTGTCGCGGTACTTGCCGTTCCACTCCGTCCACTGCGGCGGGAAGTTGCCGACCTGGTAGCCGCCGGGGCCGACGTCCCAGGGCTCCGCGATCAGCTTGACCTGGGAGACGATCGGGTCCTGCTGCACGAGCTCGAAGAAGGTGGACAGCTTGTCGACGTCGTAGAGGTCGCGGGCCAGGGCGCTGGCGAGGTCGAACCGGAAACCGTCGACGTGCATCTCGATGGCCCAGTAGCGCAGCGAGTCCATGATCAGCTGCAGCGAGTGCGGGTGGCGCACGTTGAGGGTGTTGCCGGTGCCCGTGTAGTCCATGTAGTACCGGCCGTCGTCGTCCATCAGCCGGTAGTAGGCGGCGTTGTCGATGCCCTTGAACGAGATGGTCGGGCCCAGGTGGTTACCCTCCGCGGTGTGGTTGTAGAC
This sequence comes from Cryobacterium sp. TMB1-7, assembly GCF_004402435.1. NCBI lineage: Bacteria > Bacillati > Actinomycetota > Actinomycetes > Micrococcales > Microbacteriaceae > Cryobacterium > Cryobacterium sp. TMB1-7. The sequence continues at coordinate 256,821 of NZ_SOFZ01000029.1, forward strand.
CACGTCGAGGATGACCTCGATGCCGGCGGCGTGCAGGTTCTTGACCATGCCCTTGAACTCCTGCACCTGCTGGCCGAGGTCGCCGCTGGAGGAGTAGGCGTTGTGCGGGGCGAAGAAGCCGATGGTGTTGTAGCCCCAGTAGTTGCTCAGGCCCTGGTCCTGCAGGGTGCTGTCGTTGACGAACTGGTGCACGGGCATCAGTTCGATCGCGGTGACGCCGAGCTTCTGCAGGTGCTCGATGACCGACGGATGCGCGACGGCCGCGTAGGTGCCGCGCTGGGATTCCGGCACCTCCTGCTGCAGCTGGGTGAGGCCCTTGACGTGCGCTTCGTAGATGACCGATTCGCTGTACGGGGTGCGCGGGGAGCGGTCGCCGGTCCAGTCGAAGAACGGGTTGACGACGACGCCGAGCATCATGTGCGGGGCGGAGTCCTCGTCGTTGCGGGAGTCCGGTTCGCCGAAGTTGTACGAGAACAGTGCCTGGTCCCAGTCCATGACGCCGCAGGTGGCCTTGGCGTACGGGTCGAGCAGCAGTTTGTTGGGGTTGGCGCGCTTGCCCTCGCTGGGGTTGTATTCGCCGTGCACCCTGTAGCCGTAGCGCTGGCCCGGCTGCACCTCCGGCAGGTAGCAGTGCCACACGAAGGCGCTGGATTCCCGGACTTCGACGGGGGTCTCGGCGCCGTTCTCGTCGAACAGGCAGAGCTCCACCCGCTCGGCGGCCTCACTGAACAGAGCGAAGTTGGTGCCGCTTCCGTCATAGGTTGCGCCAAGCGGGTAGGCAGATCCGGGCCAGGTTTCCACGGTGTACTCCTCGAGGAAGGTCAGAACGAAAGGATGAAGGTGGGTGGTTTGCCCGAGCCGGGCCCACGTGTTCACGCTACCCCGTCCGGGGCACGCCAAATTCCCGTCAGGCCATCATTTCGTGTACCAGAGGGGCTACCTCGGTGCCGTAGAGCTCGATACTGGTCATCAGCTTGTCGTGCGAGAGGGTACCGAGACTGTACTTGAGGTCGAAACGGGACAGCGAGAGCCCGGTGGCCATTTTGGCGATCTTGGTGGCGACGGTTTGCGGGGAGCCGACGAACAGGGCTCCGTCGGGGCCGGCATCCTGCTCGAATCTGGCCTTCGTGGCCGGGCCCCAGCCTCGCTCGCGGCCGATCCGGTCCTGCATGGCGCGGTAGTGCGGCCACATCTCTTCGCGTGCCTGCTCGTCCGTCGCGGCGACGTAGCCGGGTGAGTGCTCGCCGATGGGTTGCGGGTCCTTGCCGAACTGGTCGAGCGCCCGGTGGTACAGGTCGGTGAACTGGGCGAAGGCGAGAGGCTCACCACCGATGATGGCGAGCATCAGCGGCAGACCGTAGTGGGCGGCGCGCACCACGGACTGCGGGCTGCCGCCGACACCGATCCAGGTGCGGATGGAGCCGGATTCGGTCGGCGGGAACACCCGCTGCTCTGTCAGGGAGCCGCGGGTGCTACCCGACCAGGTCACCGGCGCTTCCTTGAGCAGTTCGGCGAACAGCTCGAGCTTCTCTTCGAACAGCTGCTCGTAGTCGCTGAGCTCCAGGCCGAACAGGGGGAAGGATTCGGTGAACGACCCACGGCCGAGGATGACCTCCGCGCGACCGTTGGAGACGGCGTCGAGGGTGGCGAAGCGTTGGAAGACGCGCACGGGGTCGTCGGAGCTGAGCACGGTGACGGCGGAGCCGAGCTTGATGGTGCTGGTCTGACCGGCGATGGCGGCCAGCACGACCTCGGGGGCGGAGACGGCGAAATCCTCGCGGTGGTGTTCGCCGATACCGAAGAAGCTCAGGCCCACCTGGTCGGCGAGCACCGCCTCGGCGACGACGTTGCGCAGCACCTGGGCGTGGCTGAGCAGGCTGCCGTCCGCGGCGTAGGTGACGTCGCCGAACGTGTCGAGACCCAGTTCCAGTGTCGGTGCCATGTGTGGTGCGCCCTTCCGATCAGTTTGTATGCATACGCATACTAGGGCTCAACGGGGCGCACCGGCGTTCTATTCCGCGTCGCTACTGAGTGTCGCCGGTCGCGGTGTCGCCGGGCGACCCAGTGCGGGTGACCGTCGTCGGAATGTTGTGGTTGAGCCTCAGCAGATTCTCGGGGTCGTACTCGCGCTTGAGGGCGGCGAGTCGCTCCAGTTTGGCCGGCCCGTAGACGGCCAGCGCTTGGGCCACCGGGTCGGTGCCGGATTCCGCGCCGAGGAAGTTCACGTACGTGCCGCCGGAGCCCAGCACCGCCATCTCCGCGCCGAACTCGCGGACGAAGGCCACTCGCTCGGCGTCGTCGACAGGGTCGGTCCAGAATCCGTAGATGTTGAGCCAGAACCGCGCTCCCCGATTCGGGAACGGCGTGTCGTCCTCGGCCACCCTGGCGAAGGCGCCGCCCATGTGGTGGATATCGAAGGCGGTGCCGAGCCAGGTCTGCTCCGCTCCGCGGCGCAGCAGGGTATCGATCACCGCCGGATCCAGACTGTCGAAGGAGGTGTTCTTCCAGTAGCCGCGCACACCCTTGGGGAAGACCCCGTCGACGGCGGACTGCCACGCGGTCCACGGCATCGGCTCGTCGGCCTCGACCGCGGGCGGGGCGGCGCGGCGCATCCGGTCGATGACCTCCCGGGCCCTGTCGGTGTCGGTGCCGGCCCAGGCGAAACCCAGCAGCATCAGCGGCTCAGAGCCGAGCCCCATGGCCGGCGGCGGCACCAGCACGCTGAGGATGGAGGTCAGCTCGTCTGGCAGGTCCCTGGTCCACTCGTCGTAGGCCGCCAGCGTCGCCGCCCACTGCTCCTTCGGGTAGACGAAATTGCCGGTCACCGGCCGCGCCGGCAACGGATGCGCCCGGAAGGTGAACGAGGACACCACGCCGAAGTTGCCGCCGCCGCCGCGCAGCCCCCAGAACAACTCGGGGTTCTCGGTCGCGCTGGCCCGCACTCTCGTCCCGGCCACCGTGACGACATCCGCCGCCACCATGGCGTCTAGGGTCAGCCCGTGTGCCCTGGTCTGCCAGCCGACGCCGCCGCCGAGGGTGAGACCGGCGATGCCGGTGGCGGAGACCACGCCCAGCGGCACGGCGAGCCCATAGGGTTCGGTTGCCCGGTCGATGTCGGCCATGGTCGCCCCGGCCAGTGCCCGCACGGTGCGGGCGTCCGGGTCGACCTCGACGGTGTTGAGGGCGGCGAGATCGAGCACGATCCCCGCGTCGACGGTGCCGTTGCCGGCCACGTTGTGCCCGCCGCCGCGCACGGCGAGGGGCAGCCGGTGCCTGGCAGCCAGGGCCAGGGTCGGCGCGATGTCGCCGGTAGCACGGGCACGCACGATCAGCAGGGGCCGGTGGTCGATCATGCCGTTCCACACCCGCCTCGCGTCGTCGTAGCCGGGGTCGGTGTCGACGATCAGGTCTGCCTCTACGTCGGTGCGCAGGTCCTCAACCAGCCGGCGGGGATCTGTGCCGTTCTCGGGGAAGGTGCTCGATGTCATCGGGAGTCCTCCGTTGATCTACATCACGGGTCGACATCCATGACAGCACCCTCAGAGCCCGGCCGCAACGCCTGTCACGGCTTCGATGACACGGCCTCCGTCAAACGGTTTCCGTCACACGGACTCGGTCACCCGCCCATCCTCGACCGCCCAGTGCCGATCGAGGCGCACGGTGGCGAGCATCCGTCGGTCGTGGGTCACCAACAACAGGGTGCCCGTGTAGGACTCGAGTGCCTGCTCCAGCTGCTCGATCGCGGCGAGGTCCAGGTGGTTGGTTGGTTCGTCGAGCACCAAGAGGTTCACGCCCGTGGCCTGCAACAGGGCGAGACCGGCGCGGGTGCGTTCACCGGGTGACAGGGCGTCGGCGGGTCGGCTGACGTGGTCGGCGGTGAGGCCGAACTTGGCGAGCAGGGTGCGGATCTCGCCGGCCGAGAGCTCGGGCAGCCGCTGCTCGAAGATGGCCACCAGGGTCTGCTCGCCCGTGACGCTGGCCCTGGCCTGGTCGATCTCGCCGACGGCGACGCTCGCGCCCAGGCTTGTGGAACCGGAATCGGCCGCCAGGCGGCCGAGCAGGGCGCGCAGCAGCGTGGTCTTGCCGGCGCCGTTGGGTCCGGTGATGCCGATGCGCTCCCCCGCGTTGACCTGCAGGGAGACCGGACCGAAGACGAAGTCACCCTGGCGGATGAGCGCTTCGTTCAGGACCGAGACCACGCTGCTCGAGCGCGGTGCGGCGCCGATGGTGAACTCGAGCTGCCATTCCTTGCGCGGTTCGTCGACCTCGTCGAGACGACTGATGCGGCTCTCCATCTGGCGTACCTTCTGCGCCTGCTTCTCGCTGGATTCGGCGGCGGCCTTGCGTCGGATCTTGTCGTTGTCCGGAGACTTCTTCATGGCGTTGCGCACACCCTGGCTGGACCACTCCCGTTGGGTCCGGGCCCGGCCGACCAGATCGGCCCTCTTTTCGGCGAATTCGTCGTAGTCGGCGCGCTTCTGCCGTCTGGCCGTCTCGCGCTCCTCCAGGTAGGAGTCGTAGCCGCCGCCGAAAACCCGGTTGGCGCCCTGGGCGAGGTCCAGTTCGAGGATCTTGGTGACCGAGCGGGCCAAGAACTCCCTGTCGTGGCTGACCAGCACGACTCCACCGCGAAGGCCCGTGACGAAGCCTTCCAGGCGTTCGAGCCCGTCGAGGTCGAGGTCATTGGTGGGCTCATCGAGCAGCACGATGTCGAATCTGGACAGCAGCAGGGCGGCCAGTCCCACCCTGGCGGCCTGGCCGCCGGAGAGCGATGTCATCAACGCGTCCGCGGCCACGTCGGCGTCGAGGGAAAGACCGAGGTCATACAGCACGGCAGGGAGCCTGTCATCGAGGTCGGCCGCACCACTGGCCAGCCAGCGGTCCAGGGCCACCGAGTAGACATCGGCCGGGTCAGCCCCGCCCGGTGCGGCTGGTTCGGCCAGGGCGGCGGCGGCGGCGTCCATCTCCCTGGTCGCCTGGGCGCAGCCGGTGCGACGACCGATGTACTCCGCCACGGTCTCCCCTGGCACCCGTTCGTGTTCCTGGGGCAACCAGCCCACGAAGGCATCCGCCGGCGACAGGGCAACGGAACCGCCCTGCGGCTCGTCGAGGCCCGCGAGCAGGCGCAGCAGGGTGGACTTGCCCGCACCGTTCACGCCGACGATACCGACGACATCGCCGGGTGCGACGGTGAGGTCGAGGGAATCGAACAGTGTGCGGTGGGCGTAGCCACCGGCCAGGGCCTTGGCGACGAGTGTTGCGGTCATGGGTCCAGTTTCCCATCTGGACGTGACGCGCCCGACGCCCCGTCGATTCCGTTGCTCAGTCGGCCGCGTCGAGGTACAGCCAGGCGCCGGACACCTTGACGAATCGGCTGACTTCGTGCTGCTGAGCCCGCCCGCCGTCCTGACGCGAGTGTGCGGTGAATTCCACGACGCCCTCGGTGTCGAACAGGGTTCCCCGCTCGGTCCGGTCGATGTCGAGCCGCATCCACCGCACAGTCGTGTCCAACTCGATGGTGTTTGGCCGAGTTCTCGGATGCCAGGTGCGCAGGAGATAGCCTGCGTCGCCGACCGCGAAGGCCGAGTAGCGCGATCGCATGAGCTGCTCGGCCGTGGCGGCTCGGGCGTCGCTGCGGTGCAGGCGCCCGCAGCAGTCGTCGTAACTGTTGCCGCTGCCGCACGGACAGCGTACGGGAGCGGCGGGGATCGATGGCTGGTCTGAACGGGCTGCAGATGCTGAAGGGGGCATCCAGCCATTATCGACGCCCGTCAGGCCGAGGTCACTCGCACCAACGCCTCATTGCGCCCCCGGAGTCCGGGCCGGAACGGCGGGTCGAACCGTGCGTAGTAGACCGGCCCGTCCGGCAGGAGATCAGCGGCCTCCAGCGACCCGAGCAGGGAACGCCCGTGATCGGTGAATCTCTTTGTGCTCCAGCCCCCGCCGAACCGCAGGACCGCGGCCTCGTGGGCGGGCAGGACGATTATCCGCAACCTCTCGTCCAGTGGCAGGGGCGCACGGTCCGGGTCCGACTCACCCGGGAGCACGAAGCTGATCAGGTGCGCGGACTCCCCCGCCCGCTCGTGCAGCACCGGCGGCGCCATGGGGATCGTCGTTGCCGACAGGTTGTTGCCGGCGAGATAGTTCTGCAGCGGCCGGAAGCCCCGGCTCGCCGCCCGCGTGAAGCCCCCGTCGACCTGCACCTGCACGAGAACACAGTCCGGATAACGGCGCACATCGAAGCCAGGGAAGGCCCGCACCACGGTGTACTGCTGCTGCTCGGTCATATCGGGGAGTGTAATCCGAAGGCCCCCACTTGGGGGTGGAATCTGGGGCTGTAATCGTGACCCCCTTGACTGCCGAGCCGAGGGCTAGGCCTTCTTGACGACCCCGGACTTGAGCTGCATGCTCACTCCCTCGATTCGACATTCGATGTCGTGATCGCCCACACCCTGGCGCAGGCGGATTCCGCGCACCTTAGTGCCCACCTTGATGACGGTAGAGCTGCCCTTGAGTTTGAGGTCCTTGATGATGGTCACCGAATCGCCGTCGGCCAGCACGCTGCCGTGAGCGTCGGTGATCGCGGCATCCTGCACCGGCTCACCGGCGGAGGCGGCCCCTGCCGCCCACTCGTGCCCGCACAGTGGGCAGACCAGCAGCGCCCCCATCTCGTAGGTCAGTTCGCTGGAGCATTCCGGGCACGGCGGCAGGGTCTCATTCACCTCCCCATCGTAGAGCGGGGGCCCAGAGTCGATGGTCCCGCCCGCGGTGAGCCGTTGGCGTCGCCGCGGGTTGACGAGAGCGTTCAGACAAGAACAGGGCATTCCCCGACAACTCCACGCTAATGAGCGTATTTTGCCCGGTAGAGCGTGACGTCGTTCGGGACGGCACCGCACCAGCCCTGGGATGAAGGTGGAGATATGACCCTGCACGTCCTTAAGAATCCGCCACTGGCGAGCGGACGAGGCGGGTGGTTGACGTGAGCGTCCTCGCTGAGATCCTGATCGCCCTCGCGGCGATCATGGTCGTGTCCACCGTCACGGTCATCGTCATTGCACGCGTGCTGTACAGGCGGCTACGGCGAAGTCGGGCTCTCAACGGTGCCGTGCTGCGTGTGCGCACGCGGGTGAGTGTCGGCCCGAACCACGAAATCCTCCGCCTTCGGTTGCGTCTGAGGGACTCGCTCGCCAGTGGACAGGCCGCGGTTGACCTCGCCGTGCAGAGCGGAGGCCCGCATGGTGAGTTGCAGAGGCTCGTCGGACGGTTGCAGAACGAGGGCACCAGAGTGGAGTCGCAATTGCTGTTGCTGGCCACCGAACGGGACCCTGTCGTGCTCCGAGAGACTCTCCCGGTGGCCAGTCGGCGCGTCGACCAGATCACCGGGTTGGTGGGGCGGGTCCGTTCCGTCGTTGCCGCCGGCCTCGGTGTGCGCACCGATGACACCCTCACGACCCTGGGCGCCGACGTGGACCGTGAGATCGCCGCCGTCGACGCCGGTGTCGCGGAGTTGCACGCCCTCACCCTGCTGGACGGGTTGCCCACGCCGGAGCGGACCTCGATGCAGCAAACCTCGGCGCACCGGCTAGACAAAAGGAGCACCCCATGACCTTCACCAACCGACTGCGAGTCATCTTCCGGAGCAAGGCCTCCCGCACCCTGGACCGACTGGAGGACCCGCGTGAAGCTCTTGACGACAGCTACGAGCAGCTGGTGCGGATGCTGCAGGACGTGAGGTTGGGACTGGCCGAGGTTGCCACCGCGAAGAAACGGATCGAGCTGCAGGGCCAGGAGATGGGCGCCAGGCACCAACGGCTGGCCGACCAGGCCGATTCCGCCCTGAACCAGGGCCGGGAAGACCTGGCCAGGACCGCTCTGGAACGCCGCTCCCTGCTGGAGGGCCAGGTGGCCGCACTCCGTGACCAGTACACCCTCCTGCAGAAGCAGCAGGGGCAGCTGCAGGACAACGAACGGCGCCTGGCCGAAAGGGTAGCCGCGTTCCGCACCGAGAAGGAGAGCATCAAGGCCAGCTACGCCGCCTCGCAGGCGCAGGTGAAGGCGAACGAGGCCGCGGCCGGCCTCGGCTCGCAGATGAGCGAGGTCGGTATCAGCCTCGACAGGGCCAAGGACCGGATCATTCAGATGCAGGCCCGCGCCGCCGCGACCGACGAACTGCTCGCCAACGGCGCCCTCACCGATCTCACTGCCCCACCGGATGCCGACCTGGAGCGCCAGCTGTCGTCCGGGGCGACCTCGGCAGAGGTTGAGCGGCAATTGCGAGCCATGAAGGATGCCAGGACGGCACGCCAGGGCCGGCCGGCCGGGTCTCGGGGAGCGGGGCCGGACGCGTGGCTCAGTATCGGGAATGGTCCGACCGGGCCAGGTCCTGAAGCCCCCTGAAGCGTGCCGCCAACTTGCCAACGCCGGGTGAGAAGAGCCGGCAAGAATTCCCCAGAAATATTTCCGGAAATTCTTTTCACCCGGGTTCACAGCACGACGAAAAAACCCCCGATGACTACTGTCATCGGGGGTTTTCCTTGTGCTTGGTGGATCCGAGGGGATTCGAACCCCTGACCCCCTGCATGCCATGCAGGTGCGCTACCAGCTGCGCCACGGACCCAGACTTTGTTTCGAATTCCTCCGAAACAACTTCATTAGGTTACTACATGTTTTGAGTGCTCGCGAACCAAACGCTAGTCCGCGGCGTCAATTTCCACGGTGGATTCGACATCCGCGGCGTCGACGGTCGTGTTTGCGGCGCCGTCTGCGGAGGTGTCGACGGACTCGTCGGACGAGGCGGCCTCGTCGATGGGGATGACCGGGCAGTCCTTCCAGAGGCGCTCGAGGGAGTAGTAGACGCGCTCTTCCTCGTGGAACACGTGGACGACGAGGTCGCCGAAGTCAACGAGAATCCAGCGCCCTTCGGCGCGTCCCTCGCGGCGAAGCGGCTTGTAGCCGGCCTCGATCAGCTTGTCCTCGATTTCGCCGGCGATCGCGACGACGTTGCGTTCGGAGCGTCCCGTGACGATGAGGAAGATGTCGGCCAACGGCAACGGGGTGGAAACGTCAATGGCAACGAGGTCCTCCCCCGCTTTCGAGTCGGCGGCGGCGGCAGCCACCTTGAGGAGCTCGAGAGCGTGGGCAGAAGCGGTCATCGATTGAATCCCTGAGTTAGTAAAAGCGAAAAAGATGGCATGAGGAGATATGGGGTTGGTGGATATTCGGGGTTAGTAGATATTGAGGGCGTAGCCGACGACGAACAGCGACAGCACACCGATGGCGAGCACCGCGGCTGTGATCGCGAGAACCGTTGGCAGGGAGGCGCCGCGTTTGCGAGGCGGCGTCATCACGCCCCGGGTGGAGGTGTGGGTGCTCACGGCGCGGCTGGCGCTCACGGGTGCCACATCGTTGTGGTGACCGCCCTCGTCGAGCTGGTCGAGCATGCGGTCCATTTCGGACGAGTCGAACAGGTTCGGGTGCTGACCGGTAGCGCCCAGGCTTCGCGGGAGGTCGATCGATCCCGTGATCATGATCTCCCCGGTGCTGGTGATGGGGCCGCCGGGGCCCTGACGCGGGATGGACGGCAGGATCAGGGCGTTGGTGGTCGTGGGCATGCCGCCGGCGCCGACGCCGCGGCCCACGAGGTCGTCGAAGGTCGCGTCGTCGCGGCGCCCGATGGTCTCGATGTGGCTGTCGTCCTCGCGGTCCATCGACCAGTGGCCGATCGGCGGGTGCAGAGAGTTGACCGCGGCCGGCGCTTCGGTTCGGGGCTGGTCGTCAGCGGGGGCGGAGCGGGGTGCGGACACCGGAGCCGGTGGGGCCTGAGAAGGTGCGGCCTGTGCCTGGCCGGAGACCTCGTCGGCGGCACTCGCGGATGAGGCGGCCTGCAGGGCACGAAGCTCACGGCGGGTGAGGGTGCGACCGGCGTCGGCGACGGCCGGAGCCTCGGGGACCGGCAGCGGGGCGGGGGCCACAGACGTGTGCCGCGAGTGGTGCGGCTCGGACTCGACAGGCTTGGACTCGACAGGCTCGGACTCGACGGGCTTAGCCTCGACGGGCGCAACGATGTCGCCTGTGGCAGTCTCCTCTGCAGAAGGCGTCTCTGTGACAGCCGGCTCGTGCTCCCGAGCCAACTCGCGCAACTGTCGTCGCGTCAGTGGCTGCGGGCTATTACCCAACGTCATGCCACACTCCGATACAGATGGTGCTTTGAGATGTACTGGACAACCCCGTCGGGGACCAAGTACCAGACCGGGAAACCCCGGTTCACGCGTGCCCGGCAGTCAGTAGACGAGATCGCCAGAGCCGGAACCTCCAGCAAGCTTACGTCCTGGTTAGGCAATCCTGAAATACTCAGGTCGTGTCCCGGGCGACTCACAGCCACGAAGTGGGCCAGTTTCCATAGTTCGGCGACGTCTTTCCAACCCAGGATCTGGGTTATCGCGTCTGCGCCGGTGATGAAGAACAGCTCGGCATCCGGGCGTTCGGCGTGCAGGTCGCGGAGGGTGTCGATCGTGAAGGTCGGGCCGGTCCGGTCCACGTCGACGCGGCTGACCGTGAAACGCGGGTTGGACGCCGTGGCGATGACGGTCATCAGGTACCGGTGTTCGGCCCGCGTCACGTCGGTCTTCTGCCAGGGCTGCCCGGTGGGCACAAAAATGACTTCGTCGAGGTCGAAGCTCTGCGCAACCTCGCTCGCTGCGACGAGGTGCCCGTGGTGGATGGGGTCGAAGGTGCCGCCCATCACGCCGATGCGCGGGCGGTTCGGGGTCACGGCGCCGATTGTCAGTGGCCGTTGTGGCTGGCTGCGCCACCATGAGCCGCGGCATAGGCGTTGGCCTTGGCGCTGTGGCGGTTCGCGACGTCGCGGAAGCTCCAGACGACGAACCCGAGGGCGGCGAACACGATGAGGGCCACGAGGCCGTAGACCCAGGTCGCGACGGGCAGCTGGGTGTGCTCGACCTCGGCAAGGACAGCGGTCACGAACAACATGGAATCTCCGTTCAGGAATACTTTTTCGCGCTGCATCGGCGGGCGGCAGCGGTACCGCGACCAGTCTAGCGGGACGCTCCGCCCGTGCCGGTGAGCGGCACCGGCGCTAGTCGCGGATCTGGCCGGTACCGCGCACGATCCACTTGGTGCTGGTGAGCTCCGGCAGACCCATCGGTCCGCGGGCGTGCAGCTTCTGGGTCGAGATCCCGACCTCCGCGCCGAACCCGAACTCACCGCCGTCGGTGAACCGGGTGGACGCGTTGACCATGACCGCGGCCGAGTCGACCTCGTTGAGGAAGCGCTCCGCGTTGACGATGTCGTTGGTGATGATCGATTCGGTGTGCCCGGTCGAATACCGACGAATGTGCGCGATCGCGGCGTCAAGGTCGGCCACCACCTTGACGGACAGGTCCAGGCTCATGTATTCGGTCGCCCAGTCCTCGTCGGTCGCGGGGACCGCCGCCGGGTAGAGTGCTCGCACCGCGGCGTCGCCGTGGATGGTGACCCCGGCGCCGGCGAGCTTGGCGAGCACCCCTGGCAGCACCCGCGCGGCCGCCTGCTCGTGCACGAGCACGGTCTCGACGGCGTTGCAGACGCTGGGTCGTTGAACCTTGGCGTTGTGCACGATGTCCGCGGCCCACTGCTCGTTGGCGGAGGCATCCAGGAAGATGTGCACGACACCGGCCCCGGTCTCGATCACGGGCACCGTCGACTCGGTCACGACGGCCTGGATCAGCCCGGCACTGCCGCGCGGAATGAGCACGTCGACCAGCCCGCGGGCCTGCATCAGCGCCGTCGCCCCGGCCCGTCCGAACGGGTCGATGGTCTGCACGCACTCCCCCGGCAGGCCGGCGGCGACCAGCGCCTCGTGGATCAGGCCGACGAGTACCCGATTGGAGTTCTCGGCGGCGGACCCGCCACGCAGCACGGCGGCGTTGCCGCTCTTGAGGGCGAGAGCGGCGATGTCCACGGTCACGTTCGGGCGGGCCTCGTAGATGACACCCACGACACCGAAGGGCACGCGTATTTGGCTGATCTTGACGCCGTTGGCCAGGCTGCTGCCGCGCACGACTTGGCCGACAGGGTCGGTCAGCGCTTCGATCTCGTCGACGGCGTCGGCCAACGAGCGGATGCGCGCCTCGTCCAGGCGCAGCCGGTCGAGAAGTCCGGCAGTCAGGCCGTTCTCGGCACCGGCGGCCAGGTCGAGGGCATTGGCGGCGACGATCTGCGCCACGTTCTCGCGCAATGCCACGGCGATTCCCTGGAGCGCCGTGTTCTTCAGCCGGGTCGGCGCGGACGCCAGTGCGAGCGAAGCCGTCCGGGCTGCGACGAGCATCGCCGTGAACCCGTCAGGGCTGGAACCGGGCACGGCCGTGGCGGGTAGGGTCTGCGACATGCCGTCAGTTTAGGGCAGAACGCCTCACTGTTGTCGGGTCGGCCGGCTCGAACCAGGTGCCGATCGAGTCGCCGCGGAGGGCCTCGGCGACCAGCGCCGTCGACGTCACCAGGACCGCGGTTCCGGCCTCTGCGGCGATCCGGGCTGCGGAGACCTTGGTGCCGGCGCCGCCGGTGCCCACGCCGGACTGGGAGGAGCCGAATTCGACGCCGGGGAGGGTATCGCCCAGAGCCACGTGCTCGATTCGTTCCGCTCCGGGCAGGTGTGGGGGCCGGGTGTACAGCGCATCAACGTCGCTGAGCAGAACGAGCAGGTCCGCCTTGACGAGGGTGGCGACGAGGGCCGCGAGCCTGTCGTTGTCGCCGAACCGGATCTCGTGGGTGGCGACGGTGTCGTTCTCGTTCACGATCGGCAGGATGCGGAGGCCCAGTAGCCGTTCCATGGCGCGCTGGGCGTTGCTGCGCGGCGACGCGTTGTCGAGGTCACCCGCGGTGAGGAGCACCTGGCCGGCGACGATGTCGTACCGGTCGAGGCTGTCCTGGTAGCGGAAGATCAACAAGTTCTGCCCCACGGACGCTGCGGCCTGCTGGGTGGCGAGGTCGGTGGGACGCTCGTCGAGCTGCAGGTACGGCATCCCGGTGGCGATGGCGCCTGAGGACACCAGTACCACCTCGGCGCCGCGGCCGTGCGCTGACGCCAGGGCGTCAACGAGGGGTGCGATCTGCCCCACATTGGCGCCGCTGATCGAGGACGATCCCACCTTCACGACGATCCGTGCCGCAGTGCCGACGCCGCTGCGCTCCAGCGGCCGCCTCGCTCCTCCGGTCACTCGGAGTCGCCCTCCTTGACGCGCCGGCGGGCGGCGTTGTTCTCGGTGACTTCGCCTTCGCCGGCGTTGAACTCCTCTTCACCGGTGGACCACATACCGGCCTCGCGCTCACGGATGAGTTCGGCACGCGCGGCGGACTTGGCGTCCATGCGCTTGAGGTATTCCTCACGACGCTCGTTGCTGGTGCGGCGCTTGGAGTCGTCCATCCGACTGTCGGTACCACGCGGGGCAGTGATCAGCTCGGCTGTGGAGGTGAGGGTGGGCTCCCAGTCGAAGATCATGCCGTCGCCAGGGCCGATGACCACTGTCGAACCGGCGACAGCGCCGGCCTTGAACAGTTCGTCCTCGGTGCCGAGCTTGGCCAGTCTGTCGGCGAGGAAGCCGACGGCCTCGTCGTTCTTGAAGTCGGTCTGCTGCACCCAGCGTTCGGGCTTGGCGCCGAGGATACGGAAGATGTTGCCGAACGAACCACCCTCGACGCGCACGATGAAACCGCTGTCGTCGACGGGCTTGGGGCGGATGACGATACGCGGCTTGAGGGCCGCGGCTTCGGCGCTCGTGATCCGGCCGGCTTCGACGGTCTCGGCCAGGGCGAAGTTCAGCTGGCGCAGTCCCTCGTGGCTGACCGTGGAGATCTCGAAGACGCGGTAGCCGCGCTCCTCGAGTTCGGCCTTCACGAAGGCGGCGAGTTCGCGGCCTTCCGGTACATCGATCTTGTTCAGCGCGATCAGCTGGGGACGCTCGAGCAGGGGCGTCTGGCCCTCGGGCACCGGGTACGCGGCGAGTTCGCCGAGAATGATGTCCAGGTCACTGATCGGGTCGCGACCGGGGTCGAGCGTGGCGCAGTCGAGCACGTGCAGCAATGCGGTGCAGCGCTCAACGTGGCGCAAGAATTCGAGGCCGAGCCCCTTGCCCTCGCTGGCGCCCTCGATGAGACCGGGCACGTCGGCGACGGTGTAACGCACCTCACCGGCATCCACTACGCCGAGGTTGGGCTGCAGGGTGGTGAAGGGGTAGTCGGCGATCTTGGGCCGGGCCGCCGAGATGGCCGCGATCAGGCTGGACTTACCGGCCGACGGGTAGCCGACGAGTGCGACGTCGGCCACGGTCTTGAGCTCGAGGTAGACATCGCCCTCGAAGCCGTAGGTGCCCAGCAGCGCGAAGCCGGGGGCCTTGCGCTTGGTGGAGGCGAGCGCGGCGTTGCCGAGTCCGCCCTGTCCGCCCGCGGCGACGACGATGCGGTAGCCGGGCTCGGTCATGTCGGCGAGCTCGTTGCCCTCCGCATCCTTGACGACGGTGCCCAGCGGCACGCTCAGCTCAATGATGTCGCTGCCGTACCCGTTGCGGTGGTCGCCCATGCCGGGGCCGCCGTTCGCGGAACTGCGGTGCGGTGAACGGTGGAACGCGAGCAGGGTGGTCACCTGCGGGTCGGCGACGAGAACGATGTCGCCACCGTTTCCGCCGTTTCCGCCATCGGGGCCGGCGAGAGGCTTGAACTTCTCGCGTTTGACCGAGACACAACCGTTTCCTCCGTTGCCCGCTCGCAGGTGCAGCGTGACTTGGTCAACGAACGTGGCCATGGGAATGCCCCTTTCAGGTGGCGATACAAACAAACATGAGGACGAGCCGAAGCCCGCCCTCATGCTGAAAAGCTGTGTGGATGCCTAAGCGGCAGCTACCACGATGTTGACGACCTTGCGGCCACCCTTGGCACCGAACTCGACCGAGCCGGCTTCGAGGGCGAAGAGAGTGTCGTCGCCGCCACGGCCGACGTTCACGCCGGGGTGGAAGTGGGTGCCACGCTGACGGACGATGATCTCGCCCGCGCCGACAACCTGACCACCGAAGCGCTTCACGCCGAGGCGCTGAGCGTTGGAGTCACGACCGTTGCGAGTGGAACTCGCACCTTTTTTGTGTGCCATTAGTTATTCTCCTCGGGCCTAGGCGATGCCGGTGACCTGAACGCGAGTGAGCTCCTGACGGTGCCCCTGACGCTTCTTGTAACCGGTCTTGTTCTTGAACTTCTGGATGACGATCTTCGGGCCGCGAAGGTCGTTGAGGACCTCGGCGGTGACCTTGACGTTGGCCAGCGACGTCGAGTCAGAGGTGATCTTGTCGCCGTCGACGAGAAGCACGGCGGCCAGCTCGACGTTGCCGTCCTTGTCAGCCTTGATTCGGTCCATCGTTACGATGGTCCCGACCTCTACCTTCTCCTGCCGCCCACCGGCGCGCACAACTGCGTAAACCACTTTACGTACCTATCTCTGGGGAACCCCGGGGGCTCCGATTCCTATGATGGAAAGTTACCGAGTGCACATGGACCAAGTCGGACCATGTCACTTCAGAAAACCTTGGGCGCTACGTGGACAGAGTCCTTCGCACACCAACACTCGACTTTAGCTGATCGGAATGCCCCGGTCAAACCACCTCGAGAGGGCGTGTCGCGCCCTCGGTTCGATGGCGACGCCCTGGACAAGCTTAGGGCCGCGATTGTCCATACACTTTCAGCATGGGCATACTGATCGACCAGCCGGCCTGGGCGGCCCATGGCACGCTCTGGTCTCACCTGGTGAGCGACTCCTCGCTGGCGGAGCTGCACGCCTTCGCGGCCGCGCAGGGCATCCCCCGGCGCGGATTCGATCTGGACCACTACGACGTGCCCCAGGACCGCTACGACTCCCTGGTGGCGGCCGGAGCGGAGCCGGTCGACTTTCGCGGTCTCGTCACCCGGCTGCGGGCGAGCGGCTTGCGGGTCAAGGCCAGGGACCGCTGACAGACGCTCACCAGGTCGCGTCGATGCCCACGATGCTGCGAGTGATGGCCCCGGTTGACAGGTCGACGAAGAGTGTCGTCGCCGTGGTGGCCTGCGGGTCGACGGGGTAGCCATCCGTCACCTGGGTCTGGCTGTTCGGCACGGTCTGGATCGCCAGGTACTGGTCGTTGGGTGAGATGGCGAAGCCCACGATGGTCTCGTTGGGTAGCACCGGTTCGTAGACCACCCGCGTCGTCGGAGTCGCGGGGTCGCCCGTGACCAGGATCAGCGACTGTCCCACGCGCCCGGTCGCCTGGTCGAATTCGGCCACCCTCTGCACGTACCCCTCTCCCCCGGTGAGGAAGCGCAGTTCGGCTGTATACGGCGTGGTGCCGGCGACATCCTGCGGCACGATCGCCGCCTCGGCACCCGTGGACAGGTCGAGGATGTACTGGCGGTCCTGGTCTGACACGGCAATGCGCAGCCCGTCGGGGGCGAACGCGTTGAGGTTAGGGAATTGGCCGATGGGGATGGGTACGGTTTCGGTGCCTGCTCGGGGGTCGATCAGCAGCAGGGTGGTGTCGAAGAGCTGAGCCACGACCTCGGCGCGGTTGGCCATGAACCCCCAGGCGATGGCCTGCACGGGCTCACCATCGAGCCCGGTCACGGTGTCGACGGTGCCGCGGGTGAGGTCGAGCAGGAACAGGGTGTTGTCGTAGACGTGGCCTCCTGCTCCTGCTGCGCTGGTGAAGCGGAAGCCGATCGTGCTCGAGGACGGGGAGGCCTGCAGGTCGTGCACGGTTCCGGTGCCGGGCATGGTGAGTTCGGCGGCGCGGCCGTCACGGTCCACCAGACTGAGCGTGTTGGTGAGGTCCTCGGTGAGGGTGACCACCACGAGTTCGTCGCCGACAGGAACGAACGACTGGATGTATGGGGCGCTGAATGCGACGCTCGTCTCGGCGGATCCGACGGTGGTGCGTACGATCCGGTCGGGCGCCTTGGTCGGCTCGTTCGGCTGCGCCGGGGACCGGCTGAGCAGGTAGAGCGGCGCTTCGTCGGTGCGGAAGGAGACGGCGAGGTCGCTCGACCTGTCGGCGAACGGGCCGGTGACGTCGTTGACGGTCACCGTGTACTCGGTGTCGTAGGCGAGCGGCTGGGGGAAAACGATCACGATGGAATCGTTCCTGGTCTGCACGTCGACGACGCCGGCCGGGCTGACGGTGATCTGGTCCGTGCTCACCTCGGCGAGCTGCTGGTTCGTGTCGAGGACGAGCCGTTGGTTGGCCGTGGTGACGACGGCGCTCGTGTCGACCTGGAAACCGGTCAGCCGGGGCCCGTTGAGCACGTTGACGGCCACCAGGGCCAGACACAGCACGATCAGGCCGGTGAGGAGGGCGGCGAGGGTGCGGCGGAACCGCCGGCCACCGGCTGCGGTGTCCGGGTCGGCTGTCGAAAACTGCCCAGACGTGAGGTCAGTAGACATACGGGTCGCTCGGCTGGTCGACGGGCTCGATGGTGGTGGGAAGCACGGCGAGGGTGTCTGCGGATCGGGCGCTCGGGTTGCTCACGAAGGTGCCGGTCACCTGCACCCAGTCGTCGGTGTCGTAGCTGGCCTGCCAGCCGGGCTGGTAGACGGCAACGCCGATGGGCTGGGCGTCGACGGCGCAGCAGGTGACCACGAACCGGGCGGCGTAGAAGACGTTGTCGGGGTCTGCGGTGTCCGGCAGGACGAACCCGGTGATGCTGGCCGTTTTGTCGGCGTAGAGGGCGGGATCCTCGGACTGGGCCAGGAGCGACACCCACTCCTTCACGCTCAGGCGTTCGTAGTCGCCGGTGCCCACCAGGGCGGCCGCCTCCTCCGCTGCGGCCTCGCTGTCCAGCCCGCCGGAATTGACCTCCCGTTGGGTGGCTGTGGCGCTGGTCAGGGTGGCCGGGGGCAGGGCCAGCACCGTGACCGTCGCGATGGCCAGAAGCAGGGCGCTGCCACTCAATGCCCAGGTCCGCCGGCCGGCGGACCTGCGGCCGGACGGCTCCGACTCCCCTGCCGCCGGGGTGCGAAACACGAAGCTGGCCACTACGAAGACGAGGCCGACAACGGCCATCACGGTGGTGAAGATGAAGTAGCGCGGGTGGATGTACAACCCGAGCTGCCCGGTGGCGCCGAGCCAGATGGTGGCCACCACGATCACCAGGCTCAGGCCGATGCCGCGCCAGCGCTCGGCCAGGTAGCCGGCCAACGTGCCCTTACGCGACATTTCCTTATGCGACATTTCCCTATGCGACATAGTTCACCAACAGGCCGGCGGCCGAGCTCATCAGGGCCACCAACGCGGTGATCTGCACGAGGGTGCGGGTGGTGAAGGTGGTGCGCATCAGGGCGAGCATCTTGACGTCGATCATGGCTCCGAAGGTGAGGAAGGCGGCGATGCCGCCAGGCATGAAGGTGCTGCCGAACGACAGTACGAAGAAGGCGTCGACGTTGGAGCACACCGCGACGATGAAGGCCAGGGCGATCATGGCCAGCACCGACCAGACCGGGTTGCTGCCGAGCGCCAGCAGCACCGAGCGGGGCACAAAAACCTGGACGAGCGCCGCGATCAGCGATCCGATGAACAGTGCGGGCATGATCACCGCGGTCTCGCGGGTGAACAGGTCGACTGACCGCTCGATACGGCCCGGCCGGGAACCGTGCGGGTGAGTGTGCCCCTCGTGCAACCCGCCGTCATGCCCGCCATTGCTCACCGGCGCATCCGGCCGTTCGCAGGACGCTGAAAAGGTGCGGGTCAGGAGGCTGTCCGGGTCCGGGTGCCGGCTGAAGAGCCACCCGATAACGTTGGCTATCACGAAGCCGGCCACGATGCGGGTGATCAGGATCCCGTCTCCCCAGCCGAACGCCTGGTGGGTGGTGATGATCGTGATCGGGTTCAGGATGGGCGCGGCGAGCAGGAAAGTGATCGATTCCGGCACCGTGAAGCCGCCCACCATGAACCCGCGGGCCAAGGGCACGTTGCCGCATTCGCAGACCGGGAAGAACATGCCCAGCAGCGAGATGCAGGCGCGGCGGAGCACTGGTTGGCGGGGCAGGAATCGGGTGATGAAGCCGTGTGGGAGCCACACCTGCACCACCGTGGACAGCAGAATGCCGAGGAACACAAAAGGCGCTGACTCGATGATCACGCTCAGGGCGAGGGTGACGGTGTCCTGGACGCGGTCCGGCACTCCCCAGCCGGCGAACGCCGGGCTGACGGCACGGAGCGCGAACGCGGCGGCGACCAGGACCACACCGAGAATGAGTCCGGTGGGCACGCGCCGCACCGTCCCCCGATCCCTGTGCATCCATCGATCTTACCGGAGTGCGGCAACCAGACAGGCCAGGTCGACCGGCCAGGTCGACCGGCCCCGGACGACAACAGCGGTGCCGCCCGAATCGGGCGGCACCGCTGCAGGGCCGATGAGGCCGTCGACCGTTAGGCGTTGTCCTGCGTGGGAGCCACGATCGGCTGCACGGTGGCGGTCGGACCGCCGGCGGTGGTGACCCGACGGCTGCGCGAACGACCCTGGCCGGGCTGCTTGGGCTCCGGCAGGGCTTCAAGCACCGAATCGAGCAGCTGGTCGGTGACCTGCTTACTCACCGGACGGCGGCTGCGCGGTGACTTCTGCACGGGGATGTCGAGAATAGCGACACCGTCGGCCGAGTCGGCCGGCACGGCCTCCGGAGCCAGGAGAGGCGCCTGAACCGCCGGGGCGGCGGTGTCGGGCTCTGCGCCGAACGGGTCGGTGGACGCCCGGTCGGGCTGCACGGCGGGCGCACTGTCGGTCGACTGGCCGGTGCGGCCCCCCGAACGACTGCCCGAACGGTTGCCCCGGGAGTTCGAACGGGCCGTGGGCGCGGTGTCGACGCTCTCGGCCGCGGTCGGGGCGTCGGCCTCAGCAGCCGGGGCGGCGGCCGGGGCAGCCGTCTCGGTCGGCGCGAGCACGGGGATCGAACCGGTCAGTGAGCGGCTGATGGTGCGCGCGGCGATCAGCGCGAGGGCGTGCTTGGCGTCCTCGGTGATTCCGTGCGTGCCGTGGCCGGCCTTGGTGGAATCCGTCTGTACGGGCGCACCATGCGCCTGACCGGAATTCTGGTTGCCGTTGCCGCGCTGACCGGAGTTGCCGGCGTCGTGGCCGGAGCCGCCGTTGCCGTTGGACTTGCTGCGGGGGCGGCGCTCCTGAGTGGGCTGAGCGGTCTGGCGGTGCTTGACGACGGGGTCGTGGTGGATGACGATTCCACGTCCGGCGCAGGCCTCGCAGTTCTCGCTGAACGATTCGAGCAGGCCCAAGCCGAGCTTCTTGCGAGTCATCTGCACGAGCCCGAGCGAGGTGACCTCGGCCACCTGGTGCTTGGTGCGGTCGCGGCTGAGGCACTCGACCAGGCGACGGAGCACCAGGTCACGGTTGGACTCCAGGACCATGTCGATGAAGTCGACAACGATGATGCCGCCGATGTCGCGCAGGCGCAGCTGCCGAACGATCTCATCGGCTGCTTCGAGGTTGTTCTTGGTGACGGTCTCCTCGAGGTTTCCGCCGGATCCGACGAACTTGCCGGTGTTGACGTCGACGACGGTCATCGCCTCGGTGCGGTCGATCACGAGCGAACCGCCCGACGGCAGCCAGACCTTGCGGTCCAGTGCCTTTTCGATCTGCTCCGAGATGCGGTATTCGTCGAACGCGTCGCGCTCGCCCTCGTAGCGCTGGACGCGCTCGACGAGGTCGGGAGCCACCTGGCGCAGGTAGGACTCGATGACCTCCTGGGCGTCGTCGCCGGAGATGACCATCTTGTGGAAGTCCTCGTTGAAGACATCCCGCACGATCTTGATCAGCAGATCAGGCTCGCTGTGCAACAGGGCCGGACCGGACACCGTTTCAACCTGCTTGGCGATGGAGGCCCACTGCGCGGTGAGGCGGTTGACGTCGAGGGTGAGCTGTTCGTCGGTCGCGCCCTCGGCTGCGGTGCGCACGATGACACCCACGTTGTCCGGAAGGACCTCCTTGAGAATCTTCTTCAGCCTGGCGCGCTCAGTGTCGGGCAGCTTGCGGCTGATGCCGTTCATCGACCCATTGGGCACGTAGACGAGGTAGCGGCCGGGCAGCGACACCTGGCTGGTGAGCCGGGCGCCCTTGTGACCGATCGGGTCCTTGGTGACCTGCACCAGCACCTTGTCGCCGGGCTTGAGCGCCAGCTCGATACGGCGAGTCTGGCTCGCACCCGGGGAGTTCACCGCGGCGGCGTCCCAGTCGACCTCACCGGAGTAGAGCACGGCGTTGCGGCCGCGGCCGATGTCGACGAAGGCGGCTTCCATGCTCGGCAACACGTTCTGCACACGACCGAGGTAGACGTTGCCGATGAGCGACGCATCCTGGTTCTTGGCCACGTAGTGCTCGACGAGCACTCCGTCTTCGAGAACGCCGATCTGGATCTTGTTGTGCTTGGCCCGCACGACCATGGCGCGGTCGACCGACTCGCGGCGGGCGAGGAACTCGGCCTCCGTGATGACAGGGCGGCGGCGGCCGGCGTCGCGGCCGTCGCGGCGGCGCTGCTTCTTGGCCTCCAGGCGGGTGGAGCCCTTGATCCGCTGGGGCTCGGTGATCAGCTCGGGTTCGCGCGGAGTCCGCACCCGCACCACGGTGTTCGCGGGGTCGTCGCTGCGGCCTTCTTCACCGGTGCGACGGCGCGCGCGACGGCGCACCGTCGAGCCCTCTTCGGGGTCGTCATCCTCGTCGTCGAGCTGACGGCCGCCGGACCGGACCGGGGCCGGCAGAATCGCCGGGGCCTGGAAGATCAGGGACGTCGTCGGCCGGCGAACGACCTCGACGGTCTCGTAGAAGGGTGTCGGCAGGGCAGGGAATGCCACCGGCTGGTCCGCCGCGGCTGCCGCCTGGTCGGACGAGGCCTGGCCGAACGGCACCTGGTCGGAAGCCACTCGGTCGGCCGAAGCCGAGGGTGTCTCCGGCGTCACGGCCGGGTCGTCCTGAGCGGGTACACGGGGCGTGTCACCGATCGGTTCGAGCTGCTTGGCCGGTGCCGCCTTCCTGGTTGTTTTGCGAGTGCCGAACAGGCCCTTGCGCTTCTTGTTGTCGTTGTCTTCCACCATCACTGGTGCGCTCCTTGACCGCTGTGGATGACCGCGCCACCCACTCGGTTACTCTCTCGTGCGTTGCTCTCGCTTGCGCGAAAACCCCGCGAATCCTATTGCGTGCCGCAACCGGCTCTTGGCTCTGGTTGCAAATACCTTTGGTCTAGGACCAATGAATCTGGGCGAATGCCGCCCATTAAGCCTTATGGCATCGGTTTGAGCGCGGCTCAAACGACTGTTTTGATTATCGCACGCATTCCCAGGGACGCGCACGCGACACATGACATAATCCGAATGTGCCATTCACCACGTCAAAAAAGCCTCCGATCGGTCTCGCCGTTTTCCTGATTCTCGCGGGGGCAATCGGTTTCGCGGCGGCATTCGCGCTCACCCTGGACAAGTTCACGATGCTGGAGGATCCCGCGGCGCAACTGTCCTGCAACTTCAGTGTCCTGGTGGGCTGCAGCACCAACCTCGGCTCCTGGCAGGGCGCGGTGTTCGGATTCCCGAACCCGTTGATCGGGGTGGCGGGCTGGAGCGTGGTGATCACCATCGGGGCGGCGATCCTTTCGGGCGCCCGCTTTGCCCGGTGGTTCTGGCTGGGCCTGAACCTGGGGGTCGCCGGTGCGCTCGCCTTCGTCATTTGGCTGATGGGCCAGAGCTTCTTCGTCCTCGACGTGCTGTGCCCGTGGTGCATGGTCACCTGGACGGTGACGATCCCGGTGTTCCTCGCCGTGACCCTGTACAACCTCAAGACCGGCATCATTCCGTGTTCGGCGCGGGTGCGGCGCCTCGCGGCCGGCGCCTATTCGTGGATCTTCGTCATCACGATCGCCTGCTACCTCGTCGCCGCGACGATCGCCCAACTCCAGATGGACTTCCTTCACCGCCTCTGAGGCTTCTCCAGCCCGCAAGACGTGAGAAAGGCCCCGAAAACTCGACGTTTTCGGGGCCTTTCTCGCGGTTCGGGAGGTGTTTAGGCGAACCAGAGGGCCAGCTCGCGGGCCGCGGACTCGGGCGAGTCCGAACCGTGCACGAGGTTCTGCTGAACCTTCAGGCCCCAGTCCCGGCCGAGGTCGCCACGGATGGTTCCCGGTGCGGCCGTGGTGGGGTCGGTGGTGCCGGCCAGGGCGCGGAAGCCCTCGATGACGCGGTCGCCGGCAACACGCAGGGCCAGGATCGATCCGCTTTCCATGAATTCGACGAGCGGTTCGAAGAACGGCTTGCCGGCGTGCTCGGCGTAGTGCTCGGCGAGGAGCGAGCGCTCGGCCTGCACGAGCTTGATGTCGACGAGGGAGTACCCCTTCGCCTCGATCCGGCGAAGGATCTCGCCGGAGAGGTTGCGCGCCACGCCGTCGGGCTTGACCAATACGAGTGTTTCCTGAACGTTCGTCATGAGTTCTCCTTGTTCTGTCTTTCGACGTTCTGTCTGTCGATCCGTGTGCCGGTGATCATGCAGTAGACCCACATGCCGGCGAAGAGTGCCCCGACGAAGAACATCGCCGGGTTGAGGAATCCGGTGGCGACGACGACGACCTGGACTGCCCAACCGATCAGGTAGGCCCAGTTGAACCGTAGCAACCCGAGGGTGGCGACCATGATCAGGCAGAGCAACGCTCCCCCGCCCAGGGTGACCCAGGCTGGCAGATCGCTCAGCCCGAAGATCACCAGGGTGGCCAGGAACACCACGATCAGCTCGAAGCCGAGCACGATCGAGGCGAGTGATCGTCGAACCGATCCGCTTCTCACGTGGTCATCCAGTCCCCCGCGTCGGCCAACGCGACGGCGTCACCGACGAGGGTGATCGACCCGGCGACGAGCACGGCGCGCTTGGGGGCGTCCTGGGCCCAGCCGCGAGCTGCGTCGAGGGCCTGGGCGAGGTCGCCGAACCTGAACGTGTCCGCGTCGCCGACGTGTTCAGCGACGAGGTCGGCGAGGTCGTCGACCGGGATCGCCCGCTCGGAGTGTGACTGGGTCACGTGGAAGCGGGCCACGGCGGGACGCAGGGCCTCGATGATGCCCGCGGCGTCCTTGTCGGCGAGGATGCCGACGACCACGACGATCTCGTCGAAGTCGAAATAGCTCTCCAGCGCCGCGGACAGGGCCAGGGCCCCGTGCGGGTTGTGCGCGGCGTCGACGAGCACTGTCGGCTCGATGCCGACCAGCTGCAGCCGTCCGGGCGAGGTCGCGGTGGCGAGTCCTTCCACCAGGATGTCTTCGACCAGGGCCTGGCTGCCCGCGCCGAGGAATGACTCGACGGCGGCGATGGCCACGGCGGCGTTCTGGGCCTGGTGGGTGCCGTAGAGCGGCAGGAACAGTTCGGAGTAGGTGCCGGCGATGCCGCGCACGGAGATGAGCTGGCCGCCGACGGCCACGTGGCTGGCGAGGAGGGCGAATTCGCTGCCCTCGCCCACCAGGGTCGACTCGGTGAGCTCGGCGGCCCGGGTCAGCTCGGTCATGGCCTCCGGCGGCTGCGCTGCGGTCACGACGGCCGCCGCGGGCTTGATGATGCCGGACTTGGTGCGCGCGATCTCGGCGATGGTGCTGCCGAGCCGCTTGGTGTGGTCCAGGGCAATCGGGGTGAACACGGCCACCTGGCCGTCGGCGACGTTGGTGGAGTCCCATTCGCCGCCCATGCCGACCTCGAGCACGACCACGTCGACCGGCGCATCCGCGAAGCAGGCGAAGGCCAGAACGGTGAGGGCCTCGAAGAAGGTGAGGGGTTCGTCACCGGCGGTGGCGAGTTCGGCGTCGACCATGAGCAGGTAGGGCTGGATGTCGGCCCAGTTCGCGGCCAGGGCCTCGTCGGTGATGGACTGCCCGTCGATCACGATGCGTTCGTTGAGTCGCACGAGGTGCGGGCTCACCAGCAGGCCGGTACGCAGGCCGTAGGCGCGCAGGATGCTCTCGATGATGCGGCTGGTGCTGGTCTTACCGTTCGTGCCGGTCACGTGGATGATCGGGTACGAGTTCTGCGGGTCGCCGAGCAGTTCGACCGCCCGGCGGGTCGCCTGCAGCCGCGGCTGCGGAGATCCCTCGCCCACCCTTTCGAGCAGTGCGGCGAGCACGGCGTCGCCGGCGTCACGGAATTCGTCGGGGTAGTAATCGTCAGACATTGATGGTTCCTTTGTCGCGGGCGACGGCAACGATGACCGGTCCGTGGTTCGCGTAGTGGTTGGCCTCGAAGCGCACGTAGTGCTCCACGATCGAGCCGGTCAGACCGGGCAGCCATTCGGACGGGGTGCCGGCGGCATCGGCCGGTGCCGAGTGCGTGCTGAACCGGATGGCCAAGGTTTCGCCGGCGACGTCGACGCCTGTCGCCAACGAGAAGGTGGCGGCGTCGGCCTCGTCGAAGAAGACCAGGTCCAGGCGGATGCGGTCACTGACCTCGAAACCGGCCGACTTGCGGGTGTCCTGCACGGCGCGGATGAGGTCGCGGGCCAGGCCCTCCGCCTCGAGTTCGGGCGTGGTGGTGGTTTCCAACAACACGAATCCGCCGCCGGCGAGCAGGGCGAGCGCCGAACTGTTCAGCACCGACTCGGCGTCCGCGGCCGTGGAGGCGGCCTGCAGTTCCAGTTCGTACTCCCCCGCGACCAGTTCGATGCCGCCGGCGGTGACGACACCGTCGGTTTCGGACCAGTCGCCGGTGCGGGCGGCCTTGATGACCTGCTGCACCTGCTTGCCCAGGCGCGGGCCGGCGGCGCGGGCGTTCACCGTGAGCTTGGAGGTGATGCCGTAGCTCTCAGCGCTGTCGGCCTCCTGCTCGACCAGGGTCACGGCCTTGACGTTCAGCTCGTCGCGCAGGATGCCCTCGAAGCCGGCCAGGGCGGCCGCGGCGGTGGTGACCACGGTGAGGTTCGCCAGGGGAAGCCGCACCCTCAGGCCGGCCTTCTTGCGCAGCGACAGCACTGTGGAGCTGACCAGGCGCACCTGGTCCATGGCCGTGACCAGGCCGGGGTCGGCCGGGAACACCGTGGCGTCAGGCCAGTCGGTGAGGTGCACGCTGCGTCCGCCGGTCAGGCCCTGCCAGATGCGTTCGCTGATCAGCGGCAGCAGCGGCGCGGCTACGCGGGTCACGGTTTCGAGCACCGTGTACAGGGTGTCGAAGGCATCCGCTCCGGTGCCGTCGGCGGTGACGCCTGCCCAGAACCTGTCGCGTGACCGGCGCACGTACCAGTTGGTCAGCACGTCCGCGAAGTCGCGCAGGCGCGAGGCGGCGAGGGTGCTGTCGAGGCGTTCGAGGTCGCCGGTGACGTCCTCGATGAGGTCGCGGGTCTTGGCCAGCAGATAGCGGTCGAGCACATCGGTGGAGTCGGTGCGCCAGGTGGCGGTGTAGTCGGTGGCGTTGGCGTAGAGCGAGAAGAAGTACCAGGTGCTCCACAACGGCAGCAGCATCTGGCGGGTGCCCTCGCGGATGCCCTCCTCGGTGACGATGAGGTTGCCGCCACGCAATACCGGGGAGCTCATCAGGAACCAGCGCATGGCGTCGGAGCCGTCGCGGTCGAAGACCTCGTTGACGTTGGGGTAGTTGCGCAGCGACTTGCTCATCTTCTGGCCGTCGTTGCCGAGCACGATGCCGTGGCTGACCACGTTCTTGAACGCGGGCCGGTCGAACAGGGCGGTCGAGAGCACGTGCAGCAGGTAGAACCAGCCGCGGGTCTGGCCGATATATTCCACGATGAAGTCGGCCGGGTTGTGGCTGTCGAACCACTCCCGGTTTTCGAACGGGTAATGCACCTGCGCGAACGGCATCGAGCCGGAGTCGAACCAGACGTCCAGGACATCCTCGATGCGTCGCATGGTGGACTGCCCGGTGGGGTCGTCGGGGTTGGGCCGGGTGAGCTGGTCGATGTAGGGGCGGTGCAGGTCGGTGGGGCGCACGCCGAAGTCCGCTTCGAGTTCATCGAGCGAACCGTAGACGTCGATGCGCGGGTAGGCGGGGTTGTCGCTCTTCCACACCGGGATCGGGGAGCCCCAGTACCGGTTGCGGCTGATCGACCAGTCCCGGGCGTTGCCGATCCACTTGCCGAACTGGCCGTCCTTGACGTTCTCCGGAACCCAGTTGACCTCTTGGTTGAGGTCGACCATACGATCGCGGAAGTCGGTGACCCTGACGAACCAGCTCGACACGGCCTTGTAGATCAGCGGATTGCGGCAGCGCCAGCAATGCGGGTAGGAGTGTTCGTAGCTGGCCTGGCGCAGCAGCCGGCCCTGCGACTTGATCAGCTGGGTGAGCGGCTTGTTGGCGTCGCTCCAGAGCTGACCGGCGACCTCGGTGACGGCGGGCAGGAATTTTCCGCCGTCGTCCAGCGAGAGGATGACCGGGATGCCGTAGGCCTGGCAGACCGTCTGGTCCTCCTCGCCGTAAGCGGGAGCCTGGTGCACGATGCCGGTGCCGTCGGAGGTGGTGACGTAGTCGGCGACCACGAAGCGCCAGGCGTTCTGGGTGCCCCACTCGCTCTCGTCGGCGTAATAGTCGAACAGACGGTCGTAGGAGACGCCTTCGAGGTCGCGGCCGGTGACGGTGCGGCTGATGGCGGCCGTCGCGTCGGCGGCGCTCTCGTAGCCGAGGTCCTTGGCGTAGCTGCCGACCAGGTCGATGGCCAGCAGGTACTCGGCGCCGAGCACCTCGGTGGCGGGATCGGGTGCGCCGGCCTGCTCGCGCAGCACCTCGGCATCCGGCGTGCCGTTGGGGCCGGCGGGAACGACGGCGTAGACGATTTCGGGGCCGACGGCCAGGGCGAGGTTGGTCGGCAGGGTCCAGGGGGTGGTGGTCCAGGCAAGGGCCCGAACGGCGGTGAGGCCGAGGGTCTCGGCCTTGGCGCCGACCAGGGGGAAGGTGACCGTGACCGTCTGGTCCTGGCGCATTTTGTAGACGTCATCGTCCATGCGCAGTTCGTGGTTGGACAGCGGGGTCTGGTCCCGCCAGCAGTACGGCAGCACCCGGTAGCCCTCGTAGGCGAGGCCCTTGGTGTGCAGTTCCTTGAACGCCCAGATCACCGACTCCATGAAGGTGATGTCGAGGGTCTTGTAGTCGTTTTCGAAGTCGACCCAGCGGGCCTGGCGGGTGACGTACTTCTCCCAGTCCTTGGTGTATTCGAGCACCGATTCGCGGGCGACGGCGTTGAACGCGGCCAGGCCCATCTCTTCGATCTGGCTCTTGTCGGTGATGCCGAGCTTCCGCTCGGCCTCCAGCTCGGCGGGCAAACCGTGGGTGTCCCAGCCGAACCGGCGGTGCACCTGCTTGCCGCGCATGGTCTGGAAGCGCGGGAACAGGTCCTTGGCGTACCCGGTGAGCAGGTGGCCGTAGTGCGGCAGGCCGTTGGCGAAGGGCGGGCCGTCATAGAAGACCCACTCCGGCGCTCCCTCGCGGTTGTCGATGGAGGCCTGGAAGGTGCCGTCCTTCTCCCAGAAGTCCAGCACCTCGCCTTCGATCTGCGGAAAGTTCGGTGAGGGAACGACGGCTGCGTCCAAGCGGGCCGGGTCGGCGTCGGGGAGGCCGAACGCGTTGTCTGTGGGCTGCTGCGGGTACGTCATGCTTCTCCTGGACGAGGCGGTGTTGAGTCGCTGGCCTATTCCACGAGGACGCTCGCCCCGACAGGACGTTGCGCGGTACCACCTCGCTTGCCGTTCCTGGAAGTAGCGAACGACCGCTCAAACTAAGGCTGTGACGGGCCCGACCCGTTCGGCTCTACTTGTCGAGAACGTGCCGGGGCACGAACACGACGTTCTTCCGAAGACTCCCCGGTGATAGCCGGATCTGCGTCTGTGAATCACTATCGATCAATACTATCTTGTCAGGAATCCTGGACCCGGTCGAGAACCGGGTGGAATCCCGCGCAGACCGGCGAGATCGCCACGTCAACGTACCCGGCCAGCTCCCCGCGGCCCACGCCGGCGGCGGCCCACTCCCTGGCGGCCGCGACCGCCGCCGCCACCACCGCGCTCGAGAACGCCCGTCCGGCGAGATCGGCCAGGGCGGCCTGCCCCGGTCTGGCGCCGACGAACTCGTGCACGAGACCCACCTGCACGAGAAATCTGGCCAGCGCGGATGCTTCCAGCTCACTGCTCGTCGCCATCAACTCATACTGGGTGAGCGCCCAGGGCACCCGGCCGGGCCCGAACCCCGCGGCCACCCGCAGCAGAGCCTGTCGCACCGATTCGGTGACCGGGGCGGCCCTGTCGCAATCGGCGAGGGAGGCGGGCAGAACGTCCAGGCCCGCATCGACATCCACCCAGAGCAGATCGCTCTTGGCCGAGAAGTAATTGAAGAAGGTGTTGCGGCTCACCCCGGCCCGCCGGGCGATATCTCCGATCGTGGTACCGGCGTAGGTCTGCTCCAGGAACAGCTCCGCCGCGGCTTCTTCGAGCATGGCCCGGGACGACGCCTGGGGTCGACCGGGGGCACGGGAATCGGACACGGCTCTCCTGTGTTCTACGATGAGACTCAACACATCTTTTTTTGGACTGAGTCCAATAATGCCACAGCAGGCTTCCCCCGTATTTCCCCTGAACCGCACCGCTTTCGTGAAAAGAGACCGCCGCATGCCCCGTCCGGGAATCATTCCTTCGCGCTCCACCACCCTCGCCGCCCTGGCCGGTGCGGCCGCCCTCGGCCTCGCCCTGACCGGCTGCACGAGCGCCGCGTCCTCCGGAGGCGGCGACGAGCCCACCAGCGGTGGAACCCTGACCTACGCGTCCGGTGACGCCGAGCCCACCTGCCTGGACCCCCACGTCGGCGGCAACTACCCGCAGGCCCTGGTCAGCTCCCAGTTCCTGGAATCCTTGGTCTCCCTCGACGCCGACGGCGCCATCATCCCGTGGCTGGCCGACAGCTGGACGGTGAGCCCCGACGGCCTCTCCTGGGAGTTCACGCTGAAAGACGGCGTGACCTTCACCGACGGCACCCCGCTGGACGCCGCCGCGGTGCAGGCCAACATCGCGCACCTGCAGGACCCGGAGACCGGTTCATCGACCGGATACCTGGCCCTGGCGAAGGTCACCGGTACCGAAGCGGTCTCGGATTCCGTGGTGCGGCTTACCCTGGCCCAGCCAGACAGTGCCCTGCTCGAGTCGCTCGCCCAGCCGTGGCTGGCCATCGAATCCCCCACCGCGCTCATGCGCAGCCAGGACGAGAACTGCGCCGCACCGGTGGGCACCGGACCATTCATCGTCGACTCCTGGGTGAAGCAGAACGCCATCACCCTGGTGCGGAACGAGGACTACAGCTCTCCCCCGGCCGATGCCGAGCACGACGGGCCGGCGTACCTGGAAGAAATCGTCTGGCGCTTCATCCCGGACTCGGCCTCCAGGTACGCCGCCCTGCAGGCCGGCGAGGTCGATGTGATCGACAACGCCCAGCCCGACACCATCAGCCAGGCGGAGGCCAGCGACACCATCGTTCACCTCGACGCGCCGCGCCCCGGCGCCTCCAATCGCATCGAACTGAACTCCGGCAAGGCACCGTTCAACGACGCCGCGGTGCGTGAGGCGTTCATCCGCTCGGCCAACGTCGACGACGCCGTTGCGTCGTTGTTCCAGGGCAGCGCCGAACGGTCCACCTCCGCACTGTCCAGCGTCGAACCGCTCGGGGTGTCCAGGCCGGATCTGTTCGATTACGACCCTGACGCCGCCGCCGAGCTTCTCGACGGTGCCGGCTGGGCGGAGAAGGACTCCGACGGCTACCGGGTCAAGGACGGAGTGCGACTCACCGTGGTCTTCCCGGTCAGCACCAACCAGTCCATCCCCGCCGAACAGTCGCTGTTCGAGCAGATTCAGGCGACGGCCAAGGAGACCGGGTTCGACGTTCAGCTGACCAAGCTGGACCTCTCCAGCTGGTACACCGCCCTGGGCAGCAACGCGTACGACGCCGTCAGCGCGCCGTACACCAAGATCGGCCCCGACGTGCTGCGAATCCTGTTCCACTCCGACGGCATCACCCCCGCGCCCAGCGGCTACTTCGCCAACCACGCCCAGGTGAACGATCCCGAACTGGACTCGCTCCTCACCGAGGCGAACCAGGTCTCGACAGGCTCGACCAACGGTGGTGACGCCGACCAGCGCGCCGCGCTGTACGAGGACGCTCAGGACCTGATCCTGGAGGGCTTCTACATCCTGCCGCTCTACGACCAGCAGAATCACTTCCTGCTCGGCACGGCGGTCGAGGGCGCTCGCGCGCTGCCGACGGTGTCGACGCCGGCGTTCTACGACGCGTGGCTGAACCGCTGACGACAGCCGCCCGGCGGGGCGCACGGCCTCGGCTCCGAGGTCTCGCCCGGCGACTCGCGGGCGCGGTCTTCGTGCTGTGGGCCGTCGCCACCGTCACGTTTTTCGCCGTGCGACTGATCCCGGGCGACCCTGCCGAGGCGATCCTCGGCGGTCCGGGCTCACAGACCTCACTGGAGGCGCTCGCGGCGGTGCGCGCCGAGTACGGGCTCGACCAGCCGCTGCTGGTGCAATATCTGCAGCAGCTGGGCCGCCTGGCCACCGGCGACCTCGGCCGGTCCTATGCGCTCAACATGGATGTCGGCCCGCTCGTGCTCAGCCAGCTCGGCGGCACCCTGGTCCTGGCCGTTCTCTCGCTCGCGGTCGCCTGGCTGATCGCCCTCGTCCTGGCCACGTGGTCCACCGGGCGCGGCCGCCTCGCGGCCCGGATCGGCACCGGCCTCGAGATCGTCGCTGCGGCTCTGCCGCACTTCTGGCTGGCCACCACGCTCATCGTGGTCTTCAGCGTCTGGTGGGGGGTGCTGCCGCCGATCAGCACCGCGGATGCCCGCGGCCTGGTCCTGCCCGTCGTCACCCTGGCCATCCCCCTGGCCGGTTTCCTCGGCCAGGTCATGCGGGAGAGCCTGAACACCGCCCTGGAATCACCGTTTGTGCTCTCGGCCAGGGCCAGGGGGGAAAGCGACCGCGGGGTGCTCTGGCGGCACGCCCTGCGGCACGCCGCACTGCCCGCGATCAGCCTGTCCGGCTGGGCGTTCGGCTCCCTGATCAGCGGCGCCGTGGTGGTCGAGACGATCTTCGCCAGGCCCGGCCTCGGCCGCACCCTGCTCAACGCCGTCACCGTGCGCGACGTTCCGGTGGTGGTCGGCGTGGTGATGGTGGTCGCTCTGGCCTACATCCTGATGACCATCGTCACCGACCTCGCGTCCGGCCTGGCCGACCCACGACCCACCGAAATCGGGAACGGAGCGCTCTC
Source organism: Cryobacterium sp. TMB1-7 (assembly GCF_004402435.1). Lineage (NCBI taxonomy): Bacteria > Bacillati > Actinomycetota > Actinomycetes > Micrococcales > Microbacteriaceae > Cryobacterium > Cryobacterium sp. TMB1-7. Next base: position 289,101 of record NZ_SOFZ01000029.1, read on the forward strand.
GTGAGCGAACTGGAGATTCAGGCGTCGGCGACCGGTCACAGTGCCGGCCGCTCCCAGTCATCCGCTCCCGGCGGGTTCGGCAGCATGCGGGCCTCCGTGGTGGAGCTCGCTGCCGTGCTGGTGGCCATGCTGCTGCTCACCGCGGCGATCGCGCCGCGCCTGCTCGCCCCGGGCGACCCGCTCGCCATCGACCCGCTGGCCGCGTTCGGCGCCCCGTCGTGGGACCACTGGTTCGGCACCGACGAATCGGGCCGGGACATCTACACCCGCGTCGTCGACGGCGCCAGGGACTCCCTCCTGATCGGCCTCACCGCCACCGTGATCGGGCTCGGCCTCGGTGCGGTCCTCGGCACGATCGCCGGCACCCTCGGCGCGGCCGTGGACTTCACGGTCAACAGGTTCCTCGAGGTGCTGTTCGCGTTTCCCGGGCTGCTGCTGGCGCTGCTGTTCATCCTGGTGTTCGGTCCGGGTCCGGGCAGCGCCATTGTGGCGGTGGGGCTCTCCACGGCGCCGGGCTACGCGCGCATCATCCGAGCCCAGCTGCTGCGGGTGCGCTCCTCGGCGTTCGTGGAGGCCGCCACCGTGCAGGGCCTCGGTCGCGGCCGGATCCTGGCCAGGCACATCCTGCCCAATACGCTAACGCCGCTGTTCGTTCTCGGCACCCTGGGAATCGGTCAGGCCATCGTCTGGGCCGCCGCGCTGAGCTACCTGGGGCTGGGCGCGCAACCGCCGGCCGCCGAGTGGGGCGCCATGCTCTCCGCCGGCCGCACCTACATCACCTCGGCCTGGTGGATGAGCTTCTTCCCCGGTCTGTTCATCGTGCTCACCGCTGTGTGCGCGACGACCCTCGGCCGCTCGATCGAACGACGGATGAGGCACGCATGAGCGCCACGGATTCACGCAGCGCCGGCCCGCACCCGGCGGTCGCCCTGCGGGTGCGCAACCTCCGGGTGGGTTTCGGCGATGCGTCCGCCGCCGATGTCGTGCGCGGCGTCTCGTTCGAGCTCCCCGCCGGCGAATGCCTGGCCATCGTGGGCGAGTCCGGTTCGGGGAAGAGCGTCACCGCGCGGAGCATCCTCGGACTGGCCGGCACCGCCGCTCGGGTCAGCGCCGACGAGCTCAGCCTCGCCGGCGAGTCCGTGCTCGGGTTGTCGGAGGCAGCCTGGCGCCGCCGCCGCGGCCGGGACGTGGGTCTGGTGCTGCAGGACGCCCTTGCCTCCCTCGACCCGCTCCGCCCGATCATTCGCGAGATCGGCGACTCGCTGCGCCTGCACACCCGCCTCGACCAGACCGAACGCAGCCGCAAGGTCCTCGAGATCCTCGCCGCCGCAGGACTGGCGCAGCCGGAGCTCTACGCGGGCCGGCGCTCCGGGGAGCTCTCCGGCGGCCAGCGCCAGCGGGCGCTGATCGCCGCCGCCCTCGCCCTCGATCCCCCGCTGTTGGTGGCCGACGAACCCACGACGGCCCTCGACGTGACCGTGCAGGCCCAGGTGCTCGACCTGCTCGAGCAGGTGCGCGGCCGGGGAACGGCCATCGTGCTGATCAGCCACGACCTCGCCGTGGTGGGCCGCATCGCCGACCGGATCGCGGTGATGCACGAGGGCCGCATCATCGAGACCGGCACAACGGCCGAGGTGCTGCAAAACCCCCGGCACGCCGAGACCAGGCGGATGCTGGCCGCGGTTCCCGTGGACAGGCCGCGCGGGTCCAGGCTCGCGCCGGCGACGGCCGTGCGGGAGCCTGTTGTCGCGAACCCGCCCGCGCGCGTCCCCGAGCGGATCCCCGTCAGTGTTGCGTCCCGCACCCCGCCGGTAGAGTCCGTTGCCGAACCGGTCATCGCCCTGGAGGCCATCGGGCTGTCCAAGTCGTTCCGCGGCCCGCACGGCACCATGCACCACGCCGTCGACGAGGTGTCCTTCCGGCTGCCCGGGGGAAGCACTCTGGGCATCGTGGGCGAGTCCGGCTCCGGCAAGACCACCACCGCCAGGCTCGCCCTCGCGCTCACGGCCGCCGACACCGGTGAAGTGCGCCTGCTCGGCGAGGCGTGGAGCACGTTGCCCGAACGCGACCGCCGGGCCAGGCGGCCCCTGGTCGGCGCGGTCTACCAGGACGTGCTGGGATCATTCGACCCCCGGCTGAGCGTGCGCGAGATCCTCCGCCATGCCGTCGCCGCCACCGCCGGGAGCAGCACCGGAGGTGGTTCGGCGGGGCGCCGCGCCACGGCCGCCCGCGTGTCCGCACTTCTTGACGATGTCGGCCTGGCCGAGACCCTGTTGGATCGCCGGCCCACCGACCTCTCCGGCGGGCAACGCCAGCGGGTGGGCATTGCCCGGGCCCTGGCCTCCAGCCCCCGGATCCTGATCTGTGACGAACCCGTTTCGGCGCTCGATGTGAGTGTGCAGGCCCAGGTCCTCGACCTGCTCGACGAGCTGCAGCGTGAGCTGTCGTTGAGCCTTCTGTTCATCTCCCACGACCTTGGCGTGATCCAGCACGTCAGTGACCACGTCGCCGTGATGAACGACGGCCGGATCGTCGAGACCGGCACCGCCGCCGAGGTCTTCACCAGGCCGGCGCATCCCTATACCCGTGCGCTGCTCGCCGCCGTCCCGCGTCTGGCCTAGTACCAGCGAAAACGAATTCTCGCATCCCGTAAAATTTTGGTGGATTAGTTTCCCACCGTCTCGGCAGTTCGGGCTGCGACTGAACACTGTCTAGTTTGCTGCCTCAGGTGACGAAGCGCCCCCTCGCATCAGTTTGGGGGCGCTTCGCCGAATTAGGTTACGTTAGGACCAAGCGAAACCCGCGCGGGTGTCACCTTGACGGTAGATCGCGGTGAGTGCAAAAACCTTCTTCGCGACCAAGTTCAAAACTGCTGCGGCCTTCGCTCTATTACCTTTTTGCGCATAGTCCCGAAATTGAGCGGCAGCCTGCTGCACTCCTGCTGATCCAGCTGGCACGGTCCCGGCAAGTAACTCGAGAGTGTTATTCGCCTGTCGGATGGCTTCTTCCCTGTTTGCCTGTGGGGTACTTCCTGTCGCGATCCTATTCGCATAGGATTGCAAGTCTGAAGCCATGTTATCGAGTGCGCTGACGTTGGGCTGGATTGCCGCGCTCGCTGATTGCGGCAGGCCGAGACCTAGGGCCAGGGCCAGCGCCGCGACCAAGGCCACAATCAAGACGGGAATCCGTCTGGCTGAAGTGTCAGTGGGTGATGATTGTGAACTGCCTAATGCCAAAGCTCCGTTTACCATGATGTTCCTCTTTCATTTGATGAGTCGATCACTACCGGCTAAGTTGCGGGCGAAATTTCCCCCCCTGCATTCACCGTTGGGGTGAGCCTAGTGGGTCAATAAATCTACGAAGGCTAGTGAAGGCGATCGTCGTGGTCCGGTCCGTCTGCCGTTATGCCAACCGACAGCGGATGCCAACCACGAGCCGTGACCATCAGTTGGGTGACAAGGGCGCTCCCCATCCGCGTAGAAGGTTATTCTTCAGCGTGTTGTTGCGATCGGCAGCGCCAGAGGCGCGTCCTCTCGCGAAGTTTTGGTCGCGTTGCCCTCACCGAAACGGGCGCAAGAACCTTGTTCTGACGCTCGCCGTGCTCCAGTCTGCTCGACTGTAAACTTACATTCGCGACCGCTCCGCGGTGTTTCGGCAGACCCCAGGCCGACCATTGGACGACGAGAGTCTCACCAGCCGCAGGAAGGCCTCCAAGCTCGGCTTCCCATCCTCGTCAACCAGAGCACCTCAGTTCTATGATCAATGAGGCACCCGCCTCGTCGGTCAGTTCACGTTGGTTCGGGCGGCTTTACCCTTGGCGCAGTCAGCGGGGCTAAACGCGTGTGAGCGCTCAGCAACACCGGCATTCCCGCCCGAGGAGGTGCTACACGCCTTCGAACAGATCGCCATCCCAGCAGCATCGACGCTACGTCCACCGCTTAGGGAGCATCTTGAAGGTTTGTGCACGCCACCACCCGATCGGCTTGGAGTCGCGACCCGTTTTGACGCAAAAGGACCGGGTCTTCTCAAAACTGGACAAGAGCAGTCGAGCATCACCACCAAACAGCGTTCCACCTGTGATTTTGACTGGGAAGTCAGGGCAGCAAGGCTGCGGGACCTAGCTGTACTGAGCCGACAGGTTGGTGACATTCGGGGTTAAAAAGGGGAGAACCTCCGGTTCTTGGGGAGATGTCAAAGTCGCCACGAGCACGGAGGTTCTCATGCCCCACGCTAATACCCGTTTGACCCTTCATGGAAGGTCGTTGCTGATCGAACGGGTGATCGTCGCTCTTGGCGATTTCGAGGGTGGCGGGACATGTTAGCGAGCGAAGGGACCGTCGATGCGTCCGGGTCCGCGGCTCCTCCACAGGCGGCCGGTTTGAGTGCCTTTCCCCACCCGGTTCTGAAGGGGCTGGAGTGTCGGTGGTCGGTGCAATTATCGGGGTATGAGCAGCCCAGCAGAGCGGTTCCCGACCGACCCGGAGGACCCGGGTCACGACGCCCGCGACAGCGCGGGCGGACCCAATCCCAGCCCGAATCCCAACTCTGAAGCAGCCCCCGATGCCGGCGCAGCGGCGCACGCCCGCCGGCGCCGCCGCACCCTGCAGGAACAGGCCCAAGCCACCCTCGCGCGGAAGGTAGCCACGGCCAGGAAGGCCCACCGCAGCATCGCGAAGGCGACCGCCAAGCGGGCTCGCGCGCTGGCGGACCTGCAGCGGTGGAGTTCCGACCCGGCCACCGCGAAACTGCTCAACCCCGACTACGCCGCCGAGTCGGTGCGCGGGCCGGTCCTCGCCGACGCCGACGCCAGCCCGCGGAAGATCCCGGCGTGGGAGGACCAGGAGATCGCCCGCCGCACGATCACGACCGAGGTCGCCTGCTCGCTGCGCCTGGCCGATCGCACGGCGGAGAACCTGATCGGTGAATCCTCCTTGTTCGCCGGCCCGATGAAAGCCACCCTCACCGCGATGAGCTCCGGCGACATCAGCTACCGGCACGGGCAGGTGCTGATGGACCAGCTCAGCTTGCTCCCGCTCGAGGAGGCCGCCGAGTTCGAAGCGAGGTTACTGCCGGAAGCGAAAGACCTCACGGTCGGCAAGCTCGCGGTGAAGGCGAGGCGGATGCGGGAACGCGCGCACCCGGAGACCCTCAGCACACGGGCCACCGCGGCGGTTGCCGAGCGCGGGGTGTGGTGGGAGGGCCGGGCCGATGGCATGGGCACTCTGACCTGGTACGGGACCGCGGTGCAGACTCAGGCCGCACTCGACAGGTTGACCAGCATCGCCGAGAGCACCCAGGCCTTAGAACGACACGACGCGTCGATTCCCGAGATGGACCGGCGCACGATCGGTCAGATCTGCGCCGACGCCATGGCCGACCTGGTCCTGGACGGCGTCACCGCCGCCGGCACCGGCGGCGGCATCCGAGGCAGCGTGATGGTCACCGTCCCGGTCTTCACCCTGATGGGAAAAAGCGAAGCACCCGGTTTCCTGGAAGGGTACGGGCCGATCCCGGCCGACGTGGCCAGAGAGATCGCGGCCGGAGCGCCCAGCTTCACCCGGCTGCTGGTGCACCCGGAAACCGGGGCGGTGCTCTCAGTCGGTAAGGAGCAGTACCGGGTCCCGGCCGATACACGCCGGTGGTTGGGGTTACGGGACGGCACCTGCCGTTTCCCGGGCTGCACCCGGCCCGCATCCCGCAGCGATATCGACCACACCATCGCCCGAGAACACGGCGGACCTACCGACTTCGACAACCTGGCCCACCTCTGCCGCGCCCACCGCCGGCCCAAACACCAAACACTATGGGCCGTGGTGCAAGAACCCGGCGGGGTGCTGCGCTGGACCTCCCCGGCCGGGGAAACCCACCGCACCTACCCCGAAACCACCCTCGGGCCACCACCCACCCTGGCCCCCACACCCAAACCACCAGCGACACCGGCACGGCCGCGGACAAGCGACCTGCCCGACGATCCGCCGTTCTGATCGGGCGGGTTCGGGCGAACTCCGCTATTCCACGACTACGGAGCGATCGTGAAACCGGGGCTGACCCCCGCCGCGAGGGTCCCCGACGTCGCGGTGAGCGTGTAGCTCCCCGCCCGATTCACCCGGCAACCGGCGAACGTCGCCACACCGGACACCGCGGCACGAGGGTTACTGGTACACGTGAGAGTGGCGCCTGCCGGGGTCGTCAGCCTGACAGTGACCGAGGCCGAACTCGCAACGACGTTGCCGCTCGCATCCTGGATGGCCACGCTCGGCTGGGTGCCCCAGACCTGGTTCACCGACCCACCCGACCCAGCCGCAACGAAGACCAGCTTGCTCGCGGCACCGGGCGTGACCGTGAATGCGGGACTCACGGTCGTCAGGGTGCCGGCGGTTGCGGTGAGTGTGTATGTACCGGCCTTGTCGATGCTGCATCCCGAGAAGATGAATCCCCAACCGACGTACGACGGCGCGGGATTTGTCGCGCAAGCCAGTGTTGCGCCGGCAGCATTGGTCAGGGCAAGCGTGGCCTGCCCGGTCGCGGTGACAGCGTTACCGCCTGCGTCTTGCACGGTCACTGTCGGCGTGTTTCCGAACGTGGTCGCCGAGGTCGTCGACCCTGGTGAAGAGACGAAGACCAGCCGGGCAGCGGGCCCGGTCGCGATCGTGAAGCTTGCGCTCGTGGCGGCGGTGAGATTGCCGGACACCGCCCGCAGTGTGTAGCTGCCGGCGCGGTCGACGGCGCAGCCGGCGAATGCGGCTGCGCCCGACAGCGGGGAGACCGGGTTCGTCGTGCAGGTCAGAGTGGCTCCGTTTGCGGTGGTCAGGCTCAGTGTCACCGGCGTGGTGCCGGTCGCGATGTTGCCGCCGGCGTCCTGCACCACGACCGTGGGTTGGCCGGAGAACGCCACGCCGCCGGTCGACCCACCGGGGTTGACGCTGAAAGCCAGTTTCGCTGCAGGACCAGGGGTCACCGTGTAGCTGCCACTGACCGCCGGGGTCAGGACGCCGGATGTGGCGGTCAGCGTATAGCTGCCTGCCTTGTCGATCCTGCAGCCGGAGTACGTCGCAACCCCGGACGCTGCCGCCTTGGGGTTTGCTGTGCAGTACAGCGTGGCCCCGGCAGCGGTCGTGAGCTTCAGGGTCACTGCGGCGGTGCTCGCGACGGTGTTGCCGCCGGCGTCCTGAATCGCGACCGCGGGTTGGGTGTCAAAGGTGGTGTTGTACCGGGTCGTGCTCGGTGCCGACGTGAAACCCAGTTTCGTGGCGGGTCCGACCGCGATGGTGAAGCTTGCGCTCACGGCCGCCGTGAGTGTTCCCGAGCTGGCGGTCAGGGTGTAGGTGCCCGCCCGCCCGATAGAGCAGCCGACAAATGCGACGGTCCCGGTGCCCGTGGCCGGGTTCGCGCTGCAGGCGAGGGTTGCCCCCGCCGCTGTGGTGATCGCCAGGGTGACCGGCATGGTGGTGGCGACGGCGTTGCCACCCGCGTCCCGTACGGCGACCACGGGCTGGGTGCCAAAAGCTCTCCCGCCGGTTGAGCCGGACGGGCTGGTGGTGAAGACGAGGCGAGCGGCGGGACCAGCGCTGATCGCGACGGATCCGCTCACGGCCGCGGTCAACCCGGCCGAGGTCGCGGTCAGGGAGTAGTTCCCGGGCTTGGTGATCTTGCAGCCGGCGAAGGTAGCGGTTCCGGCCACGGCAGCTCTCGGGTTGGCCGTACAGGTGAGGCCGGCCCCTGCTGCGCTGGTCAGGCCCAGGGTGACGGCCGCTGTGCTGCTGACGGTGTTCCCGCCGGCATCCTGGATCGCCAGTATCGGCTGGACGGCAAAGGCTGTGTCCACCGATGTGGAACCCGGTTGGGCCGTGAAGACCAGCTTCGAGGCCGGGCCCGTCGTGATGGTGAATGTGGCGCTGAGAGCGGCGGGAAGTGCGCCGGAACGGGCGGTCAGGGTGTAGGTTCCGGCCCGGTCGATGCGGCAGCCGGCGAATGACGCCCGGCCGGAGACGGCGGCTACCGGATTGGCCGCGCAGGCCAGGGTCGCCCCAGCCGGATTGGTCAAGGTCAGGGCCACGCTGGCGGTGCTCGACGCGGTTTCCCCTTCGGCGTTCTGGATGGCCACGACGGGTTGACGGGCCCAGGCGACGCCGCCGGTTGACCCGGAGGGGGCGGTCGTGAAGGCCAGTTGGGTTGCGGGGCCGGCGGTCTCCCAAGAGCTGCCGGCCATGGTTGTGGAGGCGCTGAAGGCGGCGGTCACCTCGGTTGGCGGTGCCGCCACCAGTGTGACGGCGATCAGGGTCGCAACGACTCCCACTGCAGCCAGTTCGGCCGGAGCAACCCGCGGGCCCCTCCCCTGGCGGGACGGTCGGAAGTGACGTCCACGGGGCCGGCGCGGCCGGGGGTTCGCGGCGCCGTCCAGCGCGACGACGATGACGGCCGCGGCGGTGAGGATCAGCCACAGCACTAGCGGAGTAATGGCCGTCGTGGTCAGCCAGAAGGCGGGCAGCCCGATCCAGGGGATCAGGAGCTGGGCTTGGCTGATAATGTCGCCCCGGTCCAGGGGGCTGCTGTCCACGCTCTGGTTGGCGTCACCCGCCGTGATGAGCGACCCGTCCTCGTTGGCCCCGACGACCCGGTGCAGCATGGTGCCTGCGGTGGCAGATCCGGCCGGGGCGGGGAAGCTCACGACGCGCCCGAGGGGCGGCGGAGTGTCGGCCTCCATGGGCTCGGAGAGCACGACGTCGCCGGTGCTGATCAGCGGTTCCATGGACCCGCTCTGCACGATCGAACCCGTGAGGCCGGTGAGCATCGGCAGGGTGGCGCAGGCGCCCAGGGCAAGCATCAGCACCAGGTAGGCCCTCGACAGGGTGGCGATCGTCAGGAATCCCCAGCCCCCGCGCACGGCGCGGGGCTGGCGACCGACGGTGCTGTCGGTGGATCCGCTGTCGAGGGACACTGCTACCTGATCTGTCGGGGCGCTACCTGGTGGTGGGATGGCCGAACTAGTTGCTGTTCTGCAGCTCCCAGACGAGGTCGATGCTGGTGGAGGCGCCCTGCAACGCGTCGACCTGCAGCTGGGTCAGTCCGGTCGCGTCGAAGGTCCAGGTGCCCTTGTAGGTCTTGGACTCCCCGCTGGCGTTTCCTGTGGTCGTCCACGCGCTACCACCGGTGGCGTAGTCGCTATTGACCGTGGACAGCGTGGCCAACGACGCTGCCGGCAGGACCGGGACCGCCGGGTCGATGACGAAACCCGTGCAGTCGGCGAAGCTCCCGCCGGTGCCCTGTTCGATCTTCAGCTTGATGTATTTCTCCAGTCCCTGCGCCGAGGGCGACAGGTTCTGCACATAGGCCTTGACTACCCCGGCGACGGACGACGATGCCGTCACGACGAGGCACTTCTCGCCAGTGTCGCCAGGCGTGACATTGGTGACCTGGAAGCCGGCGGTGCCGTTGTCGTCGTCCGTGAGGGCCACGCTTCCGGTGCTCCAGCTATTGCCGGGGTTTCGGGTCGAGGATGAGAAGGCGGCGTTCGACGCCTGGAACACCATCGCGCCGGCGAGCAGGATGGCGGCCGGGCCAACACCAACGGTCACAATACGCCGGGCGAGGGTACTGGGTTTACGCATGACGGAATCCTTCGGTTCAGGGCAGGCCGGGGTCCAGAATGAAGGCCGCAGTATGCGACCCAATCGAAACCCTGAGTTGACCCAGTCAGGAAGGAAATTCCCCGGTAGACCCAAAAAAATCGGTTGCCCCTTCGCTCAAACTAGCGGTCTCCCACCACCGCGCACAAGTTAAATCTGAAGTATTTTCATGTCAATATTCTTCGCCATTCTGGCGACCGCCCCGGCACCGCGCCGCCCGCCCGCCAGATGTCCGCCGAAAGGCAGATTCGGTGGGAGCCAACGTCGCGATCCTCGCTCGGATCAGCCCGTTCGCCCCCTCGTCGTGCGGCCTCGGGCGCAGAATCGGCTAGATTGGTTCAGCAGTACTGAAGGCACCTCACCATCGACACGGTGCCGCTGAACCGAATCGGAGTGTCATGACCAACGCTGACCGCGTTCCCGAAAAGCCCGCCCTCGAAGGGCTGGAAGCCAAGTGGGAGACCAGTTGGGAAGCACAGGGCACCTACCGCTTCGACCGCGCGGCCGCCACGAAGGAGTCGATCTTCTCGATCGATACTCCCCCGCCGACCGCCTCCGGCTCACTGCACATCGGCCATGTCTTCAGCTACACGCACACCGACGTCGTGGCTCGCTTCCAGCGCATGCGCGGCAAGAGCGTCTTCTACCCGATGGGCTGGGATGACAACGGCCTGCCCACCGAACGACGTGTGCAAAACTTCTACGGCGTGCGCTGCGACCCATCGCTGCCGTACACGCCCTACTTCGTGCCGCCCTTCGAGGGGGGCGACGGCAAGAGCACCAAGGCCGCCGACCAGCTCCCCGTGAGCCGCCGCAACTTCATCGAACTCTGCGAACGCCTCACCGTCGAGGACGAGAAACAGTTCGAGGAACTGTGGCGCACCCTGGGCCTCAGCGTCGACTGGAACCAGAGCTACCGCACCATCGCGCCGGAGTCCATCACCGCCTCCCAGCTCGCTTTCGTCGGCAACGTCAACCGTGGCGAGGCCTACCAGGCCATGGCTCCCACCCTCTGGGACGTCACCTTCCGCACTGCCGTCGCCCAGGCCGAACTCGAGGACAAGGAGATGCCGGCCGCGTACCACCGGGTCTCCTTCCACAAGCCGGACGGCTCCACCATCGAGATCGAGACCACCCGGCCGGAACTCCTCGCCGCCTGCGTCGCTCTTGTCGCGCATCCGGACGACGACCGCTACAAGCCGTTCTTCGGCAGCACGGTACGCACCCCGGTGTTCGACGTCGAGATCCCGATTCTCGCTCACCACCTCGCCCAGAAGGACAAGGGCTCGGGGATCGCGATGATCTGCACCTTCGGCGACGTGACCGACGTGGTCTGGTGGCGTGAACTCGACCTGCCCAACCGCGCGATCATGGGCTTCGACGGCCGTATCATCGCCGAGGCCCCCGACGTCATCGTCACCCCGGCCGCGCTGGCCGCCTACGCCCAGCTTGCCGGCAAGACGGTCTTCTCGGCCAAGCAGGCCATGGTGGAGCTCCTCCGTGAGTCCGGCGACCTGATCGGCGACCCCAAGCCGATCGTGCACCCGGTCAAGTTCTTCGAAAAGGGCGACAAGCCCCTCGAGATCGTCTCCACCCGCCAGTGGTACATCCGCAACGGTGCCCGCGACGAAAAGCTTCGCGCCCGCCTGATCGAACACGGATCCGCTCTGCAGTGGCATCCTGAATTCATGCGCGTGCGCTACGAGAACTGGGTCAACGGCCTCACCGGTGACTGGCTTGTCTCCCGCCAGCGCTTCTTCGGAGTTCCCCTGCCCGTCTGGTACCCGCTCGACGCCGAGTCCAACCCGGTCTTCGACCAGCCGATCATCGCCACCGCCGACCTGTTACCCGTCGACCCGTCCTCGGATGTGGCCCCCGGCTACACGGCCGAGCAGCGCGGAGCGGCCAACGGCTTCGTCGGCGAGGTCGACGTGATGGACACCTGGGCCACCTCGTCCCTCACCCCTCAGCTGGCCGGCGGTTGGGAGCGCGACCCCGAACTCTTCGACCTCGTGTACCCGTACTCGCTGCGTCCGCAGGGCCAGGACATCATCCGCACCTGGTTGTTCTCCACCCTGCTGCGCGCCGAACTCGAACACGGCGAATCGCCGTGGAAGCACGCGGCACTGTCGGGCTTCATCGTCGACCCCGACCGTAAGAAGATGTCCAAGTCCAAGGGCAACGTGGTCACTCCCGCCGACGTGCTCAGTCAGCACGGTTCAGACGCCGTACGGTACTGGGCGGCGTCCTCGCGGCTGGGCACCGACGCGGCGTTCGACCCGAAGAACCCCACCCAGATCAAGATCGGCCGCCGCCTGGCGATCAAGATCCTCAACGCCAGCAAGTTCATCCTCGGCTTCGCCGGCGATGACGCAGCACCGGTGACCGAACCCATCGATGTGAGCATGCTCGCCCGTCTCGACGTCGTCGTCGGCCAGGCGACCGCCGCGTTCGACGCATTCGACCATGCCCGTGCGCTCGAGACCGCCGAGAGCTTCTTCTGGACCTTCTGTGACGACTACCTCGAACTGGTCAAGGAACGCGCCTACGGCGAGCCCGGTCCGGAGCAGGCGTCGGCCGTCGCCGCGCTGCGCACCGCCCTGTCGACCCTGCTGCGCCTGTTTGCCCCGTTCGTGCCGTTCGCCACCGAAGAAGCCTGGTCGTGGTCCAACGACGACTCGGTGCACCGTGCCCCATGGCCGGTCGCCTCTGGCACGACGCCGGATGCCGACAGCCTCGCGCTGCTGGACCTGGCCAGCCGGGCTCTCACAGGCATCCGCCGGGCGAAGACCGACGCGAAGGCGTCACAGAAGTCTGCCGTCGTCTCCGCCACCATCGGCGGACCGGAAGCAGAGGTTGCCCTGCTCGCGCAGGTCGCCGCCGATTTGAAAGCAGTAGGCCGGATCACGGACTTGACCTTCGTCAAGGCCGATGAGCTGGTCGTAACTGATATCGTGCTCGCCACGGTGTCGGAAATCTAAGGAGAACCGCATGTCAATCAAGGTCCGCCCGCTGGGCGACAAAGACTTCTTCCCGTGGCTGGGCCTGCTCGAAGGGTATAGCGAGTTCTCCAAGAGCGACCTGACCGACGAGAAGGCTCTGCGTGTGTGGAGCTGGATCATCGACAAGAACCATGACCTCGACGGCGCTGTCGCGGTCGACGACAACGGGGACTTCGTCGGATTCACGCTCTACCGACCGTTCCCACGCACCCTCAGCGGCGACGTCGGACTGTTCATCGACGACCTCTTCGTCACCTCGGCTGTCCGTGACGGCGGGGTGAGCAAGTCCCTGCTGGAATTCGCCCGCGAGTACGCCAAGGCGCACAATTACCGCACCCTGCAGTGGGTCACCACGGCAGACGACAAGTCCGCCAAGAAGCTCTACGACGAGGTCGGCACCCGCACCAGCTTGGTCACTTACCAGGCCGAGGTCTAACCATGCAGCTCGGAACCCGCTGGTCCCTCGGCGCAGAACCGCCGACCGGGCTGCCCGAGGTCGTCGTCATCGCCCTGCAGGCGGTCGAGGGCGACCTCGAGGCGCTGCCCGACGACACCAGCGCCTGGCGATGGACGTTGACCTGGCTGGAAGGCAACCCGGTCATCGAGCTCGACGACGGCACCGTCATCCGGTTCGACCCGAAGGAAGACAGCGCCACCATCACGCAGCCCGCCATCGTCATGGACGATGACGAGGACTGGATCTAGTCTTCGTTCCGCCACTGCCCTTGTTCCGCCACTGCCCGTTTTCTCCCAGCGCCCTAGCTCTCCCACCGCCACAGGGCGGCGAGCCCCAGTCCGCCCGCGATGCTCAGGGCGCTCAGGGATAGCTCGCCCGCCGAAGCCTCGGCGCGGCACTGGCTGAGCAGGCGCAGAACCAGCAGCGCGCCGGAAGCTCCGTAGGGGTGCCCGAGCGCGATGGCACCGCCCTGCAGGTTGGCGCGCTCCACCGGGACCGCTATCAGGTCCAGCGATGCCAGCGTCTGCGACGCGAACGCCTCGGTGAACTCGACCCGGCCCAGCTGCGCGGCCGATACACCGGTGCGGGCGAAGAGTCTGAGCGCAGCCGCCCCGCCGCCGATCCCGAGCAGGTTGGGGTCGACGCCCGCCGGCACCGCATCTACGAAGGCCAGGCAACCGGATGCGCCGAGAGAGGCCGCCCGCGCCCGGCTGGTGACAACCACAACCACGGCGCCATCCGCGTCGCCGCAGGAGTTACCGGCCGTGACCGTTCCCCCAGCAGTGAACACCGCCGGAAACCGGGCCAGGAGGCTCGGGGTCAAGGTCGGCCGCGGTCCGGAATCCACCGAGACCGGCCCGTTCGCCGTCTCAACGTCGACGATCTCGGTGGCGAACGCGCCCGCCTGCCCGGCCGCAACAGCGAGCCGGTGGCTGCGGAGGGCAAAGGAATCCTGCCGCTCGCGTTCGATGCCGTAGGCGGCCGCGACCGTCTCTGCCGCAACGCCCATGTCCGGGTCGCCGATGTCGTCGGGCGAGAATCGCACCCGGTCGTAGAAATCCGGGGCGCCGTCCGTGGAACTGAGCCGGTGGGCTCGCAGCGGAGCCGTGCTCGTGCTCTCGACCCCGCCCGCGAGGTACAGGCTGCCGGCACCGGCCTGCACGAGCCGGCAGGCGAGAACGATGGCCTCGAGGCCCGATCCGCATTGCCGGTCGATGGTCACCCCGGGAACGGCCGGCGGAAGTCCCGCCGTGAGCAGGGCCAGTCGCGCCACGTTGCCGCCGCCGGCCACGGCATTGCCGATGATCACGTCATCGACGTCTGCGGCGGGCAGGCCACTGTCGGCCAGGACTGCCTCGAGCACCGGCGCCAGCAGCTCTGCGGCGGTCACGCCGCGTAGGGCCCCGTTGAAACGGGTGAACGCCGTGCGACGGCCCAGCAGGATGACGGGCTGCCGGTCATCAGGGATGACACCCGGCGTGGGGCTGAGCGGATCAGCGGAGGCGAACGACACGGGGGTCCTCCTCCTCGATCCACCGGGCCAGCAGGCCGCGACTGACCTTGCCGGCCGTCGTCACGGGAAGCTCGGTCAGCCGGAAGAAATCACGCGGCCGGTGCTCGCCGGCCAGCGCTGAGATGCAGGCGTTCCGCAGCCGGGCGGCGTCCACCACGGGCGCGGCGATCACGGCGGCGACGACCCGGGTGCCGACGACGGCATCGGGGCATCCCGTCACCACGGCGGCCTGCACTCCTGGCACCCGGTGCAGGGCGGCCTCCACCTCCTGCGGATACACATTGGTGCCGGCGCTGACGATCATGTCGGCACGGCGACCCAGCACGTGCAGCACGCCGGACTCGTCGAGAAAGCCCTGGTCGCCGACCGTGCACCACGCGCCGACGCGTGTAAAAGCCTCTCCGTCATCACCCCACAGGTAGCCGTCACAGACGAAGTCGCTGGCAACCTGGATGGTTCCGGTCGCACCGGCGGGGAGCGGTCGGCCGTCGTCGTCCGCGATGCGGATGCTGACCCCGGGAAAGGGCTGGCCCACGGCACTGTCGGCGCCGGCGCCGGCGCTGCCGGCAGCGTCGCCAGGGGCCACCGACGACGCCGCGACGAAGCCCAGTTCGGCGGCGCCGTAATAGCTCACGATGGTGGCGTGGGGCGCCCACCGTTGCAGCAGCCCGGTGGTGGCCGCGTCGAGCCTGGCCCCACCGCTCACGATGCAGGTGAGCCCGCGATCCACCCGGCCGGCCGCCACCGCCCGGTCGGCGAGCATCCGCAGCACGGTCGGAACGGCCACCAGCCTGCTGATCCGTTCCCGCTCGAGGCAGCCCAGCACTGCCGCCACATCAAACCTCTCCAGGGTATGGAAGCTGCCGCCGGCCTGCAGCGATTCGGCCAACGCGTAGAGGTTGAGGCTGGCCGTGAGCGGACCCGGCGCGAGAGTGCGGTCATGCCGGGTGAGGTGCAGCACCTCGGCGCTGTGCTCGAGTGACCGCTGCCAGGACCGCCGCGTGCGGCGGAAGGCCTTGGGCAGGGAGGTTGTTCCCGAGGTGAATCCGTAGAGGAAGGTGGACTCTGCCGGACCGTCGGTAAGACGCCCCGCGGTGCCTCCTCCAGGACCGGACGCACCCGGCGCACTGCGCGCATCGGATCCGGTGGCGATGCCGCGTAGGCGCCCCTCGACCTCGGCGCGCTGCTCTGCCGGCCAGTGCGGGTCGAGCATGGCGACGCATCCGCTGCCCGACACAGCCGCGAGGAAGTCAGCGACGACGTCGATGCCGTTGACCCTGTTGAGCACGGTGAGGCCGGTGCTGCCGGGGTGGTCGAGAATGCGTTGGCGCAACTGGGCATAGCTGACCACGTCGTCGTCAACGGCCACGGCGACCTGGTCGGGGAACGACTCGGCCCAGAGTTGGAGGGACGTGAGAATGGGCATCGGTACCATTTCTACCGCACTGTGCCGGCGGATCAGGACGGTTGGACGGCGATGATCTCGCCGTGCGGCATGCAGAACCAGCCGTCCGGATCCTCGGCCCACCGGTGCCACGCGGCGCTGATCTCGTGCAGGTCGCTCAGCCGGGCGGCCCCGGACTCGATGGCGTGAGCGGCGAAGTCCGCCTCGATTGCGCGCGCCGCCCAGGATTCGCCCCACCATTCCCGCTCCGCCTCCGACGAGAAGCACCAGATCGACGCGCTCACGCTCACCGTGTCGAAGCCGGCCTGCCTGGCCCAGGCCTTCAACGCCCGACCGGCGTCGGGGTCACCGCCGTCGAAGCTGTGCACCGCGCGGTACACCTGCATCCAGGAGCCGAGCCCGGCCAGCTTCGGGTACCAGGCCACGGCACCGTAGTCCGCATCGCGGGCGGCGAGGATGCCGCCGGGCTTGAGGACCCGCCTCATCTCACGCAGCGCCGCCACCGGGTTGTCCAGGTGCTGCAACACCTGGTGCGCGTGCACAATGTCCACGGATGCGTCCTCCGCCGGCAGCGCGTAGGCGTTCCCGACCGCGAACCTGGCGTTGTGCACTCCCTCATCGAAGGCCAGGCCCGCCGCCTGCTGCACGGCCAGGGCCGACGTGTCCACGCCGAGAACGGAGCCCGGCGCGAGCCGTCGGGCCAGATCGAGCGTGACGGTGCCCGCTCCGCTCGAGACATCGATCAGGCTGAGGCCGGGTCGCAAGTGCGGGAGCAGGTAGCCGGCGGAATTCTCGGCGGTGCGCCAGGTCAACACCCGTTGCGGGTGCTCGTGACCGAACGGATGCCCGGCACGAGGTGCGGTCTCCTGTCGCTCCGGGGTGTCACCCCGGCCTCCATTGCTCGTGCCGACACTGTTCATGCCGCCACTGTACGACGCCTGGCCCCGTTGTGAGCGGCCCCGTCAACCGGCGTCCTAGGCTGGGTCCATGGCCGACTCCGCGAATCCCTTCCTTGCTCCCAGCACCCTGCCCTACCAGCTGCCCCCCTTCGGTGAGATCCGCAACGAGCACTATCGTCCGGCGTTCGACGCCGGGATGGCCGAGCAGCTCGCCGAGATCACGGCCATCACGGCAGACCCCGCGGAGCCGACCATCGAGAACACCCTCATCGCACTCGAACGCAGCGGACAGGTTCTGCAGCGCGTGGCCACGGTGTTCTTCTCGCTGAGCTCGTCGGACGCCACAGAGTTCGGCACCGCACTCGAGGAGGAGCTCGCACCGCTGCTCGCAGCGCACGCCGACGCCATCCGGCTCGACCCTGCGCTGTACGCCCGTATCGCGTCGCTGCAGGAGCGACGTGATTCCCTGGATCTCGACCCGGAGACCGCGTACCTGCTCGAGCGATATCACACCGAGTACACCCTCACCGGCGCGGCGCTCTCTGACGCTGACAAAGTATCCCTGCGCGACCTGAACATGCGTCTGTCCACCCTCACCACCCGGTTCGAGAAGAACCTGCTCGCCGACACCAACGACCTCGCCGTCGTGATCGACGACGTCGCCGAGCTCGACGGGCTCGGCGACGGCGAGATCTCGGCGGCCGCCGGCGCCGCCGCCGAACGGGGTCATACCGGCAAGTACGTCATCACCCTGGTGCTGCCGACCAGCCATCCGTACCTCGCCTCGCTCACCAACCGCGCGGTTCGGGAACGCCTGCTGACCGCGTCCCGGTCACGCGGCATCCGCGGCGGCGAGCACGACAACCGCGAGCTGGTGCTCGAGATCACCCGCTTGCGAGCCCGGCGCGCGCGGCTACTCGGCTTCGCCAGCCACGCCGCATACGTCACGGCCGACGAAACCGCGAAGTCCCCGGAAGCCGTCGCCGGGATGCTGGATCGACTCGCGCCCGCCGCGGCACGCAACGCGCGCGACGAACAGCAGGCGCTGCAGGCCGCGGTACGAGACTCTGGCGGCGACTTCGAGCTCGCCGCCTGGGACTGGGCGTTCTACACCGAGAAGGTACGACAGGCCAGGTACGACGTCGACACGAGCGCCATGCGGCCGTACTTCGAACTGGAGCGGGTGCTGCACGACGGGGTCTTCTACGCTGCCACCCGGCTCTACGGGATCACCTTCACCGCACGGCCCGACCTCACCGCCTGGAATCCCGAGGCTCGCGTTTTCGAGGTCGCGAACGAGGACGGCTCCCCGGTGGGCCTGTACATCGCCGATTTCTACACCCGCGACTCCAAGCGCGGCGGTGCCTGGATGAACGCGCTGGTCTCGCAGTCCACCCTGCTGGGCACTCCCACCATCGTCACCAACAACCTCAACGTGCCCAAGCCCGCCGCCGGCTCCCCCACCCTGCTCACCTTCGACGAGGTGACCACCTTGTTCCACGAGTTCGGGCACGCCCTGCACGGTCTCTTCGCGCAGGTCACCTACCCGCGCTTCGCCGGCACCAATGTCTACAGGGACTTCGTCGAATTCCCGAGCCAGGTCAACGAGATGTGGATGCTCTGGCCCGAGGTCCTGGCGAATTACGCCAGGCACTACCGCACCGGCGAGTCCATGCCGCAGGAGCTCGTGGACCGCATCCGCGAATCGGCGACGTTCAACGAGGGATTCGCCACCAGTGAGTACCTTGCCGCCGCCCTGCTCGACCAGGCCTGGCACCGCATCACCGCCGACGACACCGTGGCGGATGTGGCTGCCTTCGAGGCGGCCGCGCTGGCCGCGGTGGGCCTGGACAACCCCGTGGTCCCCACCCGGTACGCGAGCACCTATTTCGCGCACACCTTCTCCGGCGGCTACGACGCAGGCTATTATTCCTACATCTGGAGCGAGGTGCTCGACGCGGACACCGTGGCCTGGTTCACCGAGAACGGCGGCCTGACCCGGGCCAACGGTGACAGGTTCCGTGACCGGCTGCTCGGCGTGGGCGGCAGCGGCGACCCGCTGGTCGCCTACAGGTCCTTCCGCGGTCGCGACGCGCACATCCAGCCCCTGCTCGACCGCCGCGGGCTCGACTAACCGGCCGTAAACGTAATCGACCGTGGACGCAGAACCGCCCCCGATGTGAGGTCGGGGGCGGTTCGGGACGGACGGGACCGGTTACGCGGACTTCTCCTCGCGCCGAGCCGAGTGCAGCACGATGGTGGGAGCCGCGTTCTCGAGGACCGATTCGCGGGTGACCACGACGCGGGCGACATCCGTGGCAGACGGTACCTCGAACATGATCGGTCCGAGCACCTCCTCCATGATGGCGCGGAGGCCTCTGGCACCGGTCTTGCGCAGGACCGCGAGGTCGGCGATGGCCTCGAGCGCGGGCTGTTCGAAGTCCAGTTCCACACCGTCGAGCTCGAACATGCGCTGGTACTGGCGCACCAGGGCGTTCTTGGGCACCGTGAGGATCTGCATCAGGGCGACCTGGTCGAGTTGGGTGACCGTGGTCACCACGGGCAGCCGGCCGATGAATTCGGGGATCAGCCCGAACTTGTGCAGGTCTTCCGGCAGCACCTCACTGAAGAGGTTGATGTCGTCGCCCTTGCTGTGCAGCGGGGCGCCGAAGCCGATGCCCTTCTTGCCGGCACGCTGGGAAATGATGTCGTCGAGCCCGGCGAAAGCGCCGGCAACGATGAACAGCACGTTGGTGGTGTCCACCTGGATGAACTCCTGGTGCGGATGCTTGCGGCCGCCCTGCGGCGGCACCGAGGCGACGGTTCCCTCGAGGATCTTCAAGAGCGCCTGTTGCACGCCCTCCCCGGACACGTCGCGGGTGATCGACGGGTTTTCGGCCTTGCGGGCGATCTTGTCGATCTCGTCGATGTAGATGATGCCGGTCTCGGCGCGCTTCACGTCGTAGTCGGCGGCCTGAATGAGCTTGAGGAGGATGTTCTCGACGTCTTCACCCACGTAGCCGGCCTCGGTGAGGGCCGTGGCATCCGCGACGGCGAACGGCACGTTGAGCCGCTTCGCGAGGGTCTGGGCGAGGTAGGTCTTGCCGCAACCGGTGGGGCCGATCAGCAGGATGTTGGACTTGGCGATCTCGACGTCGTCATGGATGGCGTCCGCCGCGGTCAGGGTGGCGCGGCTGCGCACGCGCTTGTAGTGGTTGTAGACGGCCACGGCGAGGGCGCGCTTGGCGGCTTCCTGCCCGATGACGTACTCCTCGAGGAATCCGAAGATCTCCCGGGGCTTGGGCAGCTCGAATTCGCTGCCGACTTCTTCGGCTCCGGCCTCGGCCAGACGTTCTTCGATGATCTCGTTGCAGAGCTCAACGCATTCATCGCAGATGTACACGCCGGGTCCGGCAATGAGCTGCTGCACCTGCTTCTGGCTCTTTCCGCAGAAAGAACACTTCAACAGGTCGGCGCTCTCGCCTATTCGGGCCATCCGTGAGCCTCCTCCATCAATGACGCTGAATTCGAGCCTAGCTTGTGCGTGTGACAGATGCGTGCAGCCACGGAACAATGCGAAACGGCGCGCCGCCTCGGGGCGACGCGCCGTTCGGTGAACAGGCTGACCAGAGGGCCAACCCGTCCGTTGCGGTACTACTTGACCAGCGTGGGCACGTTCTTGCGGCTGGTCAGGATCTGGTCGATCAGACCGTATTCGAGGGCCTCTTTCGAGCCGAGGATCTTGTCGCGGTCGATATCCTTGTGGACCTGCTCCTTGGTGCGGTTGGAGTGACCGGCGAGGGTCTCTTCAAGCCATTCGCGCATCCGCTGGATCTCGGCCGCCTGGATTTCGATGTCGGAGGCCTGGCCGCCACCCTGGCCGCCGGCCGACGGCTGGTGGATGAGGATGCGGGCGTTCGGCAGCGCGAGGCGCTTGCCGGGTGTTCCACCGGCCAGCAGCACGGCGGCGGCGGAGGCCGCCTGGCCGAGGCAGACCGTCTGGATGTGCGGACGGATGTACTGCATGGTGTCGTAGATCGCCGTCATGGCGGTGAAGGAGCCACCGGGCGAGTTGATGTACATCACGATGTCGCGGTCGGGGTCCTGGCTCTCGAGGACCAGGAGCTGGGCCATGACGTCGTCGGCCGAGGCATCGTCAACCTGCACGCCGAGGAAGATGATGCGGTCCTCGAACAGCTTGGCGTACGGGTCCTGGCGCTTGTAGCCGTAGGCGGTGCGCTCCTCGAAGGTGGGGAGGATGTAACGCGACTGCGGGGCCTGCGGTGCCATTCCACCGGGCGCCATTCCGCCGGCCTGGTGGCCAAAATTAGTGAATTCCATTTTCTGCCCGTCCTACTTCTTGTTCACTGAGTCGTCGGTGCCGCCGCCGCCGACAACCTGCGTCGCAGATTCGCGCAGGTGGTCAACGAATCCATAGTCCAGAGCTTCCTGGGCGGTGAACCAGTTGTCGCGGTCGTTGTCGATGAGGATCTGCTCGACCGACTTGCCGGTCTGCTCGGCCGTGAGCTCTGCCATCCGCTTCTTCATGTCGAGGATGACCTTGGCCTGGGTCTGGATGTCGGCCGCCGTGCCGCCGAACCCACCGGACGGCTGGTGCAGCAGCACGCGCGCGTTCGGGGTGATGTACCGCTTGCCCTTGGTGCCGGAGGAGAGCAGGAACTGGCCCATCGAGGCCGCCAGTCCGATTCCCACGGTGACGATGTCGTTCGATACGAACTTCATGGTGTCGTAGATTGCCATGCCCGCGGTGATCGAGCCACCGGGTGAGTTGATGTAGAGGAAGATATCCCGCTGCGAGTCCTCTGCGGCCAGCAGCAGGATCTTGGCACAGATCTCGTTGGCGTTGTCGTCTCGCACCTCTGAGCCGAGCCAGATGATGCGGTCGGCCAGCAGTTTGTCAAAAACGCCGGGTGTAAGTGCCATTTCGGCCATGTCGCGCTCCGTTTCGCTTGTCGCTTCAGAATGAATCTATAGGGTCCAACGCGCGCAAAAGGCTCTGTTCGCCCTCGGCAGATTCACGCCGGCGGCGGTACACGCAGAACGGGCCGGATGTCCGCAGACATCCGACCCGTTTACCAGCGCCATCAGGCGTCGGGGTTACTTCTTTGCAGCAGCCTTCTTCTTCGGCTTGGCCTCGGCGGCCGGGGCCTCCTCGGCTGCTTCATCAGAGGCGGCTTCATCAGAGGCGGCTTCGTCAGAGGCGGCTTCGTCAGAGGCGGCTTCGTCAGAGGCGGCTTCGTCAGAAGCAGCCTCGTCGGCTGCAGGCTCGTCGTCGACGACGGCCGTGAACTCGGACAGGTCGACGGAGGCACCGTTGGAGTCGGTGACCTCGGCCTTGCCCAGGGCGATCGCGAGGGCCTTGTTGCGGGCGACCTCGGCGACCATGGACGGGATCTGGCCGTTGCCGGACAGGGCCTGAACGAACTCGCTCGGGTCCATGCCGTACTGCGAGGCACCCTGGATCAGGTACTGGGTGAGCTCGTCCTGGCTGACCTTGACCTTCTCAGCCTCGGCGATGGTGTCGAGCAGGATCTGCTGACGGAAGGTCTTCTCGCTGGCCTCGGTGACCTCGGCGCGGTGGGTCTCGTCTTCAAGGCGGTTCTCGCCCTCGAGGTGACGGTGCACCTCGTCGGCGATGATGGCCTCGGGAATCGGGACCTCGACGGAGGAGAGCAGCTGCTCGATGAGCAGCTCGCGGGCCTGGTTGCCCTGGCCGAAGACCTTGGAGCGGCCGACCTGGACCTTGAGGCTCTCGGTGAGCTCGTCGATGGTGTCGAACTCGCTGGCGATCTGCGCGAAGTCGTCGTCGGCGGTGGGAAGCTCGCGCTCCTTGACAGCGATGACGGTGACGGTGATCTCCGCGGTCTCGCCCTCATGGTCGCCGCCGAGCAGCTTGGAGGCGAAGGTGGTGGTCTCACCGGCGGTGAGGGACTCGAGGGCCTCGTCGATGCCCTCGATGAGGTCGCCGGAGCCGACTTCGTAGGAGATGCCGCTGGCGTTGTCGACCTCGACACCGTTGACGGATGCGACGAGGTCGATCTGGGCGAAGTCGCCCGAGGTGGCGGGACGGTCGACCGTGATCAGCGTGCCGAAGCGGCTGCGTAAGGTGTTGAGTTCTTCGGTGACCTCATCGTCGGAGATCTCGACGGCGTCGACGGTGAGCTTGATGCCCTCGTAGACGGGCAGGTCGATCTCGGGACGCACGTCGACCTCGATGGCCAGCTGCAAGTCTCCGGAGAAGTCCTTGTCGCTGGGCCACTCGACGATGTCGGCCTCCGGACGGCCGAGCGGGCGCAGCTTGTGCTCGTCAACGGCCTTGCGGTAGAAACCGTCGAGGCTCTCGTTGACCGCGTGCTCCAGCACGGCGGACTTGCCGACGCGCTGGTCGATGATGGCGGGCGGGACCTTGCCCTTGCGGAAGCCGGGGATGTTGATGTCTTCGGCGATGTGCCCGTAGGCGTGGGTGATGCTGGGCTTCAGCTCTTCCGGAGTCACCGAGATGGTGACCTTGGCGCGCGTGGGGCTCAGCTTTTCTACCGTGGACTTCACGTTTAAATCTCCTGTGTTCGACAGATTATGTTCGACAGATGTGCAGGGGGGTGATGGTCGGGGCGACAGGATTCGAACCTGCGACCTCTCGGTCCCAAACCGAGCGCTCTACCAAGCTGAGCTACGCCCCGGATGTCATCTCACCCGTTGGGGCCACCAACTTGGCACGCATACTCACGCGACAGGCGGATTGACCTCCGTCAGTCTAGTGCACCACCCGCAGCCCGGGGCGTCCCTGCGCGGATTCCGGGCGCGTTCCGGGGTGTTTGTCGGCGCTGGGGAAATCACGCACCGAAACCTGTACTACGATATTCGAGTGCCAGCAGGTGTGGCACATGGGGATGTAGCTCAATGGTAGAGCCTCAGTTTTCCAAACTGATGGCGCGGGTTCGATTCCCGTCATCCCCTCCATATTGCAAGGGTCTCGGGCCCTTCCGGGTCAGGCGAAGACGTAGGTCACACCGGTGAGGCGCTCGCTCTCCGTCCAGAGGCGGCGGGCGTCGTCGGTGTTCTGTGCGCGCTTGGAGCGTGTGACGGGCACCGGATGCCCGTGCTGCTGCCCGAACCCCTCCGGCCCGACGAACGAGTTGCCGGCCAGCCCGGGCAGGGTGGCCGCGTACAGTGACGGCAACGCACCCCACACCGCCGGTTGGGCGAATTCCCGGGTCAGCGTCGCCATCAGGCGGCTGCGCCTGGTGGTGGTCTTCGCACCGCGCATGGCAGGACCGGCGGTCTGCAGGTTCGTCAGGGCGAAGCCCGGATGCGCAGCCATCGCCCGCAGGGACAGCTTCGCGGCCGCCGACCGACGCTGCAGCTCGCTGGTGAACAACAGGTTGGCGAGCTTGCTCTGCCCGTACGCCGGCCACGGCCGGTAGCGCCTGGTGCCCATCAGGTCGTCGAAGTTCATCCGTCCGATGCGGTGCACCGTCGACGACAGCGTCACCACGCGCGCATCCGGGCCGGCCACCAGCAGCGGAAGCAGCCGCCCGGTCAGTGCGAAGTGACCCAGGTGGTTGGTGCCGAACTGCATCTCGAAGCCATCGACGGTGCGCCGCTCGGGCAGGTTCATCACACCGGCGTTGTTCACCAGCAGGTCGAGACGACCGGGGCCGGCGATGAACTCCTCGGCGAAAGCGGCAATCGAGACCAGGCTGGCCAGGTCCAGCACTCGAACCGACAGATCGGCATCCGGCAGGCGATCCCGCATCCGCTCCACGGCCGCCGCTC
Source organism: Cryobacterium sp. TMB1-7 (assembly GCF_004402435.1). Classification (NCBI taxonomy): domain Bacteria; kingdom Bacillati; phylum Actinomycetota; class Actinomycetes; order Micrococcales; family Microbacteriaceae; genus Cryobacterium; species Cryobacterium sp. TMB1-7. The sequence goes on from NZ_SOFZ01000029.1 coordinate 313,800, forward strand.
CCCTGGCGCCGTCCCGCACGGCCAGGGTCACGGATGCGCCGTGCGCGGCCAGCTGCGCCGCGGTCACGAAGCCCAAACCCGAGTTGGCTCCGGTCACGATGGCGGTGCGGCCGGTGAGGTCGGGAATCTTGTCTTCGGTCCAGCCGTAGCCGAGTTTCGGTTCCACGGGTCAGGCCAGTCCGAGGGTGTCGAGGGAGGCGCGGAGGGTGGCGGCGGAGTGTTCGAACAGCGCCTGCTCCTTGGCCGAGAACGGCACGTCGATGACGCGGGCGATACCGCTGGCGTCGATGACGCTGGGCACCGACAGGGCCACCCCGCTGACACCCCGGTAGTCGGTGAGCACCGAGCTGACCGGCAGGATGGCTCCCTCGTCACGCAGCACCGCCTCGACAATGCGGGCGCCGGAGAGGCCGATGGCGTAGTTGGTGGCGCCCTTGCCCTCGATCACCTTGTAGGCAGCGTTCTTGACCTCGTCAGCGATCGACTCGAACTCGGCCTCGGAGAACGGCACAGATCCGCTGCCCTGCGCCGGTCCGGTGGCGCCGCGGGCCAGCATCCAGTCGGCCAGCGAGATCGGCCCGATACGCGCCTGCGACCAGAGCGGGAACTCGGAGTCGCCGTGTTCGCCGACGATGAGGGCGTGCACGTTGGAGATCGCCACGCCGACGCGTTCGGAGAGCATCCAGCGCAGCCTGGAGGAGTCGAGCACGGTGCCGGAGCCGAACACCCGCGCCGGCGGCAGGCCGCTGAACTGCTGGGCGGCCACGGCGAGCACGTCGACGGGGTTGGTGACGAGGACGAAAATGGCGTCGGGGGCCCGCTCGACGAGCTTGGGCATCAGGTCGCGCAGGATCTCGACGTTCACGCCGGCCATCTCGAGGCGGGACTGGCCGGGATGCTGGCGGGCGCCGGCGGTGATCACGACGACGTTGGCGCCACTCACCACGTCGAGGTCATCGCCGCCGGTGACCCTGGATGCCCCGGTGAACTGGGTGCCGTGTGCGAGGTCGAGCACCTCGGCGGCCACCTTGGCCGAGTTGATGTCGTACAGAGCCACCTCACGGGCGGACTCGCGGATCAGGGCCGCGTAGGCCAGGGATGTGCCGACGGCGCCGGCGCCGACGATGGCCAGTTTGGAGTTCTCAATCACGCTCATGGTCCCAGTGTCCTCTATCGTGGGTCCGCTCCCTCACGCCGTGCCCTGTCACGCCGGGTGCCCTGTGCGGCCTGGCGGATGCGGGCCACTATGGCTGCATGCCCGACGAGGAACCGGCGCCGGCCCGCCCGAACCCGGAGGTACCGCCCGCGGTGCGCGCCCAGCTGCTCGCCACCGAGCACTGGAGCCTGCTGGCTTCGCGCAGCACCACCCAGGGTGAGGTGCTCACCCGCATCAGCATGTTCCTGTACCTGGTCTCGGCCGGGCTGGTAAGCCTGGCCCTGGCCGGGCAGGCCACCCAGTTCGACGAGGGCTTCCCCGGTTTCGCCCTCACGGTGCTCGGCATCATCCTGCTCGTGGGTGTCCTCACCCAGGTACGGGTGACGAATGTGAGCATGGAGGACCTAGCCTACGTGCTGGCGATGAACAGGTTGCGGGCGGCGTACGTGGAGCTTGACCCCGGGGTCGCGCCGTACCTGATGGCGTCCCGGTTCGACGACCTGCCCGGCACCCAGACCACCTACTACTTCCTGGGCGGCAAGCCGCGGAATTTCAGCCAGGTTCTGGGCAGCAGCATGATGTTCATCATCGCGGTGAACTCCACCCTGCTCGGCCTGTTGCTGGCCGGGATCACTCTGGGGCTTGGCCTGCCGCTGCTCGTCTGCCTCGCGATCTCCGTAGTGGGCGGCATGGGCTTCCTGGCCGGCTCGATCGTGGTGGGCGGCACCCGCTATCTCGGCTTCTGGCGGCGGTACACGCCGTTGTTCCCGTCTCCCCCTGCCGAGTGATCCCTGCTCTTCGCCGACGTGCGAACGAAGCACCGTGTGCGGGCGTTGACGGGGCACGGTGCCGCAAGTCAGGGGCGCCCTGCAGTTGCTAGCCCTGCAGGAAGGCCAGCACCGCGAGCACCCGGCGGTGATCGGACCCTGTGTCGTCGAGGCCGAGCTTGACGAAGATCGCGGTGACGTTCTTCTCCACCGCGCCGACCCCGATCACGAGGCGCTCGGCGATGCCCACGTTGGTGCGCCCTTCCGCCATCAGGCCGAGCACGTCACGCTCCCGCGGGGTCAGCGCCGCCAGCGGACTGGTGCGGCGGGCCAGCAGTTCGCGCACCACCTGCGGGTCGAGCACCGTGCCGCCGGCGCTCACCCTGGCGACGGCATCCTGCAGCTCGTCGAGCGACGCGACCCGGTCCTTGAGCAGGTAGCCCAGGCCACCCTCCCCCGACGCCAGCAGCTCCTGCACGTAGGTGCCCTCGACGTACTGGCTGAGCAGCAGGATGCCGATGCCCGGCAGCCGGCGCCGCAGCTCGATCGCGGCGCGCACCCCCTCGTCGCGGAAGGTGGGCGGCATACGAACGTCGAGCACCGCCAGGTCGGGTCGCAGGGCTTCTATCTCGGCGAGCAGGGCGTCGGCGTCGCCGTAGGCGGCCACGGTGTCGAAACCTGCCTCGGCGAACAGCCGCACCAGACCCTCACGCAGCAGCACGGAGTCCTCTGCCAGGACCAGGCGTAGCGGTGCGGTCGGGGTGGGACGCTGGAGTGTGCTCACCCGTTCAGGATAGGGCGCACTCATCACCGAACGACGGAGCTGCCCAGGTCGTGCACCACAGGGATGTGCGCGCCCACCGCGGTGGGGCCGCCGTGCGGGCTCCGCACCGACAGGATGCCGCGCAGGCCCTTGAGGCGTTCGTCCAGGCCGGCCAGACCGTGGCCGTCCTGCAGCACCGCGCCGCCGCGGCCGTTGTCGATCACCCAGAGGTCCAGCCAGGTGGAGTCGTCCTCCGGGACCCGGCGGAGTTCCAGGTGCAGCCGGATGCCAGTGGCCCCGGCATGCTTGGCCACGTTGGTGAGCAGTTCGGCGGCGATGAAGTAGCTGCTGCGCTCGATCTCCGAGGGCAGCCGCAGGTCGTGGTCCACCTGCAGTTCCAGCTGAACGGGCACGGTGCTGCGAGCGGCCAGCGACTCCAGGGCCACGATCAGGCCGCGGTCCTGCAGGATCGGCGGCACCAGTCCGCGGGAGAGTGCCCGCAGTTCCTCGAGCGTGTCGCGCGCCTGTTCGCGGGCCTCGACGAGAAGCCGGCGCGCGGCATCCGGGTCGTCGTCGAGCCGGCGTTCGGCGCTGGCGAGATCCATCTGCAGGCGCACCAGGCGCTGCTGGGGCCCGTCGTGGATGTCGCGTTCGAGCCGCCGCAGCGACTGGTCTTCAGCCGACACGGCCGCGCCGCGGGAGGCGCTGAGGTCGGCGACCTCGCGCTGCAGGGCCTCGGACGACCAGGCGCCGAGCATCACGCTGGCGATGCCCTGGTGCATCAAGACCATGCCGCGGGTGACGAACGGCAGGGTGAGCAGGAAGGCCAGGCCCAGGGCGGCGTTCAGCACGTTCTCGGCGGCCAGGTTCTGGCCGCTGTCGGGGCCGAACGAACCGGTGATCAGATCGAAGAGCCCCACGGACTCGCTGTCGTTGGGCAGCGACCAGCTCCAGATCCAGTAGGTGAGCCCGCCGAGCGCGCCGGACAGCCACACGATGACGATCGACCAGGACACGACGCCCACGATGAAATTCACGATCATGCCGTGCAGCAGGTACAGCCAGTAGTGACCGGACACCAGCGGGCCGAGGATGGCGCGCAGCGGCGTCGCGGGTTCGCCGCGCGGTGTCCACTGCGGCGGGGTGATGGCCGGCTGGCCGGCCCAGCGCAGCCGGGTGAGCTCGACGACGCCGAAGCCGCGGGCGGCGTACAGGGCGGCCACGACGATGAACAGGCCCACGAACAGGGCCACCAGGCTCACTCCCGTGGCGAACAGGGTCACCAGGACGGTCAGGGACACGATGACGATGGGCAGGGTCGGCAGCAGGAAGCCGAGCTCCCTGGGCGTGCGCGCCCACAGGCTGAGATAGCCGGTCGGGCTCGGGCCGCTCTCGGCGGGCTTGATGGCGGGCTGCACGAAGCCCAGCGTGGCAGAGTTCGGGCTCCCGGTGGTGTCACCGGCGCCCGTGGCGGAATTGAGGGTGTCGTTGGTCATGGTTCCAGCGTGCTCTCGGCGGCGGCCTGCGCCCATCCCCTCAGCCGCCGGATCTGTGTGGGGGTTATCCCCCGCACCTCAGAGTGTGCTGTGCGTGAACCGGCCACCGAGCAGTGTCGCGGCCACGGGCATCCGTCGCAGATCGGCCACCGACGCCACAAACGGGTCGATCTCGCAGATCGCGAGGTCGGCGATCTGGCCCACACCGATGCCGTGCCGGCCTCGGGCGGATGCCGCCAGCGCGGCCTGCCGGGAGATCGCCTGGTCGGGGTGCCAGGCGGCGCGCTCGCCCCGGCTGCGCCCCACGGCGGCCGAGATGGCCACCCACGGGTCGAGTGGCGCGACGGGTGCGTCGGAGCCGAGCGCCAGCTGCACCCCGGCGGACAGCAGGTCGGCCAGCCGGAACGCCCGTTCGGTGCGGCCGGCCCAGTACCGGTCGGCCACGTCGCGGTCGTCGAGGGCGTGTTCGGGTTGAACGCTGGCTGTGATCCCCAGGCGGGCGAACCGGGCCACATCGGCCGCGGTGAGAAGTTGGGCGTGCTCGATGCTGCCGGTGCAGCCCACGGCCTCGAAGGCGTCGAGGGCGAGACTGTTGGCGTTGTCGCCGATGGCGTGCACGGCGGGGCGGATGCCGGCGGCGGCGGCCCGCCGCATCAGGGCCTCGAGCTCGTCGGCGGGCACGGTGAGCATGCCACGGTCGTGGTCGCCGGAGAGTCCGGGGTAGGCGTCGAAGCAGTACGCGGTGCGGGTGTTCAACGAGCCGTCGGTGATCACCTTGTACGGGCCGACGGTGAGCAGCCCGCCGGTGCCGTCGATCACCTGGCCGCTGGTGAGACCCTGCGCGATCGCGTCGTCGAGGTGGTGCGTGTACAGGCCGAAATCGACCCGCAGGCTGTCGGTGCCCGCATCGATGCGGCGCCGCCAGACGTCGAGGTTCCAGGTCATCTCCAGGTCGACGATGCCGACCACACCGCGGGCGGCCGCAGCACGGGCGGCCTCGTCGGCCCAGGCGTCGAGGTCGGCGTCCGGCACGTTGTCGATGGCGTGTTCCACCGCGAAGGCGTCGTCCTCGCGCAGCAGCCCGGTCTGGTGGCCCGCGAAACCGTAGACCGCGAGGGCGGCGGAATTCAGCCAGCAGCTGTGCAGGTCGCCGCTGACCAGGACCACCGGCACCGGCCCTGACGCGGCGTCGAGCAGAGTGCGGCTCGGGGCATCCGACCACAGGGCGTCCCGAAAGCCGAAGCCGACGAGTCTGTCGTGCTTGCCGGCGGCCGGCACCGCGGCCAGCCGGTCGGCGACCAGATCGGCGGCCGCCCGGGCGCTCGTCGCGTCGGACACGTCGAGGCGCCTGGCGGTCTGGGACCACTGGCTGAAGTGCACGTGATTGTCCCAGAGCCCCGGCGTGATCCAGCGCCCGTCCAGATCAACGGTCCGGGTCGCCGGCGAGTGGCCGCTCGCGGGTGCGAGGTAGCCGATCGAGGTGATCAGGCCGTCGTCAACGCGCACGTCGACGAGGTCGTCGCTGCCGGGCAGGCGGCCGTTGCGCAGTACCAGGCTCATTCGGCGGCGCTGGGTTCGGCGGCGCTGTCGCGGGCCCGGCGCATCCGGGCGGCCAGCGCCGGGCTCGCGTACGGACCGTCACCGTCGAGCTCGGCGAGGATACGGTCGACTGTGGCGGCCGGCTTGTTCTGGCTCATTTTGTCCTTCGCCGTGAAGCGCGTCACCCGCAGGCGGAAACCCACGGTACCGGCGACGATGCGGGCAGCGTAGTCGGCGTTCTCCGGGGTGCCGTTCATGCGCCGGGGCTCGTCCATGCGGTCCTCGAAGTGGTCGACCAGGGCCGCGAGTACCCGCAGGTTCTCGGCGTCGGAGAGTATCTCGGGAGTGCCGTGCAGGTGCGCGGTGACGAAGTTCCAGGTGGGCACGGCGGGGCGGGCGTCGTACCAGCCGGGCGAGATGTAGCCGTGCGGGCCCTGCACGATCACGAGGATCTCGTGCGCGCCCAGCTCGTGCAGCTGCTCATCGGGCCGACCGACGTGGCTGAGCAGCACAATCTCGCCGTCGGCGGCCGCCGTGTCGAGGATCACCGGGTAGTGCGAGGCGACGAGCTCGCCCGCCTCCGTGGAGCTCACCAGGGTGACCCAGGGGTACTCCTGAATCAGACGGCGTACCTCGTCGACCTGGTCGAGCGCGAAGCTGGGGTTGGTTCTCACGGGCGGGCTCCTGGGGTGCGGGCGGGGTCAGCGATGACAGACGCAGGTGCGGCGGATGGGACGGGTCAGGCCTGGCAGGACGGGCAGTAATAGAGCTTGCGGGCGCCCATTTCCTCGAGGGTGATGTGGGTGCCGCAGATCCGGCAGGGCAGGCCCTCGCGCTTGTAGACCCAGTGCCGGTCGGCGCGGTTCTTCATCGCGAGTCGGTAATCCTCGCCGGTCAGGTCGTCCATGGTCATCATCTGGCCGGTGTTCACACCGATGGCCAGCAGATGCGCCCAGTCCCGCCAGAGGGCCCGCAGGCTCTCCTCGGTCAGCGACTTGCCCGGGGCGTGCGGGTTGATCCTCGCCCGGAACAGCAGCTCGGCGCGGTAGACGTTGCCGATACCGCTGACGACTGACTGGTCCATCAGCAGCAGGCCGATACGGGTGGGCTTCTTGCGCACGGTGTCCACGAAGCGCTGTTCGGCCTCCGGGCTGTCGTCGAGCTGCGGGTCGGGGCCGAGCCTGGCCAGCACAGCGTCGACCTGGGCGGGGTCGAGCACCTCACAGGCGGTCGGGCCGCGGAGGTCGGCCGAGACCGTGTCGGTGAGCAGGCGCACCCGCACCTGGCCGACGGGTTCGGGCGGGAACGTGTCGAGCTGGTCGATCTCCTTTTCTTGCTCGGCCATGCGCACCCGGGTGCGGCGGGGCGCACCGATGCTGTGCATGGAGTTCTCGCCCGCTGAATCGAGCACCGGCGCGAGGTCGGTGCCGCGCTGGTTGGTCTGTCCCATCCGGCCGTTGCTCGAGGCGATCGTGGCGTCCATGATGATGTCGCCCGCGAAGTCCCAGGCGCCGTACATGCCCAGGTGCACCCGTAGCCAGAGCCCGTTGTCGAACTCCAGGAACATCTGTTTGCCCACGGCGCGGGCATCCGTCATGACGTGACCGCTCAGTTGTGCCGCACCGGCGGCGAACCGGCCCTGCGGCGACGAGAGCTGCACCGGGCGGCCCACGAAGTTGCGCGCGAATTGCCGGGTGATGCGATGGACGGAATGACCCTCTGGCACGGCGATGCCTTTCCGACTCGGTGGATCAGGTGAGGTACAGCTCAGTTGCTCAGGACGGTGCCGGCGATGGTGCCGGTGGTCTCGTATTCGGCCAGCTGGTCGATGCGGCGCTGGTGGCGTTCCTCGCCGGGGAACGGGGTGGCGATGAAGGCGTCGATGAACGCGATGACGTCCTCGATGGGGTGCTGGCGGGCGCCGATCGCGATGACGTTGGCGTTGTTGTGTTCGCGGGCGAGGGTGGCGGTGGCCGCGTTCCAGACCAGCGCGGCGCGTGCGCCGTGCACCTTGTTGGCCGCGATCTGCTCACCGTTGCCGGAGCCGCCGAACACCACGCCGAGTGCCTCGACGCCGGCCGCCTGGTCGGCGACCACGGCCGCCGCCGCGCTGATGCAGAACGCCGGGTAGTCGTCGAGCGGTTCGTAGCTGGTGGGCCCGTGGTCGATGACCTCGTGCCCGGCCGTACCGAGGTGGCTGATCAGGAGGGTGCTGAAGTCGAGGCCGGCGTGGTCGGTGGCGATGTGGATGCGCATGATGAGCAGTCTATTTAGTCGGGCGGGATGCTGCGGCGCTGCTACTCGGCTGCCGCAACGAGGGCGGGCGCGAAGATCGGGTCGCGGCTGCGGCTGCGCTTGATCTCGAAGAAGCCGTCGTAGCCGGCCACCGCGACCACGCCGTCCCACAGGGCCAGCGCTTGATCCCCGGTCGGTGCCGGCGAGATGACCGGGCCGAAGAAGGCAACGTCGTTCACGGCGATCACCGGGGTGCCGACGTCCTGGCCCACCCGGTTGATGCCGTCGAAGTGGCTGGCGCGCATCTGCACGTCGAACTCGTCGCTCTCGGCGTAGCGGGCGAAGTCGGCCGGCAGGCCCACCTCGGCGAGCGCCGCGGGAATCACGGAATCGGCATCCGAGTTGCCCTCGTGGTGGATTCGGGTGCCCAGCGCGTCGTAGAGAGCCTTGACGGTCTCCTGGCCGTGCAGCTCCTGAGCGGCCTGCACCAGACGGGTGTATTTGAGGGCCCGGGGGAAGAACGCGCGGTACTCCTCGGAAACGTCGGTGTTTTCGTTCAGCACCGCGAGGCTCATCACCCGCCAACTCACCTCGAAGCCGCGCAGATCACTCACCTCGTCCACCCAACGAGAAGTCATCCAGGCCCAGGGGCAGGAGGGGTCGAACCAGAAGGTCACAGAGTCGCTCATCGACCCAGCCTAAGCGAGTCACAGGTCCCGAAATGCCGCCGAAGCGGCGCGCACCGAACCCGGCTAAAGCCCTGTCCAGAGCGGCTATCGAAAGAGAAATGCCTGATTCTGAGGCAAATTGCGCTAAAATTGATGCTTATGCCCATCGAGGGGCGGCCCCGCATCCGGGGCACATGACCTCCATCTGAGGCATCTCACGACCTCCATTCGAGGCTCGACGTGCCTGCGCAAGAGTCATGTCATGACCTCCACAAGAGGCATCTCTACTGTCAGAAAGTGACACATGTCAAACGCTATTAACGGTGCTGATCGCACCGTGAAGAAGATCAAGAAGCCGCTGTTGCGCCGGAAGCTCAAGGTCTCCGACGTGAACGTCGTCGACCGCCCGATGCTGAAGAAGGCGCTCGGCGGCACGATCGTCGGAAACACCATGGAATGGTACGACGTCGGAGTCTTCGGCTACCTGATCACCACCATGGGTCCCGTCTTCCTCCCCGAAGCCGACCCGACCGTGCAGACGCTGTTCCTGCTCGGCACCTTCGCCGCCACCTTCATCGCCCGCCCCCTCGGTGGCGTGTTCTTCGGTTGGCTCGGCGACAAGCTGGGCCGCCAGAGGGTGCTCGCCATGACGCTGATGCTCATGGCCGCCTCCACCTTCGTGGTCGGCATCCTGCCCGGCTACGCCCAGCTCGGCATCTGGGCAGCGGTGCTGCTCGTGCTGACCAAGCTCGTGCAGGGCTTCTCCACCGGCGGCGAGTACGCCGGTGCCACCACCTTCGTCAGCGAGCACGCTCCGGACAAGAACCGTGGCTTCCTCGCCAGCTTCCTCGACATGGGCAGTTACCTCGGCTTCGCGATGGGTGCCGCTCTCGTGTCGATCCTGCAGGTGACTCTCGGTCAGGCGGCCATGGAAGAGTGGGGTTGGCGTCTGCCGTTCCTGCTCGCCGGACCGCTGGGCCTGATCGCCATCTACTTCCGGATGAAGATCGAGGAATCCCCGGCCTTCCAGGCCAGCCTGGACGCTCAGGAAGTCAACGCCAGGAACCCCGACTTCGTGGAGGACGACAGCATCCCCAAGGGACCTGTCGCCATCTTCAAGAACTACTGGCGCGGCATCGTCCTCGCGATGATCCTCGTCGCCGCCGCGAACACCGTCGGATACGCTCTCACCTCGTACATGCCGACCTACCTCACCAGCACCATGGGGTACGACGAGCTGCACGGCACGCTGCTGACCATCCCGATCCTCGTGATCATGGCCTGCTGCATCCCGCTCACCGGTCGCCTGAGCGACAAGATCGGCCGTCGCCCAGTGCTCTGGATGGGTTCGATCAGCGCCGTGGTCTTCGCCATCCCCGCGTTCCTGCTCATCGGTATGGGCTCCGTCTTCACGACCCTCGCCGGTCTGGCCCTGATCGCCCTCCCGGTGACGTTCTACGTCGCCAACCTCGCCTCGGCGCTGCCGGCCCTGTTCCCCACGGCCAGCCGCTACGGCGCGATGGGCATCGCGTACAACTTCGCCGTCGCCATCTTCGGTGGCACCACGCCGTTCATCATCGCGGCGCTCATCGCCGCCACCGGTGACGACATGATGCCGGCCTACTACCTGATGGCCACCTCGTTCATCGGTGGAATCAGCATCTTCTGGCTCAAGGAATCCGCCAACCGCCCGCTGCCCGGCTCCATGCCGAGCGTGGAATCGGTCGAAGAGGCACACGAGCTCGTTGCCGGCCAGTTCGAGAACCCCCTGCTCGACCACGACGAGATGCCGTTCGACGCCACCTTCGAGCCGCCGACCTCGTCGATGGACCTGAGCGCGCTCAAGACCGAGACCGACTCGGAGCCGGCCAAGGTCTAGCTCCACCTCGCACCGCCCCGTCCACTTCGGAGGACTGCTTTACACAAGCAACTGTGGCCGGTGCGGACAATTGTTACCCGCACACCGGGCGCAATTGTCCGCACCGGCCACAGTTGTCTGTTCGCCCGGCTGTGTGAGGGGCGGATGCGCCGTCGTAGAATTCTCTGATGACCACCGAGCAACACCCGCAGAGCACACCCGTAGAGCCCGCATCCGTCGCGTCCGTCGATGATGCTCCCACCGGCGACGCATCCGCGACACCCGCGATCGACCCCCACGACCTCGAGGTGGCCCTGCGCGTGCTCGCCTCCCTGGCCACCATCGACCCGGACGACCCCGACTTCGTCACCGTGCGCCAGGCCACCGCCAAGATGTTCAAGTCGGTGAAGACCGTGCGCCGCCACGAGAAGCGCCAGCTGATCGCGGACGCGGACCGGGAGGTCATCGCCGCCACCGCCACCGGGGCTCCCACCCGCATCGACGACGAGACCATCGGCGCCCAGCTGCGTCTGGGCACCGACCGGCCCTCGGCCGGCGAACTGCTCGTGCCGCGCGCCTGCTACATCTGCAAGCAGAAGTACACCCTCGTCGACGCGTTCTACCACCAGCTCTGCCCGAGCTGCGCGGCGATGAGCCACACCAAGCGCGACGCCCGTACCGACCTCACCGGCAAACGCGCCCTGCTCACCGGCGGCCGCGCCAAGATCGGCATGTACATCGCCCTGCGGCTGCTGCGCGACGGCGCCCACACCACCATCACCACCCGGTTCCCCCGCGACGCGGTGCGCCGGTTCAGCGCCATGCCCGACTCGAAGGACTGGCTGCACCGCCTCCGCGTTGTCGGCATCGACCTGCGCGACCCCGCCCAGGTGATCGGCCTGGCCGACTCCGTCGCCGCGCAGGGTCCGCTGGACATCCTGATCAACAACGCCGCGCAGACCGTGCGCCGCTCCCCCGGGTCGTACTCCCCGCTGGTGGAGGCCGAGTCCTCGCCGCTGCCGGACGGCGAACTGCCCGAGATCGTCTCGTTCGGGCACACCAACGATGCGCACCCCACCGCGCTGGCCGCGTCCGTGGCCAGCCACCCGATCCTCGCCGCCGCGGCCACCGGCGCCGCCCTCACCGCCGACGACCTCACCGCGTTGGCCCTGGCCCCCGGCTCCTCTTCGCTGGCACGGCTGGCCGCTGGCACCGCCATCGACGCGGGCGGACTGGTGCCCGACCTGCACGAGGAGAACAGCTGGACGGCCAACGTCGAAGACGTCGACCCACTCGAGATGCTCGAGGTGCAGCTGTGCAACACCACGGCCCCGTTCCTGCTGGTGAGCCGTCTGCGGGCCTCGATGGCGGCATCCGAGGCTCGGCGCACCTACATCGTGAACGTGTCCGCGATGGAGGGTGTCTTCGGCCGCGGTTACAAGGGTCCGGGGCACCCGCACACCAACATGGCCAAGGCCGCCCTGAACATGCTCACTCGCACCAGCGCCAAGGAGATGCTCTCCGACGGCATCCTGATGACCAGCGTCGACACCGGCTGGATCACCGACGAGCGCCCGCACCCCACCAAGATCCGCCTGGCCGAGGAGGGTTTCCATGCCCCACTCGACCTGGTTGACGGCGCCGCCCGGGTGTACGACCCCATCGTGCGCGGCGAGGCCGGCGAAGACGTGCACGGGGTCTTCCTCAAGGACTACCGCCCCGGTACCTGGTAGGGGACCGCACCACCCCCTCCTAGCGAAAGGTTCATCTCGCGAAAGCGGGTTCACGGCTGCCTCCGCGGCGCTGAAGCAACCGATTCACCGCTTTCGCGATGAGTTGTGGAGAGGATGCGCGGCACTCCCGGCCGCCTCACCGGGAGTGTCGGTGGGCGCCGATAGGGTCGGAACGTGCAGACATCAACCGCCAAGACCGCGATCGCCGACATCCCCTCGCTGTGCGTGTTCGACCTGGAGACCACGGGTGTGAACACCGATGAGGACCGCATCGTCACGTGCTTCATCGGCCGCGTCATGCGCGACGGCACGGTGAACGGCTCGTACAGCTGGCTGCTCAATCCCGGCATCCCCATTCCGGAGGGAGCGTCCGCCATCCACGGCATCACCGACGAGGTCGCCCAGCGTGACGGCGTCGACCCGGCCACCGCCATCGCCGAGATGCTCACGGTACTGCGCCGCAGCATCGACGGAGGCCGCCCGATCGTGGCCTACAACGCCAGCTTCGACCTGTCGATGCTCAACGCCGAGGCCCGCCGCTACGGGCTGGCGCCCATCGAGGACTTCGGCCCGGTGCTCGACCCCTACGTGATCGACAAGGCTGTGGACCGCTACCGCAAGGGCAAGCGCACCCTGGTGGCCACCGCCGAGTACTACGGCGTGCTGCTCGAGGGGGCCCACGACGCCGAAGCGGATGCCGTGGCCACCGGTCGGGTCGCCTGGGCCCTGTTGGCCAAGACCGAGGAGACCGACCTGTACACCCTGCACGACCGCCAGGTCGGTTGGGCCAGGGAGCAGGCCGAGAGCTTCCAGACCTACCTGCGCAAGTCCAAGGGCGACGACCTGATCGTCATCGACGGTGCCTGGCCGATCCGGGCCGGCGCCGACCGTGCCGCGGCTGCGCCCATGCTGGCCACACCGGCGATCTAGCCTGCCCTCAGCCGAGCCAATGCACCGCGCGACCGTGCGGCTGGGCTAGCGCGACCGCCCGGCCGTCCAACGACAGCACGAAGTCAGCCGAACCGGATGCCGCAGGCAGCGTCGACGGCAGCGTCCCGGCCACCCCTGGCACCACGGTGCGCCCCTCATTGGCCAGCCAGCGCACCCCACGCTCGGCCCTCAACCGGGCCATGGTCGCCACGAACCGGTCCCGGCCGGCCTCGTCGAGATAGGCCAGCACCGCCGTGTGGAACACCACGACGGTCGCATCCGGCGGGGCCTCGGCCACGAGAGCCTCGACCTGCTCGTTGAGGTCGCCGCGCACTAGCCGGGGCGGGGCTGTGCGGGCGACCTGCACGGCCGCCCGCAGCCGGGCCCGCCGGTCATCGTGCTCCGGCCAGATCAGAGCCTCCAGCCAGGCCACGTCGGCGGGATCGGTCACGTCGAGCGGGTTGAGGTCGATGCCGGCCCGCCACACCACGCGAGGCAGCCTGCTCGGCACGGGAACAGAACCGGTCACCGCGCACTCCAGCAGCACTGGGCTGGTCCCAGCGGGCGGGTCGAGCAGGGCCGCGCCGTCACCCGGGCCGTCAGCACTGCGACCGCCCGGCCAATACCGATAGCTGTATAAGTCCGGCAGCAGGCAGAGCCCGGCCGACGCCCCCACCTCGATCAGGGCGAGCGGCCCCGGCAGACTCCCGAGCGTCGGGAGCAGCACCGCGCATCGGCCCGGCTCGTTGGTCTGGGTCGCGTGGCTGCGGCACGTCTGCTCGACCACCGCCCAGTTCTCGGCCAGCCAGGCCCGGAAACCCAGATAACCGCCGGCCTCGGCGCCGTGGAACCTGGCCGCGCTGAACACCAGGTTGGGTTGCCGTTTGGTCGGCGGCAGCCGGTCGATCAATCCGATCGTCGCCGCATCGCGCGCCACCCCCGCCGCCCAGGCCTCGTAGCAGGCGCTCAGCCCCCGGGCCTCCACCTCGGCGAAGGCTCGATAGCGCAGCGCGGTATCGGCGCCGGCATCCGTGCTGGTTCTCATGCCGGCAGCCTAATCAGGCGCGCCACCAGCGCGACCGTGGCTAGGCTTGTTCTCTATGCGGATGCGCCAGAGCGCTCTCGCGAAACGAAGATGGAGAAACCGTTGCCCGGAGAAAACCTCACCAGGATCGAAGCCCAGGAGCGCAAAGCGCTCGTCAGCGTGACCAGTTACGACGTCACCCTTGACCTGACGACGGGTCCCACGACCTTCGCCAGCACCACCACGGTCGCCTTCAGCGCCGTGGCCGGTAGCTCGACCTTCATCGACGCGATCACCGAGAGTGTGCACAGCGTCACCCTCAACGGCGCCTCGCTTGACCCGGCTGTCGTCAGCGACGGCGTCCGCATTCAGCTTGACGACCTCGCGGCCGAGAACGTGCTCACCGTCGTCGCCGACGCCGCGTACACGAACACCGGCGAGGGCCTGCACCGTTTCGTCGACCCCGTCGACAACGAGGTGTACCTGTACAGCCAGTTCGAGGTGCCAGACTCCCGCCGCGTCTTCGCGGTGTTCGAGCAGCCCGACCTCAAGGCCGCCTTCACCTTCACCGTCACCGCGCCCGGCGCCTGGGAGGTCATCTCCAACTCGGCCACGCCAGAGCCCACGGATGCCGGCAACGGCAACAAGACCTGGGCGTTCGAACCCACCCACACCATCTCCAGCTACATCACCGCCCTCGTGGCCGGTCCGTACGCCGTGGTGCGCAGCGAGCTCACCTCCAGCGACGGCCGCATCATTCCGCTGGGCCTGTTCAGCCGCAAGAGCCTGTTCGAGTACCTGGATGCCGACTACATCTTCGAGAAGACCCGCCAGGGCTTCGCCTACTTCGAGGAGAAGTTCGACTTCCCGTACCCGTTCGACAAGTACGACCAGATGTTCGTGCCGGAGTTCAACGCCGGCGCGATGGAGAACGCCGGCGCGGTCACCTTCACCGAGACCTACGTCTTCCGTTCCAAGGTCACCGACGCGATCAAGGAACGCCGGGTCGTCACGATCCTGCACGAGCTGGCGCACATGTGGTTCGGCGACCTGGTCACCATGAAGTGGTGGAACGACCTGTGGCTGAACGAATCGTTCGCCGAGTGGGCATCCACCATCGCCACCGCCGAGGCCACCGAGTGGACCGAAGCCTGGACCACCTTCGCGGCAATGGAGAAGAGCTGGGCGTACCGTCAGGACCAGCTGCCCTCCACCCATCCGGTCGTGGCCACCATCACCGACCTCGAAGACGTGCAGGTCAACTTCGACGGCATCACCTACGCCAAGGGTGGATCCGTTCTCAAGCAGCTCGTCGCCTGGGTCGGCATCGACGCGTTCTTCACCGGCGTCGCCTCCTACTTCAAGAAGCACGCCTGGGGCAACACCGAGCTCTCCGACCTGCTCGTCGAGCTCGAGGCCGCCAGCGGCCGTGACCTCTCCGGCTGGGCCGCCCTCTGGCTCGAGACCGCCGGTGTCAATACCCTGCGCCCGCAGATCGAGGTCGACGATGCCGGGGTCATCACCGCGTTCGCCGTGCTGCAGACCGCCACCGAGGATTACCCCACCATCCGCCCGCACCGCCTCGCGATCGGGTTCTACGACCTGGTCGACGGCGCCCTGGTGCGCACCCACCGCGTCGAGCTCGACGTCGACGGCGTGCAGACGGATGTGCCGGAACTCGTCGGTCGCACCCGTGCCGATCTGATCCTGCTCAACGACGACGACCTCGCCTACGCCAAGGTACGCCTCGACCCCGCCTCGCACGCCGTGGCGCTCGAGCACCTCGCAGCGATCGAGAGCCCGCTGGCCCGCTCGCTGGTCTGGGGCTCCGTCTGGGACGCCACCCGCGACGCCGAGACCTCGCCGCGCGACTTCGTGAAGCTGGTGCTGGGCAACGTCGCCACCGAGACCGAGTCGACGACGCTCCGCACGGTTCTCGGCCAGGTGTCCCTCGCCGCGCAGTATTACGTGGCCCCGGAGCACCGCGACGCCACCGTCGCCTCGGTCGGCGACGCACTCTGGGCCTTGGCCCAGGGCGCAGAGGCCGGCAGTGATGCTCAGTTCCAGTTTGTGAAGTTCTTCGCCTCCGTCGCCGAGACGCCGGCCCAGCTGGCCGCCGTTGCGGGCCTTCGCACCGGTTCGTTCAAGCTGCCGGGCCTGGACATCGACACCGACCTCAGCTGGGAGCTGCTCGCGGCGCTGGTCGCCGGCGCCGAAGCCGGTGAGGCGGAGATCGCCTCCGCCCTGGCCGCGGACAACACCGCCACCGGTGCCCAGTCAGCCGCCAACGCGCGCGCCGCGATCCCCACCATCGAAGGCAAGCAGGCAGCCTGGGCCTCGCTGATCGACGTGGACACCGCACCGAACACCATCGTGCGGGTCACCGCCGCCGGATTCCTGCGCGCACACGACACGAGCCTGCTCGAGCCGTTCGTCGGCCAGTACTTCGATGTGCTGCAGAAGGTGTGGGCCGAGCGCAGCTACTCCATCGCCGAGAAGCTGATCGTGGGCCTCTACCCGTCGCCGCTGTCGAACCAGGCCCTGGTCGACGCGACCCGGGCGTGGTTGGACGCCAACCCGGAGCCCGCGGCGCTTCGCCGTCTCGTGGTGGAGAACCTCGCCGGCGTCGAACGCAGCCTGCGCGTGCAGGCCCGCGACCAGGAGTAGTCCGCCGGCACCACCGGACAACGGCGCCGCTTTCGATGATTTTCATCGTGGCGGCGCCGTTGTCGTATGGCACCTTCAGGAAGCGCCGAGTCGGCGCTCGGTAGACTGGTCGATCTATGAACTGGGACACTTTTTGGGCTACGGCCGACTACATCTGGAACCTGACCATCGTGCAGGTCGTCGTCATCATCATCTTCGCGCTGGTCGCCCGCTGGGTGTTGCTCTTCGTGATCAGGCGGGTCGTCACGCAGATCGTGTCCGGGGTGAAGAAGGGCCAGAACGTCGACGACACCCAGTCGCTGGACGTGTCACCGGTCACCGCCGTGCGTGTCGTGCAGCGCACCCGCACACTCGGGTCGGTATTGACCAATATCGTCAACGTCCTGGTCGTCATCGTGACCACCCTGCTGATCGTCACGACGATCAACGAGAACATCCTCGGGTCATTCGCCCTGCTCACCGCCGCTCTCGGCGCCGGCCTGGGTTTCGGCGCCCAGAACATCGTGAAGGACGTGCTCAACGGTCTCTTCATGGTGATGGAAGACCAGCTCGGCGTGGGCGACGTGGTGGACCTCGGCCTGGCCACCGGAGTCGTCGAGTCCGTCGGCATCCGCATCACCCAGGTGCGCGACATCGAGGGCACCCTCTGGTTCGTCCGGAACGGCGAGATCCTGCGCACCGGAAACATGTCCCAGGGCTGGGCCCGCGTCATCGTCGACCTTGCCATCCCCTACTCGTCGGATGTCGAGGCCGTGCAGGCCGAACTGCTCAAGGTCGCCCGAGCCTTGGCGTCCAGCCGCAAGTGGCGCGGGGCGATGCTCGGCAAGCCCGAGATCTGGGGCCTCGAATCCATCTCGGCGGAGGCCCTCGTTGTGCGCCTGGTCGTGCGCACCCGGGTGGGCGCCCGCTGGGACTTCGCCCGTGACCTGCGGCTCCATCTCAAGAAGGCCCTCGACGGGATGGGCTCAGGACTCACCCCGCTCAACAGCGTGGTGATGGCCGCGGCCGACGGATCGGTGTCCGCCGGAAGCAACAACGGTGACGGCGCGGCAGACGGCGCCCCGGTGGATGCAGCGGCCCAGGCCGCCGCCGCGCTTCCGAGCACCGACACGGCGCCCTTCGAACAGCCCGTGCCCGCCCGCCGGGTTCGTGCCCCGCGCCGGCCGAAGAAGCCCGCGGCGGACCAGCAGCCCGATTCCGGATCGACCGGCACGCCAGGCGGCGCAGCGGCCACCGAACAGGAGAAGCCCGATGACAAGTGACAACATCCCGCTCGGAGTACACCTTCGGTCGAGCGAGAACGCCGCCGCCGTGAGCCCGTCGTTCTACCAGGAGGTCGGCGGCCGGCCGTTCTTCGAGAAGCTCGTCGCCGAGTTCTACCGGGGCGTCGCCGGCGACCCGGTCCTCAAACCGATGTACCCTGAGGAGGACCTTGGCCCCGCTGCGGAGCGGCTGACCGGTTTCCTCGAGCAGTACTGGGGCGGGCCGGGCACCTACAGCGAGCAACGCGGACACCCGCGGCTCCGCCAGCGTCACCAGCCTTTCAAGGTGAACCCGGATTCCCGGGACCGCTGGTTGCTGCACATGCGGAACGCCGTCGACTCCTGCGACCTGCCCCCGCTGCAACGCGCCACCCTGTGGGACTACCTCGAGCGAGCCGCACACGCTATGGTCAACACCTTCGACGCGTAACACTCGAACCGCACCATCCGCCCCGCAGCACCCTCACTGACAATGGAGTCACCATGAGCCCAGCCCGCCCCGGCCTGCCCACGCATCCGAACACCTCCGCCGACGTGATCGTGGTGGGGGCCGGCCTGGCCGGCCTGGTGGCCACGGCCGAACTCGTGGAGGCGGGGAAACGGGTGCTGCTCGTCGACCAGGAGAACGCCGCCTCGCTCGGCGGTCAGGCCTGGTGGTCGTTCGGCGGGCTGTTCCTGGTCGACTCCCCCGAACAACGCCGAATGGGAGTCACGGACTCCCTGGCTCTGGCCCGGCAGGACTGGTTCGCCAGCGCCGGGTTCGATCGCGGTGAGGACTACTGGCCGACCCGGTGGGCCGAGGCGTACCTCAACTTCGCCGCCGGCGAGAAGCGGGCCTGGCTCAAGGAACGCGGCGTGACGTTCTTCCCGGTCGTCGGCTGGGCCGAACGTGGCGGTTACACCGCCCTGGAACACGGCAACTCGGTACCGCGCTTCCACATCGTCTGGGGAACCGGGCCCGCGATCCTGGAGCCGTTCATCACCAGGGTCCGTGAAGGGGTGCGCGCCGGCCTGGTCACCACCCTGCACCGGCATCGCGTCGACGAGTTGATCGTCGAGGGAGGCGCCGTGGTGGGAGTGCGGGGCAGCCTGCTCATCCCGAGCGCTGCGGCGCGCGGTCAGGCCAGCAGCCGGGAGATCGTCGGCGAGTTCGAGCTGCGGGCGTCCGCGGTGATCGTCACCAGCGGTGGGATCGGCGGCAACCACGACCTGGTGCGCGCCCAGTGGCCGGCCCGGCTGGGACCGGCACCCGCGAAGCTGCTCTCCGGTGTGCCCGCCCATGTCGACGGCCGGATGCTCGGGATCACCCAGAAGGCCGGCGCCCGACTGATCAACGGCGACCGTATGTGGCACTACACCGAGGGCATCGTCAACCACGACCCGGTCTGGCCGGCCCACGGCATCCGCATTCTGCCCGGCCCGTCATCCCTGTGGCTGGACGCCACCGGAAAACGCCTGCCGGCCCCGCTGTTTCCCGGTTTCGACACCCTCGGCACGATGGAATACCTGCTCAAGACCGGCCACGAGCACAGCTGGTTTGTGCTGACCCAGAAGATCATCGAGAAGGAGTTCGCCCTCTCGGGCAGCGAACAGAACCCCGACCTCACCGGCAAGGACCTGCGCCTGCTCGCCCAACGGCTCGGATCGGGCGCGCCCGGCCCGGTGGAAGCGTTCAAGAGCAAGGGTGAGGACTTCGTGGTGGCCGATACCCTGCACCAGCTGATCAAGGGCATGCAGCAGCGTTCCCCCGAGGTGCGCATCAATGCCGCGCAGGTGGAACGGGAGATTCTGGCCCGCGACAGGGAGCTCGACAACGACTTCAGCAAGGATGCCCAGATCAACGCGATTCGCCAGGCCAGGCACTATCGCGGCGACAGGCTCATTCGGGTGGCGAGCCCGCACAAGCTGCTCGACCGCGCCAACGGGCCGCTGATCGCGGTGAAGCTGCACCTGCTCACAAGGAAGAGCCTGGGCGGCATCGAAACCGACCTCTCCGCCCGGGCTCTCGGAGCCGACGGGCAACCGGTCCCCGGACTCTACGCGGCAGGCGAGGCCGCCGGCTTCGGCGGCGGCGGCGTGCACGGCTACCGCTCGCTGGAGGGCACCTTCCTCGGCGGCTGCCTGTTCTCCGGCCGCACCGCCGGCCGGGCCGTCGCCGCCGCGCTCTAACCCGTCCCGCACCCGGGTGGAGGGTCAGGCGCGCAAGGACCAGGGCTTGCGGCGTACCAGAATGTGGCCGCGGGCTGTGCTCAGACGCGTCCAGGGGCCGGTCTCGAAGAGCTGCACCGGCTCATCCGCCGCGAGGAAGCCCAGGCTCACCGCGGCGAACCCGGCACCGGCGGGTACGAAGTCCAGGGCCTCGATCGGGCGGCCCCAGACCTCGGACCGTACCCGTTGGACGATCTGCTCACCGGTGCCGGTCGGGATGACGGACGCGACTTCGGCGATGCCCTCGCGGGCGGCGCCCTCCAGCACAGCCGGTGAGGCGCTGCCATGGGATGTCCAGCCTCCCTTCGGCGGCGTGATGCCCGCCCAGGTGACCGAGGATACCTGCAGCGGCACGGTGACGGTGACCGGAGCATCCGCGTCGGTGACGGCGGCCTCGAGGCGCAGCAGCCGATCCAACAGCGACCGCACCGGAACGACGACGTCGAGGTCAACAGGTTCGGTGAGCGCGAAGGTGCGCAGGCCCAACACCGTGGGGCTCGAGTCCAGCAGACCACGCGGGTACAGGATCGCCGTGTACACGGCGAGCACGCCCGCCGCGGAGACGAGCCGCACCGATCCGTCCTCCACCCGGCTGGCGCGCGAAAGGTAGACCCGGAGGTCACCGAGGGACAGGGAATCTGAGAGGGAAAATGACTGGCTCATCTGCTGTCTAAACTACCAAGGTACGTCGGTGTCCCGGGGACCCGAGCTCGAACAAGGAGGCAGCATGCACGCACCGCTGGAGGGTCTTCTGGCCGCTCTCGACCTGACCGACACCGGTGCCCGCACCAGTGAGGACATCTTCACCGGCCCCTCGCAGTGGATGCCACAAGGTCGCGTCTTCGGCGGCCAGGTGCTCGCGCAGTCCCTCGTCGCCGCCATGCGCACAGTGCCCGACGAACGAAACGTGCACTCCATGCACGGTTACTTCCTGCGCCCCGGCGACGTCAACCACCCGATCACCTTCTCGGTCGACCGCATCCACGACGGCCGATCGTTCTCCACTCGACGCACCCAGGCGTACCAGAACGGCGTGCCGATCCTGTCGATGATCGCGTCGTTCCAGGACACCGACGAGGGTCTCGAGCATCACATCGAGATGCCGACCGACCTGCCCGACCCCGAATCCCTGCCGACCACGGCAGACACCCTCGGTCACATCGACCACGACTTCGCGCGGGCCTGGGCCAACGACCGCCCGTTCGACATGCGCCACGTGCCCTCGTCGATCTACCTCACCGTGGACGGCGAGCACACCAGCAAGCAGATGATCTGGATGAAGACCTTCGAGCCCATCCCCGACGACCCCGACCTGCACCGCGCCGCACTCGCCTACGTCAGCGACTATTCGATCATGGAACCCGTTATGCGCCGGCACGGCCTGCCCTGGGCCACCCCGGGCCTCAAGGTCGCCAGCCTCGACCACGCCATGTGGTGGCACCGCTTCGGCCGGGTCGACGAGTGGATGCTGTACGTGCAGGACTCCCCCTCCGCCCAGGGCGGCCGGGGACTGTCCACCGGCAGCATCTACAGCCGCGAAGGCCTGCTGCTGGCCACGGTGGCCCAGGAGGGCATGGTGCGGGTTCCCAAGCCCCGTGACTAGGCTGCAGCCCAACCTGTCCGAGCCAGTAGGAGCATCATGACCCACGACGCTGACCTCACCCGTCGCACCCTGCTCGTCGCCGGAGGCGCCGGTACCGCCCTGGCCCTGGCCGCCTGCGCACCCGGCGACCCGAACACGGATACCGACGCCGGCACGGCCTCACCCGCCGAGGTCGCGGTACTCTCCGACATCCCCGTTGGCGGCGCCATCGCTGTCATGTTCGATGGTGCGCAGATCATCGTGTCGCAGCCCACCGCCGGCGAGGTCGTGGCGTTCAGCGCCATCTGCACCCATCAGGGCTGCATCGTGGTTCCGGAGAAGAAGGGCCTGAACTGCCCTTGCCACAAGTCTCTCTTCGACACCGCCACCGGCGCGGTCATCCAGGGACCAGCCACCGACCCCCTCCCGGCGGTCACGGTCACCCTCGACGGCGACAAGGTCCTCGCCGGCTGACCCGTTCGCGCTCGTGAGCGGGGCTACTTGCGGGTGAAGGGGACCGCGGGCTCCAGGTATGGGGTCCAGGCGGCTCGTTCGACGTCGTTGATCTTGCGGGGGCGCTCCGTCGCCGCGTCCACCAGCACGATCGTGGTGGTCGCGCGGGCGTACAGCCGCGCGGACTCCTGCCCGGCCGGTCCGTATACCTCGTAACACACGTCAAGGCTTGCGCCGCCGAGCTTGCCGATCCACAGCTGCACGTCGATGGGCTCCCGCAGATACGGGATCGGCGCGAGGTACTCGATCTCCATCCGGGCGATCAGGGTCAGCGTCGCCGCCCCCGGCCGCCCGTCCAGCACCGCGGTTCCCCGCGCACCCGATGCACCGGCCGCCTCGTCGTTGACCCAGAACGCCTGGATGCGCGCCTCCTCTAGGAGGCGCAGCATCTCGGCGTTGTTCACGTGGGCGTAGGCGTCGAGGTCCGACCAGCGCAGCCGGATGGGAACGTGCAGCCGCATGGGGTTCCTAGTCGCGCGTCAGTTTGCGGTATGCGGACCGGTGCGGCTTGGCCGCGTCCGGGCCTAGTCGCTCGATCTTGTTCTGCTCGTAGGACTCGAAGTTGCCCTCGAACCAGTACCAGTTCCCCGGCGCCTCAGCGGTGCCCTCATACGAGAGGATGTGCGTGGCGATGCGGTCGAGGAACCACCGGTCGTGAGTGATGACCACGGCGCAGCCGGGGAACTCGAGCAGCGCGTTCTCGAGCGAACCGAGGGTTTCGACGTCGAGGTCGTTAGTCGGTTCGTCGAGCAGCAACAGGTTGCCGCCCTGCTTGAGCGTCAGCGCCAGGTTCAGGCGGTTGCGCTCACCACCGGAGAGCACACCGGCCTTCTTCTGCTGGTCGGGGCCCTTGAAGCCGAACGTGGACACGTAGGCGCGAGACGGCACCTCGGTCTTGCCGACCTGGATATAGTCCTGGCCGTCGGAGACGACCTCCCACAGCGACTTGTTCGGGTCGATGCCGCCACGGCTCTGGTCGACGTAGGAGATGTCGACGGTCTCGCCGATCTTGAGGTCACCGGCATCCAGCGGCTCGAGGCCCACGATGGTCTTGAACAATGTCGTCTTACCGACACCGTTCGGGCCGATCACGCCGACGATGCCGTTACGCGGCAGGGTGAAGGAGAGATCTTCGACCAGCACCCGGTCGCCGAAGCCCTTCTTGAGCTTCTTGGCGTCGATGACCTGGGCGCCCAGGCGGGGGCCGACGGGGATCTGGATGTCTTCGAAGTCGAGCTTGCGTCCGCGCTCGGCCTCGTTCACCATCTCCTCGTAGCGGGCCAGGCGGGCCTTCGACTTGGCCTGACGGCCCTTTGCGTTGGAGCGCACCCATTCGAGTTCCTCGGCGAGACGCTTGGAAAGCTTGGCGTCCTTCTTGCCCTGCACCTGCAGGCGCTCCTGCTTCTTCTCCAGGTAGGTGGAGTAGTTGCCCTCGTAGGGGTACAGGTGGCCGCGGTCGATCTCGGCGATCCACTCGGCCACGTGGTCGAGGAAGTACCGGTCGTGGGTGACGGCGAGCACGGCGCCGGGGTACTTGGCGAGGTGCTGCTCGAGCCACAGCACGCTTTCAGCGTCGAGGTGGTTAGTCGGTTCGTCCAGGAGGAGCAGATCGGGCTTCTGCAGCAGGAGCTTGCAGAGCGCCACGCGGCGCTTCTCACCACCGGAGAGGTCGACGACGGGGTAGTCGCCCGGCGGGGTGCGCAGCGCATCCATGGCCTGCTCGAGCTGGGAATCGAGGTCCCAGGCGTCGGCGGCGTCGATCTCTTCCTGCAGGGTTCCCATTTCGGCGAGCAGGGTGTCGAAGTCCGCGTCGGGTTCGGCCAGCGCGGCGCTGATCTCGTTGAACCTGTCAACCTTGGCCTTGATCGGGCCAACGCCTTCCTGCACGTTCTCCAGCACGGTCTTGGTCTCGTCGAGCTCCGGCTCCTGCATGAGGATGCCGACGGAGTAGCCCGGCGAAAGCCTGGCCTCACCGTTGCTCGGGGTATCGAGCCCGGCCATGATCTTCAGGATCGTGGACTTACCGGCACCGTTGGGGCCCACCACACCGATCTTGGCTCCGGGGAAGAACGACATTGTGACGTCGTCGAGGATGAGTTTGTCGCCGATTGCCTTGCGCGCACGCACCATCGAGTAAATGAATTCAGCCATAGTGTTTACCAGTCTATTTGGCGCGTGGCTCCCACGAGACACGTTCCGGTTGCGAGCAGGGGGGCGACGACGCTGTGGTAGCCGCCGGTGGAGGGACCGTTCTGGCCGATCAGGCACTCTCCGGCGATGTTCACGGAGAACTGGATGGAGTCCGCCGGTTCACCCTTGGTGGTGGTGTCGGCGGTGACCTCCATCGTTGTCTTGTCGAAGCCGGCGGCGACCAGGGCGTCGATGTAGCTGCGGCCGGCGACGTTGGGGTCGGCGGCGAGCGCCGCGGTGATGACCGAGTCGAAGTAGGGCAGGTTCTCGGCGGCGGTGCCCTCAGGCACGAGCGCCGGCGGAGCAACCTCCGTCGGGGTTGGGCTTGCGGTCGCGGGCGCTGTCGCTGTCGGCGTCGGGCGGTCGACGGGGGCGGCGGAGCATCCGGCCAGGCCCAGGCCGAGGACAAGACATGTTGCCCAGATCGTCGCTCTGCGGCTGTGCCGCACGGGTGCGTCCAAAATCCAGGCCACGCGTAGTCCTCCCCCACCGCCGCACGCTGCGACCGAGAAGTCGAGTCTAAGCGGACCGTGTTTCCGATTCCCCCTGCCCGGTGTCAGGTTCGGCCGGCGCGGCATCCGGTTCGGCCGGCGCGGCCGTGGCCTCGCCCGCAGTGCCGCCCGCTGTGCCGCCCGTTGCGCCGCCCGCTGGGTCCGCATCCCGCTGCTCGGCGGCGGACGGGGCGGTGCTTCGCATCAGCGCCGTCGTTCCCCACGTCAGGTTGTGGCCCACGGCGTCGGCCTCCACCTCCACCGAGGTGCCCGTACGGTCCTCGTTCTCCCAGTCCCGGATGCGCAGGCGCCCGGTCACGAGCACCGGCTCGCCCTTGTGCACGGACCGCTCCACGTTGTGGGCGAGCTGCCGAAAGCTGGAGACGGTGTACCAATTGGTGTCGGCGTCCACCCAGGCGTTCTTCACCCTGTCGTAACGGCGTTGCCGGCAGGCCAGCCGGAATGAGGTGATGGCCAGGCCGGAACTGGTGACGAGGTGCCGCGGTGTGGTGGCCACGATTCCGGTCAGGGCTATGGTGTCGGTCACGGGAGTCTCCTGGGCGGCACGAGGCTGATGGAGGTATCGAACGCGACCCGGGAGCAGTCCTCGTGCCGGGTTCGTGTTCCCGGGCCGCGCTGCATTCACCCTCCCCGTTCCGGCACCTCCTCTGGGGCCGGCCGTCCAGGGTGTGCAGAACCCGAGCCGCAGCCGCCTGGGGAGGAAGCGCGGATCTAGAGTGAGACCATGACCTTCGATGCTGCAGAGAACCGTTATTCCGAGATGCCCTACCGCCGAACCGGGCGCAGCGGCCTGAAGCTGCCCGCCCTGTCGCTGGGGTTGTGGCACAACTTCGGCCACGAACGCCCGATCGACACCCAACGCGGCATCCTGCGCCGGGCATTCGACCTCGGCGTGACGCACTTCGACCTGGCCAACAACTACGGCCCGCCTCCCGGTTCCGCCGAAACCAACTTCGGGCGCATCTTCGCCGAGGACTTCCGTGGGTATCGCGACGAGATGATCATCTCCAGCAAGGCCGGTTACGACATGTGGGCAGGCCCCTACGGCGACTTCGGCTCGCGAAAATACCTGCTGTCGTCGCTGGATGCCAGCCTCGGCCGGCTGGGAATGGACTACGTCGACATCTTCTACTCCCACCGCCCCGATCCCGAGACCCCTATCGAGGAGACCATGGGCGCCCTGGCCACCGCGGTGCAGTCGGGCAAGGCCCTCTACGCGGGCATCTCGAACTACAGCCCGGAGCAGACCGTAGCGGCCTACGCCGCCCTGGCCGAGCACAAGATCCCGCTGCTGATCCACCAGCCGCGCTACTCGATGTTCGACCGGCACATCGAAGAGGGACTCTTCCCGGTGCTCGACGACCTCGGCATGGGCAGCATCGTGTTCTCCCCCCTCGCCCAGGGTCTGCTCACCGACCGCTACCTCGACGGTGCGGTGCCGTCGGACTCCCGGGTGGCCACGAGCCGGTTCCTGAACGAGAGCTCCCTCAACGCGACCTACCTTGAGCGCGCCCGCGCCCTGAACGCCATTGCGGCCGACCGCGGCCAGACCCTGGCCCAGCTCGCGGTCACCTGGATCCTGCGCCAACCGCAGGTCACCAGCGTGCTCGTGGGGGCCAGCAGCATCGGCCAGCTCGAGCAGACCGTGGCGGCGCTCGAGGCGCCGGCGCTGGACGCCGATGAGATCGCCGCCATCGAGCCGTACGCGGTACACGGCACCGGCATGAACTAACCCACGCCGGTCCCAGGCAGGGGCGAGGGGTGGATGTCGGTGGCCGGTTCTACGGTAAGGCCAACGGCATCCGCCCTCGCATTGGAGCACACCATGAGCACTGGGACCATGAGCACCGCCACCATGAGCACTGCAGCCAGAGCTGTCCAACCCCGGACTGTTCTCCCCGCAACCGCACGACGCACGACCATCGCCCACGCCGCCGGCCCGGCCCGGCCGAGCAACTCCGCCCGGTCGAGCGGTCCCAGCCTGGTCGCCGTGCGCGACGGGCTGTGGCGGGTCGTCGACCGGTCCGGCGCGGTACTGGGGCACATCGAGCGTGAGACGCACGCCGACGGCGAGCGGTACCTCGCCCGGCGCCTGGTGATGCCCACCAGGCGCATCGAGCTCGGTGCCTTCTGGCGCATCGATGACGCGGCTGACTGCTTTCGCTGACTCCGCCGTACCCACCCCGGTACGCTGAAACGATGTTGCCCCAGCCCACTCCCGTCCCCCCAGTTCCGGCCCGGCAGGGGCTGGTTCCCGACCTCCTGGCGGGGGTGGGGTACCTGGGTCGTGGTTTCGGCATGTGGATCACCTCCCCGAAGCTGATGCTGCTCGGCGCGCTGCCGGCGGTGGCGGTCGGTGCCGTGTACCTCGTCGGCATCGTGCTTCTGCTCGTCAACCTCACCTCGATCGTCACGTGGGCGACCCCGTTCGCCGACGGCTGGGCCGAGCCCGTCATCCTCACGACGCGGGTGGCTGCGGCGCTGGTCTTCGTGCTCGTGGCCGCCCTCTTCGTGGTCTACACGTTCACTGCCGTGACCCTGATCGTCGGCGACCCGTTCTACGAACGCATCTGGCGCGCCGTCGAGACCAACCTCGGCAACCCACCCACCGCACCGGAGCGCGGCTTCTGGGGATCCCTGGGCCGTGCCATCGGCGACGGCCTCCGGCTCCTGATCCCCGCCGTCGGTGTGGGCCTGCTCCTGTTGGCCTGTGGCTTCATTCCGTTGGTGGGGCCGATCATGGTGGCGGTGCTCGGCGCCCTGTTGGGCGGCTGGTTGCTGGCGGTCGAGCTCACCGGATTCGCCTTCGACGCTCGGGGGTTCACTGTGCGCGAACGTCGTCGCGCCCTGCGCACGCGACGCGGCATCGCGCTGGGCTTCGGAGCGGCGTCCTACCTGCTGTTCCTCGTGCCGTTCTTCGCAATCGTGGCCATGCCCTCCGCCGTGGCGGGTGCCGCAATGCTCAGTCGCGACGCCCTCGAGCGGTCGACCAGCGCGTCGGCCGGCCGGACGGCCTGACCGCGCCGGAGTCTCGGTTTGACACCGCGTATCGGCCACGCCGCCACGGTTCCCTAGGATGCGCCGGCCCACGAGGTAGCGTTCCGCACATGCAGTGGTGGAATGATTTCGTAACCTGGCTCACAGCGACCAGGAACCAGCCCATGATTTTCAGCGCAATCGTGCTGATCGTCGCCATTATCGTGGCCAGCCTTCTGGCGGCCTGGATCGCACGCGGGGCCATCAAGCGCCTGCTCGCCCAGCACGATCGCGAGCTGCGGGCCGCGGCCATCGGATCGATCGTGGATGCCGCGACCGAGGCATCCGTGTGGAACTCGCTCACCCCGCAGGAGCAGGTGATGAACGACCGTGCCGTTGGCATGGCCGACATCCAGATCCGGCTGCTGCCGATCAAGGGATCGAGCGTCGCGGCGGACTGGGCAGCGCACCAGCTCGCCGAGCTCAAGCGCACCTCGGCCACCTTCGGCTACCAGCTCGAGCCGGCCCTCGTGGAGTTCCGCGACCGCCTCATCGACTGGCAGAACAAGCCGTCCCGGGCCCGCAAGATCTTCCAGGGCGACCTCGAGCGTTGGAAGTCGCAGAACACCTCCACCGAGAAGAGCCTCCTGGCCGAGCAGGATGCCTGGGTGGCGAAGCAGCACCACGACCAGTTCGCGACCCCCGCCGCACCGGCACAGGCTCCGACCGCGCAGCCGCTCGGCTATGTCCCCGCTGCGCCTCCCCCCGGGGCCGTGTCGTCGCCGGCCGCGTCTCCGTCTACGGAGACCCAGCGCCTCCTGGACGACGTTCAGGCCCTCGAAGTGCGTCCAGCGCCGCTGCCGCACCCCTAGTTCCCGCTATCCAGAAAAACGCCGGTCCGCTCACGCGGACCGGCGTTTTTCGCTGCCAGGCTGCGGCTCACAGAGCGGCGGACCGGCGGGCCGGATCGGACTACTTCCACCAGTCGTCGAACAGGGATGCCGGCACCTGGCGCTTGTGCTCGGTGCGCAGGTAGCGCCGCTCAATGGCCTCGGCGACGTGGTCCGCTACGGGCTTGCCCTCGAGGAAGTCGTCGATGTGCTCGTATTGCATTCCCAGGTTCGCCTCGTCGGTCTGTCCGGGGTTGTCGTCGAGCAGGTCAGCGGTCGGGGCCTTCAGGTAGAGCTGCTCCGGGGCGCCGAGCGCCATCAGCAACTGCCGGCCCTGGCGCTTGGTCAGACCGGTCAGCGGCAGCAGATCCGCGCCGCCGTCACCGAACTTGGTGAAGAACCCGGTGACCGCCTCCGCCGCATGGTCGGTGCCGACCACGAGCAGGCCCTGGGCGCCGGCGAGAGCGTACTGCGCGATCATCCGGGCGCGCGCCTTGACGTTGCCCTTGTCGAAGTCCGGCATCGGGGTACCGGTGCTGACGGCGAATTCGGCTTCGAAGCCATCCACCGCACGCTGGATGTTGAACGTGAGGTTCGAGTCAGGATTAATGAACTCCAGGGCGAGTTGGGCGTCGTCCTCGTCGCGCTGCACCGCGTACGGCAGGCGCACCGGCACGAACCGGAGGGCATGCCCCTCGACGGTGAGCTCTTCGATCGCCAGCTGGCACAGACGCCCGGCCAGGGACGAGTCCTGTCCCCCGCTGATCCCGAGGATCAGCCCCTTCGCCCCGCTGGCAAGCAGGTAGTCCTTGAGGAAGTCGATGCGCCGCCGAATCTCGGCGGCCGGGTCGATGACCGGGGTCACGTGCAGTTCCTTGATGATTCGCACCTGTTGTTCTCGCATCTGACGAATCTATCAAGTCGCGGCGGGCGGATGTCGGAAGGACGCCTGCACATCCGCCCGGTCACACGGCGACTCATTGGACCGAGCCGCTCGGCCGAACTCGTAGCGTCGGAGGTGCTTCCGACATCACGTCGGAGGTGAAACGAATGGGGAAGCTGCATGCTGGTCACCGGATTGCTCGTGGGGATAGCCCTCGGATTTGTCATGCAGCGGGGGCGGTTCTGTGTCACGGGGGCGTTCCGGGACCTGTGGGTCACGGGCAACACGAGATGGCTCACCGCGTTCCTCATCGTCATCGCCGTGCAGAGCGTGGGGGTTTTCACCCTCGACGCCCTGGGCGTCATCTCGCTGTCTTCGAGCCCGTTCCCATGGCTCTCCACCATCGGCGGAGCCTTCATCTTCGGCTTTGCCATCGTTCTGGCCGGCGGTTGCGCGACGGGAACGTACTACCGCGCCGGTGAGGGCCTGGTGGGCAGCTGGCTGGCCCTGATCTTCTACGCTCTGTTCTCCGCCGTATCCAAGACCGGTGCGCTCGCCCCCGCCGTTACGGCCGCCCGCGGCGTCACCGTCGAGGCGTCCACGGTGCACGGCCTCCTCGGCGTGTCACCATGGCTCCTCGTGGCGGTTCTCGCCGTGGCCGTGGCCGCACTGGCCCGCCACCACCTGCGTCGCCGTCCGGCCGCACCGATGGCCACCCTGCCCGCTCGCAGGACGGGCATCGCCCACCTACTCTTCGAGAAGCAGTGGGGCGCCTTCAGCACCGCCCTGGTCATCGGAGTCCTCGCCATTGTGGCGTGGCCGCTCAGCTGGGCAACCGGCCGCGAGGCGGGCCTGGGCATCACGGGCCCCTCGTCGAACATCGTCAACTACCTCGTCGCCGGCGACGCCGAAGTGATCGACTGGGGCGTCTACCTCGTCATCGGCATCCTGCTGGGCTCCTTCATCGCCGCGAAGGCCAGCGGCGAATTCCGGGTGCGGATTCCCGATGCGCTCACCACTGTGCGCAGCATCGGCGGCGGTGCGCTGATGGGCATCGGCGCCAGCCTGGCCGGCGGCTGCACCATCGGTAACGCGATGGTCAACACCGCCACCTTCCAGCTGCAGGGCTGGGTGGCGTTCGGGTTCATGATCGTGGGAGTGGGCGCTGCGACCCGGCTGTTCATCACGGGACCGTCCAAGGCCCGGCTGGCGGCCGCCGGCCAGGCATCCGCGCCCGCCGCGCCCGCACCTGCATCGGTGCGCTCGTGACGGTCCGGTGATCGCTCCACTTCCTAGCAGCACCCCGTTCCGATCAGCAAGGAGACAACCATCATGGCTCAGCACGTTCTCGAAACCGACGGCCAGGTCTGCCCGTTCCCCCTCGTGGAGGCCAAGGAAGCCATCGCCCTGCTGGCGATCGGCGACGAGCTGGTGATCAACTTCGACTGCACCCAGGCGACGGATGCACTGCCGCGGTGGGCGGCGGAGGCCGGCTACCCCGTGACGAACTTCGACAGGGTCGGCAGCGCGGCATGGACCATCACGGTGCAGAAGGCCTGAGTCCCGCCGCCCAGAAAAAACCAACCCCGCCGGCAGGACCGGCGGGGTTGTGCTGTGCCCCCGGCAGGATTCGAACCTGCGACAAAGAGATTAGAAGGCTCCTGCTCTATCCCCTGAGCTACGGGGGCGCATAGCGCTTCAACGATACCGCAGTCCGGACCGCTGCCCTCGCGGCGGCGCGTTCAGAGCGCCTTGGCCGTTGCGACGAGCACCTGAGCGAGGGTCGGAACGCCCGTGGCGCGGAACACCTCGTCGCCGGCGGTGTTCTGCACGATGATCGTGGGGGTGTTGCGGATTCCGGCGGCCTCGGCCTCGGCATTGTCGTGCGCCACATCGAGCTCGCGCACCGTGGCGGCCGGCACCAGCCGTTCGACCTCGGCCAGAACGGCGCGGGTCTGCAGGCACGGCTCACAGAATGCCGAGGAGAAGAAAATGAGTTCCATGAGGGCTCCTAACCGTTGACCAAGGCGAGAACGGCCACAACCGCGGAAACCGCGGCCAGCAGCAGCGACACCCCGACCAGCACCGCGTGCACGATCAGGAACGACGTCGGCTTGCCGGACTCATCCCGCGCCCTGCCGTCCTGACTGACCCTCTTGTAGAAGCGCGGCCAGACCACGACGTTCCAGACGGCGTTGAGCAGAAGCAGGATGGCGAGTGTTGTAAGCATCGTCATCAGTCTACGAGCGCCGGGCGGCGAGCCGATCAGGGAGCCGCGTCGGGGCCCACCGCTAGACTCGCCCCATGACAAACAGCAGTGACCGGTTGGTATGGATCGATTGTGAAATGACCGGGCTCGACATCAACAATGACGAATTGGTGGAGATTGCGGTGGTCGTCACCGACTTCGACCTCAACATTCTCGACCCCGGCCTCGACATCGTGATCAAGCCCGACGCCTCCGCCCTGGCGAACATGGGCGACTTCGTGCGCAACATGCACACCTCCTCCGGCCTGATCGAGGAGATCCCCAACGGCGTGAGTGTGGCCGAGGCTGAGTACCAGGTGCTCGAGTACGTCCTGCGTTTCGTCCCCGAAGACCAGCGCGCGCCCCTGGCCGGAAACTCGATCGGCACCGACCGGGCGTTCCTGACCCGGTACATGCCGCGCCTGGACAAGCAGTTGCACTACCGCAACGTCGACGTGTCCTCGATCAAGGAACTCGCCCACCGCTGGTTCCCGCGGGCTTACTTCAACGCACCCGCCAAGGACGGCGGCCACCGCGCCCTCGCCGACATCCTCGAGTCCATCCGTGAGCTCGCCTACTACCGCAAGAGCGTGTTCGTGGCCGACCCCGGACCCACGAGTGCGGAAGCAAAATCGCACGCAACGGCCGTTGTGAACATCTTCACCCAAAACGTGTAATAGAATTCTTGAGTTGCCTTCGCTTGAGAAAGCGGAGCGGCACTTGGTGGGTATAGCTCAGCTGGTAGAGCGCCTGGTTGTGGTCCAGGAGGTCGCGGGTTCAAGCCCCGTTACTCACCCCAATGAAACAAGAAGTCCCGGCCCAACAGGCCGGGACTTTTTGCGTGCGCCACATGGCATGCTGAGTGGATGCTCACGCTCAGCCACGACGACTTCGAACGACTCGTCATCGATCAGCTCGATCTGCTCCCCGACGACATGGTCGACGGCCTCGAGAACGTGATCTTCGTCGTCGAGGACCGTCCAGAGGACGGCACCCTGGACACCCTGGGCCTCTACGACGGCGTCGCCCTCACCGAACGCGGCCAGTACGGTTTCGGTGAGATGCCCGACCGCATCATTCTGTTCCGCGAACCGCTGCTGGCCATCGTCGAGGATCTGGACGAGCTGCGCGACGAGGTTCACGTGACCCTCGTTCACGAGATCGCGCATTTCTACGGCATCGACGACGACAGGCTGCACGAGCTGGGTTGGGCGTGAGCCGCAGCCTGAGCGCGGTCGGCTACCCTGAACCATGAGTAGATTTCGACCTGGCCGTGTCCTCGGTATCTCGGTAGGAACTCTCGTGATCTTGATGATCGGGGTGTATGGGCCGGCCACGTTGCTCGGCCCGCTGCCCAGCGCCACGGTCACCGTCACCGCTCCGAACAGTGCCGTGCCGGCGTCCACCCCGGTGCTGCCCGCCGCCGGCTCCAGTGGGCTGCTCGCCGTCACCGCGGTGGACGACACCGCTACGGACGACACCGCTACGAACGACACCGCGACCGGCGGCGACCCCGTCGAGCCCGCACCCGCGACGCTCGGCGTGGACACCATTGCCATCGGCGGCGGCAGCGACCCGGTGCCGATGGCATCCGCCGCCAAGATCATCACGGCCCTCGTCGTGCTGGACGCCAAGCCCCTCGCGGCCGGCGAACCCGGACCGGCCTACTCCTTGGTCACCGCCGACTACCAGGATTACCTCGACTACACGGCCCAGGATGCCCGCACCGTCATCGTGTTTCCCGGCGAGAGCTGGACCGAGCGCGAGATGCTGCAGGCCATGATCCTCGGCTCCAGCAATAACCACGCCGACACCCTGGCCCGCTGGGCGTTCGGCTCCGTCGACGCCTACCTCATCGCCGCCAACGCCTGGCTGGCCGCCAACGGCATGCCGAACACCACGGTGGTCGACGCCAACGGCCTCCTCGACGGCAGCGCCGGGACCGGCACCGACTTGGCGCGCGTCGCGGGCCTGGCCGCGACGAACCCCGTGGTCGCGGACATCATCGCGCAGCCGGCATCCGCTCTGGTCGGCCAGCGCGGCGTCAGGAACACCACGGAGTATCTGCCCGAAGAGGGGATCACCGGTATCTCGCGCAGCTACACCGAATCCGGCGGGGTCTGCTTCCTGTTCACCGGCACCGTCGTCGCCGGCGAGAAGGCCTTCACCTTCGCGGGTGCCTTCCTGGGCGAACCGGACTACGACACCCTCACGGCCGACCTGACGGCCCTGATGGCCTCGGCGCGGGCGGGGGTCACGGAGCTTCCGATCCTGGCGGAGGGTGACGGATACGCGACCCTCACGACGGCGTGGGGCGATTCGGCCGATGCCGTCGTCGCCACCCCCAAGACCCGCTTCGGCTGGCAGGCCGCCGCCGGCACCGACCCTGTCGTGACGCTCGACGACGTCACGACGGGGCGTGCGGGAGCCAAGATCGGCCGGGTCACGGTGGATGCGTTCGGGGAGAGCGTCTCGTCGACGTTGGAGCTCGACAGCAGTCTGACCGACCCGGGTCCGGGCTGGCGCCTGCTGCACCCGGTCCCCGTGGTCAGCGCCCTCGTCGCCAGCTGGTAGTCAGCGGGTGGGCGTAACCGGTTCAGACCGGAGCGTCGTCAGATTCGACGGGATCGCTGTCCGACGAGTCGAAGGCGTAGCGCACGTGCAGCTTGCCCTGCACCTCTCGACTGTCGACCTCGTCGTACCAGAACAGCGATTCCATGCTGTCGACGGCGGCGACCATGCTGATCCGGGCGTCGTGCTTGCCGTGCAGGAGCACGCGGCTGTCGGTCTGGCCCTCGAGGGGACCGTCCACGAATTCCACGGTGTACTCGGTGTTCTCACTCTGCGGGGTAGTCATGACCCCAACTTACTGCTCAGGCCCGGTTTTCGCCTCAGGCGCCGCCGGAGCGCCCAAGCCCAGGCGGGGTGCCCGTGAGACTGACGCCGGCCGATAGTTGGGGCTGCTCCCGGGCTCGGTAGGCCTCCCAGTCGTGCTGCCACTGGTCCCAGTGCGCCTCGAACCCGCCGCCGTCACGGGCCAACGCCCGCCGCTTGCGGATGCCGTCGTCGGCATCCAGCCACACCCTGACGTCGCTCAGGGACGCATGCGCCCGGGCCAGGGCACCGCAGCCCTCGATCACGAGCGGCCGGTCGGGGTCGACGCTATGCCATTCGGCCGGGACGGCCCCCGCCCAGTCGTACCGCTGCCAGGCGGCTGGCCGGCCGGCATGCCGGGCGCCGAGCACCAGCCGGCCGACCTGGTCGACGGCGGCGTCCAGGCCGCCCCAGCCCGGGTAGATGTCATCGAGGCGCACCAGTGTCGGCGCCACCGGTCCCGGCCAGGCGGCCAGCACGGCGTCGGCGAGGGTGCTCTTGCCCGCGCCGCTGGGACCGTCGATGAGGATCACGGCCCGGTCGCCGACCGGATTGCGGTTCAGCGCCCTGACGGCGGCGAGCACCGGTGCGACCAGGTCAGGCGAGCACAAAATGCCACGTCCCCGCCAGAACGGCTGCCGAGATCGCCGCGGCGGCGATGGCAGCCCCGATCAGGACGACCAGTGTGTCACGCGCTCCGAAGACCGATTCCCTGGCCCAGGTGCGCGGTTCGTCGCTGCCGAAACCCCGGGCCTCCATGGCCGTGGCGAGTTTGCTGCCCCGTCGCACCGAAAGAACCAGCAGAGCGAAGGCGAGTCCGCCGAACCGGCGGGCGCGGCCGCGCAGGCCGCCGCCGTCGCCCACCCCGCGGGCCCGCCTGGCCAGGGCCAGGGAATGCCAGTCGTCGATGAACATGCCCACCAGGCGCAGCCCGGCTAGGGCGCCGAGCACGAACCGGGCCGGCAGGCGCAGCACCTGCGCGAGGCCGTCACCGAGGTCGGTGGGATCGGTGGTGGCCAACAGCACGATCCCGGGGATGCCGATGGCCAAGATCCGCAACCCAATCGCGAGGGCCAGGGCCACGGACCCCTCGGTCACCGATACGAAGCCGGCGCTGAACAGCACGGCGCCGGAGTCCTGTCCGTAGAGCACCGTGGTGAGCACGGCGAAGGGAACCGCGATCCACACCGGTGCGGTGCGCAGCCAGAACTGGCGGGCGCTCAGCCCGCACCAGGCCAGCAGCACAGCCTCGAGTGCGAGGGCGACCGCGGCCGAGACCCAATCGATGGACAGCATCAGGGCGCAGCTGATCACCAGCGCCACGGCGAGCTTGGCGACCGGGTTCACTCCAGCGATCGCACTGGGCCGGATCTCCGGCGTCATCAGGCTCACGACGCCTCCCTTCCGGCGGGCGCGCGCAGCCCGGCGGTCACGCTGCGGCCACTCGCCGGCCCGGTTCCAGGCACCAGGGTGAGGCGCGCATCCGCCAGCGCGGCCACGAACTGCTCATCGTGCGTGACCGCCAGGACGGCGGTGCCGGTGTCCAGCAGTTCGGCGAGGAGGCGCACCAGCTCGGCCCAGGTGCGGGAGTCCTGCCCGAAGGTGGGTTCGTCGAGGACGAGCAGCCGGGGCCGGGTCGCCAGCACCGTCGCCACGGACAGTCGGCGCTTCTCGCCGCCGGACAGGGTGAACGGGTTGGCGTCGGCGAGACGGTCCAGCCGCAGTCTGTGCAGCAGCGCGTCCACTCGCTCAGTTTGCTCGGCCCCGCCCAGGCCGAGGGCGCGGGGGCCGATGGTGAGCTCGGCACGCACGGTCCCGGCGAGGAACTGGTGCTCGGGGTCCTGGAAGACGGTGCCGATGCGCGCCAGCAGGTCGCGGGAGCGCCATCGGTGCGGGGCCGGCCCGAGTCCCCCGGCGAGGGCATCCGTTGCGGTCAACCGCCCGCCCGCGGGGGCCAGAAGCCCGGCCAGGGTGAGCGCGAAAGTCGACTTGCCGGTGCCGTTGGGTCCGGTGAGAGCCGTGGCCGTGCCGGCGCGCAGGGCGAGGTCGAGGCCGTGTGCGACGACGACGGCCTGTTTGCGGGCGAACGGCACCCGTCCGACGGCGAGGTCATCGGCGCTGAGCAGGACTTCCGCGCCGGGACCGTCGGAGCGGGGGCGCCGGTCGGGCGTCGCGGGTGGGAACCTGGGTATCCACACTCCGGCGGCGGCGAGCCGCTCCCCTTCGGCGCTGAGCACGCTGTCGGTGGGTCCGTCGGCGAGGATGCCGCCGGCCGGGTCGAGCACCACGATGCGGTCCACGACGTGCTGCCAGACCGCGACGCGGTGCTCGATCACGATGAGGGTCGCACCCGACGCCTCCACGGAGCGCAGCACGGCGTCGCGCACCTCGACGACACCGTCAGGGTCGAGGTTGGCGGTGGGTTCGTCCAGCAGCACCAGGCCCGGGCGCATGGCGAGCACCCCGGCCAGGGCCAGGCGCTGCTTCTGGCCGCCGCTGAGCGCGCTGGTCGGGTGCCGCAGAGGCAGGTCCAGGCCCACGTCCGCGAGGGCCCGACCGACCCGGGGCCAGATTTCGGCGCGCGGAACGGCGCGGTTCTCACAGCCGAAGGCGACGTCGTCGCCCACCCTCGCAAGCACGACCTGCGAGTCCGGGTCCTGCAGCACGAGGCCCACCCGGCCGCGGGACGCGCTGGGGCGGCGGCCGTCGATGAGGAGTTCGCCGGTCTCGTCGCCGTCCTCGTCATCGCCGAGCACACCGGCGAGGGCGTGCATCAGCGTGCTCTTGCCGGCTCCGCTGGGTCCGAGCACGAGCACCCGCTCCCCCGGGCGGATGTCGAGATCGAGCCCGGAGACCGCGGGGCGGGACCGGCCGGCGTGCCGCCAGCCCCAGCCGGAGGCCGTGACCCTGGCGCCGGTCACGGCCGGGCCTCGGCGACGCGGAGCGGGCATCCGGTGCGGGTCACCGGGCAGGCTGGGTGTCGACCCGGTCGGTCGGGCCCGATTCGCGGCCGGCGGCGAACCGGCTCAGCGCGCCGGTGCGGGCGAGTCCGCGCACCGCCAGCCAGGACAGCAGCCCGGCGAGCACGGTACCGGAGACGACGGCGGAAACCAGGTAGACGATCTTGGGGCCGATGTCGAGGGCCGCGTAGCTGGTGAAGGTGGTGTCGAGCAGACCAACGGCGATGCCCGCGCCGGCGCCGGCCAGGAGGGCCACGCCCAGGCGCCAGTTGGCGTACAAGAACAGGGCCAGCACGATCTCCGCGCCCAGCCCCTCGACGACACCCCAGATCAGGGTGGAGAAGCCCCACTGGGTGCCGATGAGCATCGAGACGACGGCGGCGACGACCTCGGTGTAGACGGCCGCACCGGGCTTGCGGATGATGAGTCCGCCGAGCACCCCGGCGAACAGCCAGCCGCCGGCCAGGAGTCCTTCGAGCCCGGGGGTGAAGGCCAGGAGGGCGCTCAGCGGCGACCAGGCCAGGCCCCATGCCCAGAAGATCACGCCGCTGGCGACGCCGATGACGCTGGCCACGACGATGTCGACGACCCGCCATTTCAGCACCCGCGGTTTCCGCGACGTGGAGAGAGAGGTGGCGGACGAAGTCCTGGAAGGCTGGGTGTTGATTGACGCGTGCACTGTACGTGCCCTTTCCGTAGAGGAATACTGGGCACGGGATTGAGAAGCCTCCCTGCGCTGGCATGATCCAGATCAGGTTCGACGGTCGAAGCTGAAGTAGCTTCCTCTCAGCCCGGTTCACCGGACTCCCGTGTTCAGCTTCGAGTATAGAACTCCCCGGGCGCATCCGGGCAATGCAAGGCGTCGCGCGACAATTTCTGCGCGCGAGGATCTCGCTGCTAGTGCTAGCGCTTGAGCGCGCGGATGATGCGCGCGATGGCCTTGCCGGCGACCCAGACGAAGGGGATGCCGACGGCCAGCAGCGAAATCACATTCGGTTCGAAGCGGGCCGCTCCGCCGGACTTAACGTAAGCGCCGATCGGGATGGCCATGCCACCGCCGCCACCGCCGGCCGCCGCGGACTCGTCACCTTCGCCGCCACCGCCAAAGCCGTACTGCACCAGGGCCACCGGAACGATCGTGACGCCCTCGATCTGCACGGGGTCTCCGTAGGCCGACCTGACGCCGATGGATCGAGCGTTTTCTGCGAGCTTCAAGGCGAGATTAGTCATGGTGAGAGGCTACTCCCCCTCTCCCTGCGGCGTCCCGGCGTTCGGTGTTCCGAACGGATGGACATCACGCTTCGGAGCACTTCCGCCGCCCAGCTGCGAGGCCGGCCGCACGATCCCCCGGCCGAACCGGGCGGTGACGGTGTCCACGGCCAGTTCGGCTTCCCGCCAGTCGTCGTCATCGTCCCACAGGCCCATGCCGGCACCATCGCCGGAGCCGAGTTGCTCGGCCCGCACTCCGATCAGGCGCACCCGGATGCCGCGGGCCGCGAGCACGTCGAAGCTCGCGGTGACCTCCTCGTATATCCGCCGGCCCACGTTGGTGGGCTCGGCCAGGGTGCGCGACCGGGTCACCGTGCTGAAGTCGGCGTAGCGGAGCTTGAGCACCACAGTCCGTGCGACGAGGCCGTTGCCGCGCAGCTTGGCGGCCACCGCATCCGCTTGGCGCAGGAGTTCGCTGCGCAACCGGGCGACATCGGTGACGTCATGTTCGAAGGTCACCTCGTGGCCGACGCTTTTCTCCTCGCGTTCGAGGTTGATCGTGCGCGGGTCGATGCCCCAGGACAGATCGTGCAGTTTGTGCGCGCTGGCGACGCCGACGGCACGCTGCAGCATCTCGAGGGGGGCGTGCGCGATATCGCTCACGTGCCGCAGCCCGAGCCCGAGCAGCACCTGTTCGGTGCTGGCGCCCACCCCCCAGAGGGCGCCGACGGGCAGCGGATGCAGGAAAGCGATTGTGTCCTCCGCGGGGATCACCAGCAGCCCGTCGGGCTTGGCCCGTCCGGAGGCCAGCTTGGCCACGAATTTAGTCGACGCGGCGCCGACCGAGCAGGTGAGTCCGGTCTCGGCGAACACACGGGCGCGGATCTTCCGCCCGATCTCGGCGGGTGAACCGTGCACACGCCGGGCGCCCGCGACATCCAGGAACGCCTCGTCGATGCTGAGCGGCTCGACCATCGGCGTCATGTCGGTGAAAATGCCCATCACCTGGCGGGACACCTCCACGTACCGGCCCATGTGCGGCTCGAGCACGATGGCGGCCGGGCAGCGGCGCAGGGCGATGGCCATCGGCATAGCCGAGTTGACCCCGTACTTGCGGGCGACGTAATTGGCCGCTGTCACCACGGACCGACCGGAGCGGTGGCCGATGACGACGGGGAGGTGCACGAGTTCGGGGTGGTCGAGCAACTCGACGGACGCGAAGAACGCATCCATGTCTATGTGCAGCATGGTGGCGGTCGTGTCGTCGACATCGGCGCCGGTGGTCTGCCGGTCGCTGCCATCCTGCCTGCTCACGCCGCACCACACCCTTCTGCCGCTCCGGCCGGAACCAACTCGAAGCTACCTTCGAGAGTACAGGCAGGAGGGGTCGGCATCGAGCTAGAAACCGCCGAAATCTCCACCGCCGCCGAAATCGCCGAATCCGCCGGAGTCGCCACCGAAACCGCCGCCGGAGTCACCACCGAAATCGCCGCCGGAATCGCCTGAGTCCGCCGTGGTCTCGGCGCCCGAGTCGGTGCCGGCGTCACCGGCCGCATCCGCCTCGCCGCCCATATCGGGCAGGAACGCGCCCACCAGCGCCGAGCCGACAACGTAGCCGGCCACGGTACCGAGCAGGGAAGCGCCGAGCATGCTGCCGAAGCCGGGGCCCTGCCGGCCGCCGGCCTGGTCGCCGCCGAAGACCCGGTCCAGGGTGCCCGGCTGGCGGAGTTCGGCCCGGGTGGCGGACTTGGCCAGGGTGGCCGGTTCGGCGTTCGCCGGGCGCTCACCCTCCATCGCGTTCTCGGTCAGCTGCTGGAAGAGCAGGTCGCGCTGCTCGTCGGTGAGCTTGCTGAACGCTTCGGTGTGCACTTGTTCAATGGTCTCCGGCGGTGCGGTGCGCAAGAGGTACCTGTAGCGTTCCACGGCGATCTCGTCGTCGGTGCGCTGCGGGGCCGGCGCGGTGCGGGTCGGCTCCGGTTGTTCGGGTCGGCCCAGGAGGCGATCGAGGAATCCCATGAGTCTGCTCCTTCGCTTTGGTGTCAGCCTAGGCGGCACCAGCCCGGACCGACAGGACCGTGGCCAGCGACTCCAGCGCTTTCACAGGGTCGGGACCGGCCGGGATGAGGACAACGCTCGTGGCTCCGGCGGTGTGCAGCTCATCGATGCGGCGGCGAGCGGATGCGGCGGTGCCGACCACCGCGAGCTGATCGACCCAGCTCTCGGGCATCGCTGCCGCGAAGTCAGCCCGGCTGGCGCTGGCCGAGCGCAGGGCGGCGAACTCCTTCGCGAAGGGCAGCACCGTGATGTGCGGGGCCCAATCGGGGTCGCCGATCCACTCAAGAGCCGGGCGCACCAGGTTGCGGGCCACGGCGGGGTCCTCGTCGACGGCGGCCGCGTTGTAGGCCACCACGTGACGGGCAGCCGACGGGGGGCGGAGGCCGGGGAACCCGAAGCCCTCCGGCGGAGCGTCGCGGCCGGCATCGAGGGCACCGATCGCGGCAGCGAGGTATTCGGGGGTGACGGGCTCGGCCAGCACCACCCCGTCGGCGCAGGCGCCGGCCAGGTGCAAGGACTTCGGTCCGCGCACGCCCGCCAGGATCGGCGGCACCGTGGACGGCGGACCGGCCAAGGCCACGGCATCCGCCTGGACGTAGCGGCCGGCTGTCGTGATGGAGGCCCCGCGCAGCAGGGCACGCATGAGGTCGATGTTCTCGGCGAGCATGGCCAGGGGGCTGGTCGGCCAGCTGCCGGTCTGCCGCATCCAGACGGGCATGCCATGCCCGACGCCCACCTGCAGTCGACCCGGGAAAAGTTCGGCGAGGGTGGCGATCTCGAGGGTCGCGAAGCCGGGGTTCCGGGCTGCGGCGGGCAGGATCCCGATTCCCACAACTATGGTCGTGGTGGCGGCGAGCACCACGGCGGCCTGGGCGATGCCCCCGCGGAAGAAGCAGTCCTCCACCACCCAGATCTCGGTGAAACCCAGTTCCTCGGCGCGGCGCGCGTAAGCCACGAACTGCGCTGCGGGCAGGTCTCGCGGCAGCATGACGGCGATGGAACCCGGGGCACTGGAAGCTGGCATGTGGACCTCGTCGCGGTAGGGCCGAGGACAGAGCCCGGCGGTGTTCTCTGTCGAACCTAGCTTCTACGGCGGAACTTCTCGCACTGACGGGGAGATTTCCGGCGGACCCGGAATGCCCGCGGGCCGAGCGTCGTTGCACCCAGCACGGACTTTCCCCTCTGGGCGGATGCCGCACGACAATCAACGAAGTGAGCCCACTGTGCTTGAAAAGACTCTGTCCGAAAAAACTGTGCTTGACACCACCTCCGCCAGCGCAGCTCCGTCGATCGACTGGTACACCCTGCAGAAACAGGCGCACCGTGAATTCGGCCGGCGCATCGCAGCCGTGGACGATTGGAACGCTCCGACGCCCGACAAGGAGTG
Source organism: Cryobacterium sp. TMB1-7 (assembly GCF_004402435.1). Classification (NCBI taxonomy): domain Bacteria; kingdom Bacillati; phylum Actinomycetota; class Actinomycetes; order Micrococcales; family Microbacteriaceae; genus Cryobacterium; species Cryobacterium sp. TMB1-7. Next base: position 356,385 of record NZ_SOFZ01000029.1, read on the forward strand.
GACCGTCGGTGATCTGGTGCGCCACGTCGTTCGGGAGCAGCAGTGGATCCCGCCGCTGCTGGCCGGGCTGACCCTGGACCAGGCCCGGCGCCGCGTCGACCCGCTCGGGGACGACCTCGTTGCCGAATGGCACACGCACTCCTCACTGGCCACCGCGGCGTGGCAGGCGGCGTCTGCGGATGCGTCGGTGCAACTCTCCTACGACACCGTCACGGTGCTGGACTACCTGCGCGAGCAGGTCTCCGACGTGACGATTCACTCCTGGGACCTGGCCAGGGCGACGGCGGCCGACGAGACCCTGGACCCGGCTCTGATCGAGGCGGTCTGGACGGTGTTCGAGCCGCAGCGGGATGCGCTGGAGGCCAGTGGCCTGTTCGATTCCCCGGTGCCGATGCCCGAGGACGCTCCGCTGCAGTCCCGGCTGCTGGCCCTCACCGGCCGCGACGACCGCCGCTGACCGCCGCCGCCGCGTCCGCCCGCGCCGATCAACTGTTGCTCGTTCGGACAAGTGCGCCCGGCACACCGGGACCATTTGTCCGCACCGGCAACAGTTGCGGCGCTAGGCCGGGCGCTAGGCGACGGTGGTGCCGAAGAGCAGTCCGAGCAGGTAGGTGACCCCGGCGGCTCCGAAGCCGATCACAAGCTGACGCAGCGCACGCTTCAGCGGCGGACCGCCGGAGAGCAGTCCGACGACTGCGCCGGTGGCCAGCAGCGCGAGGCCCACGAGGACCGCGGCGACTATGATCGCAGCGACGCCCTGCATGCCGAACAGGTACGGCAGCACCGGCAGCAGGGCCCCGGAGGCGAAGAAGCAGAAGCTGGAGATCGCGGCGCCCATGCCGGTGCCGATGGCTTCGTGCTCGTCGACAAGTGCGGCGGTGGAGCCGTCGAGCCGGCTCACGTCGAGCGCACCGGTGGCGACCGCCACGGTGCGCAGCACCTCACGGGCGTGTACCTCGGCGTCTTCGGGCGTCATGCCCTGGGCACGGTACACGAGGGTCAGTTCGTTGGCGGCCTCGTCCAGGTGTGAGAGCACGCTGCGCGTGGCCGGGTTCGGGGTGGATGCCTCGAGAAGCTCGCGTTGGGAACGCACCGACACGTACTCCCCCGCACCCATCGACAGGGCTCCGGCCAGCAGGCCGGCGATGCCGGTGAAGAGGATGGTGGCGGTGGGCACCCCGGTCGCCCCGATGCCCAGCACCAGGGCGAGGTTGCTCACCAGACCGTCGTTGACGCCGAAGACCGCGGCCCTGAAGGTGCCGGACAGCCGCTGGCGGCCGCGGGCGGCCAGGCCTCGAACGACTTCCTCGTGGATACGCTCGTCTGCGGCCATGGCGCTGGTGGCATCGGCGTCCCCGTCGTAGGGCGACCGTGCCTCGGCGCGTTGGGCGAGCGCGAGCACGAAGACGGAACCGAACCTGCGGGCCAGCAGGCCAAGCACCCGGGTGCGCAGCGCACCCTTCCGGGGCGCTCCAACCCGCTCGCCGAGCAGGTGGCGCCAGTGCGCTTCGTGCCGGCCCTCTGCCTCGGCGAGGGCCAGGAGGATGTCGCGTTCCTCGCCGGAACGCCGACCGGCCAGATCACGGTAGACGGCGGCCTCGGCCTGTTCATCGGCCAGATACCGCCGCCACCGACGGATGTCGGCCTCGGCGGGCTGGTTGAGGTCGGCCACGGCGATCACGACTCCGGAGCTGCCTCGAGCGAACCCTGCGACACCCGGGCCGACTCGTGGGGGCCGGTGCCGTCGAGACCGTAGAACGGTTCCTCGAAGTGCACCACCCACACCGCTTCCTTGCCCACGACGGGTGCATAAAGCGCCGAGCCGACGAGCTCGCCTGGCGCGGTGATGACCCCGATCGGGTCTTCCACCATCGAGTCGGGGTAGCGGCTGCGGTCAAGCCGCACCACCACCTGCATGCCGACGCCGAACACCGCGGCCGCCCCGTCGGCTGACGGGGCGTCCGCGGGCCGGCGGCTCCAGAGCGCCATTACTCCACCGACTCCGAAGGTGCAGACTCCACCGGAGCGCTGCCGGCGCGTTCGAGCACCAGTTCGCGCACCCTGGCGGCATCCGCCTGGCCGCGCATGGCCTTCATGACCGCGCCGATGACGGCGCCGGCGGCCTGCACCTTGCCGTCGCGGATCTTCGCGAGCACGTCGGGCTGCCCGGCGAGGGCCTCGTCGATGGCCGCAATCAGCGGCCCGTCGTCGCTGACGACGGCCAGTCCACGGCTGGCGACGACCTCGCTGGGGGTGCCCTCGCCGGCGATGACGCCCTCGAGCACCTGGCGGGCCAGGCGGTCGGTGAGGGTGCCGTCGGTGATCAGCTCGATCAGCGCGGCCACCTGGGCCGGGGTCACGAGGCTCTCGGCAGTCACGCCGGCGGCGTTGGCCAGACGGGCAATCTCGCCGGTCCACCACTTGCGGGCGGACTGAGCGGGCGCGCCGGCGGCGATGGTGGCCTCCAGAACGTCGAGGAGGTCGGAGTTGACCACATCCTGGAACTCGAGGTTCACAAAACCCCAGTCCGCCTGCAGCCGCTTGCGGCGGGCCGCGGGGGGCTCGGGCAGCGTGGCGCGCAACTCTTCGACCCAGGCACGCGACGGGGCGACGGGCACCAGGTCGGGCTCGGGGAAGTACCTGTAGTCGTCCGCGTCGCTCTTGGGCCGGCCGGCGGAGGTCACCCCGGTGTCCTCGTGCCAGTGCCGGGTCTCCTGGGTGATGGTGCCGCCGGCGTGCAGCAGCGCGGCCTGGCGCTGGATCTCGTAGCGCACGGCGCGTTCGACGCTGCGCAGTGAGTTGACGTTCTTGGTCTCGGTGCGGGTGCCCAGGATGTTCGAGCCGCGCGGGCGCAGGGACACATTCGCGTCGCAGCGCACGTTACCCTCTTCCATCCGGGCGTTCGAGACGCCGAGCGCCTTGACGATCTCGCGGATGGCGGCGACGTAGGTCTTGCCGATCTCGGGCGAGTCGGCTTCGCCACCCTCGATCATCTGGGTGACGATCTCCACCAGTGGCACGCCGCCGCGGTTGTAGTCGACCAGTGAATAGTCGGCGCCCTGGATGCGTCCTGCCGCGCCACCCATGTGGGTGAGCTTGCCTGCGTCGTCCTCCATGTGCGCGCGCTCGATGTCCACGGTCACCTGGCGGCCGCTCTCCAGCTCGATGGTGAGCTGGCCGTTGAAGGCGATCGGCTCGTCGTACTGGGAGGTCTGGAAGTTCTTGGCGGTGTCGGGGTAGAAGTAGTTCTTGCGGGCGAACCGGCTGGTTTCGGCGATCTCGCAGCCCAGGGCCAGGCCCAGGCGGATGGAGGACTCGATGGCCTGGCGGTTCACCTGCGGCAGCCCGCCGGGCAGGCCCAGGCAGGTGGGGCAGGTGTTGGTGTTGGCACCGGAACCGAATTCGTTGGCGCAGCCGCAGAACATCTTGGTCTTGGTGTTGAGTTCGACGTGCACCTCGAAGCCGAGCACCGGCTCGAACAGCTCGAGGGCCTTGTCGTAGTCCATCAATTCGGCTTTCGCCATCAGACGGCTCCCCCTTCGGTTGCGAACATTTCGATGTTGGCCAGAGCGGGTGCCTGGCTGAGCAGGGTGTGCCCCCAGTGTGCCTCGAGCAGCTGCTCGACGGCGGCACCGAAGGTGTACAGACGGGCATCCGCGCGGGCGGGCGCCATCACCTGCAGACCCACCGGGAGGCCGTCTTCGGGCGCGAGGCCCATCGGCAGGCTCATGCCGGGGATGCCGGCGAGGTTGGCCGGGATGGTGGTGATGTCGTTGAGGTACATCGCCATCGGGTCTTCGGTCTTCTCGCCGAACTTGAACGCCGTGGTCGGCGCCGTGGGAGAGACGAGCAGGTCGACCTTGTCGAACGCGGCGGCGAAGTCGCGCTGGATCAGCGTGCGCACCTTCTGGGCGCTGCCGTAGTAAGCGTCGTAGTAGCCGGCGCTGAGGGCGTAGGTGCCCAGGATGATGCGGCGTTTGACCTCGTCGCCGAAGCCGGCGTCGCGGGTGGCGGCCATGACGCGCTCGCTGGTGAGCGGGCCGTCCTCCGGGTTGACCCGGATGCCGAAGCGCACCGAGTCGAAGCGGGCCAGGTTGCTGGAGGCTTCGGCGGGCAGGATCAGGTAGTAGGCGGAGACCGCGTACTCGAAGTTCGGGGCGCTCACCTCGCTGACGATGGCGCCGGCCGCGGACAGCAGGGCCAGGGTCTCCTCGAAACGCTGCTTGACACCGGCCTGGAAACCCGCTCCGTTGAGTTCCTTGATCACGCCGATCCGCACCCCCTTGAGGGCACCGTCGGCCAGCCCGGCCTGGGCCGCGGCGGCCATCGACGGCCACGCATCCGTCAGCGATGTCGAGTCGAGCGGGTCGTGCCCGCCGATCACATCGTGCAGCAGCGCGGCGTCGAGCACCGTGCGGGTGACCGGGCCGACCTGGTCGAGCGAGGAGGCCAGTGCGATCGCGCCGTAGCGGGACACGCCGCCGTAGGTGGGCTTGACGCCGACGGAACCGGTGACGGCGGCGGGCTGACGGATGGATCCGCCGGTGTCGCTGCCGAGCGCCAACGGTGCCTCGAACGCGGCGACGGCGGCCGCGGAGCCACCGCCGGAGCCGCCGGGGATGCGGTCAAGGTCCCACGGGTTGTGGGTGGGGCCGTAGGCGGAGTGTTCGGTGGAGGAGCCCATCGCGAACTCGTCCATGTTGGTCTTGCCCAGCGGGATGAGGTCGGCGTCGCGGATGCGCCGAACCACGGTGGCGTCGTACGGCGGGATCCACCCCTGAAGGATCTTCGACCCGGAGGTGGTGGGCATGTCGTGCGTGGCGAGCACGTCCTTGATGGCGATCGGAACGCCGGCCAGCGGGCCGAGCTTCTCGCCAGCGGCGCGACGGGCGTCGACCCTCGCGGCGGTGGCCAGGGCGGCGTCGCGGGCCACGTGCAGGAACGCGTGCACATCGGGCTCGACGGCGTCGATGTGGTCGAGGTGGGCGCGCGTGACGTCGACGGAGCTGACCGAGCCGTCGGCGAGCAGACCGGCCAGGGCGGCGGCGGTCTGGTTGATAAGACTGGTCACGTTGTTACTCCTCGTCCAGGATGGCGGGCACGCGGAATTTGTCGCCGGCACGGTCGGGGGCGCCGGACAGGGCCTGGTCGACGGTGAGCGACGGCACGACGACGTCGTCACGGAACACATTCGTCAGCGGCATCGGGTGGCTGGTCGCCGGGACGTCGGGCGTCGCGACCTCGGCGACCCTGGCGACAGAGTCGACGATCTGGCCGAGTTCGACCGTGAGGCGATCGATTTCTGCCGAGCTGAGGTCGATCCGGGCGAGGTTGGCCAGATGCGCAACCTGCTCGGCCGTGATTTCAGACATGAAACTCCCAAGAAAATCGAAGCGGAAGCTCCAATTCTATTCGTCGTCGTCGGTTGCCAGGTCCGCGTTGTCGGTGCCGATCAGCGCCATGTTGTGCAGGGACTCGCTTCCGGGCCTGAAATAGTCGTTGTGGCCGAGGGATCCGCCGAGCCAGGCGCCGGTGACGGTGTCGGTCGCCCCGTCCACGCCGAGTGCCCTGGCACCGTACGAGGAGGCGCCGGGATCGCTGCCGAAGAACGCCGAGCTGACCGCCGGGTCCCAGTCCGCCTTGCCGACGAAGACGTTCCCGTTGGCGACCTCGAGCTTGTCGGCGGACTGGATTTCGCTACCCGGTGAACCGACCACGACGAGGGCGTCCACCTGCACGGAGCCGTTGGCCAGCGCCATGAGCGAGACGGTCGAACCATAGGAATGCGCGAACACCGAGATGAAGGGCTGGTCCGCTCCCCTGCTGGCGCGCACGCCGGCCCACGAGGTCTCGAGGAAGGCGGCGCCGGCCACCGCACGGTCACGCCAGCCGACGGAGAACACGTCGGGCGCCTCGTAGCCGATCCAGGCGATCGTGGCCACGGTCTTCGCTGTGGTCGCCGCGGCATCCGGGTACCCCGAGACAAGCCGGCTGCCGGTGGCGGATGCCGGGGTGACGGACGCTGTGCCGGGTGCGGTTGTGGTGGCGGCCGGCGCCTTCTTGCGTGCGGCCAGGACCGCACGCTGCTCGCGGTAGACGTCGTCGGCCACGGTGGTCCAGTTGACCATCGCGGGCTCGACCCGGTAGTTCATTCCCGGTACCAGGTAGCCGATGTAGTCGGCGGTGTCCGGGTTGCCCAGGGCGATCGCCGCCCGCCCCGACCCGTTGGGGTCGAGCAGGATCAGGCTGCGTTTGGGCCCGCCGTCGCTGGGTTTCAGGGCCAGTTGGACCTGGCTGAGCACGGCAACCCGGCCGCTGGCCAGGGAGCGTTCGGCATCTGACGAGTGGCCGGCGAGGACCCGCTTGGCCTCAGCGAGGGATTCACTGAGGTATCGCTCGTTCGCGCGACTGCGCTGCGCCAGCGGCACGCCGTCGAGGTTGCCGACCAGCCGCGGGGTCGCCGTGGTGAGGGTGGCCCGCTGGGTGGAGTCGAGCAGCGTCCACCAGGCCGACACCACCGTGGCTTCGGGCGGAGTCGCTAGCACCGAGTCGACGCGGGTGGGGTAATCGGCCACGAAGCTCCTCAACTCCGCGACGGCGAGCTGGGACATACCGACGAGCAGATTCGACCCCGTCATGGTGCGGAGGGAGGCCACGTCGATGTCGATGGCAGCGGCCGACTGCACCTCGAGCTCAGCCGAGGCCTGCGAGGCGCCCGCATCGCTCTGACGGTCCGCGACCCGGGCCGAAACGGTCTCGTAGACGCTGACCTGCGAGGATTCGGGCATCAGGACGGGCCCGCCCACCCCGACGAGGGCGAGCGAGGCAGTCAGCAGTGCAGCGGCCTCGAATAGCACGACGCGTCCCGTCCCCTCCCGAACGAATGAACAGCAAACAGACTCGACGCCCCTGGCAAGTCATGCGCTCTCAGCTTATCGAGCCGCGGGCGCTGCCACTGCCCCTCGTTCAGGGCGATCGGACACTTTTTGGCGCAATTCGGCGGCTGCGTTTCGGGCGGGTTTCCGGCGGGGGAACATCCGGTCACGGTGAGGTGAATTTTCGGGGCTCAGAGCGCCTCGGCGGCGCAGCAGACTGGAGGGGCTCAGAGGATGACGCTGCCCACCACCAACGTCCCGATGACCACGATCACACCGATCAGCAGCCCCGTCGCGCGGCCGATCCGTCGGCGGCTGACGGTTCCCTTGCGCCAGGAGGATCGGGACACCCGGTCCAGGTTCGGGAACAGCGCCTGGAACGGTGGCTCGCCGGGCTGGAGGAGCTCAGGCACCGTGGGTTCCTCGGTCGGACGGTCATCATCCTTGATGGGGGTCATGGCCGCAGCTTAGTGCCGGCGCCGGTTCCGGCCGCCTGGTGCGGGCGGCCGGGCGGGCGCGGGGGCGTCAGCCGGCGGCGCGGGCGGCGAGCAGGGCCACCTCGTCGGCGTCGGACAGTCCCGCCCGGCGCGGGCCCTGCGGCACCCTGAGGCGCTCCCAGCGCAGCGTGTCAGCGAGGGTCTCGGCGAGCGGGCGGGTGACCAATCCGGCGGCGCGGGCGGCACCGCTGTCTCGGGCATTGAACCCGGCGTAGTCCGGCAGGGGCAACCACAGCGGCAGGGACCGTGGCCCCGACCACGGCCCGACCTCGTGATCCAGTAGCCATCGGGCATCCGCGCCCACGACCGGGCCGGTGTGTCCGGCCACGCTCCTCGCCACGGCCAGGTGTTCGGCCAGCGCCACGGTCTCCCCCGTCGCGTTGAACACCCCGGCTGTGCGGTCCTCGGCGGCGTCGACGATCCATTCCGCCAGGTCGCGCACGTCGATCACCTGAACCAGCAGCCCCGGAACGTCGGGCACGAGCACACTCCCGTCGGCACCGGCGGGCTCCCTGAACCGCAGTGGCCAGTACCCGCTGCGGTCGGAGACGTCGCCGGGTCCGCCGATCAGACCCGACCGCACGATGAGCGACCTGTCGGCGCCGAACCCCGCAAGGAGCCGGTCCTCGCAGGCGACCTTCGCCTCGCCGTAGGTCTCCATCGACTCCATCACGTCACCGCTCTGCGCACCGACACGCTCAGCGCTCTCGTCCTGGCCCGGCACGGCGGTGTCGGCGTAGACGTTTCCCGACGATACGAAGGTGTACGCGGCGGCCCGGTCGCCCAGCGCCGCCACGGCCGAGGCGACCTGCCCGGGCTGCCGCGACACATCCACGACCACATCCCAGTCTTCGGCCGCCACCTCCGCGTACGCCCCGGCCTGGTCGCGGTCGCCCCGCACGAAGCGGATGCCGGCCGGGGCGTTCCCGGATTCGCCCCTGGCCAGGCAGGTGACCTTGTGACCGTGGTGCATCGCGGCCGTCGCGATGGTGCTGCCGAGCCAGGCCGTTCCGCCGAGAATGAGGAATCGCATGCGGCCAGCTAACCCAACCAGCGCTCCCCCCGGCAAGAGAGTTTCGCTCTGGGCACAGCGGAACGACGAGCGACCGCCGGCGGGAGCCTAGTCGGTGTCGCGGCCGGGCTCGGCCGCGGCGACTGGCTCAGGTTCGGCACCGCTCTCGGCCGGGGGATCCGCCGGGGCGGCGTCTGGCAGGCCGGCCGGGCCGTGTTCGAGCAGCAGCCGGAACTGGTCGGCGTCGATGATGCGCACGCCCAGGGCTTCGGCCTTGGCCAGTTTGGAGCCGGCGCCGGGGCCGGCGGCCACGTAGTCGGTCTTCTTCGACACGCTGGAGGCGTTCTTGCCGCCGGCGGCGATGATCGCCTCCGACGCGCCCTCGCGGGTGAAGCCCTCCAGCGAGCCCGTCGCCACGACGGTCAGCCCGGTGAGCACTCCACCGGCCGCCGCAGCGGCACCGGGGCCCGGGTGCCCCGGCGTGGCGAACTGCACCCCGGCCGCTGCCCATCGCTCCACGATGTCGCGGTGCCAGTCCACCTCGAACCAGTCGATCACGGCGTCGGCGATGATGCCGCCCACTCCGTCGACCTCGGCCAGCTCGTCGCGCGACGCCGAACGGATGGCGTCGAGAGAGCCGAAGTGGTTCGCCAGGGCCCGTGCGGCCACCGGCCCGACGTGACGGATGTTGAGTGAGACCAGGATGCGCCAGAGCGGCTTGGTCTTGGCCAGTTCGATCTCGGCGATGAGCTTCACGGCGTTGGACGACGGTTGCGGGCCGTCCAGACCCGCCTTCTTCTCGGCTGCGGACGGGTTCCGCCGGAACGGGGTGCGCTGACGCACGGTGCCGTCCTCGTCCTCGCGGGGCAGGCCGGTCTCGGGGTCCCGCACGACCACGCTGATCGGCAACAGATCCTCGATGGTGAGATCGAAAAGGCCGGCCTCGGTGTCCAACGGCGGCGTTTCGGGAACCGTGGGCTGGGTCAGCGCCGCCGCGGTCACCTCGCCGAGCACCTCGATGTCGAGGGCACCCCGCGAGCCGATGTGCTCGACCCGGCCGCAGACCTGGGCCGGGCAGCTCCGCGCGTTCGGGCAGCGCAGGTCGATGTCGCCGTCCTTGGCGGCCTTCAGCCCAGTGCCGCAGACCGGGCAGTCTGCTGGCATCACGAATTCGCGTTCGGTGCCGTCGCGCAGCTCCACGACCGGCCCGAGGACCTCGGGGATCACGTCGCCGGCCTTCCGCAGCACGACGGTGTCGCCGATCAGCACGCCCTTGGCCCTCACGACATCCTGATTGTGCAGGGTGGCCTGGCGCACGACGGAACCGGCGACCCTGACGGGTTCCATCACGGCGAACGGGGTGGCCCGGCCGGTGCGGCCCACGCTCACGACGATGTCGAGCAGCTTCGTGTTCACCTGCTCCGGCGGGTACTTGTAGGCGATCGCCCAGCGCGGCGCGCGGTTGGTGGCACCGAGTTCGTCGTGCAGGGCGAGCTCGTCCACCTTGATGACGATGCCGTCGATCTCGTGTTCCACGCTGCCGCGGTGCTCGCCGAAGTACTCGATGAACGCGGATGCCTCTGCCGGCGTCGCGACGACCCTGTAGTGGGTGCTGGTGGGCAGACCCCAGCCGGCGAGCAGGTCGTACACGGCGGACTGCGACTCGGCGCCGGGCTGGGCCCACGCGCCGATGCCGTGCACGAGCATCCGCAGCCGGCCGAGCCTGGCCTTCATCAGGGCAAGCTGGTCGGCGTTCTTGCTCTCGGCCTTCTGCCGGAGCGACCCGCTGGCCGCGTTGCGGGGATTGGCGAACACCCGCTCGCCCGCGGCGCTCTGCGCGGCATTGAGCTCCCGGAACGCTTCGACGGGGAAGAAGACCTCTCCGCGTACCTCCATCAGCGGCGGATGCCCGGTGCCGCTCAGCCGGGCGGGAATTCCGGGCACCAGGGCGATATTCTCGGTGACGTCTTCGCCGACCACGCCGTCGCCGCGGGTGGCGGCGCTGACGAGCACCCCCCTCTCGTAGCGGAGGTTGATGGCCAGGCCGTCGATCTTGAGTTCGCAGAGGTAGTGCACGGCCCGGTTGGCGCTCACCTGCACCTTGGCCGCCCAGGCCTCGAACTCCTCGATGGAGAACACGTTGTCGAGGCTGAGCATCCGCTCGGCGTGCTGCACCGGGTCGAACAGGGTGGTCTCGGCGCGGCCGCCGACGGTCTGGGTGGGGCTGTCCTGGCTGGCGAGTTCGGGGAAGAGCCGTTCGAGTTCTTCGAGGCGATGGATCAGGCCGTCGTAGTCGGCGTCGGAGACGATGACCTGGTTGCGCTCGTAGTAGGCGTCGCGGGCCTCGAGGATGCGCGTGGTCAGGCTGGCGGCCTCCTCGCCGGCGGCGGCCAGCGCGGCGGCCGGTGACGCTCCCGTCGCGTCAGGCATTGATCGTCGCGGAGTCGGCGGGAACCGGGCCTGCAACGTTGTCGCTTTTGACCGGAACGGCACTGATCGTGCGGTCGATCGTGCACTGCCCGAGCACCCGGGTACCCACATAGACCACAGCGGTCTGGCCCGGCGCCACGCCGGTCAGCGGCTCGGTCGGCAGGATGCGCAGCTCGGTGTGCGCCTCGACCGGCGGCGTCGCGGAGGGGTCGGCGGGCACGCAGATGACCTGGGCCACGGCGGGCTCCGGGTCGGCGTGCGCACGGATCTGCACGTCGCAGGCGAATTCGATCTCGGGGTGCTCCGGGGGCAGTCCGGCCCAGGTGTACTTGGTGCCGGCGATCTCCTTGATCGCCAGGGCCTCCTTGGGGCCCACGACCACGGTGTTGGACACCGGGCGTACCTCGAGCACGAAGCGGGGCTTGCCGTCGGCGGCGGGGGTGCCGATCGAGAGGCCCTTGCGCTGTCCCACGGTGAACGCCACGGCGCCCTCGTGCTGCCCGAGCTTGTTGCCCTCGCGGTCCAGGATGTCGCCGGTTTCCGGGGCGACCCGCTCGCCGAGCCAACCGCGGGTGTCACCGTCGGGGATGAAGCAGATGTCGTAGGAGTCGGGCTTGTTCGCCACCGAGAATCCGCGTTCGGCGGCCTCTGCGCGTACCTCGGCCTTGGACGGCGTGTCGCCCAGAGGGAACATCGAGTGCGCGAGCTGCTCCTTGGTGAGCACGCCCAGCACGTAGGACTGGTCCTTGGCCCAGGCGCTGGCCCGGTGCAGTTCCCGGTTGCCGTCGGCATCCGTCACGATCGAGGCGTAGTGGCCGGTGCAGACGGCGTCGAACCCGAGTGCCAGGGCCTTCTCGAGGAGGGCGGCGAACTTGATCTTCTCGTTGCAGCGCATGCACGGGTTGGGGGTGCGTCCGGCGGCGTACTCGGCGATGAAGTCGTCGACGACGTCGAGCTTGAACCGCTCGGAGAAGTCCCACACGTAATACGGGATGCCGATGATGTTCGCGGCCCGTTGGGCGTCCATCGAGTCCTCGACGGTGCAGCAGCCGCGGCTGCCGGTGCGGAGCGTGCCGGGCATGCGCGACAGGGCCAGGTGCACCCCGACCACCTCGTGCCCTGCCTCGACCGCGCGGGCTGCGGCCACGGCGGAATCCACCCCACCGCTCATTGCTGCCAGAATCTTCACTGGTTAAGTGTACGCACGCGGCGCCGAGTCGGCCATTCCCGCGCCGATCGCCTGCGCCCAGGCCACCGGCAGCGCCGTCAGCAAGGCGTCGACGTCGGCCTGGGTCGAGGTGCGGCCCAGCGTGATCCGCAGGGCGCTGCGGGCCTCGGCCTCGCTACGGCCCATGGCACGCAGCACGTGCGATGGCTCCGGGATGCCGGCCTGGCAGGCGGATCCCGTGGAGACCGACACCCCGGCGACGTCGAGCAGGAACAGGAGCGAGTCGCCTTCGCAGCCGGGGAAGGTGAAGTGGGCGTTGCCGGGCAGACGCCCGGCTGTGCCCGAATCTGCGGAGTCGGGGTCGCCGTTGTAGACGGCGGAGGGCACCGCGGCGCGAACGCCGGCGATCACACTGTCGCGCAGCACTCGCAGGCGCCGGTTCTCGGCGTCGAGGTCGGCGGTCATGGCTGTCGCCGCGACCGCGAACGACACCGCCGCCGCCACGTCCTGGGTGCCGCTGCGTACCTTGCGCTGTTGGCCGCCGCCGTGGATCAGCGGCACCACGGTGATCGTGCGGGACAGCACCAGGGCGCCGATGCCGACGGGGCCGCCGATCTTGTGCGCCGAGACGCTCAGCGCCGACACTCCGGTGGCGTGCAGGGCAGCGAAGTCGATGGGCACGTGACCGTAGGCGGAGATGGCGTCCACGTGCACCGGGATGCCGTGTGCCGCGGCGAGCGCCGCGACGTCTTCGACGGGCTGCAGGGTGCCCACCTCGTTGTTGGCGGCCAGCAGGGTCACCAGGGCCACATCCTCGGGGTCCTCAGCGATGGCCGCGGCGAGGGCGGCGAGGTCGATGCGGCCCAGCGTGTCCAGCGGGATCCACTGGACCGTCGCACCCTCCTGCTGGGCGAGCCATTCCACGGTGTCGACGGTGGCGTGGTGCTCTCCGCCGGGCACGAGGATCCGGGTGCGGGGCGCCCGGGCCCAGTACAGGCCCTTGATGGCCAGGTTCACCGATTCAGTGCCGCTGCCGGTGAAGACGATCTCGATGGGGTCGGAGTGCACGCTCGCGGCGACCCGTTCGCGGGCCTCCTCGAGCATCCGTTTGGCGTTCTGGCCCTGGCTGTGGATGGACGCCGGATTGCCGACGACAGCCATCGCCTCCGCGTACGCGGTGATGGCGGCCGGCAGCATCGGTGCCGTCGCGGCGTGGTCGAGATACGCGTGGTCAAAATGCACCGACATGTGCTCGCCTCCTGGCTGGTTCGGGTCCCGTGGATGGGCCGGTGCGGGCTGGTCTTTATACACCGTCCGCACTGATTACTCTAGATCTCATGACTTCAGCAGACACCCTCCGCAATCTGGGCGTCCGCGCTACGAGCAATGGCGGGGAACTCCGCGTCTGGTCCGAACACGCCGAGGCCATCGAACTGTGCATCTTCGACCACACCGACCCCAACTGGATCGTGCGCACCGTACCCATGGTGCGCGACGCCCACAACGTCTGGGTCGGCCGTAGCCGCACCCTCACCGCGGGCCGCCGCTACGGCATCCGGGTCTCCGGTCCAGCCGGTCCCACGCACTCGTTCCACCCCGAGAAGACCCTGATCGACCCGTACGCCCGGGGTCTGGCCCGGGTGGGACCCGACCAATGGCAGTCCACCATGGTCGACGACGCCTTCGACTGGGCCGGAGCCGTCAAGCCCAACACGCCGATGGATCACACCGTGGTCTACGAGGCGCACGTCCGGGGCCTGAGCAAGCTCAGCCCGGCCATGCCCGTTGAACTCCGCGGCACCTACGCCGGACTGGCACACGAGAGCACCATCGCGTACCTCAAGAACCTCGGGGTGACCGCCGTTGAACTGCTGCCGGTGCAGTCGTTCGTCTCCGAACAGCGCCTGATCAAGCAGGGCCTGTCGAACTACTGGGGCTACAACACCCTCAACTTCTTCACCCCTCACGCCGACTACGCCACGCAGGCCTCCCAGTCCGAGGGGCCGGAGGCGGTGCTGCGCGAGTTCAAGGGCATGGTCAAACTGCTGCACGAGGCCGGCCTCGAGGTCATCCTCGACGTTGTGTACAACCACACCGCCGAGGAGGGCCCGGCCGGACCGGTCACGAGCCTGCGGGGCATCGACAACGCCACCTACTACCGGCAGAACGCCAAGGGTCATTACATCGACGTCACCGGCTGCGGCAACACGGTCAACTTCGGCCACGACGTGCCGATGCGACTGGTGCTGGACTCTCTGCGGTACTGGGCCAACGAGGTGCAGATCGACGGGTTCAGGTTCGACCTGGCCGCGACCCTCGCACGCGACGAGAACGTGCACTACACGCCGGACCACCCTCTGCTCACCGCCATCCGCGACGACCCGGAACTGGCCGGGGTGAAGCTCATCGCGGAACCGTGGGACGTGGGCATGGGCGGCTGGCAGACCGGCAACTTCCCGACCGGCTGGTCGGAGTGGAACGACCGGTACCGCGACCGGATGCGGTCCTTCTGGCTCACCGACGTCGCCGCCGTGCGCAACCACTCGACCTCAGACAGCGGCATCGGCCGGTTCGCCTCCCGTCTGGCCGGGTCGGCCAACACCTTCTCGCTGGAGCGCGGCCCGGTCGCCTCGCTGAACTTCATCACCGCCCACGACGGTTTCACCATGGCGGACCTCACCGCGTACAACGTGAAGCACAACGTCGGCAACGGTGAGGCGAACCGGGACGGCACCGACGGGAACAACTCGTTCAACCACGGTGTCGAGGGGCCCACTCGCGATGTCACGGTGTTGCGTACCCGTCGGCGGGCGATGCGCAACCTGCTCGGCACCCTGTTGCTCTCCGCGGGTGTGCCGATGCTCACCGCCGGGGACGAGTTCGGTCGCAGCCAACGCGGAAACAACAACGCCTACTGCCACGACAGCGAGCTCACCTGGCTGGACTGGAACTTCGACGACTGGCAGCAGGACCTGCACCGGATCACCCGGCAGTTGCTTGCCCTGCGCCGGGAGAACCCGGCCCTGCGCCCCGTGAGGTTCGGCCGGCCGGGCCAGACCACCCCCAGCGCCAGCCAGATGGACTGGTACAACGCCGCCGGAGCCTCGATGTCGGAGGCCGATTGGAACTCCCCCCAGGAACGCACCCTGCAGTATCTCGCGGCCAGCACCCCCGAGCACGAGGCGTTCAACCGCATCCTCCTGATCGTTCACGGCCTGGAGTCGCCCACCGAGGTGACCCTGCCCATCCACTCCGGGGTCTCCAGCTACACGGTGCTCTGGGACTCCAGTCACGACGACATCCGCGAGGTGCAGAGTTCGCACATGCCGGGCGCCCGCCTCACCATGGGGGGTACCTCGATGCTGCTGTTGCGGGCCGAGGAAGCCCGGGCATGACCAAGCCGGATGCCGGCGGCACACCCGCCACTGTGGCGCTGCTGCACGCCGGCATCCGGTTCACCGCCCACCACTACCCGCATGATGCGGCGGTGGCCGGCTACGGCCTCGAGGCGGCGGACAAGCTCGGGCTGGATCCCGACCAGGTGTTCAAGACCCTCTTGGCGGACGCCGACGGTGCCCTCGTCGTGGCGATCGTGCCCGTCTCCGGTCAGCTGGACCTCAAGGCCCTCGCCGCGGCGGTCGGCGCGAAGAAAGCCGTCATGGCCGACCCCAAGGTGGCCGAGCGCAAAACGGGCTACGTCGTGGGCGGCATCAGCCCGATCGGACAGAAGACCCGGCTGACGACGGTGCTCGACGAGACGGCCGAGCTCTTCGACTCGGTCTTCGTCTCCGGCGGCCGCCGCGGCTTCGACCTCGAGCTCTCCCCCGCCGACCTCGTCTCCGTCACCGCCGCCGTCGTGGCCGCGATCGGCCGGGACCGCTGACGACGCCGGCCCGCGGGCGAGGTCAGCCGGCGACGGCCACCAGCCCCATCTCGGCCGCGCTGATCAGCAGGTCGTTCCGCGGCACGACCCTGACGGTGTAGCCGAAGCCGCCGGACCTGTCGAGTTCGACGGTTCCGGTGAACAGGGTGGGCGCGCCGGGCGTCACGGTTTCGGTCGCGTCCTGCCCCAGCACGTCGTTGATCGGCTCGAGGGCCTGGGTGCTGACGTCGGTGAGGTCGTCACCGCCGGTGCTCCTGCCGTAGACGACCTGCACCGTCACGTCCTCGGGTGCGAGGCCGTTCAACTGCACGTGCGCGCGCAGGCGCAGTTCATCGCCCACCTGCGGCACCGGGGCGACGCCACCGGACTCCACGTGCTCGACGGCCACGCCGGGCCAGGCTCCCCCGATGCGGGCCTTCCATTCCGCGAGTTCGCGGGCCGCCCGGAAGTTGTTGGCCGAGAGCCGCGCCTCGGAGACACCGGCGGGGCGGTAGAGCTTCTCCACGTATTCGCGCACCATCCGGCCGGCGTTCAACTCGGGCGAGAGCCCGGCCAGGGTCTGGCGGATGTTGGCGACCCAGCGTTCGGGCACGCCATCGGCGTTGCGCTCGTAGAACGGCGGCGCCACCTGGTGTTCGATGAGCTCGTACAGGGCGTCGGCCTCGAGGCGGTCGCGCTCGGCGGAGTTGGTGCTCGCGTCGGCAGAGGGAATGGCCCAGCCGTTCTGACCGTCGAAGTACTCCGGCCACCAGCCGTCGAGGATGGACAGGTTGAGGGCGCCGTTCAGGGCCGCCTTCATGCCGGAGGTGCCGCAGGCCTCGAGCGGGCGCAGCGGATTGTTCAGCCACACGTCGGTGCCCGGGTACATCAGCTGAGCCATACCGATGTTGTAGTCGGGCAGGAACGCGATGCGGGTGCGCAGCTCAGGATCGGCGGCAAACTGCACGATCCGCTGGATCAGCCGCTTGCCCTCCTCGTCGGCGGGGTGCGACTTGCCGGCGATGACGATCTGCACGGGGTGCTCGGGGTGCAGCAGCAGGGCGCGCAGCCGCTCGGGATCGTGCAGCATCAGGGTGAGCCGCTTGTAGGTGGGCACCCGACGGGCGAAGCCGATGGTGAGCACGTTGGGGTCGAAGACCTGGTTGATCCACGCCGGCACCAGACCGCCGGGGTTCTGCACCAGCCAGGCCGCGCCGATGCGGCGACGGGCGTCCTCGACGAACTGGCGGCGCATATCGCCGCGCACCTCCCAGAGGTCCTGGTCGCTCACCGCGGGCGATGCCCAGTCGGCCGTGGAGGTGTCGGTGGTACCGAGCCGATTCGCGGCGAGGGCCTTCAGCGCCGGGTCCGTCCAGGTGGGGGCGTGCACCCCGTTGGTGATCGAGGTGATCGGCACCTCGCTGGCGTCGAAGCCCGGCCAGAGGCCGCTGAACATGCGCCGGCTCACCTCACCGTGCAGCTTCGAGACGCCGTTGGCGTGCTGTCCGAGCCGCAGGCCCATGATGGCCATGTTGAAGACATCCGGCGACCCGCCCGGGTAGCTCTCGGCGCCCAGACCCAGCAGGTCGTCCACGGCCACACCGGGCAGCAGGTCGGTCTCGAAGTAGCGGCGCACGAGGGAGGTTTCGAACCTGTCGATTCCGGCAGCCACCGGGGTGTGCGTGGTGAAAACGGTGCCGGCACGGGCTACCTGCAACGCCTCGGCGAAGCTCAGACCCTCACCGATGAGGCTGGAGATGCGTTCCAAGCCGAGGAATCCGGCGTGTCCCTCGTTGGTGTGGAACACCTCGGGCTCGTCGCGGCCGTTGAGGTGGCTCCACAGGCGCACGGCACGGGCCCCGCCGATGCCGAGCAGCAGTTCCTGCAGCAGCCGGTGTTCGCCGCCGCCGCCATAGAGCCTGTCGGTCACCTGGCGCAGTTCGTCGGTGTTCTCCGGGATATCGGTGTCCAGCATCAGCAGCCGGATGCGGCCGACCCTGGCCTCCCACACGCGAGCGTGCAGGGTTCGGTCGTCCGGCAGGGCGAGGGACACCTGCACCGGCGAACCGTCCGCCCGGCGCAGCACCGACAGGGGCAGACCGTCGGGGTCCAGCAGCGGGTAGCTCTCCAGCTGCCAACCGTCGCTCGAGATCGCCTGGCTGAAGTAGCCGGCCTTGTAGAACAGGCCAACGCCGACGAGTGGAACACCGAGGTCCGAGGCGCTCTTGAGGTGGTCCCCGGCCAGGATACCCAGGCCGCCGGAGTACTGCGGCAGCGCCGCCGCGATGCCGAACTCGGGCGAGAAGTACGCGATCGACGCCGGCTTCGCCCCCTCGAGGCCCTGATACCAGCGCGGTTCGTTGAGGTAGGCGCGCAGGTCGTCGCGCACCAGGTTGACGCCGGCGACGTAGTCGTGGTCCAGGGCGAGTTCCGCCAGCCGGGCCGGGTCGACGGCGCCGAGCAGGGCGACGGGGTCGGTGCCGATGCTGCGCCACAGCTCCGGGGCGATGTGCTCGAAGAGCTGCCGGGTGGGCTCGTGCCAGGACCAGCGCAAGTTGCCGGCCAGCTCATCGAGCGCGGCAAGCGACTCTGGCAGGACTGCACGGACGGTAAATTTACGGATCGCCTTCACGAACCTTACTTTAGGGGCGCAACGTGTCCACCGGGTAACAGGTGTGCGCGCGTGTGACCACCGATTCGGCCCCCGTTCGCGCTACGGTCGTCTTGTGGCTAAGACACCAAAACGAACCGGTACCGCCCTCTCAACTCCGAGCATCGCGGATGTTCCGACCAAAGTCGGTCGAATCCCCGTCCTCGACCTGTCCCCGCAGCTGAACGACAATCTCTGGCCGGCGAAGGCTTTCGCCGGCGAGGTCGTGCCGTTCGGTGCGACCGCCTTCAGGGAGGGGCATGACGCCATCGGCGTGATGCTGCATCTCACGGCGCCGGACGGCACCCAGACCCAGCATCCGATGCGCCCCGGCGCCCCGGGCACCGACAGGTACGAGGCCCAGGTGCGCCTGGACCTGCAGGGCTCGTACACCTACAGGGTGCGTGCCTACGCGGATGACTTCACCACCTGGGTGCACAACGCCGCCATCAAGATCCCCGCCGGCATAGACGTCGAGCTGATGTTCCTGATCGGTTCGACACTGCTGGCCTCCGCCGGCAAGGACCTCAAGCGTCCCACCGTGGAACGTCGGCTGTTCGCCGCCGCCGCCAAGACCCTGGCCAATACGAAGCTCCCCCTCGCGGTCCGGCTGGCCGTCGTCACCGATCCGGCCCTGGCCGCGGCAGCAGTCGTGCGCCCCCTCGCCAGTCTCGACTCGTTCTCCGCCGAGCGCACCGTGCGGGTCGAACGCACCCGCGCCGGCGTCGGCTCCTGGTACGAGTTCTTCCCCCGCTCGGAGGGCGCCGTGCGGCGAGAAGACGGCAGCTGGCAGAGCGGAACCTTCCGCACCGCGGCCGCCCGCCTGCCCGGCGTCGCCGCGATGGGCTTCGACGTGTTGTACCTGCCGCCGATCCACCCGATCGGCCGGTCCTTCCGCAAGGGCCCGAACAACACCCTCGACGCCGGCGAGAACGACCCGGGTTCGCCGTGGGCGATCGGCTCGGCTGCCGGCGGACACGACGCCATCCACCCGGAGCTCGGCACCATTGACGACTTCAGCTTCTTCCTCGACGCCGCCCGCACGGAGGGCATCGAGGTCGCCATCGACCTGGCCCTGCAGGCCTCGCCGGACCACCCCTGGGTCACCGAGCACCCGGAGTGGTTCACCACGCTGCCGGACGGCACCATCGCCTACGCCGAGAACCCGCCGAAGAAGTACCAGGACATCTACCCGATCAACTTCGACAACGATCCCGCCGGCATCCGTGCCGAGGTGCTGCGCTTGGTGCGCTACTGGGTCGGCGTTGGCGTGAACATCTTCAGGGTCGACAATCCGCACACCAAGCCGTTGGACTTCTGGGAGTGGCTGATCGGCACCATCAACCGGGAATCGCCCGACGTGGTGTTCCTGGCCGAGGCGTTCACCCGTCCGGCGCTGCTGCAGGGCCTGGCCAAGGTCGGCTTCCAGCAGTCGTACACCTACTTCACCTGGCGCAACACCAAGGAGGAGCTCGAGGAGTTCTTCGACGACTTGGCCCACGACACCGCGGACTTCCTGCGCCCGAACCTGTTCGTGAACACTCCCGATATCCTCTCCGAGTACCTCCAGTTCGGCGGACCGGCGGCGTTCAAGATCCGTGCGGCCCTGGCCGCGACGGCGGCGCCCACCTGGGGCCTGTACGCGGGCTTCGAACTCTACGAGAGCGTCGCCCGTCCCGGTGCCGAAGAGAACATCGACAACGAGAAGTACGAGCTTCGGCCCCGCGACTTCGCGAAGGCTGAAGCGCTCGGCAGGTCGCTGGCGCCGTTCCTGGCCCAGCTGGGACGCATCCGTGCCGCCCACCCGGCCCTGCGTCAGCTGCGCAACCTCGACATCCACTCCAGCGACGACGACTCGATCCTCGTCTACAGCAAGTACCTGGCCGGTGAGTTCACCGACGACGGTCGCACCGACGCGCTCATCATCGTCGCCAACGTCGACCCGCATTCGGTGCGTGAGACCGTGGTGCACCTGGATGTGACCAGGTTCGGTCTCCCCCTCGGCTCCCACTTCGAGGTCGAGGACCTCATCACCGGCGCCGTGTGGACCTGGTCCGCGGACAACTTCGTGCGCCTGGACGCCTTCACCGAACCCGTGCACATCCTGCACGTGCGGATCCCACAGGCACCGAACCAGAACGGACTGGCCGAATGAAACACGCCACCGGCCGACCCGCCGACGAACTGCCCACCTTCTCAGCGCACATCCTCGAGACGGTCTCGGTCGGCTCGTACTACAACCCTCACGAGGTGCTCGGCCAGCACCTGCTGGACCTGCCGAACATCACCGACCCGATCACGGTCATCCGGGTCCTGCGTCCCCTGGCCATCGAGGTCGTCGCGGTGCTGTCCACCGGCGCCCGCGTCGAACTGTCCCATCTGGGCTACGGCATCTGGCAGGGTGTCAGCACCATCGGCCCGCAGGACTACGAGATCGAAGCGCACTACGAGGGCGGACCGGCCTGGATCAGCGACGATCCCTACCGTTACCGGCCCACGCTCGGCGAGCTCGACCTGCACCTGATCGGCGAGGGCCGGCACGAACGTCTCTGGGACGTACTAGGCGCCCACGTGCGCACCTTCACCGGCGTGACCAAGCCTGTCAGCGGCACCTCGTTCTCGGTCTGGGCGCCACACGCCCGTGCCGTGCGCGTGATCGGTGACTTCAACAGCTGGTACGGCGTGCTGCACTCGATGCGCAACATGGGCAGCACCGGCGTCTGGGAACTCTTCGTGCCCGGCCTGACCGCTGGCTCCAACTACAAGTTCGAGATCCTCACCCAGGCCGGCGAGTGGGTGCAGAAGGCCGACCCGATGGCCCGTTACACCGAGGTGCCGCCGCTGACCGCGTCGGTGGTGGGCGAGACCGCCTACACCTGGCAGGATGCCGCCTGGCTGGCCGAACGCAGCGCCACCGACCCGCACAACCGGGCCATGAGCGTGTACGAGATGCACGTGGGCTCCTGGCGGCCCGGGCTGGGCTACCGGGCCCTGGCCGACGAGTTGATCAGCTACCTCGAAGAACTCGCGTATACGCACGTGGAGTTCATGCCGCTGTCCGAGCACCCGTTCGGGGGCTCCTGGGGCTACCAGGTCACCGGCTACTACGCTCCGACGAGCCGGTTCGGCCACCCCGACGACCTGCGCTACCTGATCGACCGGCTGCACCAGGCCGGCATCGGCGTGATCATGGACTGGGTTCCGGGACACTTCCCCAAGGATGAGTTCGCCCTGGCCCGCTTCGACGGGCAGGCCCTGTACGAGCACCCGGACCCGCGCCGCGGTGAGCAGATGGACTGGGGCACCTACGTCTTCGACTTCGGCCAGATGCAGGTGCGCAATTTCCTCGTCGCCAATGCGCTGTACTGGCTCGAGGAGTTCCACATCGACGCCCTCCGGGTGGACGCGGTCGCCTCGATGCTGTACCTGGACTACTCGCGCAAGGACGGCGAGTGGGAACCCAACAAGTTCGGCGGCCGGGAAAACCTCGAGGCGATCAGCCTGCTGCAGGAGATCACCGCGACGGCATACAAGCGCAACCCCGGCACCATCATGATCGCCGAGGAATCCACCAACTGGCCCGGTGTCACCGCGGCCACCTCCGGCGGCGGCCTGGGCTTCGGGCTGAAGTGGAACATGGGCTGGATGCACGACTCGCTCGAGTACATGAGCGAAGACCCGATGCACCGCGCGTACCACCACAACGAGATCACCTTCTCGTTCGTCTATGCGTTCAGCGAGAACTTCCTGCTGCCGATCAGCCACGACGAGGTTGTGCACGGCAAGGGCTCCCTGATCGGCAAGATGCCAGGAGATCCGTGGCAGCAGCTCGCCAACGTGCGGGTCTACCTCGCATTCATGTGGGCGCACCCGGGCAAGCAGCTCCTGTTCATGGGGCAGGAGTTCGGCCAGCGGTCCGAGTGGAGTGAAGAGCGCGGACTGGACTGGTGGATGCTCGACCAGCCCGGTCACCGTGGCCTGTTCAACCTCGTCGGCCAGCTCAACCGGGTGTACCGGGACACGCCCAGCCTCTGGGAGCGTGACAACGAACCCGGCGGGTTCGAGCTGCTCGACGGCGGCGCCGCTGCGGAGAACGTGGTCAGCTTCGTGCGCTGGGACCACGACGGCACGCCGGTGGTCTGCCTGTACAACTTCTCCGGAGCCCCGCACACCGGCTACAGGGTGGGGCTGCCCCTGCCCGGCGCCTGGGAGGAGATCCTCAACACCGATGCCGAGAACTTCGGCGGCTCCGGGGTCGGCAACCTCGGTGAGGTGACCGCGTTCGCCGAGCCGTGGGCCGGCCGGCCGGCATCCGCCACCCTCACCCTGCCGCCGCTCGGCGCCCTCTGGCTGCGCCTGCGCCGCTGACATCGCTCAGGCCACGCGAAAGCGCCCGCCTGGTCGCCTCAGTCGCCTGAGGCAGCCACACGGGCGCTTTCGCGTTCCCGCGTTTAGTAGAGCAGCGCGGTGAGGCGTTTGCGGGCCGGCGGCACGCGCGGGTCATCGGTACCGACGACCTCGAACAACTCGAGCATGCGCTGGCGGATGACGTTCTTGCCCGCAGCATCCTGGCCGGGGAACAGGCCCAGCAGCCTGTCGAAGGCGTCCTCGATGTGTCCACCGGACAGGTCCAGGTCGGCCACGAGGAGTTGAGCGTCCAGGTTCGCCGGGTCGTCAGCGGCAGCCGAACGCACCTCGGCGATGGTCTTGCCCTGCAGCCGGGCGAGCAGGCTGACCTGGGCGAGACCGGCGGTGGCCATGGTGTCGCGGGGGTCGCGGGCCAGGGCGAGCTTGTAGATGTCGATGGCGGCGGCGTAGTCGCCGCGCTCGATGGCCTCGTAGGCCTCGCGGTGATGCGGTGGCAGTTCGGGTTCGACGGGCTCGGCCGGCGGGCCGGCGGGCGTCTCGGCGGCCTCGGCCACCCCGGTCACACCGTGCTGAGCGGCCAGCTCAAGCACCCGCTCGAAAACCTCGCGGATCTGCACCACGGGGAGTACCCCGTCGAAAAGCTGAACCGGCTGACCGTTGATCACCGCGGCGAGGGTCGGCACCGACGTGGCCTGGAACGCCTGGGCGAGCTGCGGGTTCGTGTCGATGTCGACGGTGGCCAGCACGAAGCGGCCGTTGTACTCCCTGATCAGGTTCTCGATCACCGGGGTGAGCTGGGTGGCCGGCTCGCTCCAGGTGGCCCACAGGTCCACAATCACCGGCACGATCTTCGACAGTTCCAGCAGCTCCGCGAAGTTGGTGTCGGTACCCTCGAGCACCAAATTCGGTACCGGAACGACACCGGCGACGGCGCCATCCGGCGCGGTCCCGGTGCTCACGCCGGCCGCGGCCGCCGGTGGGCGGTTCACGAGCGAGGACAGGTCGACGGCGCCGCGCAGGTTGGCGCCGGCTGGGGGGACAACGGTCATGGAAGCTCCACGGAATTGATCAGTCCCTGACTAAAGCCAAGGAGAACGATTTTGTCGGTTGAATTGGCGGCAGGCACGTGGAACAGGAGCTGCTCGCTATAGGTGCTCTGGATGCCCTTGGTGGTCTCCTCGATACCGGAGAGCGCCTTGCTCGGGCCTTCCTTCGGGGTGATGGTCGCCTTGCCCGCGACGGGAGTCACCGTGGTGATCTCGTTCACACTCACGGCCACGATACTGCCGGAGTCGTTCGTGGCAAGGGCAATGATCTCGCCACTCCCAACGGCATTGGTGAACTCCATCGTGCCGGTGTCCTCAAGCTCCAACAGCTGCTTCTCCTTGTACTCCAAGCCCAGCTGGGTGCGGGCGGTGTCGCCCTTGGCTTCGAAGAGCGGGAACGACGGGCTCGCCTCGCCTTTCAGCAGGATGTCGGCGTAGGCCGGGCCAACAGCGTTGGGCGCCATCGACATGAACTTGTTGTCGGGGGCGATCAGCGGTGCTCCGATGGTGGCCGGGGCCACACTCGGAACCTTGGCGGATGCCTCGAGCTGGACGGCGTACTCGACCAGGTAGTTCTCCCGCGGAGATTCCTGCTTGAGAATAAGCGCCATGGTGGGCACCGAGGCCTCATCAGCCGACTGCAGCACCGTCATGACCACGCGCGGCCAGGCATCGGTCTGTTGGGGAAGCGTCAGCGTCAGCGGGGAATCCGGCAGCGCCACGGTCGCCGCGTACGACGCATCGGCGGCGCGGACCTTGTAGTTGGCCAGACGCTGCTCGAGCGCGGGGCCGGTGAACCGGGTGGCCAGGCTGTCGGCATCCAGGTTCGCGTCGGCCTCCGCCGTGAGCGCGACAATGTCGCCAACGATGCGCTCGAGTTGCGGCACCGTCACAGCGGGCTCCGGAGCCTCGTCGGCCACGGGAGCCTCGATATCCTCGGCGCTGGGCGAGGGCGTCGCCGTTGCGGTGGCGGCGGCCTCCGGAGCGACGGTCGGCCAGAACTCCGGCGAACATCCGCTGAGCACCAGGCCGGAGACCAGCACGAGGGGAACGGCGATCATGGACCGGCCGATCGACCGGCGTGGACCGGTGATCTCGCTCGCCTTGATGGTCTTGGGGCGCGGCACCCGGGGCAGCCTGGGCATGCGCGGCCCGCGCGGCACGTTGCGCCGCGGACGGCGGGACCGGCGGAAGTGCAACAGGCCCAGCAGGTAGATCACGAAGCCGAGCAGACCGATGAGAGCTCCCCCGACGATCAGCGGACCGGCCCACGGTGTCGCGTTGTCCGTCGGCCAGGCCACGGTGATATCCGTCGGCGCCGGGGCGGTCCCGTCGGAGGCGACAAGCACCGAGATCCCGGCCGGCGCGCTGATCGTGGTGGTCAGCGACCGGTCACCGGTGTACTCCTCCAACCACAGGTCGGAGCCGGCAGGGTCGGTGGCCAGCGGGGCCGCTTCGGTTTCCGCCGCCGGCGTGACGGCGGTTCCCGTCGCCGGGGTAACAGTCAATTTCCCGGTGTCGGCATCGAGGCCCACCGCCGCGTACTCGTCAGCGCCGATCCAGGCCTGGATGTCCGCGGTACGCGCGTAGGCGACGAAGACGCTGTCGGAGCCGGAAACCGTGATGGTCTGGCTGCCGGGGAACGTGCCCAGGGCCGCGCCGTCGATCACCGCGTACGGCGCACCGTCGTCGACCGTCGCGCTCAGGCTCGTGGAAGCAGGTTCGAGAAAGACTGTCCGCTGCGCGATGCCGAATGCGATCATCAGCGCGGCGAGGACGAATGCCAAAATGGCAAAGACGAAACGCACGTAAAACCCTCCTGTGTTGCCTGCCGATGGCTGCGAATCACAACGACTGCCACCGCTTGTCGGGGCCGGGAAGCAACAGACACGGACGTCTTACGATAGTGGACGCTCCTGAGAGGTGCCTAATAGCGGCTTTTCGCGTGATTCCCCTCCCTCCACAGCCTCCTTTCCCCCGAAGGCGGGATGGGGAGCAGAGTGTCCGGGCACTAAAATTGCACGGTCTGCTCCGTCCGTATCTGACTCGGGGTCAGGCCCATTTATGAGGAGACAACGTGGCGACCGACGAGGCTGACTTCACCCAGGTATTCCGAGGGTACGACAAGGACGAGGTCGACAAGGCCATCCAGGGACTTCGGCGCGACCTGATCCAGGCCAACGCCCAGAGCACCGAGTCGGCCAAGGAAGTCAAACGACTGGGGGCCAGAATCGACGACCTCAATGCCGAGATCGAAGAGGTCGGCAGTCCCACCTTCTCCGGGCTGGGCACCAAGCTCGAGAACACCCTGCGCGTCGCCGAGGAGCAGTCAACCCGGGTCATCGCCCAGGCCGATATCGACGCCGAGAAGCTGCGCGCCTCCGCATCCGCCGAGATCGACGCGCTGAAGCGCCAAGCCTCCGAACACGCCGAACGAACGGTGTCCGACGCCACCGTCAAGGCCCACCGACTGCTCACCGATGCCCAGGTCGAGGCAGACGATCTGCTCACCCGCGCTGGGCAGACCCACGAACAGCTCACCCAGGATGCCCTCCAGGAGGCCGCGGCGATCCGCGGCGCCGTCGCCACCGAGGCGGCGGAGCTCCGGGCCACGGTCAAGCGTGAGGTCGCCGCCATTCGCTCCGAGGCCGAACGGGAGGCCGCTGAGGTGCGGGTCGTCGCTCAGCGCGAGGCCACCGAAGCGAGGGAAATCGCCGCTGGTCTCACCCGGGAAACCGAATTGACGCGCGCGGAAGTGGCCCATGAACTGGACCAGCAGCGTGCCGACCTCGCCCGCGAGACCGAACAGGCCCGCATCGACCTCGCCACCGAGACCGAACAGGACCGCATCGACCTGGCCCGGGAGACCGAACAGGCCCGCATCGATCTGGCCCACGAGACCGAACAAGCCCGCTCAGACCTGTCCGTGGAGATCGAGCAGGGTCGCACCGACCTCGCCCGGGAGATCGAACAGGCTCGCGCGGATCTCACCATCGAGGGTGAGCAGGCGCACACCGACCTCGACCGGGAGCTGGACCGAGATCGGGCGGCAGTGAACCGCGACCTCGACAAGGCGCACGCCGACCTCGCCGCCGAGATCGAGCAGGCCAGGGCCGACCTCGCCCGGGAACTCGAGCAGACCAAGGCGGACTTCGACGCCGACAGCGAGCAGGCCAGAATCGATCTGGACAACCATCTCACCGCCACCCGCAAGCGCGGCGAGCACGAGGCGGCCAAGCTGCGACGCGAAATCGACCAGATCCGAGCCGACCTCGAGGTGGAGCTCAAGGCGCGCAGGGACGAAGCCGAGCAGGACCACCTGGCCCGTCACCAGGCGGCCGTCGCTCAGACGCAGCGTTACCTGGACGACTCCTCGGCTCAGCTCGCCGTCACCAACGCCCGCACCGTGGAACTGCGCACTCTCAACGAACAACTGGATGCCGGTGCCCGCGCCGACGCGAAGACGGCGAAGGCGAAGGCCGACGATGAGGCCGAACGCATCGTGCGGAATGCCGAGGATCGCGCGGCGGCCCTCGTCGCCGATGCGGAGACACGCACTCGTGAACTCGTCAACGACGCTGAAGACCGTCTGGCGCAGATTAGGATTGAGCGCGAGTCGGTCGCCGGCTACTTCGAAAGCCTGCGCAGCGTCCTGACCCAGGCGGAGAAAGTGAACGCTGACCAGGACTAGTCACAACGCCGAGCAAGTGGAGACAACAGTGAAGATCCAAAACGCCTTCCGGCTCGGCCTGGTAGGAACCCTGGGTGTCGGCCTCGGGGTGCTGATCCTGAGCTCGATCGTCTCGCTGTCCACGATCATCACCTACATCGGGGCGGCCCTGTTCCTGGCCCTGGGACTCGACCCGGCGGTCTCGTGGCTCGAGAAGAAGAAGTTCCCGCGGTGGGCCGCCATCCTCACGGTGCTCGTCGCCGTGCTGGGCGCGCTGACCGGGGTGATCTTCGCCATCGTCCCGATCATCGCCGACCAGATCTCCAACCTGTCTGAACGCATTCCGGCCCTGGTGAAGTCGGTGAATTCAGCGACTTTCCTCGTCGACCTGCAGAAGCAGTTCCCGGCCCTTGATGTGCAGGAGATCGTCGAGGCGGTCACGAAATACCTCGGCGGCAACCTCACGGAGATCACGTCCACCATCGTCCAATCCGGTTTCGCCATCGTCAGCGGCTTGTTCGGCGGCCTGATCATCCTGATCCTGACCCTGTACTTCACGGCGTCACTGAACACCATGAAGCGAGCCACCTACCAGCTGGTCCCCGCCTCCAAGCGGGAACGCTTCGCGGACCTGAGCGAGCAGATCACCACGGCCGTCGGCCGGTTCATCGTGGGACAGGGCGCCCTGGCCGCCTGCAACGGTGTTTTCAGCTTCATCTTCCTGTCGATCATCGGCGCCCCCTTCCCCGCCCTGCTGTCGGTGATCGCGTTCCTGTTCTCGCTCATCCCGCTGGTCGGCACCATCACCGGATCCGTCATCATCGTCGCCACCTGCGCGATTCCCGGTATCGGCAGCTCCTGGCTCACCGTGCTCGTCGCGGGCATCTACTACCTGGTCTACATGCAGCTCGAGGCCTACGTTCTCAGCCCGAACATCATGAACCGCGCCGTCGCCGTGCCCGGCGCCGTCGTGGTGGTGGCAGCCCTCGCCGGCGGGTCGCTGCTGGGCATCCTCGGCGCCCTGATCGCGATCCCGGTCGCGGCATCGGTCATCATGATCATCAAGCAGGTCGTGATCCCCCGCCAGAACGAGCTGTAAAGCCTCAGGAGCGCCCTGTCAAGCGGCGCGGTGCTCCTGAGCGCCGGACGCCCGCCGGTTGCTTACGCGGCGGCTCAGAGCTCGGCCGCTCAGAGCCGGGCGGCTCAGCGTTCGCCGGCCCAGGTCTCCGGCAGTGGGCCGGCTGCCGGGTTCACCGCGGCGACGATCTCGTTGAGCACCCGGCGGGTCTGGCTCTCCCCCACCCAGAGATGCTTCGCGCCGTCCACATTGATCAGTCGGGCGTTCGGAACGCTCGCGAACCGGGTGCGGGCCTCCTCGGGCCGGAGGTAGTCGTCGTGTTCGGGCACCAGCACCACGAGCTCGCGCTCGTCGTCCGCCCAGGCCGCCAGTTCGGCATCCGTTGCCCGATGCAGCGGTGGCGACAGCAGGATCGCGCCGTGGATCGGGTGGTCGAGGCCGTACTTGATCGCCAGTTCCGTGCCGAAGGACCAACCGACGAACCAGGGATCAGGCAGGCCACGCTCCGTGACGAAGGCCATGGCCGCGGCCACATCGGCACGTTCGGCGTCGCCGTGTCCGAAGCTGCCCCCGCTGGTCCCCCGCGGTGAACTGGTACCACGGGTGTTGAAGCGCAGCACGGCGAGGTCGGCCAGCGCCGGCAGCCGTCCGGCGGCCTTCCGCAGGATGTGCGAGTCCATGAAGCCGCCGTGCGTGGGCAGCGGATGCAGGGTGACCAGGGTGGCGACGGCGGGCCGACTCGCCGGCGTGGCCAGCTCGCCCACCAGGGTGAGGCCGTCGTCGGTGTGCAGCTCGATCTGCTCGCGGGTTGCGGGCAGGTCGATGCCGCCGCGGATCTCGACTGGTCCGGCCATGGTGGTGCTCCTCGTCGGGGGGGGGGGGGGGGAACGCCTNGGTGAACGCCTGCGCGAAACGCTCGGGTTACTTGATCTTCCAGCAGTGCAGATGCCAGTGGCGCCGGGCGGCGAGGTCCGCCGCGTCGCCGGTCACACCGTCGCCGCGCCAGGTGACCATGTGGGCCACTCCGGGGTTGATGTCGAGCAGGCAACCGGGGCAGAGGTAGGTCTTCCCCGCCTGGGCGGCGCTGATCGGCTGCACATGCCACACGCCGTCGCGCTTCACCTCGGTGCGGCGCCAGCCGGCGAGCATGCGCGAGAGATCGTCGGTCTCGTCTTCGCCGGTGCCGGCTCTGCGGCCCTTGGGGCGGTTGCTGCGCGGCATGGTGCAAGTCTAACCCTGGCTCGAAGGGCCCAGCTGGGCCGGTCGGGTCGGGTGACTAGTACCAGCCGACGTCGACGGAGTGGCCCCAGGCGCCGCAGGGGGTGCCGTAGCGGCCGCTGATGTAGCCCAGGCCCCATTCGATCTGGGTGCCGGCGTTGGTTTCCCAGTCGGAGCCGGCCGAGGCCATCTTCGAACCGGGCAGTGACTGCGGGATCCCATAAGCGCCGCTGCTGGAGTTCATCGCGTTGACGCGCCAGCCGGACTCCTTGTTCCACAGCGACACCAGGCAGCTGTACTGGTCTTCGCCCCAGCCGCGGGACGCGACGGCGCCGTAGGCGTATGCCTGGGCGGAGCCCGGGTCGGGGACGGCAGCCGGTGCGGCGCTGACGGGGCCCGGCGACGTCGTCGACGCGGCGGCCACGGGGGCCGGTGCGGGTTCCGGCTCGGGTTCGTTGATGGTGTAGCTGTCGATGACGACAGCGTTGGCCACGGTGCTGGCCACGAGCAGGGACTGAGCGGCCTCGCCCTTGTACCGGTCGGACGCGGCGCCGGGCACCTGGAAGTACGGTGACGCCGTCGCCCCGGAGTACGGGTCGACCACGGTGACGAGCACGAAGGCGGCAGCAGCGGTGAATGCGAACAGCGACAGCGCTACGTGGCTGCGTGAGCGCGGGCGGTGCATGCTCCGCGGGATCGGCCGGGCGGGCGTCTGCACGGCCAGGTTCCCGAAGGGTGCACGAAGCGATTTGGTGCCCGGTGTGCTCACCGGCATCGCGCCCGAAACGGGCGCGGAAATGTTGAGATGTCTACCCACGATGATTAGACCCTAACCCACTTCGCGGGTAACGGCCAGGTAACGACACGCGATGTGTCACCGAACGGCGAGCATCACGTCCACGACACTGTCGAGAACCAGGTCGACCTGGGCCTCCCTGTAGCCGGTCCGCTGCGGGCGGAAGACCGCCGTGCGCACATCGTCGACGGTGACCGGGTGGCCGTCCTGGAAGTAGGTGACGAGCTTCGCGGCGAGGCGGTCGACATCGGCTTTGTTGTAGCCGGTGCTGAAGATACTGGTGCGGGAGAACCGGTGACCCGCCGGTCGGCCGAGGCGGTTGATGATCACCTGCGCGGTCTGACGGGCCTCGTCCAGCCAGGCCTGCGAGCCGGATTCGCCGGTGGCGCGTTCCCGCTCCCGCAGCGCGAAAGCGTCCTCGAGACGCTCCAGGGCGGCGTCGACGTGGCTGGGCGAATAGCCGCCCTTCTGCATGGCGAAGGCCGTGTGACGGATGTCGGCTGCGGTGAGCTGGTCCGTCCCACCCGCATCGTCGTACGCGTGCCGAGTCGACTCGAGGAACTCCTCGACCTGCTTGAGGTTGTAGCCGAGCATCTTTTTACTGGTTCGCGGAAACGTAGTGCTCACCGCCTCATTCTGCCCCACCGGACGCCGAGTGTCGAAAGCAGCCGGGTCAGGCGAAGATGAGGTAGAGCGCATAGGCCGCGGCCGCTGACGGCAGGATGGAGTCCAGACGGTCGAGGAAACCGCCGTGGCCCGGCAGCCAGGAGCTCATGTCCTTGATGCCGAGGTCCCGCTTGATCAGCGATTCCGCCAGGTCACCGAAGGTGGCTGTGATCAGGATCACTACACCGAAGATCGGACCGAACCACCACGGCTCGCCGAGCATGAAGATGGCCAGCAGGATGCCGACGACCACACACACGATGGCCGCTCCGGCGAAGCCCTCCCAGGTCTTCTTGGGACTGATCGACGGCACCATCCGGTGTTTGCCGAAGGAGAGGCCTGCGGCGTACGCGGCGGTGTCAGCGGAGATCACCAGTAGCAGGAACGCGAGCGTCCACCACTGGCCGCCCTCCTGGGTGACCAGAAGCACCGCGAAACTGGCCAGGAACACGACGTAGACCTGGATCAGGAAGCCGCCGCCGATGTCGGTGAGCACCACGCTGCGGGGTGCGCGGTGCCTGGGGAAGGCGAGCATGGCCAGCCGCCACAGGGTGATCAGCAGGATGCCGCCCAGAGTGGCGAGCCACTGGCCGCCGGCACCCCAGTAGAACGCGGCGGGCACGACGGCCACCGCCGACGCCAGCACCGGGATCCGGGGCACCTTCCGGCCGCCCCGGCGCAGAGCCTCGGCCAGTTCGAAGGCCGTGAACCCCACGACCACGAAGGCCATGATCATGAACAGCTCTTTGATGAAGATCAGGCTCACGAGCATCGCGCCGCCCAGGACCAGCCCGATCAGGGTCGCCAGAATCAGGTTGCGCCCTGTGCGGGCCTCGATGCGTTCGTTCGTCGCATCCAGCTGCGCCTTGGTGGCCTGCACCTGGCGTTCGATGTCGGCCTTGGTGGACTGCACCTGTGCCCGAAACTCGGCGCGGCCGGTGCCGCGACCCCGCTGGGGTGGCTGGGTGGGCCCTGGCTGATCCGTCATTCGCTTAGCCTCCGCTAGATAGCGAGGAGTTCGGCTTCCTTGCGCTTGAGGGCGTCGTCGATCGCGTCGATGTGAGTCTTCGTGATCTGCTCGAGCTCCTTCTCTCCGCGGGCCACGTCATCGTCGCCGACCTCGCTCTTGAGCGCGTCGAGTTCGTCCTTGGCCTTGCGGCGCAGGTTGCGAACGGAGACCTTGGCATCCTCACCCTTGGTCTTGACGATTTTGACGTACTCCTTGCGGCGGTCGTTCGTCAGTTCGGGCAGCGAAGCCCGGATGACGATACCGTCGTTGCCGAGGTTGGCGCCGAGGTTCGGGGTGTCCCGAATGGCGTTCTCGATGTCGCGCAGGGCGCTCTTGTCGTACGGGGTGATCAGGAGCGTGCGAGCTTCCTGGTTCTGCAGCGAGGCAAGCTGCCCCAGGGGCGTCGGGGTGCCGTAGTAGTCGACCAGGATCTTCTGGAACATCTGCGGGTTTGCTCGCCCCGTACGCACGGTGGCGAAGTCTTCCTTCGCGGCCTCGACGGCCTTATCCATGCGCTGGGTGGTGTCGGTCAGGACATCCGTAATCACGGTGACTCCTTCTTCGGTGGCTTCAATAATCCTAGTTGGAGACGAGGGTTCCCAGTTCGGCGCCGAGAATGGCGGCCGTCACGTTGCCGTGCGGAGCCATCCCGAACACCCGCATGGGCATGCTGTTGTCCATGCACAGGCTGAAGGCCGTCGAGTCGACGACCTTGAGGCCGCGCTGGAGCGCATCCTGGTAGGTGATGCTGTGGATCTTGTGTGCGTCGGGGTTGGTGCGCGGGTCGTCTGAGTAGACACCGTCGACGCCGTTCTTGGCGACCAGGACGACCTCGGCACCGATTTCAAGGGCACGCTGCGCGGCCACGGTGTCCGTGGAGAAGTAGGGCAGTCCGGCGCCGGCGCCGAAGATGACGACGCGGCCCTTTTCCAAGTGACGCTCGGCGCGTCGCGGGATGTACGGCTCGGCGACCTGGGTCATGGCGATGGCGGATTGCACGCGGGTCTCCGCTCCGGCCTGTTCCAGGAAGTCCTGCAGGGCGAGGGCGTTCATGACGGTGCCCAGCATGCCCATGTAGTCGGCGCGGCCTCGGTCCATGCCGCGCTGGGAGAGTTCGGCGCCGCGGAAGAAGTTGCCGCCGCCGACGACGATCGCGATCTCGACGCTCTTGGCGGCCTCGGCGATTTCCCGGGCCAGGCTGCTGATGACGTCGGGGTTGACACCGAGGCTTCCGGCCCCGAATGCTTCGCCCGACAGTTTGAGGAGGACTCTGCGCTTGGTACCTGTATCTGACATGCCCGTGAGCGTCCTTCCGTTGTGGATCGTGATTCTAAAACTACCGGTTGAGCACCGGTGGGCTATACCCCTGCTGCGGCCCACCTGGAGCCGGGCAGAGAAGAAGGAGACCGGATTGCCGAGGCGATCCGATCTCCTTCTGTCTCATGCTGCCTTACTGGTTACTGCTGTGCCGGTTGCGGCGGAGCTGGTTACGCGCCGACCTTGAACCGGGCGAAGCCGGTGACGGTCAGACCCGCGTCAGCGAGCACCTTCGCCACGGACAGCTTGTTGTCCTTGGCATAGTCCTGCTCGAGAAGTGCGACCTGCTTGAAGTACGCGTTGACGCGGCCTTCAACGATCTTGGGCAGCGCGGCGGCCGGCTTGCCCTCGTTCTCGGAGATCTCGGTGACGATGCGACGCTCGGCCTCGACGGCTTCTGCGGGGACGTCTTCGCGAGCCAGGTATTCCGGGTTCGCGAACGAGATGTGCTGGGCGATGCTGCGCGCGGTTGCGGCATCCTCACCGGTGTAGCCGAGAACGACACCGACCTGCGGGGGCAGGTCCTTGCTGGTCTTGTGCAGGTAGATCTCGAAGTTGTCACCGGTGACGGCTGCGACGCGGCGAAGTTCGAACTTCTCACCGATGATCGCGGCTTCGCCGTTGATGAGGTCTCCGACGGTCTGGCCATCCGCCGGAGCGGCAAGCGCCTCGGGGACGTTGGTGGCGCCGGCAGCGGAAACCGCGTCCAGAACCTTCTCGGAAAGAGCGCCGAACTTCTCGCCCTTGGCGACGAAGTCGGTCTCGCAGGCGAGCTCGAGCAGGTAAGCGGTGTTTCCGATCACCTTGGCGGCCACGAGGCCCTCAGAGGTGGAACGGTCGGCGCGCTTTGCGTTGCCCTTTGCACCCTTGAGACGCAGGATCTCAACCGCGCGCTCGATGTCGCCATCGGCTTCGACGAGTGCGTTCTTAGTGTCGACCATGCCGGTGCCGAGGCGCTCGCGCAGGATCTTGACGGATTCGAGGTTGAAGTTTGCCATACCTGTTGTCCTTACTTGGTGTCGGCTACGGGAGCGTCGGCTGCAACCTCTTCGGTTGCGGCTTCGGCCGCTGCGGGCTCTGCTGCTGCGGGTGCCTCTTCTGCAACCTGCTCGGTGGCGACGGTTTCGTCGGCGACCTTCTCGGTGTCAGCGGAGGACTGCTCGGGCGTGGTCTCGGCCGGAGCTGCGAGCAGCTCGGCTTCCCACGCGGCGAGGGGCTCAACTTCGGCGCCCTCTTCCGGCTTCTGGTGACGCTGGATGAGGCCCTCGGCCGCGGCGTCGGCGATGATGCGGGTGAGCAGGCCAACGGAGCGGATGGCGTCGTCGTTACCCGGGATCGGGTACTGAACGTCGTCGGGGTCGCAGTTGGTGTCGAGGATCGCGATGACGGGGATGCCGAGCTTGCGCGCCTCGTCGATGGCGAGGTGCTCCTTGTTGGTGTCGACAACCCAGAGCGCGGACGGCGTCTTGGTCAGGTTGCGGATTCCGCCGAGGCTCTTGTGCAGCTTGACGAGCTCGCGCTTCTTGATGAGCATTTCCTTCTTCGTGAAGCCGCTCTTGGCGGTGTCCTCGAAGTCGAGCTCTTCGAGCTCTTTCATGCGGGCCAGACGCTTGGAAACGGTCTGGAAGTTGGTGAGAAGGCCACCGAGCCAGCGCTGGTTGACGTAGGGCTGGCCGACTCGCGTCGCCTGCTCCGAAATCGATTCCTGCGCCTGCTTCTTGGTGCCGACGAAGAGGATGGTGCCGCCGTGGGCGACGGTCTCCTTGACGAAGTCATAGGCCTTGTCAACGAACCCGAGCGACTGCTGCAGGTCGATGATGTAGATGCCGGAACGCTCGGTGAAGATGAAGCGCTTCATCTTCGGGTTCCAACGGCGGGTCTGGTGCCCGAAGTGCACGCCGCTGTCGAGCAGCTGGCGAATGGTTACGACGGCCATGAGCCGTACTCCTTATCCGACGTTTCTGCACAGCAGAAAACGCCCATCGGTTTGTGTCGTGATCGGATGATCACTACTCCTGGTGCCCGGCGCACAACCGCCCGACTTCGTGAAAAGTCAGGACCGAGTGGATGTGTTGGCCGAATGGGCACGCGTAGTCAGCGCACAAAGCGCTGCTCAGAGAACTCTAGCACCCGGCCGACCCCGGCCGCGCACCAACGCGCTCCCCCGCAGCCACTCCTCCACAGCCGGTTCTTTCACACGTTTGGCACAGCCGGGCCCGCGGCCCGCCTCCCGACCTCGCCGTCGTCCGATGGTGGAGCCATGACAGCGACAGGACGCCCCGACAAACGCCTCGCCTCCACCCGTTCTCCCCTGCACAGGTTCCGGTCTCGCCGGCGCCCGGCGCAGGCTCTGTTCCGTCTCGCGGCGCTGCCGGTCTGTGCCATCGCGGCCGCACTACTCACCGGCGCACCAAGCCTGTCCGACTCGCCGGCGCCGGCGTTGGCCTCTGCGCCGGTGCCTGTCGTTGCGGAGCACAGTGCCGCGGCATCAGTTGCGGTTCCCGTGTCGGCGACACTCGGTGCTGCCCTGCCCGGACAGGCGGCGCCGGCCGGATGGGCCTGGCCCGTCGGACCACCACGGGAGCTGACGCGTCCCTTCGAGGCGCCGACCAGCCGGTATGCGGCCGGGCACCGCGGTATCGACCTCGTGGCCGGTGAAGGCCACCCGGTTCGCTCCCCCGCCGACGGGGTGGTCACCTTCGCGGGCACGGTCGTGGACCGGCCCGTTCTGTCAATCCAGCACGGTGAGGACCTGGTGTCCAGCTTCGAGCCGGTCACGGCCACGGTGAGCGAGGGTGATCGGGTGCTGGCCGGGCAGGTCGTGGGCGTCGTGGCGACGGGTTCGCACTGCACCGCGCGCTGTGTGCACTTCGGGGTGCGCCGGCACGGTCAGTACATTTCGCCGATGCTCTTTCTCGGCGGGCTGGCGCGCGCGATACTGCTGCCACTCCCGCCGACCGGCCCGGTGCCGATCCCGGCCCGCTGACGCCCGCACTCTCACGGAGTGGCGTCAGGCGCGGGGGTGCGCGAGCCGGTAGCTCTGCTGCAGTCTCTCCGCCGAAACGTGGGTGTAAATCTGGGTCGTGCCGAGGCTGGCATGGCCGAGCATCTCCTGCACCGCGCGCAGGTCGGCTCCACCGTCGAGCAGGTGCGTGGCCGCCGTATGGCGCAGGGCGTGCGGACCTGCCGGACCGGTGCCGGGCATCGACTCAAGCAGGGCCGCGACCAGGCGGTACACGGCGCGCACCCCGAGGCGCTGCCGGTGGCTGCCGAGGAACAGGGCGGACGGGTCGGCCCCGGCGGCCCGCCGAACGGCCATCGTGCCCCCCGTCGCCTCTGACCGCGTCGTCTCGGCCGGAACCGCGGCGGCCAGCACCGGACGTGCCGCCCGCAGGTACCGCACGATGGCGCTCTGCGCCGGCACGCCGAACGGCACAACGCGTTCCTTGTCGCCCTTGCCGGTGACGCGCACCGTCAGGCGGGACAGGTCGACGTCCCCCACATCGAGTCCGACGAGTTCGGAGACCCGCAGGCCGGACGCATAGAGCAGTTCGATGATGGCCAGGTCACGCACGGCTCCCGGGTCGTCGGCGCCCGCGGCGGCCTCGAGGCGGTCGAGCAGTTCCTGCATCTGGCTGCGATTGATCACCCGCGGCAGGGTGCGGCCAGGTTTCGGCGAACGCAGCCGCACGGCGGGGTCGCTGGGCAGCACGCCGTCCCGGGTGAGCCAGGCGGTGAACCCGCGCGCCGAGGCGGAGCGCCGGGCGATGGTGGCCCGCGCCAGTCCGGCCTGCGTTCCCGTCCACAGCCAGTCGCGCAGGAGTTCCAGGGTCAGGCCGTCGACGGTGTCCACCGCCCGATCTTCGGCGAAGGTGGCCAACCCGGCCAGGTCGGCGCAATACGCGCGCACCGTGTTCACGGAGAAACCGCGTTCGGTCGCGAGATAGCGGGCGAAGCCGTCGATCGCCGGGTCGAGATGCATGCCTCCAGCATCTCGCGCGCCGGGCGGGATGCCGGCACCGACGCGGGAATCGCCGTCATTCGCCCGCTCTCCCGCACGGCGCCCACTCACGGTGATCCTCCCCCGGTCTCGGCTACCCGGCCGGCTGTGCGACGTGTCGGGAGAACGCCGCCAGCCGGTCTGTCGGGCTGAGCGCCTCCATCCGGTCGAGGTAGGCCGGACCGAAACGGGTGACCACGTCGAACGCGCCCAGGGGAACATTCGAGTGCACCACCTGGTCGGCATAGACGTGCACAAGGTTGATCGACTGGCCACCGCCGACACCGGTGAGCTGGCGTGGCGGGGCTGCCGCGTCGATCGTGTAGCAGGTGGCCGCGGCGACGGACACCGGGATCCCGGCGAACAGTCCCGTGGTGGCGTGGTGCAGGTGACCGCCGAGGATCGCGCGTACATCGCTTCCCACCAACACCTCGGCCAGCGCCGTCTGGTCGCGCAGTTCCAGGATGGTCATCAGCGGCAGGGCCGTGGGTACCGGTGGGTGGTGCAGGGCGAGCAGGGAACCGTGTTCGGCGGGTTCGCTGAGCACGTCGCGCAGCCAGGCGAGTTGGTCGGCGGTGACCTCGCCGTGGTGGTACCCGGGCACGCTGGTGTCCAAGGAGATCACTCTCAGTCCGTTGACGTCGACGACCCTGTCGACGGGCCCGTCGTGGGCCTCGACACGCAGGAGTTCGGTGCGGAACGCCGCCCGTTCATCGTGGTTGCCCATCACCCAGACCAGTGCAGCGCCCATCCGCTCTGCGGACGCCTCGACGATGTCGCGCACCCGGCGGTACGCATCCGCCTCGCCTCGGTCGGCGATGTCTCCGGTGAAGACGAGGGCGTCGATGGCCAGGCCGGAGGCTTCCAGCTGCGCCATCGCGCGATGCACTGTGCTGTCGGTGTCGACGGCGTCGTACAGCAACCGCCCGGATCCGTCCGCGCCCGTGCCGAGGAAGTGAGTGTCGCTGAGGTGCACGATGAGGTGGGAGGCCGGCCGGTACTGGCCCATCTGTACAGTGTCTGTTCCGGTCATGAGCTACCCCTCGCTGATCCGACGGACTGAATCGACGCCCTCGGTGTGACGCGCCGTCAGGAACACCCTAGGGCGTAGCGCCGACAACGACTCCGAGGAGATCCCGGGTACTGCGACACCGGCTGTCACCTCGGATATCGGCGCGCCGACTCCCGACGCCTGCGGGGCCGGCGCAGTACGGCACGGTTAGATGGTGCCATCTGTTCACACTGTTCTTGGGGGTCCTGTTGGTTTCGAAACGCTATGCCTGTGTTCTGGTTGCGCTCACACTCTCTCTCGTGACGGGCTGTTCTCAGGCTGACGAAACCCTCGCGGTACCGGACACCAGTGAGGCGCCAGCCGCGGAGGCCGGCCCCGAGGCGGACGATCTCGCGCCCCTCGCCCTCACCGTCGCGGACCTGCCGTCCGGTGGCTGGAGCCTGGAGCCGTCCAGCAGCACCGACTCAGAGGATGCGGAAGTCTCCACCGACAAGTCAACAGGGGACCTGTGTGCACTGGACTTCGCGAGTGCCTTGTCCATTGACGAAGCCGACAACCTCAACGGACACACCTTCACGCGGGAGACACTCGATCAGACCCTGAGTACCGGGGTGTTCATTGTCGAAGACGGTGAACAGGTCATAGCGGACTTGAGCTCAGAGCTAGCCTCCTGCACCGAACCCCTGGCAACGACGGAAAACGGTCGAGACACGCTGATAGAGATCGACGAATTAGTAGGCGGCGAGGCCGCCATCGAGGGTGATTCCCTGGCCTGCCGCCAGATAAAAATGACCTTCGGGTATAACGCGTTCGCCGGCTCGATCTGTTTCGTCGCCGACGGTGACCTGGTCGTGTCGACGATGACCACCGGACCGTCCATGTCCCCCGTCCAGGCCGAAGAGTTCGCCCAGCTCACCAACGCCGCCACCCAGAAGGCCTTTGCAGCCCGGTAGTCCAGGCCCAGACCTGCGCGGAGCACAACTGTTGCCGCT
Source organism: Cryobacterium sp. TMB1-7 (assembly GCF_004402435.1). Classification (NCBI taxonomy): domain Bacteria; kingdom Bacillati; phylum Actinomycetota; class Actinomycetes; order Micrococcales; family Microbacteriaceae; genus Cryobacterium; species Cryobacterium sp. TMB1-7. Next base: position 396,051 of record NZ_SOFZ01000029.1, read on the forward strand.
CCGGACAAGTGCGCCCGGTGTGCCGGGCACATGTGTCCGGACGGGGAACAGTTAGGCCGGCGACTCAGGTGACCCTGACCCAGCCGGTCGCTCGTTCCCGCACCGAGCCCTCGAGGTCGAGGGTGCCCAGCGCCCCGAGCACCGCCACTGTCGACAGTCCGGAGCGCCGGGCAATGTCGGCGGCTACGCGAGGCGCCCGCACGCTGAGCGCATCGAATACCCGCACCTGATCGCTCGTGCGTTCCCGCGGCACGGTTCCCTCAGCATCCCGGCCGGCCGTCCCGGGCACGTCCAGCTCCAAATCCACGCCCAGGCCGATGAGCTCGGCCATATCGGCGGCGCTGGTGACGCAGATGGCGTCGTAGTCCCGCAGTAAGCGGTGACAGCCGGCCGAGGTGGGCGAGGTGACCGGGCCGGGAACAGCGCCGAGCGGGCGTCCGAGCGCTGCCGCGTGCCCGGCCGTATTGAGCGATCCGGAGCGCCAGCCCGCTTCGAGCACCACGGTGGCCGCACTCGAAGCGGCAATCAGCCGGTTGCGTTGCAGGAACCGCCATTTGGTGGGCGGCGCCCCACAGGGAAGCTCGGACAGCACGGCGCCGGCCTCGACGATGCGGGTGAGTAGGGCGTCGTGTCCGCTGGGGTAAAAGCGGTCAACTCCCCCGGCCAGAAAAGCGACGGTCGCTCCGTTGCTGGCCAGCGCCGACCGATGTGCCATTCCGTCGATCCCGTAGGCCGCCCCCGACACAATAGCGAGTCCCCGGTCGACCAATCCCGCCGCCGCCTCCATCGCCACGTGTTCTCCGTACCCTGTCGCAGCGCGAGCGCCGACCAGGGCAATGGAGTGGCGGAGCGCCGCCAGGGCATCCGGTTGACCCCGCCACCACAGGGCGAGCGGGGCGTGCCGGCCCAGGTCGTCGACAGCGCGGGGCCAGAGCGGGTCGTTGGGCAGGAGCAGTGCCGTTCCCGTGCGCCGGGCCTGCTGCAGCGACCGGATCACCTCGGTCGACGACAATCGTGGTCGCCATCGGGCGAGTGCCTGCTCCAGCTCCGGGCGGAGTCCGGAAGGATCACTCGCCTCGTGCTCGCCGACGGAGTCCGTGAGCGTGCCGGCCAGTCGGTCCGGGGGCCACGCCTCCACCACCGAGCGAAGGGCCGCCGCCGCGCCGAGCAGGCCCACCACGGCGCCGGCGACCCCGTCCCCCGGTTCGGCGATCGTGGTCCAGGCCGCTCGGGCGAATACCTCCCCAAGGTCGGAGAGCCGCGCAGAAGTGAGCTCGGCATCGGCGGGCCGGGCATCCGCCGGCTGCTCCTCACCGGGTGCGGCGGCGGCCGGGCGAACGCCGGCGGTGAGCGAGGTCACCACCGCCTCGTCGATTCCGAACAGTGTCATGACGCCATTCCCTTCCGCAGGTACAGGGCCTGCCCCACTTCGTCTGGCCCGGGTCTGGCGACTCCGGTCAAATCCGCGACAGACCACGCCACCCGGAGTATCCGGTCGTAGCCGCGCATGGTGATCCCACCCCTCTCGAGGGCCCGGTCGAGCATCGCCGTGACCGGGGCGCCCAACCGTCTCTCGGAACTGCGCAGCCAGGGTCCTGACACCTGCGAGTTCACCGTCCAGGGCGTTCCGGCCAGCCGCTCTGCCGCGGTTTCCCGCGCGGCCAGAACGCGGCTGCGGGCCACCGCGCTGGACAACCGGCCGCCGTCGGCCGAGATGCGTAATTGCGCTGCGGTCACCCGGGTCACGGTGAGTTGGATGTCGATGCGGTCCAACAGCGGGCCGGAGATGCGGGCGAGATAACGGCGCCGCGCGTTCGGCGGACAGCTGCATTCCTGATCGCCGGCGCCGTATTGGCCGCACGGGCACGGGTTCGCGGCCAGCACCAGCTGAAATCTGGCGGGAAAATGGGCGATGGCGTTCGCCCGGTGGATGCTGATCCGACCGGATTCCAGGGGCTGTCTGAGAGCGTCGAGCACCGCACCGGAGAACTCAGGTGCCTCATCCAGGAAGAGCACCCCGTGGGACGCCCGCGCCGCCGCACCCGGCCGGATCTGCCCGCTGCCGCCGCCGACCATCGCGGCCGCCGTGATGGTGTGGTGTGGCGACTCCAACGGGGGCCTGGTGATCAACGAACGCCCCACCGGACGGCCGCTCAGCGACCGCAGCGAGCTCACCTCCAGAGACGCGGCCGGGCCAAGGTCGGGCAGCAGCCCCGGCAGACGGGCCGCGAGCATGGTCTTGCCCGCGCCTGGCGGCCCGAGCATGAAGAGATGGTGACCGCCGGCCGCAGCCACCTGCAGGGCCAGGATGGCCTCGTCGTTGCCGACGACGTCGAGCAGGTCGAGGCTCTCGTCGGCCGGGTCGTCCTCAACGGGAGCACGCAGCACCTCCACCTCCTGGGGCTCCAACCTCGCGCCGTGCCAGATCAGCGCGTCACGGAGCGACGCCACCCCCACCACCCGGATCCCCGGGACCAGGGCCGCCTCCTCGGCGTTGCCGGCCGGGACCATCACCGTGCGGTGCCCGAGCCGCGCCGCGGCGATCACCGCCGGCAGCATGCCGGGCGTCGGCCGCAAGCGCCCGTCCAGGGCGAGCTCACCGATGTGCACCACAGCGCCCACCGACGCGGCCGGCACCACCCCGTCCGCGGCCAGACAGGCCACCGCGATGGCGAGGTCGAAGCCGGAGCCGTGCTTGCGCAGGGCGGCGGGCGAGAGGTTCACGGTGAGCCGGTGCCCGTTCAGCGCACAGCCGGAATTCTTGGCCGCGGCGCGCACCCGTTCGGCGGCCTCGGCCAGGGCCGCGTCCGGCAGCCCGATCAGCCGCATCCCCGGCAATTGGCTGGAGATGTCGGCCTCGACCTCGACGAGCGACCCGGCGAGGCCGATCAGGGCGACGGAGTGGGTGCGGGCCAGGCCCATCAGAACACACCCTCGAGGTGTTCGACACTCGGTGCGTGGCCCGGGCGGGCGATCACCGCGATGGCGTCAATACGGATGTGTCGCGCCCTCGGCTCGAATTGTGCGCACCAGGCCCCGGCCAGCCGGCGCAGCCTGGCCAGCTTGGCCACCGTGATGGCCTCGAACGGATGCCCGTATCCGGTGCCTGAGCGGGTCTTCACCTCGACGAACACAATGTCGCCATCCTTGGCGACGATCAGGTCTATCTCACCCTGCCCGCACCGCCAATTGCGCTCCACCACCGTGTACCCCGCCCGCGCCAGGTACTCCGCGGCGCAGTCTTCGCCGCGCCGGCCCAAATCGTCTTTGCGTGCCACGAGCACCTCCGCGACCAGCATGCGAGGACCGGTCTCGGACGCGAGACGGCGGTGTCGAGCCTGTGCACACACAGCGCAGCCCGCCCCCTGTGGAGGAGCGGGCTCTCGGTGTTCGGCTGATCCGGATTGAACCGACCGGACTAAACGGTGTCGGAGCGCCCCTCCGCCTGCATTTCCCTGGAGGCCTGCGCGAGCTCCTTGTCGAGCTCCTTCGCGTCGACCTTCAGCTCCTTCTGGAGGTGCTTCTGCGCCACGAGGCCCGCCTTGCGGAATTCCTCGTCGAGCCGGTCCTTGCCCACGACGATGAGCGCGGCCTCGCCGGAATCGAGCAGCTCGCCGAGTTCCTTGATGTCACCACGGTCCAGGCTCCGCCAGAAGTGCCCAACAACGCTGCCGGCTGCTCCGCCGACGATGGCGCTGCCGATGATCGCCGGGGGGAACAACAGGCCGACAACAGCGCCGGCGGCCACGCCGGTCCAGCCGGCATGTTTGCTGGTCTTGCGGTGAACCTGCACCGAGCCATCGGCCTCCTTGGTGGCGACGGCGGCGTCGTAGGTTCCGATCACCTTGGTGGAGTGCAGTTCACGCACAACCTCGAGGTCGGACTCGGCCGTTGCCGCGTTGGGGTACACACCGAGATAGAGGAAGACGGATTCGTCGGACATGGAAACTCCTTATTTCACGTGGGATTTCGGAAATGGGTCGCTGTCGCAAGGGACGGTACCCAGCCCCGTCCGGGTGTCAACCGCGCAGGGCAGCCGGCGCGACCGTAGGCTGATGCCATGATCTCCGACCGCCTGACCGACCTGTCGATGCGAGCCATGAACGCCGTACACCGCACGCTGCTGGTGCTCTCCCGAGGCCGGCTGGGCTGGAAAATCGGGCCGATGCCCGTCGTGGAACTGCACACACTCGGACGGAAGACCGGCGAGCGACGCTCCACGATGCTCACCGCCCCGATCCACGAGCCGAACCGGGTGGTGCTGATCGCGTCGAAGGGCGGCGACGACCGCAACCCGTTCTGGTACCTCAACCTGGTCGCCCACCCCGAGGTGGAACTCACCGAGAACGGGGTCACCCGCCCGATGCGGGCCCGCACGGCCACCGCGACGGAGAAGGCGGCGCTGTGGCCGGCGATCGTGCGCGCCTATTCGGGCTACGCCGGTTACCAGCAGAAGACCCGTCGGGACATTCCCGTCGTCATCTGCGAGCCGCGCACCCCCTGAGTCGGGATCCGGGCGCAGGGTCAGCGGGTCAGCCGGGTGAGCTCCACGTCGTGTCCGGCGAAGGCGGCATCCGTCGCCCGCAGAACCCGCAACACGTTGGCGCCGGCCAGGGCGGCCAGCTCGGCAGCGGTCCAGCCTCGCCGGGCGAGCTCGAGCAGCAGCGCCGGGTAACCGTCGACGCCCTCGAGGCCCTCGGGGAACTCGTCGGTGCCGTCGAAGTCCCCGCCTAGCCCGATGTGGCGGATGCCGGCGACGTCGCGCGCGTACTCGACGTGATCGGCTACCTGCGCCACGGTCACCCGGGGTGCGGGCGTGCTCCGGTCGCCGCCGAACCAGCCGGCATACTCCGCCGAGACGAACTGCGGCACAAAGGTGACCATCAGCACGCCGCCGTTGTCGGCCAGGCGCGCGAGCACATCGTCAGGCACGTTGCGTGGGTCGGCCGTGACGGCGGAGCAGGAGCTGTGGCTGAAGATCACCGGGGCGCTCGTGACGTCGAGGGCCGCGTGCGCAGTCGCCGGGGAGACGTGCGAGAGGTCAACGAGCATGCCCAACCGGTTGAGTTCCCGGATGTACTCGACACCGCGCGGGCTCAGGCCGTTGTGCACCGGTTCGTCGGTGCCGGAGTCGGCCCAACTCGTGTTGTGCACGTGAGTGAGGGTGAGGTAGCGCACGCCGAGCCTGGCCAGCATCCGCAGCACGGCGGGAGAATCGTTGAGCGAGTGGGCACCCTCGGCGCCCAACAGCGAGGCAACCCGGCCGCTGGCACGAGCGGCCTCCACATCGGCCGCACTCGTGGCGATCACGAAGGTCTGCGGATACCGGGCGGCGAGTCTGTACACCCAGTCCACCTGCTCCAGGGTGCCCTGCACGGCGTCGGCTCCGTCGAGGGTGTCTTCCACGTACACCGACCAGAATTGACCGCCCACCCGGCCGGCTCGGAGCCGGTCGATATCGGTGTCAGTGGCCAGGGCGCCGTCGAGACCCTCGACGGAGTAGTCCCGGTTCTCGCGACACTCCCAAGCCCAGTCGTTGTGCCCGTCAATGAGCGGAGCCAGGTCCAGGGCCGCGGCCACCGTGGCCAGGGCGTTAGCGCTGGACGCGTCAACACTGGACGGGGCCCTGCTGGACGGGGCGCTGCTGGACGGGGCGGTGCCAAAAGGGACCGCGCTAGACGAGTCGGTGCGAGCTGTCATCCGCACACGCTAGCAGCCACACGGCGGGCCGGCGCGGCTACTCGTCGAGCGCGAGTTCCTTGGGAAGTTCGAACTCCTTCGACGCCAGTTCCTCCACGTTGACGTCCTTGAACGTCAGCACTCGCACCGACTTCACAAAACGGTCGGAGCGGTAGACATCCCAGACCCAGACATCCTTCATCGTCAGTTCGAAGTAGAAGTCGTGTTCGGTGTCGCGGCGCACGAGTTCAACCTCGTTGGCGAGGTAGAAGCGGCGCTCAGTCTCGACGACGTACTGGAACTGCCCCACAACGTCTCGATACTCGCGGTATAGGGCCAACTCGACCTCGCGGTCGTAGTCCTCGAACTCATCTTCTTCCATGGTGAGTCAATCTTACGCGCAGTTCTCAAGCCGGAATCTTGAGCCAGCTGAGCCGGTGCTGTTCGCTGGCCCCCAACGCACCGATGGCGGTCATGTGTTGGGCGCTGCCGTAGCCCTTGTTGCCCGTCCAGCCGTAGCCGGGGGTGGCGAGGTCGGCCGCGATCATCAGCTGGTCCCGGTGCACCTTCGCGATCACGGATGCCGCGGACACCGACGCACAGTCCTGGTCGGCCTTGATACGGGTCACGACGGACAGCGGGGTGCTGAGGGCCTTGTTGAGCCAGTCGTCGTTGCCGTCCAGCAGCACGACTCCGCCGACGATGTCCACGCCGTCGGCGTGCAGCTGGGCAAGCGCTCGCTTGCCGGCCAGGCCGAGTGCGGCGATGATGCCGACGCTGTCCACCTCCTGCGGCGACGCCAACCCCACGGCGCTGTGGCGCACCCACGCCGCGGCCAGGGGGGCCAGCCGCTCCCGGCGGGGCTCGCTCAGGAGTTTGGAGTCGCGCAAGCCCACCGGGAAGGCACCGACGTCGGCCGTCACGACCGCGAGGCCCACGGCGACGGGGCCAGCGAGGGCACCGCGGCCGACCTCGTCGCAGCCGATCACACAGCTGGCGCCGGCAGCGAGCATCGCCAGCTCCACGTCGAGGGTCGGCTCGACGACAGCCATCATGACTGGAGGGGCTTCGTGGGCTGGGGAACGGTCACTTGTCGGCCTCTTCGACCCCGCGGAACACCTCGGGGTAATCGTCCAACCAGCTCCACCGTTCGAGCGGCCAGCTGATCACGAGGGCGCGGCCGACAACGTTGTCCATCGGCACGAACCCCTTGCCCGGAGCGTTGGGGTGGTAGCGGGAGTCGAGGGAGTCGTAGCGGTTGTCGCCCATGACCCACAGCGAATTCTCTGGAACGACGACGTCGAACGCGTCCTTGGACACGCTCGTCTCACCCGCCGGCAGCTGCGCGTACGGTTCGCTGAGCGGTATGTCGTTCACACTCATCTGGCCCAGCGTGTTGCAGCAGACCACGTGGTCTCCGGGCAAACCGATGATCCGTTTGATCAGGTGGTCGTTACTGTCCGGTGCGGACAGTCCGACCACCGACATCGTCCAGTCGAGCGCCGCGACGATCGGATTCTGTTCGAGGGGCGGCTGCGCCGGCAACCATCCGCCCGGATCGCGGAAGACGACGACGTCACCGCGGGAGACGGGCACCAGGGCGGGTTCGAGCTGGTTGACGATGATGCGATCGTCGACCAGCAGGGTGCTTTCCATCGACCCCGACGGGATGTAGAACGACCGCACGAGAAACGTCTTGATTAGGAACGAGATGAGCAGTGCCACCACGAAGATGATGAGAAGGTCGCGAATGAATATCGCAACGCCGCGCCTTTTGCGCGGCGAATCTGGTTCCAGGCGATGCGATCGCGAGGGCAGAGTGTTGTCTGTCATTTAACCGCCTGAGCTCCTCGCCCAGTTTAGCGGGGAGGAGCTCAGGGGGAAATCCAGCGGCTGCGAATACGCTCAGGCTTAGACCTGGCGAATCGGGATAGGCGCTGTTATTTAGTCGCGCTTTTCCTTGATCTTGGCCTTCTTGCCACGGAGACCGCGCAGGTAGTACAGCTTCGCGCGACGCACGTCACCGCGGACGACGACCTCAATGTGGTCGATCACCGGGGAGTGCACCGGGAAGGTACGCTCGACGCCGACCTGGAAGCTGACCTTACGGACGCAGAACGTCTCGCGGACGCCTTCGCCGGAACGGCCGATAACGACGCCCTGGTAGACCTGGACACGCGAGCGCGCGCCTTCAACGATGTTGACGTGTACCTTGACGGTGTCGCCGGCCCGGAACTCCGGGATGTCTGAACGCAGCGATGCTGCGTCCACCTGGTCGAGAATATGCATGTTGTTCGCTCTCTGTACCCGCCACAGGTCGAGGACGTTTCAGTGGCGCCCCGCCCTCTCACCGAAGGTGAGTTGGTGGCGACCAATTGAGTGTGTGCGTGCCGATATGAATGCAGCTCCCCTGTGGCAGAGACATGCCGCGGCACAAACGCTAATTCTGCCACTAAACCAGCCGCTCGCCAAACCCTCGGCCGACGGCACCTTTTACGGGTCAGTCAGCTTCTCCCGGATGATGATCACCGACGGGTCGGCGGGCGTCGTGGGCGCCGGATCCTGCCGGGCCCCGTCCGCACGAACGCCGGACCGGTCGTTCATCGGCGGGAACTGGTTCGGCCCGGCCGGGACGGTACCGAACCTGGCGGTCTCGTCGATGTAGACCATGGCTTCGCGCACTCGGGTGCGAGCGGCGTCGAAGAGTTCCCAGAGCGCGAACCAGAAGGCGCCGAGACCGACCAGGACCACCAGCACGGACAGCCACGGCGCCGTCACCGAGAACACGCCCATCAGCACGATCAGTACGTGCCAGAGGGCCAGCACCCCGACATCCGCCCAGGACACCGCCTTGACCGCACGCACCTCCTTGCGGGCCAGGAAGAGCAGGCTCACGACGAGGAGGCCGAAACCGATGGCGATGGCACCGAAGGTGGCGCCGAGAACCTCCCAGGCCGAGGATCCGAAAATCGACGCGGCGACCATCAGCCAGAGCGGAAGCGCGCCGACGGCTACGAACTGCCAGTAGTAGAAGACCCTGCGGAGAATCACAGTCCCCAGATTACCCGCGGGGGGCCCGCCGAGCCTTGGAGTTCGCTGGAGGCTGAAGGGCGGCATCCGCGTCGTCGGCGGGCAGGAGGTCGGGGCGCACCAACCGGGTGCGCTCGATCTGCTGCTGACGACGCCACGCCGCGATGGCGCCGTGGTTGCCGCTGAGCAGCACCGGCGGCACCTCCAGGCCACGCCAGCTGGCGGGCTTGGTGTAGCTGGGGTACTCCAGCAGGCCGTCCTCGTGCGATTCCTCGACCAGGCTTTCCGGGTTGCCCACCACGCCGGGGATGAGCCGGCCGATGGCCTCGATCATGGCCATCACGGCCACCTCTCCCCCGTTGAGCACGTAGTCGCCCAGGCTCACCAGGCGCACCCGGCCTCGGCCGGCGAAGTGGTCGACCACACGCTGGTCGATGCCCTCGTAGCGGCCGCAGCCGAAGACCAGGTGCGGCTCGTGGGCGAGTTCGCGGGCCATCGCCTGGGTGAACTGTTCTCCGGCGGGCGAGGGGAAGATCAGCACCGGGCCGGCGCCGCCCTCCGGCGCGCCGGCATCCGGGTCCTCGACCGCCGGCAGGATGCTGTCCAGCGCTTCACCCCAGGGTTCGGGCTTCATCACCATGCCGGCGCCGCCGCCGTAGGGGGTGTCGTCGACGGTGTTGTGCCTGTCGTGGGTGAAATCGCGCAGGTTGTGCACGGCGAGGTCGATCAGGCCGGCCTGGCGGGCGCGGCCGAGAAGGGAGATGTCCAGCACACCGAAGAACTCCGGAAAGATACTGATGATGTCGATGCGCATAGGGGCAATTCTACGAGTGGGTGACGGTGAGCTCCGGCGCGCTCGCGCCATCGTCTTCGGCCTCGAGGGCCGCCGCGCGGTTGACCTTGGTGCGGTGAGAGAAGTACAGCGGCAGGGCGGTGAAGAGCACGGCGCCCAGGAAGTTGCCGATCAGGACCGGGCCGGTGTTCCAGCCCCACCAGTCGCCGAAGCTGATGTCGGCGCCGAGCAGCATGCCCGCCGGGATGACGAACATGTTCACGACGGCGTGCTCGAGGCCGAGGCCGAAGAAGGTGAGCACAGGCAGCCACATGCCCAGGATCTTGCCGGAGGCCGAGGTGGATGTGTAGAACATGATGGTGCCCAGCGCCACCATCCAGTTGCACAGCATGGCCTTGATGATGGCGACCAGGACGCCGCCGGCACCGATCGTCGCGTACGGCAGCACCTTGTGCTCGGCCATGTTGATGATCGCCTGGATCATCGGGTCGGTGGTGTCCGTCCCGAGGTAGGTGATGACACCCACGTACAGGACGGCGTAGAGACCGGCGCCGAAGATATGCGCCGGGATGACGACGGCGAAGTTCTTCAGGCCCTTGGCGATGGTGGTGCGGCCCTCGAGGATCGCCAGCGGGATGATCGCAAAGCTGCCGGTGACCAGTTCGAGGCCGAGCATCAGGATCACAACGAACCCGACGGGGAACACGAGGGCGCCGACGATCGGCAGCCCGGTCTGGGCCGCCGCGGTCAGTGCCAGGGTCGTGGCCGCGCCGAGGATCGCTCCGGAGAGCGTGCCGCGCACGAACATCTGACGTGCGGTGAGGTTGGTCTTGACAACTCCGGAATGAACGAGCTGATCGATCAGGTGATCCGGTTTAACGTAGGACATGCGACGGTACTCCACTTCAACGGCCGCGATGTCAACGAACGTGAAGGAGGTGTGGCGCGGCGCGCCTCTTCCCGTGAACTGGATCAGGGCGCGTCTATGCGTCCTGACCGTCAGGAGTCGGCGTCGCTGCCGGTTCGTCTGAGTCGGGTTCCGCATCCGCTGCCGGCGCCGCGTCTTCGGGCGTCGAGTCGTCGGTGTCGGGTTCCTCAGGCAGCTCTTCGAGCAGCCCGGGGGGCGGAGTGATCGTGATGACGCCGGCCTTGACGTCGACCGAGGGAACGATCGCCTTGACGAACGGGATCATCACCTCGCCGTTGGCGGTCTTCACGATCAGGAGATCTTGGGCCGGCAGGTGCTCGAGGCGCGTCAGCGTGCCGATCTGCACGCCGTCGCGCACGACGGCGAGTCCCACCAGCTGGTGGTCGTACCAGGCGTCTTCTTCGTCGGTCTGCTCGGCCGAGTCCTGGTCGATCCAAAGGATCGCCTTGGCCAGGGCCTCGGCGGCTTCGCGGTCCGGGACCCCCTTGAAGAACCCGACGGGGTGCTGGTTGTACCAGCGCAGCTCGACGAGTTCGATGGTCTTGCCGTGCCAGGGTGAGCTGGTCGGCACCTGGAGTGTGAACACGGCGCCCGGGACGAAACGTCGTCCCGGGTCGTCCGTGAACAGCTCCAGCTTGATGGCGCCCTTGAGGCCATGGGCCTTGGTGAGGCGCCCCACCCGCAGTTGGGTGGCCGGGGTCGTGCTGTCGTCGCTCATGAGGGGCTAGTCACTACCCGCTCAGTTGTCGGTATCGACAACGTCGACCCGAACGCGCTTGCCATCGGCCAGAGCGGCCACGAGAGTGCGCAGCGCCTTGGCGGTGCGACCGGCGCGGCCGATCACCCGGCCGAGGTCCTCGGGGTTCACACGAACCTCGAGCACCTCACCACGGGGTGAGTTCTGGGCTACAACGTGCACGTCGTCCGGGTGATCAACGATTCCCTTGACGAGGTGCTCAAGCGCGGGAGCGAGCAAAATTACGCCTTGTCCTCTTCGGTTGCCTCGGCGGCAACGTCGTCGGTCGGGGCCTTGGCCGCGGGCTTGTCAGCCTTGGGCTTCAGAACCGGCTTCTTCTTCTCGTCGGCGACGAAGGGAGCCTTCGGCTCCTTCATCTTGACGGTGGAGACGGCGTTCTTGTCGCCCTTGAAGATGCCCCAGTCGCCGGTCAGCTTGAGGAGTGCCGCAACCTGCTCGGTCGGCTGGGCGCCGACGGAGAGCCAGTACTGGGCACGCTCGGACTTGACCTCGATGACCGAAGGCTCCTGCGTGGGGTGGTAGATGCCGATCTCTTCGATGACGCGGCCGTCGCGCTTGGTGCGCGAGTCGGCGACAACGATGCGGTAGTAGGGTGCACGGATCTTGCCCATGCGCTTCAGACGGATTTTGACAGCCACAATTCTCCTGTGATTTAGATGTTTGGCGAACTGACAGCCGTGAGCGTGGGGGCACACTCGGCACAAGCTCAATAAGGTTCGTGTTACGCCGGATTAGAGGGTCGGGCATAACGGAACTCGACTAATCATTGTGTCAGACATCGAGCACTTTGTGATAATCGTGCGCCGAGTTGCTTCGGGCAATCCGGCCGACACCGTGACCCCGTGTAGCGCGGCGAACCGCGCCGGCACGGTTTAGCTGTCAGGATTGTGCCACATCGCCCCGCATCGGGGCCTCGAAGCATGACTCGAAGCACGAAGGGCACCACCGTGGGTATCGAAAGAGTGGGAATCGAATTCGCTCGCTCCGAGCGGTCGACGGTGGGGATCGAGTGGGAACTCGCCCTGGTCGACCGCGCGACCGGAGACCTCGTGTCGATCGCCGACGAGGTACTCGACGCTCTCAGGGGGCCGGACGGCTCCCCACACCCGCACATCACCGGAGAGCTCCTCCTGAACACCGTTGAGCTCGTTTCCGGGGTGCACCACACCGTGGCCGGCGCTGTCGGCGACGTCGCCGGGCAGGTCGCCGAGGTGCGTGCCATCACCGACCCTCTGGGCGTCGACCCGATCTGTTCGGGTTCACATCCGTTCGGGCAATGGTTCGACCAGCAGGTCACCGATAAGAAGCGGTACCACAAGCTCATCGACCGCACCCAGTGGTGGGGTCGCAACATGATGATCTGGGGCATTCACGTGCACGTGGGCATCGAGGACCGCGACAAGGTCATCCCGATCCTCAACGGCCTACTTAGCTTCGTGCCGCACCTGCAGGCGCTGAGCGCGTCCAGCCCGTTTTGGGCCGGGGTCAACACGGGCTACGCCTCCAACCGCGCCCAGATGTTCCAGCAGCTTCCGACGGCCGGTTTGCCTTGGCGCCTCGAGGACTGGGCCGCGTGGGAGGAGTACGTCAACGACCTCACGGTGACCGGAATTATCGAGGACGCCTCCGAAGTGCGCTGGGACATCCGCCCGTCGCCGCGCTGGGGCACCATCGAGGTGCGCGCCTGCGACGGAGTATCGACGGTGGAAGAGCTCGGGGCGATCGCCGCGTTCATTCAGTGTGTGGTCGAGTGGATGTCGACGGAGATCGACGAGGGCCGGCCGGTGCCCACCATGCAGCCCTGGTTCGTGCGTGAGAACAAGTGGCGGGCGGCCCGGTACGGGCTGGCGGCCGAGATCATAGTGAGCTCCACCGGCACCGAGCGGATGGTCACCGACGAGGTGCGCCGCCTCGTCGAGGTGCTCTCCCCCACCGCCGAGCGCCTCGGCTGCCTGACCGAGTTGCTGCAGTTGAACCTGATCCTCGACCACGGTGCCAGCTATCAGCGTCAGCTGGCCGTGGCGGCCACACACAACGGTGACCTCCCCGCCGTGGTCGCCGCCCTCAGCCGCGAGCTCCGCGAGGGTCTGCTCCCGCCGGCCCCACCCTCGCGAACCGGGAATTAAGCACCAAAGACTCGCGAATTCTGGGGCTTTTCTCACGGTTCGCGGATGCCGTGACCGGGGCGGGGTGAGTGTCGGTGGTAGGTGAGACGATCTCAGTATGAGTATCGCTGACGAGGTACTACCGCCCGCTCCGGACGATGACGACTACTCTCCGGAGCCCACCCTGGACGACCGTGTCCAGACCGATCTGGTCAGACACACCGAACGGATCGCGGCCGATGACCGCCTCATCGCCCGGGCCCAGGCCCGCCGGATCGAGCACCTGCTGGACCTGCAGGACTGGAGCGAACAACCCCAGGTCGCCTCCCGGTTGCACGGCAACCCGGCGAACATCCGCCTCGCCGACGACAACGCGGCCAGCATGACCGAGGACCAGGCCCGCGCCGCCACCTACAACCGGTGGGACGACCGGGAGGTCGCCCGTCGCACGATCGTGAGTGAGACGGCGTGTCTGACCCGGGTGGCCGAGCGCACCATCGACCGGCAACTAAACGAGGCGCGGTTTCTCAGCTCGTACGCACCGGCCACGTTCGCGGCGTTCTCCAGAGGCGAGATCAGCTACCGGCACGCCACGACCCTGCTCGGGCAGCTACTCACCCTGCCCGATGGGGGCCAGGCGGCGTTTGAAGAGAAGGTGCTGCCCGACGCGAAACGCCTGCCGGTGGGCCGGTTCCGTGACAAGGCCCGCCGGCTGCGGGAGAGACTGCACCCGGAATCGATCGTGACCCGGCACCGGAACGCGCTGGCCGACCGGCGTTCGTACTGGGAGGCCGCCCCGGACGGGATGGGCTGGTTGCACTGGTACGGCACCGCCCACGACACCAAGGCCGCCTACGACCGGATCAACGGCATGGCCGTCAAGCTGAGGAAGGCCGGCGACCCAACTCCGGCCGACCAGGCGGAAGGCACCGACGGCGCCGGCACCGCATTCGCGCTCCGCCCATATGCCACGGAGGATATCCCGACCCGCACCCTCGACCAACTCCGCGCCGACATCACCGCCGCCCTACTGCTGGACGGAATCACGCCCGACGGGATGGACGCCGGCATCCGCGGCACCGTCATGGTCACCGTGCCCGTGCTCACCCTGCTGAGCTTGGACGAGGAACCCGCCACCCTCGAGGGCTACGGGCCGATCTCGCCGGAGGCCGCGCGGGAGATCGCCGGGCACGCACCGAGCTTCACCCGGCTACTGACCCACCCGGAAACCGGGGTGGTGCTCTCGCTGGGCAAAACCCAGCACAAGAACACCAAGGCCATGAAAAAGTACCTGCGGGTGCGCGACGAAACCTGCCGGTTCCCGGGCTGCTCCCGACCCGCGGTGACCAGCGACGTCGACCACACCGACCCCTGGGCCGGCGGCGGCAACACCGACAGTGACAACCTCGCCCACCTCTGCGAACCCCACCACCGACTCAAGCACCTCTCCCAGTGGCGGGTCACGCAGGAACCAGGTGGGATCCTGCACTGGACCTCCCCCGGCAAACGCAGCTACCGCACCGACCCCGCCAACCCGATGGGACCACCCCCGGCCACGGCCACCGGTGATGGGGCCGAAGACCCGGAAGCGGCCCGCCGACGAGACCTACCTGATGCCCCGGCAGCGGCCGACCCGGAAGCCGACCCCGCCGGTGCCCGAAAACCCGCCGTTCTGACCCGACGAGGACAGGCCACCTCACCGGGCCTATATCAGGCGTTTTTGCTGTCGCGCCAGGCGAGCCAGTCCTCCACGGGCGCGAGATCGTAGGCGGGACCGGAGATTCCGAGGGTGAACAGGGTGGTGCCGAGTCCATAGAGTTCGTCGGCTTCCTCGGTGGTTTTGCCGCGCAGTTCGGTGGAGATTTCAATCTCACTGACATCACGCCCGACGATGTCGCACCAGGTGCCCAGGACGCCGAGTTTGTGGGTGAGGACCTCTGGGGTGGAGAACGAGTGCCAGATGTCGGCGTGCTGCGCCACGATACGCAGCGTCTTCTTCTCACCCGCACCGCCGATGAGTACCGGGATGTCGCGAACCGGCGCCGGGTTGAGCTTGTCCCAGCGAGCCTCGATGCGAGGCAGGTCTGCGGCGAGGGCGTCCAGGCGGGTGCCGACGGTACCGAAGTCGTAGCCGTACTCGTCATAGTCGCGTTCGAACCAGCCCGAGCCGGTGCCGAAGATGAAGCGGCCGCCGCTGATGTGGTCGATGCTGCGGGCCATGTCCGCCTGCAGGTCGGCGTTGCGGTAGCTGTTGCAGTTGACCAGTGCGCCCATCTCGAGGACGCTGGTCTGTTCGGCCCAGGCGGCCAGCAGGGTCCAGGACTCGAAGTGCAGCCCCTCCGGGTCGCCGGAGAGCGGGAAGAAATGATCCCAGTTGAAGGCGACGTCAACGCCGAGGGCTTCGACCGCCGCAACGGTGTTCCGGATCGACGTGTAGTCGGCGTGCTGCGGGGCGATCTGCACGCCGAGGCGCACGGGGCGGGGCTGGGGAGAGGTCATTGCAAGATCCTAATCCCCGGCCACACCCATTTCGGCGACGCCGGCATGCGACATCCGGGCGCTTTAGCGGCCGAGCATCTTCTGCAGTGCCGCCATCTCCTCGGCCGACGGTCCGCCGGCCTTGGCTCCGCCGCCCAGACCGAAACCTGAGCCGCCGGCGGCGGGAGCGCCGCCGACCTTTTCACCGGAGGCGATTGCCGCATTCTCCGCGGCACGCTTGGCCGGGTTGCCCGACTTCGAGCCCTTCTTTTTCTGCTGCACCTGGGGACGCTTGCCGCCCATACCGCCGGGGATCGGACCCATGCCGGGGATGTTGGGCATGCCGCCCTTGGCCACGGTCTTCATCATCTTGGCAGCCTGTTCGAACCGCTGCACGAGCTGGTTCACCTCGGTGACGGTCGACCCGGAACCGCGCGCGATGCGGAGGCGCCGTGAACCGTTCAGGAGCTTGGGTGTGACCCGCTCGGCCTTGGTCATCGACTGGATGATCGCTTCGGTGCGCACGATCTCGCGCTCGTCGAAGTTGTCCAGCTGCTGCTTCATGGCGCCGGCGCCGGGCAGCATGCCCATCATCTTCTTGATCGAGCCCATGTTGCGCAGCTGCTGCATCTGGCCGAGGAAGTCGTCGAGGGTGAAGGTGTCGGTGGAGAACTTCTCCGCGATCTTGCGCGCTTCGTCCTCATCGAACGCCCCCTGAGCCTGCTCGATCAGTGTGAGGATGTCACCGAGGTCGAGGATCCGGCTGGCCATGCGGTCGGGGTGGAACGGTTCGAAGTCGTCCAGGCCCTCTCCCGTGGACGCGAACATGATCGGTCGGCCGGTGATCGACGCCACCGACAGTGCCGCACCACCGCGGGCGTCGCCGTCGAGCTTGGACAGCACGACACCGGTGAAGTCGACGCCGTCCTGGAATGCACGGGCCGTCGCCACTGCGTCCTGACCGATCATGGCGTCGATGACGAAGAGCACCTCGTCGGGGTCGATGGCCTTGCGGATGTCCGCGGCCTGCTTCATCATCTCGGCGTCGACGCCGAGACGTCCTGCGGTGTCGACGATGACCACGTCGTGCAGCTTCTGCTGAGCGAACTTGACGCCGTCGCGGGCCACCTTGACCGGGTTGCCGACGCCGTTGCCGGGCTCGGGGGCGTACACGGGCACACCCGCCTGCGCTCCGACGACCTCGAGCTGGGTGACGGCGTTGGGACGCTGCAGGTCGGCGGCGACCAGGATCGGCGTGTGGCCGTCCTTTGCCAGCCACTTGGCGAGCTTGCCGGCCAGGGTGGTCTTACCCGCACCCTGGAGACCGGCGAGCATGATGATGGTCGGCGGCTTCTTCGCGAATTCCAGGCGGCGCTGCTGGCCACCGAGAATCTGGATGAGCTCCTCGTTGACGATCTGCACGACCTGCTGGGCCGGATTCAGCGCCTTGCTGACCTCGTCGCCGAGGGCGCGTTCGCGCACCTTGCCGGTGAAGTCCTTGACCACTTCAAGCGCCACGTCGGCGTCGAGAAGGGCGCGCCGGATCTCGCGGACGGTGCCGTCGACATCCGCGGCGCTGAGCTTGCCCTTGGTGCGGAGATTTTTAAACGTCTCGGCGAGGCGATCTGAGAGGTTTCCAAAAGTAGCCATTGTGGTCTTAGTTTAACCGATCAATCGTTCGACGGCGCGCACCGCACTGGCCCGCCGGGCGGCGACGGTGGCGGGATCCGGCGCCCGGGCGGCGGCCAGGGCGGCGGCAGGCTCGTGGATCCAGCACGAGACGATCCCGAACACGAGGGCGTTGAGGTGGTCGGGGTCCCAGGATGCGTCGACGCTTCCGCCCGCCTGCAGTGCGATGACCGCGCGGACCCGCTCGGCGTGGAAATCCTCGACGAGGGCCAGCGGCGGGTTGATCAGGTCCTGGCCCTCCAGATTGGCCCAGTCGATCATCCGCAGGTACTCCGGATGCGCGACCGAGTAGTCGTAGAGTGCGCCCGCGAACTCGGGCAGGGACTCCCCTGCGCCCGGCTCCACCGCGCTCGCAAACTCGATCAGGTTCAGTTCCAGGACCGCGCTGAAGAGGTCCGCCTTGTGCCGGTAGTAGGCGTAGAGGCGCTCCTTACTGGCCGAGGCGTTGCGGGCGATCCGGTCGATGCGGGCACCGGCGAGCCCGTAAGCGGCGAATTCCACCCTCGCGGCCTCGAGGATGCGCTGACGTGTGGGCGCTGGCTCCGTCGGCGGCAGCCCGGACGGTGAATCGACTCTTTTCATGCCAACAGTGTAACAAAACGAACTAGTTCGTTTGGTATAGTTCTCGGCATGTCACAATCGAGCGCGACCGGCGTTTCCCCGGTTTCCACCCCTCCATCGCCCGACTCCTCTACCGAAGCCCACGCTCACCACCCCCGCCGGTGGTGGCTGCTGGCCATCGTGGCCCTCGCCCAGCTGACCGTCGTGCTCGACGGCACCATCGTCAACATCGCCCTCCCTCACGCCCAGAGCGACCTCGGCATGAGCGACGGCGACCGCACCTGGGTCGTCACCCTCTATGCCCTGGTCTTCGGCGCGCTGCTGCTCCTCGGCGGCCGCATTGCCGACTACTGGGGCCGCAAGCGCTCCTTCATCGTGGGCATGGCCGGCTTCGCGGTCGCCTCCACGCTCGGCGGCATGGCGCAGAGCACCTGGGAACTCCTGGCAGCCCGCGGCCTGCAGGGCCTGTTCGCCGCGCTACTGGCCCCGGCCTCGCTGGCCCTGCTCACGGTCAATTTCCCCGGTGGCAAGGACCGCATCAAGGCCTTCTCGGTCTACGGTGCGATCGCCGGCGGTGGCGCCGCGGTGGGCCTGGTGCTCGGCGGGGTGCTCACCGAGTACGCCAGCTGGCGCTGGTGCCTGCTCGTGAACGTGCCGATCGCGATCATCGCCATCGCCGCGGCCATCCCGATCATCCGGGAGAGCAAGGCCCACGGCAACACCCGGTACGACGTGCCCGGCGCGATTCTGGTTGCTCTCGGACTCGGTTCGCTGGTCTTCGGATTCGCCCAGGCCGAGAACGGCTGGTCGGCCTGGCAGGTCCTCGTCTTCATCCCGCTGGGCGTCGTGCTCCTGGGCCTCTTCGTGCTCGTCGAGAGCCGGTCCAACCACCCGCTGCTGCCGCTGCGGATCCTGGCCGACAAGGTGCGCGGAGGCGCGTTCATCACCGGGACGCTCACCGGCGCCGCGCTGCTGGGCGGCCTGCTCTTCCTCACCTTCCACCTGCAGATCGTGCTGGGCTTCTCGCCGCTGGAATCCGGACTGGCCTCCCTGCCGATGACCGCGACGATCATGGTCGGCGCCACTGTGCTGTCCAAGTTCCTGCCCCGCATCGGCGTTCGCGTGCCGATGACCGTGGGACCTGTCATCGTGGCCGCCGGGCTGTTCTATCTCTCCCGCATCACCGTCGACGGCAGCTATGTCGTTGAGGTGCTGCCCGGCCTCATTCTGATGGGTGCGGGCCTGGCGATGATCTTTGTGCCACTGCAAAACGTGGCACTGGCCGGCATCGACGCCCACGACGCCGGCGCCGCCAGCGCCGCGGTCACCGCCGTGCAGCAGATCGGCGGATCGATCGGCTCCGCGGTCTTCACAGTGCTCTACACCTCGGCCATTGCGGCCTCGCTGGCCGGCGGCGACGGCACCCCCGTCGCCCAGCTGGAGGCCTTCGTCGACGGCTATCAGGCCGCCTTCTTCTGGGCCGCCGTGGGCGTGTTGGTGGCCGCCCCCGTCGCGTTCTTCATGGTGCGCCCGAAGCCGGAGGACCTGCTCGGCACCGAGTCGGCCATGCACCTGGGCTGAATCGCCACGCTCCGCACACATCGAAGGCCCCCGGATCGCTCCGGGGGCCTTCGGTATGTGACGAGGCCGAATATCAGCTGTCGGCGGCGATCACGATGGTGTCGCCGTGTACGTCCAGGGTCACAACGAGCAGGGCATCGGTCTCGTGCGGGCTGATCGAGTAGTCGAGCACCGCGAAATGCTGGTCGTTGCCGACGTGATGCGGGTGGAACCCGATGCGCTGCAACTGGAGAGAGCGCAGGTAATCGATCTGCTTGTCCCCGGAGTCCCAGATCAGGGCGTCCTCGAGCACCTCGGCGTCGAGCTCCTCGAACTGCGCGACGATGAACTGGCTGGTGACCGAGACCTCGGCGCTCAGATCGGCGACGAGTGATTCGCGAGCCTGCGAATCGAGGTCTTCCAGGGCGTTGATCATGGCCGCGACGATATCGAGGGCCTCAACCGACACCGAGTCTTCGTCGGGTGAGCTCACGTCGATTTCGACGTTCTGGTCACCCAGTTCAGCGGTATCGGACCAGTACACCTCGCCGCTGTCGTCGTCGCTGCCGAGGATTCCGAAAAAGTCATGTTCGATGGTCATGAGGGGCGTCCTATCCGACGAGTTTTTGTGCGAAAACGTGCGGGGTGAAACCGGTGAGGTCGTTGATTCCCTCACCCTGCCCGACGAGTTTGATGGGAATTCCTGTTTTTTCCTGAACGGCCAGGACAAAACCGCCCTTGGCCGACCCGTCGAGCTTGGTCAGCACGAGGCCGGTCACCCCGGCGTGCTCGATGAATGCCTCCGCCTGCGCGAGACCGTTCTGGCCGGTCGTGGCATCCAGCACCAGGAGCACCTCGGAGATCGGGGTCTGCTTCTCGATGACCCGACGGATCTTGGTGAGCTCATCCATCAGCCCGCCCTTGGTCTGCAACCGGCCGGCGGTGTCGATGATCACGATCTCGGTACCCGTGTTGACGGCACGTTCGACGGTCTGAAAGGCAACGGATGCCGGGTCCTGGCCCTGGGCCTGCGGTTTCACGATGTCCGCGCCGGCCCGTTCCGCCCAGGTGGCGAGCTGCTCCACAGCGGCGGCACGGAAGGTGTCGGCGGCCCCGATCAGGACGCTGCGGTCGTGGACGCGCAGGAACTTGGCGAATTTTCCGATGGTGGTGGTCTTCCCCACCCCGTTGACACCGACCACGAGCACCACGGCAGGCCGGGCGCTGAGGTTCAGCGTGGGATCGAGCTTCGCCAGGCGCTCCTCGATGCCCTCGCGGAGCATCCGGTGCAGGTCCTTGGGGTCCGTGGTGTTGTACCGCGACACCTTGGCGCGCAGCTCTGCCACGATCGCATCGGTGATGTCGGGGCCGAAATCGGCCTGGATCAACGAGTCCTCGAGGTCATCCCAGGTATCGGCGTCGATGGTTTTCTTCGCGAACACTCCGCGCAATGCGCCGGAGAGGGACCACGGGGTGCGTTCTGCCATGCCCCTAGCCTATGGCTCGGCTGCCGACCCCGCCGTCGACGCCGGGCACCAGTGCGCACCGCGACACCATATTCACTCGGGGCGTCGGCCGCGCCTTCGTGACGCCCCGCTACGGAGCGTGACCGGCTGTGACGCCTCGCCATGACGTTGCGGCGCAGGCTCGGTAGATTTCCCAGCACGCCGCGCAGCCTGGCGGAGCAGCGCCCGCGTTCAACGAGGAGGACCTCAGTGCCACAGAGCCAGACCACCCAGCCGCAGACCGAGGCCGGCCATCGTCCGCGACCCGCCTCCCGGCCGAACGGCCAGTGGAAAGTCGACGGCACCGAGCCGCTCAACGGCAACGAGGCCTGGAAGCAAGTAGACAACGGGCTGAACGTGCGCGAGCGGATCGAGAAGATCTATTCCCGAGACGGGTTCGACTCCATCGAAAGCACGGACCTGCACGGCCGGTTCCGTTGGTGGGGCCTCTACACTCAGCGCAAGCCCGGTATCGACGGCGGAAAGACCGCGACCCTCGAACCCCACGAACTCGAAGACGCCTATTTCATGCTGCGGGTGCGCATCGACGGCGGCCAGCTCAGCACCGGCCAGCTGAGGGTCATCGGTCAGATCTCCGAGGAATTCGCCCGGGACACCGCCGATCTCACCGACCGGCAGAACATCCAGCTGCACTGGATCCGGGTCGAGGACGTTCCCGAAATCTGGCGCCGCCTCGAGGCCGTCGGCCTGCAGACCACCGAAGCCTGCGGCGATGTGCCTCGCGTGGTGCTCGGCTCCCCCGTCGCCGGCATCGCCGTCGACGAACTCCTCGACCCGACTGGCACGATCGCCGACATCACGGCGCGGTACATCGGGGTCCCCGAACTCGCGAACCTCCCCCGCAAGTTCAAGACCGCTCTGACCGGGCACCCGAGCCAGGATGTTGTGCACGAGATCAACGACGTCGGCTTCGTCGCCCTGCGGCATCCGGAGCTCGGCCTCGGTTACGACCTCTGGGTGGGTGGCGGCCTCTCGGCCAACCCCCGGCTCGGCGAGCGCCTGGGTGCCTTCGTCTCACCCGAGAAGGTCGCCGACGTGTGGCTCGGCGTTGCCTCCATCTTCCGCGACTACGGGTACCGGCGCCTGCGCAACAAGGCCAGGTTGAAGTTCCTGCTGGCGGACTGGGGGCCGGAGAAATTCCGTCAGGTCCTTGAAGACGAGTATCTGTTCGAGGCACTGCCCGACGGCCCGCCCGCCCCGACGCCGACCCAGCACGGTGACCACATCGGCGTGCACAAGCAGGTCGACGGCCAATTCTACATCGGTGTCACCCCGTTTGTCGGCCGGGTCTCCGGCACCATGCTCACACGACTCGCCGACCTCCTCGAGCAGCACGGCTCCGGGCGGCTGCGCACCACGCCGCACCAGAAACTCGTACTTCTGGACATCCGAGAAGAAGACGTCGAACCGCTCATCACCGCCCTCGACACGCTCGGCCTCGCCGCCCGCCCCAGCCTGTTCCGCCGTACGACCATCGCCTGCACCGGCATCGAGTTCTGCAAGCTCGCCATCGTCGAGACCAAGCAGACCGCGACCGACGCCGTTCTCGAACTCGAGAAACGCTTGGCCGGCATCGACGTGCCGCAACCGATCAGCCTGCACGTGAACGGCTGCCCCAACTCCTGCGCCCGCATCCAGACCGCCGACATCGGCCTCAAAGGCCAGCTCCTCGCCGACGGGAACGGCGGCCAGGTCCCCGGTTTCCAGGTGCACCTCGGCGGGGGCCTGGCCTCCGTCGGCCGCGATGAGGCCGGCCTCGGCCGCACCGTGCGTGGTCTCAAGGTCACCGCAGACGACCTCGCGGACTATGTGGAGCGCATCGTCCTCCGTTTCCTGGCCGACAGGGGTGACACCGAGACCTTCGCGGTCTGGGCGCACCGCGCAAACGAGGAGGCTCTGTTATGAGCAGCACCGGCACTCCCACGAGCACCCGCCGCTCCCCCGACGAGCTGCGCGCCCTGGCCGCGGCCGGCGCTGCCGAGCTGGACGAGGCATCCGCCGACGAGGTCATCGCCTGGGTGGCCCGCAACTTCGGCGCGGAGGCCGCCGCGGTCGCCTGCTCGATGGCCGACGCCGTGCTCCCCCACGCCGTGTCCCGGCGACTGCCCGGCGTTGACGTGCTTTTCCTCGACACCGGCTACCACTTCGCCCAGACCCACGACACCCGGGGCGACGTGGCCAGGCTGCTGCCCGTACGCATAGTCGACGTGCTGCCCGAGCGCACGGTGACCGAGCAGGACGCCGAGCACGGTTCCGAGCTGTTCGCCAGGGACCCGAACCTGTGCTGCGCGCTGCGCAAGGTCGATCCCCTGCACCGGGTGCTCGGTGGCTACGAGGTCTGGTTCACCGGCGTACGCCGCGACGAGGCGCCCACCCGGGCGAACACGCCGCTGATCGCCTGGGACGAACGTAACGGCCTCGTCAAGGTCAATCCGCTCGCCGCCTGGAGCTTCGAGGACATCCTGGACTACGCCGGCACGCACAACGTGCCGATCAATCCGCTGATGGCCCAGGGCTACCCCTCCATCGGCTGCGCGCCGTGCACCAAACCCGTCGCCGAAGGCGACGATCCCCGATCCGGACGCTGGGCCAGCCTGGCGAAGACAGAATGCGGACTCCACCTGTGAACGCTCTCCCCGCCCCCACCATCGACCGCGCCATCGACCGCGCCGCTTCCACCGACAGCACCGGGTTGAGCCAGCTCGACGTGCTCGAGAGCGAGGCGATACACATCATCCGTGAGGTGGTCGTCGAGTTCGAACGCCCCGTGCTGCTGTTCTCCGGCGGCAAGGACTCGGTGGTCGTGCTGCACCTGGCCGCGAAGGCGTTCTGGCCGGGGAAGGTGCCGTTCCCGCTCCTGCACGTGGACACCGGGCACAACTTTCCCGAGGTCCTCGAGTTCCGTGACGAGACCGTGGCCCGTCTGGGTCTCCGCCTCGAGGTGGCCAGGGTGCAGGACTATATCGACGACGGCCGCCTGACGGAACGCGCCGACGGCACCCGCAACCCCCTGCAGACGTTGCCGCTGCTCGACGCGATCGCCGCCGGCCGCCACGACGCCGTCTTCGGCGGTGCCCGCCGCGACGAGGACAAGGCCCGTGCGAAGGAGCGCATCCTCTCGCTCCGCGACGAGTTCGGCCAGTGGGACCCGCGCAACCAGCGCCCCGAACTCTGGAACCTCTACAACGGCCGCCACACTGTGGGCCAGCACGTACGGGCGTTCCCGATCAGCAACTGGACCGAGCTCAACGTCTGGCGTTACATCGAGCGGGAGGGCATCAGGCTGCCCCCGCTGTACTACGCGCACGAGCGCGAGGTCTACCGTCGCGACGGCATGTGGCGCGCCGTCGGCCCGGTCAGCGCCCCGCTGGCCAATGAGACCGTCGTCTCGCGCACGGTCAGGTACCGCACCGTGGGCGACATGAGCTGCACCGGCGCCGTCGACTCCGACGCCGCATCCGTGCAGGACGTCGTACGCGAAATCGCCGTGAGCACCATCACCGAACGCGGCGCGACCCGCGCCGATGACCGGATCTCAGAAGCCGCCATGGAAGATCGCAAGAAGGACGGGTATTTCTAATGACTCAGGTACAGCTCGAACGTTCAGAGGGCACCCTCTTCAGATTCGCGACCGCCGGTTCCGTCGACGACGGCAAGTCCACCCTGGTCGGCCGGCTGCTGCACGATTCGAAGGCGATCCTCGCCGACCAGCTCGACACCGTCACCCGTACCTCCACCGAGCGCGGCTTCGGCGGCGCGGCCGGCGGCATCGATTTTGCGCTGCTCACCGACGGGCTCCGGGCCGAGCGCGAGCAGGGCATCACCATCGACGTCGCCTATCGGTACTTCGCCACCGATCAGCGCTCGTTCATCCTGGCCGATTGCCCCGGCCACGTTCAGTACACCCGCAACATGGTCACCGGCGCCACCACGGCGGATGCCGTCATCATGCTCATCGACGCGCGCAAGGGCGTGCTCGAACAGACTCGCAGGCACTTGTCCGTCGTGAAACTGCTGCGGGTGCCCCACATCGTCATCGCGGTGAACAAGATCGATCTGCAGGATTACGACGAGGCCGCGTTCGGCGCTGTCGCCGCGGCCGTGCGCCGGGTCACCGACGAGCTGGGGTTGGGCGCTGTGCACGTCATCCCGGTTTCGGCCCTCGTGGGCGACAACGTCGTCGAGAGGTCGCCGAACACGCCCTGGTACGACGGCCCGAGCCTGCTCGAGCTGTTGGAGACCCTGCCCGCCGCTGACGACGTCGCCACGAATGTGGAGTCGTTCAGGCTGCCGGTGCAGCTCGTGCTGCGCCCCCAGGGCGCCGTCGCCGTTGCGCCGGAAGACGCCGCGGACTACCGCGACTACCGGGCGTACGCCGGCCAGGTGGCGTCAGGAACCGTGCGGGTGGGCGACACCGTCACGGTGACCCCCGGCGGCGCCAGCACCGTCGTGACCGGCATCGACTTCGCCGGAATCGCACTCGACGAGGCCGTGGCACCGCAGTCGGTCGCCCTGCGGCTGCGCGACGACCTCGACATCGCCCGCGGCGCCGTCATCGGCACGGCCGGCACCATGCCCGAACCCGTGAAGGAGCTGGCCGCCGACCTGTTCTGGCTCGACCCCCGGGCCCTGCGGCCCGGCGCCCGGGTGCTGGTCAAGTTCGGCACGCACACCGTGCAGGCCATCGTCGGAACCATCACCGGCCGGCTCAACCTGGACACCCTGGACCTCGAAGTCGCTCCAGCGCTCGAGATCAACGACATCGGACAGGTCACCGTGCGGCTGTCCGCCGCCCTCCCGGTGGAAACCTACGCGGCGAACCGAAGAGCCGGCGCGTTCCTGGTGATCCAGCCGCAGGATGGCGCGACACTGGCCGCCGGAATCGTGACGGCTGCCGGGACCAATGCCAGGACGGTTGCCGGGACTGCTGCCGGAACCGGAGGGCAGGCATGAGCGCCCGCACTGCCCGTCCGGCCGGCCGCCTCCTGTTGGCCGCCGCCCTGATTCCAGTGCTGCTGGGCGGATGCTCCGTCTCCCGCAGTGCCGCGGAACCGGCCGGGCCGGCCGCCGAGCTCCGATTGGGCTACTTCGACAACGTCACCCACGCCCCGGCACTGGTCGGGCTGGATCAGGGGCTGCTGGCGGATGCGCTCGGCAACACCACGCTGACCACCCAGGTCTTCGGCGCCGGCCCCGCCGCCATCGAAGCCCTCAGCGCCGGGGCCATCGACGCGGCCTACCTGGGCCCCAACCCCGCGGTGAACAGTTTTGTGCAGAGCGCCGGCCAGTCGGTTCGGATCGTGGCCGGGGCCACCAGCGGCGGGGCCGCGCTGGTCGTGCGACCCGGAATCACCGACGCGAGCGACCTGGCTGGAACCACGATCGCCAGCCCGCAGTTGGGCAACACGCAGGATGTCGCGCTGCGCTCCTGGCTCGGCGAGCAGGGCTACTCGACAAGCACCACCGGCGGCGACGTCGACGTGGATATCGCCCCGACCGACAACGCCCAGGCCCTCACCCTCTTCCAGAGCGGCAAGATCGACGGCGCGTGGCTCCCCGAACCCTGGGTGTCCAGGTTCATCCTCGAGGCCGGTGCCACCGTCCTCGTCGATGAGGCCTCGCTCTGGCCGGACGGCGCGTTCCCGACCACGGTGCTGGTGGTGGGGACCGACTTCCTGGCCGCGCATCCGGAAACCGTGCAGGATCTCGTCGCCGGCCACACGGCATCAGTCGACTGGCTCACCGCCAACCCCGACCAGGCCGCCGCCGCGATCAACCGCACCCTCGTTGCGGACACCGGAACGCCGCTGCCGGACGCAGTTCTCGCCCGCGCCCTCACCGGCGTGACGTTCACGACCGACCCGCTCGCGGCGGCCTTCCCTCCATTGCTGCAGGCCGGAGTCGACGTCGGCACCGCCAAAACCGGGAGCCTGGACGGGCTCTTCGACCTGGCACCGCTGAACAGGGTCCTCACGGCGGCCGGCGGGCAACCGGTCTCCGCTGCCGGGCTCGGAACCGAGTAATCGTGCAGACCGTCACCGACACGCCCCAGGCACCGACCACGCAGCCTCTCGGTGTGACTCCGGCAATCCGCATCGACTCACTCGGCAAACGGTTCGGACCGACCGGCCCTGTCGTTCTGGACAACATCACCCTCACCGTGGCAACCGGCGAGTTCCTCTGCCTGCTCGGCGCCTCCGGCTGCGGCAAATCCACCCTGCTCAACATCATCGCCGGTCTCGAACACCCGACCGAGGGCACGGTCACCGTGACCAGCGGCAACGCGGCGGTGATGTTCCAGGAGTCGGCGCTCTTCCCGTGGCTGACCGCCGGACGCAACGTCGAACTCGCTCTCAAGCTCCGGGGGGTGCCCAGATCCCAGCGCCGCGCCCAGGCCCTGGAGCTGCTCGACCTCGTCAACCTCGCCGATGCCGCCCAGAAACGCCCGCACGAGCTCTCCGGCGGCATGCGCCAGCGAGTGGCCCTGGCCAGGGCCCTCGCCCAGGACCGCAAGGTCCTACTGATGGACGAACCCTTCGCGGCCCTCGACGCCATCACCCGGGACCTGCTGCACGAGGAACTGGAGCGGGTCTGGCGGGAGACCGGCCGCACCATCATCTTCGTCACCCACAACGTGCGCGAGGCCGCCCGGCTCGGCCAGCGGGTGGTGCTCATGTCCTCTCGCCCGGGCCGCATCGCCAACGAATGGCGCATCGACGACACCGGGACCCGGCGGATCGAGTCCCCCGAGGTGTCCCGCCTGGCCATCGAGATCACCGACCAGCTACGAGAGGAGATCCGCCGCAATGCTGCCTGACACCAAGCTGCACAGTTCTTCCGCCGCGCCCCGCAGCGTCGGTGATCACGACGAGCTCCGACGCCTCGAATCAGGTTTGGACGCCCTCCAGACCGTGCCCTTGACCGAGAAGGGCCGCTGGCGCCGGTTTCTCGGCGGGGTGCTGCCACCGGTCCTGCTGGTGGTGGCGCTGATCGTGGCCTGGCAGTTCTACACCGTGATCGCCCAGCCCCGACCCGACCTGGCACCGGGCCCGGTGAACGTGGCCGGGTCGCTTGTCGAGCAGTGGAACGACGGCCGACTGCAGCAGGCGGTTCTCACCAGCCTGTCCCGCGGCGGAGCCGGCTTCCTCATCGCCGTCGCGATCGGTACACCGCTCGGGCTGCTGCTGGCCGAGTGGCGGCTGCTCCGGCGTGCCCTCGGGCCGCTCCTGTCCGGTCTGCAGGTGCTGCCGTCCGTGGCCTGGGTGCCCGCCGCGATCATCTGGTTCGGCCTGACCGACGCCACCGTCTACTTCGTGGTGCTGATGGGCGCTGTCCCGTCGATCGCGAACGGGCTGGTCTCCGGCATCGACCAGGTTCCCCCGCAGCTGCGCAAGGTCGGCACCGTGCTGGGCGCCTCCCGCATCGAACTCGCCACCCTGGTCGTGCTCCCGGCCGCCCTGCCCGGGTACTTCTCCGGGCTCAAACAGGGGTGGGCCTTCGCCTGGCGGTCCCTGATGGCTGCGGAGATCATCGTGGTAGGCGGCTCGATCGGATTCGGGCTCGGCACCATGCTGCAGCAGAGCCGGGAACTCGCCGACCTTTCCGCGGTGCTCGCGACCATCCTGGTCATCCTCGCCGTGGGCATTCTGGTGGAACTGACCGCCTTCGCCCCGCTCGAGCGCCGGCTCCTGCGCCGCCGTGGCCTCACCCCCGGCGCGCGCCGGTAGGCGAACCAGGACCCACCGATTCACCCCACCCCGTCACGCACGTCCGACCCCGCTCTTTCGAAAGGCCACTCATGACCCGGACGCCCTCCGCGCCCCAGCCACTGCGCGTCGCCATCATCGGCGCCGGCCCCGCCGGCATCTACGCCGGCAACATCCTCGGCACGGCCGTGCGGGCGACCGGCGGTGAGGTCGGCATCGACCTGTTCGACACCCTGCCCGCCCCCTACGGCCTGATCCGCTACGGCGTGGCCCCCGACCATCCCCGCATCAAGGGCATCGTCACCTCCCTGCACGAGATGCTCGATGCCGGGACCATCAGGTTCCTCGGCAACGTGGGCTACGGCACCGACCTGAGCCTGGCCGACCTGCGCCGGCACTACCACGCCGTCATCTTCGCCACCGGGGCGATCCGCGACGCCGACCTGCCGATCCCCGGCATCACCCTGCCCGGATCCTACGGAGCGGCCGACTTCGTCTCGTGGTTCGACGGGCATCCGGATGTGCCGCGGGACTGGCCGCTGGACGCCACCGACATCGCGGTGATCGGCAACGGCAACGTGGCCCTCGACGTGGCGCGGATGCTGGCCAAGCACCCCGCCGACCTGCTCAGCACCGACATCCCCGCCAACGTGCACGACGGCCTGGCGGGCTCGCCGGTCACCGACGTGCACGTCTTCGGCCGGCGCGGTCCCGGCCAGGTGAAGTTCACCCCGATAGAGCTGCGCGAACTCGGCGATATCCCCGACGTCGACGTGATCGTCTACGAGGAGGACTTCCCCAGGGACGCCGACTCCGAGGCGCGCCTGGCCGCATCCAGCAACCAGGTCAAGGTGATGAGCCGCACCCTGTACGGCTGGCTCACCCGGGAGCCCACCGGAGCGTCCCGGCGGTTGCACCTGCACTTCCTGCACAGCCCGGTAGAGGTCTACGGCACCGACAGAGTCGAGGGGATGCGCTTCGAACGCACCACGCCGACCGGCGACGGGGGCGTGCGCGGCACCGGGCAGATCCTCGACTACCCGCTGCAGGCCGTCTACCGCGCGGTCGGCTACCGCGGCAGCGCGCTGCCCGATGTGCCCTTCGACGACGCCCGCGGCGTCATCACCAGCGACGAAGGCCGCGTCATCGACGAGCACGGCACGCCCCTGCCCGGGCTCTACACCACGGGCTGGATCAAGCGTGGCCCGGTCGGGCTGATCGGCCACACCAAGGGCGACGCACTGGAGACGATCACCCACCTGGTCGAGGACCTGGCACTGCTGCCTGAACCGGCCGACCCCGCCCAGGACGCCGTCCTGCGACTGCTCGGCGAGCGCGGCATCCGCTACACCACCTGGCCCGGCTGGCTGGCCCTGGACGCCCACGAACGGGCCCTCGGCGATGCCGACCTGTCGGAGGTGACCCGGGAACGGGTGAAGGTCGTGCCCCGCGACGAGCAGGTGCTGATCGCCGCCGAAGTCTCGCTGGTGTCCTCGTGACCTATGTCATCGCGCTGCCTTGCGTGGACGTGAAGGATCGCGCCTGCGTCGACGAGTGCCCGGTCGACTGCATCTACGAGGGCGAACGGTCCCTGTACATCCACCCCGACGAGTGTGTCGACTGCGGCGCCTGCGAACCGGTCTGCCCGGTGGAGGCCATCTACTACGAGGACGACCTGCCCGAAGCCTGGTCCGACTATTACCGGGCCAATGTGGACTTCTTCGTCGAGCTCGGCTCCCCCGGCGGCGCCGCGAAAACCGGTGTGCTCGGCTACGACCACCCGGTCATCGCCGAGCTGCCTCGCCAGGGCGCACTCGGTGGCTGAGGCCCTGGAGCACGACGACCAGGACCGCTACGACTGCGTCGTGATCGGCGCCGGTCCGGCCGGCCTCTCGGCGGCGCTGAACCTGAGCAGGGCCCGCCTCACCGTGCTCGTCATCGACAGCGACCGGCCCCGGAACGCGGCGACCATGATCTCGCACGGCTTCCTCACCAGGGACGGGGTCCCTCCGCACGAGCTGCGCCGGCTGGCCAGGGCAGAGGTCGAGGGCTATCCAGGCGCCCAGATCTTGCGGCGTACCTCGGTGCGCGCGGTCCGGCGAACCCGCGAGCTGTCCGAGGAGGACGACTCGCACCCGTTCGCCGTGACGCTCGGAAGCCCGTCAAGTGCCGGTCGAACCGTGGCCAGCCGCGCGGTGCTCGTGGCCACCGGGCTGCGCGAGACGCTTCCGGATGTTCCCAACATCCGCGGGTTCTATGGCATGAGCCTGTTCAGCTGCGCCGCCTGCGACGGCTACGAGCTGGGTGATCAACCGCTGGCCCTGATCGGCGAGACCGAGGACCTGTTCGCCCGGGCGCTCCTGGTCTCCCAGTGGACCCGCACGCTGACGGTGTTCACCAACGGCGCACTCTTCAGCGACGAGACCGGCGCCGTCTCCGCCGGCCAGGAACGGGCGCTGCGCGGGCGCGGCATCAGCGTCGAACGACGCCGCATCACCGACCTCGAAGGCGACCGGGGGCGGCTCGCCTCGGTGCGGGTGTCTGGCGGTGACCGGATCCCGGTCACCGGCGGGTTCGTGCGGCCGCTCTGGCATCCCGCCGTGGAGTTCCTGACCGGGCTGAACGTCGCCGGGGACGCGCACGCCCAGTTGCTCACCGACCGCAACGGGCGCACCAGCGTGCCGGGGCTCTACGCCGCCGGGGACGTCGCGGCGCCCGGACCCCAGCAGCTGATCGTGGCGGCCGGCGCCGGTGCCCGCACGGCCGCGATCATCAGCCAGGACCTGCTGGGGGTAAGCACCGCACACTGACAGGTGCACCGGCGCCCGGGGTGGCGGGCCGCCGCGGTGCTGGGTATCGTCACGGTAGTCGCCGCGCGGGTCGGCCTTGCGTCGGTGAAAGCATCGCCCGTCGAAAGGACGCCCATGAGCACCCCACCACAGCCCATGCAATCGCCGGCGTCCGGCGCGCATCCTGCCCTCATCGCCCTCAGCGGGATTCTCGAAGGCGCTCTGGTGCTGCCCGGCGAAGCAGGCTGGGACGACGCCCGCGCCCCGTGGAACCTCGCCGTCGACCAGCAGCCGAGCGCCGTCGTGCGGCCGCGCTCTGTGCGCGACCTCAGGCAGGTCATCGTCGCGGCCAGGGAGGCCGGCCTGGGAGTGACCGTGCAGCCGCGGGGGCATGGCGCCGCCGCCGACCTCGCCGGCCAGATCCTCGTGCGCACCAGTGCCTTCGACGAGGTCACCGTGAATGTCGTCGCCCGGTTCGCACGCGTCGGCGCCGGCGTGCCCTGGGTCACCCTGCTCAACCGTCTCGACGGCACCGGCCTGATCGCTCTGGCCGGCACCAACCCCGACGTCAGCGTCACGGGGTACCTGCTCTCCGGCGGGCACTCCTGGTTCAGCCGGTGGCAGGGGCTGGCCGCGCACTCGATTCGAGCCGTCGAGCTGATCGACGCCACCGGGGTGCTGCGCCGCGTCACCAAAGACAGCGACCCGGATCTGCTCTGGGGCCTGCGAGGCGCCGGCGGGCTTTTCGGCGTGGTGACCGCCCTGGAGATCGAGCTGTACCCGGCGGCCGACCTCTTCGGCGGCAAGATCCTGTTTCCCGCCGAATCGGCCGAGGTGGTCTTCGGAGCCGCGGCCGACATCCTGCTGGATGCGCCGCCGGAACTGAGCCTGTTCCTGGGCCTGATCAACCTGCCCGACGTCGAGCAGGTGCCCGAGCTTCTGCGCGGGCGGAGCTTCACCCAGGTTGATGCGGTTTTTGTGGGGTCGGAAGCGGCGGGGAGCGCCCTGCTCGCTCCGCTCGTGTCGATCGCCCCGGTCATCGCCAACCTGTGCCGGCCGTTCTCGATCGGCCAGCTGGGCGAGGTATCCGGTGAACCGCAGGAGCCCTCGGCGACGCTGGACTGGTCCAGGACCGTCAGCGATCTCGACACCGCCACCATCGCGAGCCTCGTCGAGGCGTTCCACACCGCGAGCTACGCCGGACTGTCCCTGCTGCAGCTGCGCCCGCTGGGCGGGTTGATCGGCGACCCGACGGTCGGCGCCGACGGAGTCGTCGGCCACCTCGACGCCGGGTTCATGCTCTTCGCGGCGGCGATCCTGCCGCCGGGCGCGCCGGTTCCGGCCGCCTCCGACCGCCATCTGGTGTTCCAGCCGCTGGAGGACACCGTGCATGCCGTGGGTGTGCCCCGCATCGTGCCGACGATGCTCGCGGCCGGCCAGGATCTGGGCGTGGCGTTCACGCCGGAGGATCTGCAACGCCTGGCCGGGATCAAGGCGAGGGTCGACCCGGAGAACCTGTTCCGCAGCAACCGGCCGCTGCCGGCCTAGCCGAGACGTAGCGACACGAGACGTGGCTCAGGACGCCTGTTCCGTCTCACGCACGATGCGCTGGCCGACCACAGCGGACACTCCGTCCTGCCGCATCGAGACGCCGTACAGCGCATCCGCGATTTCCATGGTGCGCTTCTGGTGGGTGATGACGATGAGCTGGCTGGTGGCCCGCAGATCCTCGAAGATGGTCAGCAGCCGGCCCAGATTCGCGTCGTCCAGCGCGGCCTCGACCTCGTCCATGATGTAGAACGGGCTCGGCCTGGCCTTGAAGATCGCGATGAGCAGGGCCACAGCGGCCAGCGACCGTTCGCCGCCGGAGAGCAGCGACAGCCGCTCGATCTTCTTGCCCGCCGGCTTCACCGACACCTCTATCCCGGTGGTGAGCATGTTCGCGGGGTCGGTGAGCTGGATGCTGCCGCTGCCACCGGGGAACAGCACCGGGAACACCTCGGCGAAGGCCGCCTGGGTGTCTTCGAAAGCGCTGGCGAAAATGGTCCCCATCTTCACGTCGATGTCCTCGATGATGGTAATCAGATCGGCCCTGGTGGTGGTGAGGTCGGTGAGCTGCTCGGTGAGGAATAGGTGGCGTTGTTCCAGCGCCGCGAATTCCTCGAGCGCGAGCGGGTTGATCCGCCCCAGACGGGCATACTTGCGTTCGGCGGCCGCCAGGCGCGCCCGCTGCTCCTCCCGGTCGTACGGCGTGGCCGATGAGGCCTCGCCGTCGGCGGGCACGAGCTGGTCCGGGCCGTATTCGCCGACGAGGACGTCCTCCACCAGGCCCAGTTCGCTGGCGGCGCGCTCGAGAAGCGCCGACAACTGCAGTTTTTTCTCGTAGATCGCCAGTTCGAGGCCGTGTACGTTTTCCGTGATGGCCTGCAACCGGCTGCGCAGTTCGCTCTCGGCCCGACGGAGGGTGCTCAGCTCGTCGTTCTGGCTGGTCCGTTCGGCCTCGGCGACGGCCAGCCGCTGCCGCGCCTGGGCCACGGCGACGTCGACCGACGCGAGCACCGCCGGCAGCGCGTCGGCAACGGCGGATGCTGCATCCACCTGCCGGCGGCGGAGAACGGCCCGGCGGGCGGCGGCGTCCGCCTCGGCCCGGTCGGATTCGAGTTGCCGGGTCAGGGAGAGAACGCGGGCCTGGCCGCCACGCAGGCGCTCTTTGGCGGTATCCACCTGCAGACGCGACTCGATCTCGGTCTCCCTGGCCCGCTCGAGTTCTGCGTACAGGGCGTCGCGGGCGGTGACGTCGAGGATGGGCCGCGGCGTGGAGCGTCTGATGTCCAGAGCGGCGGCTGCTTTCCTGGCGGCGTTCTCGGCCTCGGCGACTCCTGAGGCGGCGAGCTCGGCCGCGGCCGACAGCCTGTCAAATTCCGCGGCCGCGGCGTCGACCTGCACGGTCAGTCGGTTGCGCCGGTCCGCGCGGGCGGCCGCCAGGGTGTTGTGCTCGCGGAGCCGGGCCTGGGCCGACCTGGACCGGTCCCGAGCGCCGGCCAGGAGGGTGCGCTGTTCGCCGAGATCGCCGGAGACGATGCCGAGCAGGCTCGTCACCTCGGCCAGTCGGTGCGCGGCCTCGTCACGTTCGGTGACGAGTTCCAGTTTGCTGGGGGCGGCACCGGAGCCGCCGCGCAACGCGTGGGCGGTGAGCACATCCCCCGCGCGGGTGATGATGGTGGCTGTCGATCCCTGCCCGGACGAGGCCAGGGCATCGGATGCCGCGACGGCGGCGGTCAGATCGTCGACGATGAGGGTGCCCTCGAGCAGCCCGAGCACGCCGGGCGGTGCGTCGACGACGGTGTGCGCGGCCACGACTCCCGGCAGGCCGGAGAGGTCCGGTTGAGCAGCAGACCCGGCGGACCCGGCGTCGGCGGCCCCGGCGAGCACCAGTTCCACCCGGCCGAGGTGCAGCGCGTCTGCGTGTCCGACCGCGGCGACCGCGGCATCCCGGTCATCGGCGGCCACGGCATCGGCGAGGGAGCCGAGCGCCGCCGCGACGGCGCGCTCGAAACCGGGGCGCACGCTCATGACCTCGGCGACCAGACCGCGGATGCCGGCCAGGTCGGCTTCGAGGAGGGCCGAGGAACCGTCTTTTTGGCCGAGTGCCAGGGTGAGGGCGCTCGTGCGGGCCGCCAGCGCATCCCGTTCCCGCTCCTGGCCGTGCAGGAGCTCGCGGAGCCGCTCGATCTCGGCCTCGGCCTGCGACACCTCGGCCTGGGCTAGGTCCACGACCTCGTCGAGGTCGACATCGTTCGCCGCGTCGTCGGCGTCCTCGTCGAGGTCGGCCAGCTGCTGGCGGGATGCGGCGAGTCGATCGCGGGCGGAGTCGAGGGCATCCTGCTGGCGCAGCACCTCCCCGCGCACAGCGGCCAATCGGGACGCCGCGGTGTCGGACTCGCCGGCGAGCTGGGACACCTCGAGGTCATGACGGGAGACGAGGGCGGACTGTGCTGCGATCTCGTCGTCGACGGCGTCCAAGTCGCGGCGCACCGAGGCCGTCGTGGTGCGTGCCCTGGCCCAGGCGTCCTCGGCCGTCGCGATGCCCGCCCGCAGGCGGTCCACTTCCGCCGCGGCATCCTCGACCCGCTGCGGGGTGACGCTCGCGGCCCGTTCGACAGGTTCAGCCTGGGTGCCCAGCAGGGCGAGCCGCTGGTTGGCGAGGGTGTACAGCCCGCGCAGCCGTTCCTGGGCGGATTCAAGGGCGAACGCCGTGCGCCGGGCGATGTCCACAGCATCGCCTACCTGCGCGTCCTCCAGCCGGCGCACCCGCACCTGGTTGTGGTCGAGCTGTTCCTGGACCACCAGGCGTTCGGAGTGCCGTTCGCTTTCGGTGCGGCCGTGGGCGTCAAGGGCCCTGCGCAGCACGATCACATCATCGGCGAGCAGCCGCGCCCGCGCGTCCCGCACGGTGGCGGCGATCTGCTGGGCCTGCCTGGCCACCTGAGCCTGTTGGCCGAGCGGCTTGAGCTGCCGGCGGATCTCCCCGGCGAGGTCGCTGAGCCTGGTGAGGTTGGTCTGCATGGCCTCGAGCTTCCGCACGGTCTTTTCCTTGCGGCGACGGTGCTTGAGGATTCCGGCGGCTTCCTCGATGAAACCGCGGCGTTCCTCCGGGCTGGCGCGCAGCACGGCATCCAACTGGCCCTGGCCGACGATGACGTGCATCTCCCGGCCGAGACCGGAGTCGCTGAGCAGCTCCTGCACGTCGAGCAGCCGGCAGGTGCGGCCGTTGATGGCGTACTCGCTGCCGCCGTTGCGAAACAGGGTGCGCGAGATGGTCACCTCGGCGTATTCGATGGGCAACGCCCCGTCGCTGTTGTCGATCGACAGGATCACCTCGGCGCGGCCAAGCGGTCCCCTGGTGGAGGTGCCGGCGAAGATGACGTCCTCCATCTTGCCGCCACGGAGCGTCTTCACCCCCTGCTCGCCCATCACCCAGGCCAGGGCGTCAACGACGTTGGACTTGCCGGAGCCGTTGGGACCCACGACGCAGGTGACGCCGGGTTCGAACGCGAAGGTCGTCGACTGCGCGAAGGACTTGAAACCTTTGAGGGTGAGGCTCTTCAGGTACAACCCGCTCGTCCTTCCCGCTAAAGTGTCTGACTCAGTCCACGGTACCGGACCGCCGCTCGTTTACTGGGATCTGACCGCCTCGAGATCCCCCGGGAGTGTGTCAGTTCCGCGACACCGGGTCTAGGCTCTGCGGACATGGAGAGTCATTCGTTGGGCATCGATGAATTGAGCGTTCCGGCGGCGCCCGGCGCGACGGGTTGGCCGGAGTTCGTCGCGGCCGTCGACGTGCGCAACCGGGTGGAGGCCCACGCGTACGGCACCGGTGAGCTGGCCCAGTCGGCGGAGGAACTGCTGCCGGGCTACCTCACCCCCGAGCACTCTCCTCGTCGGATGTTCGTGGCCCGCGTCGCGGGGGCGATCGTGGGCCGGGCCGCCTACGAGACGCAGGCGGACCCGTCGTCGGAGTTCGCCTGGTTCACCGTCGAGGTCCTGCCCGAATGGCGGGGCCGGGGCATCGGCAGCGCACTGTTGGACGTCCTGGAGACCCTGGCCGCCGCCGAGCACCGCAGCAGCAGGGTGATCTACGCGGTTTCCCCGCCCGGCCCCGGCGAACGCCTCGTCCCGCCCACGGGTTTCGGATCGGTGCCGCTGGCCAACCCCGAGGTGCGTTTTCTGCTGCACAGGGGGTACCGGCTCGAGCAGGTGGAACGCGGCAGCCGGCTGCAATTGCCGGTGGACCCCGCCGTCCTCGCCCGGCAGCTCAGGGAGGCGGCGGCCCGCGCCGGCGAGGATTATGCGTTGCTGTCCTGGACCGGGCGCACCCCGGAGCGCTGGCTCGAGGACATGGCCCTGCTGTACACCCGCATGTCGACGGATGCCCCGACGGCGGGTCTGGAAGAGCCTGAAGACGTGTGGAGCGTGGAGCGGCTACGCAGCGAACAGGACGCGTACGCGGCAGGCCCTGGCCGGACGCTGGTGACCGCTGTCCTGCACCGGCCCAGCGGTCGCCTGGCCGGTTTCACCGAGCTGTCGGTGCCCGGCGACACCAGCCGGGCCGTGACCCAGGAGGACACACTGGTGCTTCGGGAACACCGCGGACACCGGCTCGGCATGCTCATGAAGCTGGCCAATCTGCAAAGCCTGGCCCGTGAGCATCCCCGGCATCCGGCGGTGACCACGTTCAACGCCGAAGAGAACCGCTACATGCTCGACGTCAACGAGGCGCTCGGTTTCGTTCCGATGGGCTACGAGGGTGCCTGGCGGAAGGTCAGCGCAGCCGCTGACAGCGCGGGCAGTAGTGCGACGAGCGGTTCATGAATTTGACCCGCACGAGGTCGGTGCCGCAGCGGGGGCAGGGCTTGCCGTGTTGCCCGTAGGCGTTGAGGCTGTGCGCGAAGTAGCCGGACTGGCCGTTGACGTTCACGTACTGGGCGTCGAAGCTGGTGCCGCCCTCGGCCAACGCCCGCAGCAGAATCGCGCGGACGGCGGTGAGTAGGCGGCGGGCGCTCGCCGCGGACAGCGTCGCGGCCGGCTGGTCGAAGTGCACCCGGGCGTCGAAGAGTGCCTCGTCCGCATAGATGTTGCCGATCCCGCTGACGACCTGCTGGTCGAGCAACACCCGTTTGATGCCTGACCTGGTGCGGGCCAGCGCTCGGTAGAAGGCCGGGGCGGAGAACGCCGGGTCGAGCGGGTCCCGGCCGATGTGCGCCACCTGGCTGGGGATGAGGCCGGACCAGGCCGGGAGCGCATCCGCGGTACCGGTGGTTGGCCGGCCTGGGGCCATGCCGGGCCCTGCGTAACCGGCCGACCGGCCGTCGTCGGTGGCCTGCATCGTGTCGACGGCCATGCTGCCGAAGATGCGCTGGTCCACGAAGTGCAGGGCCAGTTCACCGTGTTCGGGGTTCTGCAGGGTTAGGCGGATGCGCAGCAGCTTTTCCGGGGTCTCACCCGGGGTACGCAACAGCACCTGTCCGCTCATCCCGAGGTGGGCCACGATGGCCCGGCGCGCGCCCGACCCCGGCGCCTCCCCCGGTGCGACGGCCAGCGGGAACCAGAGGAACTTGCCCCGGCGCACGGCGGCCTCGATCCGGGCGCCGGTCACCAGCGCTTCGAAATCGCCGAGCGCGCGGTCGTGGCGACGAAGGGACCTCTCGTCGAAGATTTCGACACCCGTGATCGCGGCGCCGGACACGGCGGTTTCCAGGCCGGTCCGCACGACCTCGACTTCGGGAAGTTCAGGCACGTGTCAGCGGCGCACGGCACGCAGGCGGGTCCACGCCTCAAGCGCCGCGGCCATCTCGGCATGCTTCTTGCTGGTGCCCTCGCCGGTGGCCGTCACGGCGGTGCCGACACTCACGGTGGCCACGAAGACTTTGGAGTGGTCCGGTCCGCTTTCGGCGACGGTGTACACCGGAACTCCGGCTCCCAACCGCGCGGCGGCTTCCTGCAGGCTGGTCTTGGGGTCCATCGAGATCCCGAAGTGGCCGGGGTCCGCCAGCATGGGCTGCAACAGCCGCATGACAAAACGCGTCGCGGAGTCCACGCCGGTGTCGAGGTAGACCGCGCCGATGAGCGCCTCGACGGTGTCGGCCAGGATCGACGACTTGTCGCGGCCACCGGTGAGGGTTTCCCCACGTCCGAGGCGCACAAAACGACCCAAGCCGATACCGCGGGCGATTTCGGACAGGGCGGCCGTGGACACCAGGCTGGCCCGGCGCTTGGCAAGGTCGCCCTCCGGCAGCTGCGGGTAATCGCGGTACAGCATCACGGTCACCGCCTGGCCCAGAATCGAGTCGCCCAGAAATTCCAGGCGTTCGTTCGTGGGCAAGCCACCGTTCTCGTACGCGTATGAGCGGTGTGTCAACGCGAGTTCGAGAAGACCGGCGTCGACCTGCACGCCAAGAATCTCCTGCAGGGCCGCCATCGGATTCTCCGGCGCCCCTGTCGGTCCCCGGGCAGCAGAAACTCCTGCAGCAGAGACCGCTGCAGGAGCATCTGTTCCGGGATTTGCGTCAGAACCTGACACGGTTGCGCACCACCCCTTGGTTGAAGCTCTGACTAAACGTCAGCGACCTTACGGCCCTTGTACTCCATGAAGAGTGCGGTGCCGGCGGCGTCCGTGACGACCTTCGCGCGGTGCGGGAGGCTGTAGACAACCTTGCCGTTTTCCATGGTCTTCACCAGGGTGGGGGCTTCGGCCTTCCAGCAGGAACGGCGTGAGCGGGTGTTGGAGCGTGATTGCTTGCGCTTCGGGACTGCCATGACTACTTCTCTTCTCTATCCGGTACAGCATGGATGTGCTCATCCGTGCTGATGCTTTCGGAAGCTTGGAATTCCAATAGTGCGGACCATCTCGGATCCTGCACTTCACTCGGTTCGAGTTCAGGGGAAGTGGCACGCCGTTCCCCGGTCTCTGGGTCGAGACCTGGGCAATCCCGCCGGCAAACCGGCTGGAACGGCAGTGACAACACCACTGCATCCCTGATGAGAGGTTCAAGATCCACGTGGTCATCTTGAACCGCACACTCATAAGCTTCATCAAGAGCGTACGCGAAAAGTTCAACAAAATGAACTCGGACAGGCAATTCGATGTCAATCAGGCATCTTCCGCACTCTCCGGCGGCTTTTCCGGTGACATCGGCGGTCACCAGGATGCCCTCGTGGATGCATTCCAGACGCAGATCGGCCTCGAGGGTGGAGCCGGCTTTCACGGCAACGAGCGCTTCACCGAGGTCGTTGGGAACGACGATGTCGATGTTGCGCTCGTACATCGTTCCCGGGCGGTTGATGACGTCGCGAACGTCAACCTTGTACGGGGTCTTCTTGAACTTGATCACAAGGGAAAATTCTACGCGCCCCCGGGCGTGCCGGTGGCCAGGCCCATCCGGCGCAGTGCCGACGAGGTCAGCGACGTCGGGAACACCAGGGCCCTGGCCCGCTGGATGGCCCGGGAACCGTGCCGCACGGCGTGAACGACGACATCAAGATCGGCCAGCAGCCCGGCACCCGGGTTCGTTGGCGACCCGTCCCGGCGGGCGTAGTGCGCCTGTTCGGTGGCCACCAGCATCCGCTCGAGCGCCTCGCGGGCCCGGGGACTGTCGCCCACACCGGGCCGGTCCCGGATACTGTCGGCCAGCTCCCGTGCGGTGAGGGTGTCGTAGACCTCCAGCCCGTGATCCACCGCGGTATCGGACAGCTCACGCCAGGCCAGCACCGCGCCGGCCCGATCCGCTGCCAGAAGGCGCCGCCGCCGCCGCCGCCGGGCCAGGCGGAACACGCCGGGGGCGAGCAGGAGAAGCAGGACACCCGTCGCCACGAGCCCGATCCGGGCGAGAATGTTGGGCAACTCATCCTCCTCGGCCGCCAGAGTGTCCACGGGGCCACCCTCGAATCCGGGGTTGTCGTTGGCCCGCGGCACGACCGACGGCGCCTCACCCGCGGACGGCGCACCGGACGCCGTCGAGCTCTCCGGCGCGGCGTAGTCCGGAACCGTGCCCCGCCCAGGGGTCGGTTCGAAAGGCACCCAGCCGACCCCGACGAAGTAGAGCTCCGGCCAGGAGTGCAGGTCGTGCGAGTCGACGTTGTACCGGTTGATGCCGTCGACGGCCGTGGCCGTCCGGGTGCCGGGGAGGTACCCCAGCACGATCCGGGCCGGGATGCCCAGGCTGCGCGACATCAGGGCCATCGCCGAGGCGAAGTGCACACAGTAGCCGCGTTTCACGTCGAGGAACGTGGCGATGACATCGGCCCCGCCGCCGTCGTACCCCTCATCGACCGGAGCCTCGGTGTCGTAGTTGAATTCACTTCCGCGCAGGTAATCCTGGATGGCCACCGCGGCGTCGTAGTTCGACTCCGTACCCGTACTGACGATGCGGGCGGTGTCACCGATGATCCCGGGTGTTCCCATCGGCAGGAACAGACTCGGCTCGATGTCGACGGGGTACCGGGTGCCGGACTCACGAAGTTGTTCCCTGGTGGGCTGCAGTTCGAGGGACGTCACCGCGTAGCGCTGGCCGATGGTCGTGCTGTCGGTGCTCGAAATGGCTCGGGTGTCGTTGTTCCAGAACCAGTCCCCGGTGAGCCCATCGACGCTCGTTGCGGGCACGGGGACCGGCAGCATGTCGGTGCGGACCCCGTCGATGTCGATGATGGTGTTGGCCTCGGTCCTGGCCACCCGTTGGGAGAGCCCCGGCGGATTCGCTATGGAGTCGACGGTCAGGTCCTCATCGACCTCGACGGCCCTCGGCAGCCACGTGGTGCCCTTGATGTCATCGAGGGTGAGCAGTGCGAGGTACGGCTGCTCGACGGCCGTTGTGCGGTAGTGCAGCGCGGGACCGGCCTTGGGCCTGCGCAGGTCCTGGCCGAGTTCGATCATCTGGCTGACTCCGGCACCGAAGAGCGCGCTGTCGGACCGCGAGCCGAAGGCTCCGCCGGAGATCACGGGCGCCGACAGGCTGAAGATCAGGGAGCCGACGATGCCGATGGCAGCGATGGCGATGGCTCCGCGTACGGCCCCGGTCGCACCCGTGATCCCTGTTCCGCGCCCGCCGGCCTGCCGGTTGACCCGCATCCCACGCAGATGCACGTCGATGCGCAGGAGGAGCAGATACGCGGCGGCTGTCGCAACGAGGGCGACCCAGTCCGCACCGGTGGACACCACAAAACCGGGTACCGCAACGGGGACCAGGGCCGGGATCCCGGCCAACGCGGGCCGGCCCAGACCGATCGCGAGGATGTCCATCAGGATCGCCAACAAGCCCACTCCCACGGCCAGGAGGAACAGGATGCCGTCCAGCACCTGGGCCGGAGTGCCCTGCGTCTGAATGGAGCGCACCCCGTCAGTGGCCAGTTCGGTGAAGCGGGCGACGGTATCGCCGGTGGGAACCAGCCAGAGCAGCCCGGTCCCGCCACCGAAGAACAGTGTGAGTAGCACGATGAGCCCACCCGTCGCCAGCAGCGGCACGACCACACTGTGCACCCCCGCCCGACGCAGCCCTGCCGAACCGACGAGCACGAGGCTCGCCACGATCAACAGCACCAACCACCACGACGATCCGGCCAGGACGGCGCCCAGGGCGGTGCATCCGGTCATCAGCAGCACCAGCAGCGCCAGGGTGAGCGGCCAGCGCACGATTTCAGTTCTGGTCATCGCGTCGCCGCCGTGTCCTGCCCGGCCTGCGCCCACGCAACCGCGACCGGTGCCGACGTATCCACCAGCGCGCACTGCCAGCCGGCCTCGCTCAGGCGTTCGATGGAGTCGGCGCTCATGGTGTCGAACACGAACGCGACGGCGGGCTGGCAGAGGCCGCGCAAGGCGACCAGGTCACGCGTGTCGGCGGGGCCGATATCGACGAGAACCGCGAAGGACGGAACCTGACGGCCCAGAGTCGCTGCCGGCCGGTGGCCGAGGCCGTCATCGATCGCGGCGTGGGTCACGCGGTCACGTCGGACCACGATCGCCAGGGCATCGACAAGCGCGGGCACGCCTTCCGGACCGGTGAACGAAGCCGGGTCGTCGCCGCGCAGGCCCCCTCGCCGGCCGTTGTCCGGATCGTGAGGAACCCTGGAGTCCCCCGCCACTGGCCGCACGGGGAGGAGCTGGCAGGGGCCGAGCTCCACCACATCGAGTCTGAACCCGCCCTCGAGCAGATGAACGGCGACGGACGCGGCCAACTCGATGGCCAGCTCGAATTCGGCGTCGTGCCCGCGGTCGGCGCCCCGCCCTCCGCGGGTGGTGTCGAGGATGACGCGCGCTTCGGGATGGCTGCGTTGTTCCTCCTGCCGGACCATGATCTCGCCATGCCGGGCGGTCGCCGGCCAGTTGACCCTGCGCATCGGGTCCCCCGGCCGGTACTCCCTGGCGATCAATTCATCCGAGTCATTGTTGAG
Source organism: Cryobacterium sp. TMB1-7 (assembly GCF_004402435.1). NCBI lineage: Bacteria > Bacillati > Actinomycetota > Actinomycetes > Micrococcales > Microbacteriaceae > Cryobacterium > Cryobacterium sp. TMB1-7. Next base: position 439,595 of record NZ_SOFZ01000029.1, read on the forward strand.
ATGCCGAACACGTTCATGGCGGGAGCCCTCGCCCCGTGTGATCGACACACCGTTGCCCGGCAGCGAGGTGACCCTGGGCGTCACGGTCAAATCATGCGGTGAGCCGATCGGCCACTCGCTGTAGGCGAGTCCGAAGGGGTCCGACCGGCCGAGCATCAGCGGTCCGATCGGATACACCCCCCGCCGGGATGGATGCAGCTGATAGCTCACCACCGCGGTGTCTGCGGCGCTCGAGCGCCCGGCTCGCGCCGGTGCGAGGGACCGCAGCGGCTGGCTCGGCGGCACGCTGACGCCCCTGACCGCCGTGTCGCGCCAGCGCAGTCCGAGCAGGGGCGTTGGGGCGAGATTGCGGATCTGGATCGTCACGGTGGCGCTGGACCCCGCTGTCACGGTGCCGGGCCTGAACGTGCGGGTGACGGACACGCGCACCGGATGGACGAGGACGAAGCCGAGGGCCACTGTCGGGACCAGAAGCAGCACCCCGGCCACGAACAGGAGGTCGCGTTCGTCGTAGGCCCAGGCGACCGCGAACAGCACCGCCCCGACGCCCAGGAAAACGGCCCCGCGCACTGTGGGGCGAACCAATCGGCGGGCCCGGCCGCGTCGCCCGGTCAGGTCCGTCCGGGTCATGCCCCTCTGCGTCTTGCTCATCTGCGTCACGTCCACCTGCATCTATGGCCCATGATGACTCCGATAGTGTGCCGCCCGCTACAGGCGGCCCTGCGACCCCGTCGGCACGGGCGTGGCCGCGAGGATGCGCCTGATCGTCTCCTCGATGAGCAGGGCGCTGTCCTGCGATCGATGGCCCAGTGCCCGGGTGGTGGGCACCAAACGGTGCCCGAGCACGGCGACGGCTAGCGAGTCGATGTCGTCGGGAAGCACATACTCCCTGCCGTGCAGAGCCGCCTGGGCCTTCGCGGCCCTGATCAGCTGCAGGGTAGCCCGCGGGCTCGCCCCCAACCGCAGGTCGCGGTCGTCCCGGGTGGCCCGCACCACGGCGACGGCGTACTCCTTGACCGCCCCGGAGGCGAACACGCTCCGTGCGGCCGACATCATGCCCCGCAGCTGGGGGCCGGTGACCACGGCGTCGATCCTGGACAGCGGGCTGGTCAGGTCGCGGGAGTCGAGCATCGAGAGTTCGGAGGCCGGGTCGGGGTAACCCATCGAGATGCGCGCCATGAAACGGTCGCGCTGGGCCTCGGGGAGGGCGTAGGTGCCCTCCATCTCGATGGGGTTCTGGGTGGCGACGACGGCGAACGGGCGCGCCAGCGGATAGCTGTGTCCGTCGACGGTGACCTGGCGTTCCTCCATGCACTCCAGCAGCGCGGATTGGGTCTTGGGACTGGCCCGGTTGATCTCGTCGCCGATCACGATGTTCGCGAAGATGGCGCCGGGCTTGAACTCGAACCGCCGCTCGGACTGGTTGTAGATCGACACACCCGTCACATCCGAGGGCAGCAGGTCCGGCGTGAACTGGATGCGGCTGACGCTGCAGTCCACGGACTTGGCGAGCGCTTTGGCGAGCATGGTCTTGCCCACTCCGGGCACGTCCTCGATGAGGAGGTGTCCCTCGGCGAGGAGCACCGTGAGCGCGATCTGCACGGCCGAATGCTTGCCGTCGATGACGGACTCGACGTTGCGCATGATCGCGAGGGCGGCTCCCTGCACGTCGGCGAGAGCCACGTCGGTTTCACCGTCCCCGTCGATGGCGCTGCGGGATGCCGCACCGACGGTGGTCGTGCCGGCCACGGCCGACTCCGAGACCCAACGTCCCGGAAATGCGTTCATGCGAGCGGTCGATTCAGAAAGGCCGCGACGGCGGGCGGCACATACGGGGCGATGTCACCGCCGAGGGCGGCAACCTGACGCACCAGGGAGCTGGACACGTGGGCGTGAGCGGGGTCCGGCAGCATGAAGATGGTTTCGACGCCCGCGAGGTTGCGGTTCACGATGGCCATCGGGGTCTCGTAGGCCACATCGATCTGAGAGCGGATGCCCTTGACCAGCACACTGGCGCCCACGTCGACGCAATAGTCGACGAGCAGGCCCATGCTCCAGGAGCTGACGATGATGTTTCCCGGCAGTTCGGCCTCGATGATCGCCCGCTCGATGAGGGAGACCCGCTGGGTGATCGGCAGAAGCGCCGACTTGGCCGGGTTGTGCACCACAAGAACGTGCAGCTCGTCGTACAGTCCCGCCGCTCGTTGGATCACATCGAGGTGCCCCAGTGTGACGGGGTCGAATGAACCAGGTACGACGGCGATCCTGCGCATACGGTTCACCCTAGCGCCAGCTTGCAGCGCCCGCTGCCCGGTCCGGCCGGATTTCCCAGACGTTCAGACGCTGACGGTGACCCGTTCAGCCTTTGGAGAGCGCGGCGCGCTCCGAGTCGTCGAGCCGGCGGCGCACGGCCGCCCGCAACGCCGGCATGGTGCGCATCTCCGGGTCCCCGCCGATGAGTTCGCGGGCGGCGGTCCTGGCGTCGGCGATGATGTCGCCGTCGGTCGCCACGCGGAGCAGGCGCAGCGACGACTGGCCGCCGGACTGGAAGCGGCCGAGCACATCGCCCTCCTGCCGTTGCTCGAGGTCGACCTGCGCCAGGACGAACCCGTCGAGGGTGTTCGCGACGGCCTCGATGCGGTCCCGGGCCGGGGACCCCGACGGCGCCGCTGTCACCAGCAGGCATAGCCCGGGCACGCCGCCGCGGCCCACCCGGCCGCGCAACTGGTGTAGCTGGGACACGCCGAAGCGGTGGGCATCCATCACGACCATCACCGAGGCGTTGGGCACGTCGACGCCGACCTCGATGACGGTGGTGGCCACGAGCACCTGGATGTCACCGGCCGCGAAGGCCCGCATGGTGTCGTCCTTCTCGTCGGCGGTCATGGCGCCGTGCAGCGGTTCGATCCGGGCATCCCGCAGCAGCGGATGCCGGTGCAGCTCGGCGTTGAGCTCTTCGACGGTGGTCATCGGGGTGGCGTCGAAGTCGATCTCCTCGCCCTGTTCGAGCTTCTTCGGCGCGATCGCGGGGCACACCACGAAGCACTGGCGGCCGAGCGCGAGCTCCTCGGACACCCGCTGCCACACCCGCACCACCCAGGCCGGTTTTTCGTCGAGGGGCACCACGAAGCTCTCGATCCCCGGGCGTCCGGACGGGAGCATGGCGATGGTGCTCACGTCGAGGTCACCGAACACCGTCATCGCGATGGTGCGGGGAATGGGCGTGGCGGTGAGCACCAGAACGTGCGGCGGCAGTTCGGCCTTCTGTCGCAGGGCCTCGCGCTGGTCGACGCCGAAACGGTGCTGTTCGTCGATGACGACCAGGCCGAGGTCGAAGAACCCGACGGTGTCACTGAGCAGGGCGTGTGTGCCGATCACGATGCGGGCCTGGTCGGACACCGTGCGCAGCAGTGCCTTCCGCCGTTCGGCGACGGGGAGCTGCCCGGTGAGCAGGGTGGGCATCAGTTCGGCGGTGAGGTCGGGGCCCAGGATGCGGGCTATCGAGCGCAGGTGTTGCCCGGCCAGCACCTCGGTGGGGGCCAGCAGCGCCGCCTGGCCGCCGGAGTCCGCCACCGCGAGCATGGCGCGCAGGGCCACGACGGTCTTGCCGGAGCCGACCTCGCCCTGGACCAGCCGGTTCATCGGGGCGGTCAGGGCAATGTCTCGCAGGATCTCGGCGCCGGTGATCTCCTGGTCGACGGTGAGGGCGAACGGCAGCGTCGCGTCGAACCGCTCGAGGTAACCGCCGGGGACCGGCTGCCGCGACCGGGTCCGCAGGGCGCGGTGCTCGGTGTGCTGCTGTACCAGCACGCACTGCAGCACGAACGCCTCAGTGAAGCGGAGCGTCTCCCTGGCCTCGTTCCAGTCGTCGTCGGTGGTGGGGCGGTGGATGCGCAGCAGCGCGTCCCGGTGCTCGAGCAGGCCGCGTTCGCGGCGCATCCGCTCGGGGATCGGGTCCTCGACCGGGCCGAGCCTCTCGAGGACCTTCACGATCAGCTTGGCGATCTGCCAGCTCGTCACGGCAGCCGTCGCACCGTAGATCGGGATGGGCCGGTCGGCCCACAGGCGGGCCTCTGCGGCATCCTCCGGCGAGATCGTGGCGTCCATGGGGTCGTCGCTGCCCGGCACGATCTCGTAGTCGGGATGGGCGAGCTGACGGGTCTTGTTGAAAATCGTGACCTTGCCGGAGAACATCGCCCGCATGCCGGGGCGCAGGGTCCTGGACAACCAGGGCTGGTTGAAGAAGGTCAGCGAGAGCATGCCGCGCCCGTCGGAGATGATGACCTCCGTCCGGTGCGGTGATTTTTTGCCCGGCTGCCGGCTGCCGGGGCTCTTCACCGTCACGGACAGCACTTCGGCCAGCACTGTCACGGCCTCGTCCAGCGGCAACGCCGCCAGCGTGGTGAGTTCGCCGCGCCGGGCGTATCGGCGCGGGTAGTGGCTGAGCAGGTCGCCCACCGTCGCCATGCCGAAGGCCTTGTCCAGCAGGGTCGCCTGGCCCTGGCCGAGAACGCCCCGCAGGGCCGAATCGAGGGTCAGCGCCCCGGGGTCGTCGGCGGGGTCCCCGTGCGAGGTGGCGGCATCCGAACCGGTCATACTCCGATGCTAAACGTCAGCACCGACGCCGGGCACCGACCCCGCAGACTGTGGATGGCGCGCGAAGGCTAGGCTCGAAGACAAATGACGCGAATTGTCGCCGGGTTCGCCGGCTCCCTCACCCTCACCGTGCCGGCCAAGGGCACCAGGCCCACCAGCGACCAGGTGCGCGAGGCACTGTTCTCGGCACTCGACGCCCGCGACGCCATCCGTGACTACAGGGTGCTCGACCTGTACGCCGGTTCCGGCGCACTCGGCCTCGAGGCCGCCAGCCGCGGCGCCAGGGTCGTCACCCTCGTCGAGAACGGCTTCGCGGCCAGCCAGACCTGCCGTAAGAACGCCGCCGCGGTGCAGAAGGCCGCCCCGAAGGGCGCGAACCTCGCTATCTCGGTGTCCAGCCAGGCCGTGCAATCCTTCCTGGCCGGCACCCCCGACGGCTTCGACCTGGTCTTCCTCGACCCGCCGTACGACCTCCCGGACGCCGAGCTGGCCGCGAACCTCGCCGCCCTGGCGCCGCTGCTGGACCCGGACGCCCTCGTGGTGGTGGAACGCTCGTCCCGGTCGCCGGAACCCACCTGGGGACCCGGCCTCGTCGTGGAACGCCGCAAGAACTACGGCGACACCACCCTCTGGTACGCCGGGGTGGCCGGCCCGGTGTAGGAAACCCCTGAAGAGGGCTGGTCAGAACGGATTTTTGCGCCTACGGTTGATGTGTGGGCACCGTCGTCCACCGCATTCGAAAGGTCGACGCTGTGCGTGTAGCGGTTGTTTGTGCCAGCCAGTACGGCGCCACCCTGGGCATCGCCGAACGGATCGGCGCCGAACTCGGCCTCGCCGGCCTGGACGCCCGCGTCTACGATGCCGCACAGCCCCCGCACGCGGAGGATGTGGCGGGTTTCGACGCCTTCGTGGTGGGCAGCGCCGTGTACATGGGTCACTGGCTCAAAGATGCCACGACCTTCGTGCACCGCTACCAGCCCACCCTTCTCGAACACCGGGTCTGGCTGTTCAGCAGCGGCCCGCTCGGATCGGCGACCACGGATGCCGACGGCACCGATGTGCGGGAGAGCACCGTGCCCGCGGAGATCGCCGATTTCACCAACAGCGTGCGGCCGGTCGGTCACCGGGTGTTCTTCGGAGCCATCGATCCGGATGTGCTCAGCCTGGGGCACCGGGTGATTCGAAAGTTCCCCGGCGCGGCCGAGAAGATCCCGGCCGGCGACTTCCGCGACTGGCCGGAGATCGAAGCCTGGGCGAGGGAGATCGCCCGCGCCCTGGTCACGCCCGCCTGAGCCGGCTCATCGTTGGGGAGGGTGCCTCAGGTGGTGGCGCCGTCCCAGCCGCGGTACGGGTCCCAACCGCCCTGGGTGTGCGGCTCACCGTCCACGAGCACGATCCCGGACTCGCCGGTGACGGTGCCGAGGCGCCGGAATCCGGCGGGGAGCTCCGCGGTGGGCGGGAAGGTGGCCAGCAGGCCGTGGTCCTCTCCCCCGCCCAGGGCCAGCTCCCGCTGGTCGCCGAGCGCCGCTGAATCAAAATCGACGCCGGCGCCGCTGGCCCGCGCGAGCCGGCCCGCATCGATAGCCAGCCCGTCGGACACGTCGAGCATGGCCGTCGCTCCGGCGGCCGCCGCGACAGCGCCCAACCGGATCGGCGGTACCGGCGCCAGTTGCGCCTCGACGAACCGGGGCTCGCGCAGCTTGAGGGCATCGGCGGCCGCGCGGCTCGGCACTCCGTCGGCGTCCACCCCGAAGCGGAACAGCAGCCCGAGGCCGATGCCGGCGTCACCCAGACGTCCAGCGTGGGCAACGATGTCCCCCGGCCGGGCACCGGAACGCAGCACGGGCGCCCGACCCTCGAGGTCGCCGAAGGCCGTGATCGAGAGAGTGAGGGCGTCGGAGGCGGACAGGTCACCGCCCACGACCCCGCAGCCCGGAGCCAACGCTTCACAGCCGTCGCGCAACCCGTCGGCGATGCCGAGGATGACCGAGATCGGTGTGGACGGCGGAGCGGCGATGGCCACCACGAGCGCTGTGGGCCTCGCGCCCATCGCGGCGACATCGGACAGGTTCGTCGCGGCGGCCTTCCAGCCCAGGTCGTGCGGCGTCGACCAGGCCAGCCTGAAGTCCGGGCCCTGGATCATCATGTCGCAGGTGACGACGAACCGGCCGTCGGCCGCGGAGAGCACGGCGGCGTCGTCACCGGGTCCGAGCAACTCGGTGTCGGCGTGCGGCAGCCGCGGGAAGATGCGGGCGAGCACCTCGCCCTCGCTGAGGTCGGCCAGGGTCTGGTCGGGAGCATTGGTCATGCTTCAAACGGTAACCTGAATGTGATGACTCTCCAGTTCACCCTCTCTCGCCGGCTCCGCCACAGCACCGGTGTCCGCGCCGCGACAGCGCTGCTGCTCGCGGCCTCCGCCGTTGTGCTCACAGGGTGTGCCGCCGCGGTTCCGATGCAACCGGCAGCGGATGCGGAGAACCCCGCCTGCGCCGACATCATCGTGCGCCTGCCGACGACCGTGGCCGACCAGCCCGAGCGGGAGACGAACGCTCAGGCCACCGGCGCCTGGGGTGACCCCAGCGCGGTGCTGCTCACCTGCGGCGTCGAGGTGCCCGGACCCACCACGCTGCCGTGCGTGAGCATCAACGGAGTCGACTGGATCGAGGATGACAGTGAGGCGCCCATGTACCGGTACACCACCTATGGGCGTGAACCGGCCACGGAGGTCTACCTCGACTCCGAGCTGGTCAGCGGATCGACCACCCTGGTCGACCTCGCCGCGGCCGTCGCGAACGTTCCCGCCTCGAAGCAGTGCCTCAGCGCCGACGACGTGACCCTGCCCAGCGAGACGCCTGCGCCCTGAGGAGGGCTCCGCCGCGCGGAGGCCGCGGATGCCGTGCCCGGGCCCGCGCGCCCCTCATCGAGTTGCCGGAAATACCCCCTTCAGGGCAGCTGAAGGGGAATCCTGCGGAAAGTCGTGGAGGGCGCACCCATCGACTCACGGCAAACGCCCCCTTCAAAGCAGCTGAAGGGGGCGTTTCACGGCAAGTGGTGGCGGCGTCTGCGTTACTCGGTGACGACGGCGGAGGTGCGGCGGCGCTTGTGCGCTGCCCGGGCTAGGGCCACCTCGATGAGCTCGTCGATCAGCTGCGGGTAGGTGTACCCGCTGGCCAGCCAGCAGCTGGGGAACATCGAGATGGGGGTGAAGCCCGGCATGGTGTTGATCTCGTTGATCACCCAGCCGTCGGCGGTGAGGAAGAAGTCCACCCTGGCCAGGCCGCCGGCGTCGATGGCCTCGAACGCCCGCACCGCGATGTCCTGCATCTCGGCCAGGTCCGCCGGGGCGAGGTCCGCCGGGCAGAGCAGTTCGATGCCAGCAGCGTCGAGGTACTTGGCGGCGAAGTCGTAGAAGTCGCGGCCGGTGACGACGACCTCACCGGCAACGGAGGCATGCGCCGGTTCGCCGGGGCGCCCCTGCAGCACGGCGACCTCGAGCTCGCGGCCCACCAGGCCCGCCTCGATGAGCACCTTGTCGTCCTCGGCCAGCGCCACGGCCATCGCCTCGGCCAGCTGGTCGGAGTTGGCGACCCGGCTCACGCCGACGCTGGAGCCGGCTCTGGCCGGCTTCACGAAGGCGGGCAGCCCCAGCTCCTCCAGGGCGGCGTAAGCCGACCCCGGCGCGTCGGCCCAGTCGTCCGCGGTGATGGTTCGCCAGGGGGCCACGGCCAGCCCTGAGTGCTGCAGAACGGTCTTGGTGAAGTGCTTGTCCATGCCCAACGCTGACGCGAGCACACCGGAGCCGACGAACGGCAGGTCGACGAGTTCGAGCATCCCCTGCACGGTGCCGTCTTCGCCGTATGGTCCGTGCAGGATCGGGAACACCAGGTCGATCGGGCCGAGGCTCCGGCGGCCGGAGTCGTCCACGACGATGAGTTCGCGGCTACGCGCGCTGTCGGGCCAGAGCACCCGGGTCCCGTTGTCGGTGACCTCGGGCAGGGCGGCGGCGGTCAGCGCGAACTTGGTCGGATCGTCGTCTTCGAGCACGAAGGTGCCGTCGCGGGTGATGCCTACCGGGATGACCGTGTAGCGGTTCCGGTCAATTGCGGCCAGTACCCCGCCCGCTGTGGCGCAGCTGATCGAATGTTCGCTTGAACGCCCCCCAAACAGCAGCGCTACCGTGAGCTTGTCCGTCATCAATGGTCCTTTCACCCTGCGGTGCGCCGGAGTCAGTCGTGAGGTGCGGCGCAATATCCCGCGGCTTCAGCGTACCCGCCAGCACCTGGCGTACCTGTTCGACGATGGGCATGTCGACACCCTTGGCACGCGCCAACTCGAGGATCGGGCTCACGGATGCGAGTCCCTCTGTGGTCTGCTGCATCTGCGCGATGACGTCGTTGTAGCTGTAGCCCTGGCCGAGCAGCCGGCCGGCGGTGTTGTTGCGGGACAGCGGGGACTGGCAGGTCGCGATGAGGTCGCCGAGGCCCGCCAGACCCGCGAGGGTCTCCGGCTGGGCGCCGTAGGCCACGGCGAAGTCCGTCATCTCCACGAGCCCGCGGGTGATGATCGACGCCTTGGTGTTCTCGCCGTAGCCGACGCCGTCCACGATGCCGATCGCCACGGCGATGAGGTTCTTGAGCACGCCGCCGAACTCGGTGCCGATGACGTCGGTGTTCACGTACGACCTGAAGTACTTCGTGGTGGCCAACAGGGCCACGGCGTGCGCGGTATCCAGGTTCGACGAGGACACCACGGCGGCCGTGGGCTGCTCTTTGGCGATCTCCAGGGCGAGGTTGGGCCCGGAGATCGCGGCGATGCGGGCCGGGTCGATCGGCAGGACCTGCTCGATGATCTCGCTCATCCGCAGACCCGAGGAGCGTTCGACGCCCTTCATCAGCGACACGATGATGGCGTTGGGCGCCAGGAACGGTTCGGCCTGGATGAGGTTCTCGCGCAGGGACTGGCTGGGCACGGAGACGAAGACCTGATCGGCGCCGGCGAGGGCCAGGTCGAGCCTGGACGTGGCGCGGAGGCCCAGGGGCAGGTTGATGCCGGGCAGGTAGTCGCTGTTGCGGCGGCCCTCGGTGATCTCCTTCGCCAGCTCGGGGCGGCGGGCCCAGAGCACCACATCCGCTCCGCCGTCGGTGAGGATTTTCGCGAACGTGGTGCCCCAGCTTCCGGCGCCGAGAACGGCAACGCGGGTGCCTGGCTGGACTTTAGGCTTCAAAACGGCCGGTCTCTTTCTGATCGTGCTCAGAGGGGTTCCAGCGCTTGGCCGGTGCGGTCTCGTTGCGGAGGTCCTCGAGCAGGGCGGTGATGGCGTCCATCACCACGGCGGTCGCCTCGTTCAGCGTCGCCGTGTCGAGGTTGCGGCCGCGGAACTCGGCCAGGTCGAGCGGGTCGCCGATCTTGACCAGGATGGTCTTGCGCGGGAACAGGTGCAGCTTCTTGGAGTACCGCTCCATGAGCTGCTGGGTGCCCCAGTGCGCCGCCGGCACGATGGGGATGCCCTGCTCCAGGGCGATCCGCACGGCGCCGCTCTTGCCGCGCATGGGCCACATGCCCGGATCGCGGGTGAGGGACCCCTCCGGGTACACGACCACCATCTGGCCGCGTTCGACGAGCCGACGGGCGGCCTTGACGGGCTCGCTGCCGCGCACCGAACCACCACGCTGCACCGGAATCTGCCCGGACCTCTTCAGCAGCCAGCCGGCAACGGGCAGCTTGAAGAGCGACGCCTTGGCCAGGAACCGCGGCAGCCGGCCGAGCTTCCAGCTGACCATGCCCATCACGATCGGGTCGATCTCGCTGTAGTGGTTGGGCGAGAGAACGAACGCGCCCTCACGGGGGAACTTGTGGCCGTCGGTGATCTTGTAGCGCGCGGCCAGGTTCATCGGCGGCAGCACGAGCACGGCAAGCAGCCAGAAAATCGAGGGTTTGCTCTTCTCGGAGCGCACCCGGCCGGACTTCGTCACCGGTGACGACGGGGAATCTGGCGCGTTGGAATCTGGCACGTCTGTATCTGGCACGGTGCCATTATCCTTCGAGATCGAAGTCAGCCCCCAACAGACGCAGCTTGGTGATGAAGTTCTCGTACCCGCGGCTGATGATTCCCACGTTGCTCACGGTGGAGGTTCCCTCGGCCGTGAGGGCCGCGATGAGGTGGCTGAAGCCACCGCGCAGGTCGGGTACCTCGATGTCGGCGCCGACCAGCTTGGTCGGGCCGGCGATGACGGCGGAGTGGTTGAAGTTTCGCTGACCGAAGCGGCACGGGTGCCCGCCGAGGCATTCGCGGTGGATCTGGATGGTGGCGCCCATCTCGACCAGGGCGTCGACGAAGCCGAAGCGCTGCTCGTAGACGGTTTCGTGCACGATCGACACGCCGTGGGCGTGGGTGAGCGCGATCACGAGCGGCTGCTGCCAGTCGGTCATGAAGCCGGGGTGAACATCCGTCTCGATGATGACGGGCTTGAGGTCGCCGCCTGGGTGGTAGAAACGGATGCCGTCGTCGTGGATGTCGAACGCGCCGCCGACCTTGCGGAAGACGTTGAGGAAGGTGAGCATCTCGGCCTGCTTGGCGCCGCCGACGAAGATGTCGCCGTCGGTGGCCAGCGCGGCCGCGGCCCAGCTGGCGGCCTCGTTGCGGTCGAACAGGGCGCGGTGCTGGTAGCCCTGCAGGCTGTCGACACCCTCGATGCGGATGACCCGGTCGGTGTCGACCGTGATGATGGCGCCCATCTTTTGCAGGATGTTGATGAGGTCCATGATCTCGGGCTCGATCGCGGCGTTCTTGAGCTCGGTGATGCCCTCGGCACGCACGGCCGTCAGCAGCACCTGCTCGGTGGCGCCCACGCTCGGGTACGGCAGCTCCACCTTGGTGCCCTTGAGGCCGTTCGGCGCCGACATGCGAATGCCGCTCTCCTGCTTCTCGACGACGGCGCCGAACTTGCGCAGCACCTCAAGGTGGTAGTCGATGGGGCGGTCGCCGATGCGGCAGCCGCCGAGGTCGGGGATGAAAGCTTCGCCGAGGCGGTGCAGCAACGGGCCGCAGAACAGGATCGGGATGCGAGAGGAGCCGGCGTGGGCGTCGATGTCGGCGTAGTGCGCGCTCTCCACGTCCACTGGGTCCAGCTGCAGGCTGCCGGGCTCGTCGCCCTCGGTCACCTTGACGCCGTGGGCCTCGAGCAGGCCGCGCACGATGCGTACGTCGCTGATGTTCGGCACGTCACGCAGGATGCTCGGGGTTTCGCCGAGGAGTGCGGCAACCATGGCCTTGGTGACCAGGTTCTTGGCACCCTTGACCTCGATGCGACCGACCAGGGGGCGGCCGCCGCGGATGGTGATCTTGTCGCCGACCAGGCCTACATTGGCTCCGTGACTCTGCGCGTTTCCGCGCTCTGCATTCTCTTGAACGTTTTCGCGGACCTGATTGTTTTCGCCGAGGATGATCACAAATTTACCTGCCTTGCGGGGAGAGTGCGGGGGCGCCAGGGCTCCCGGTGGGATTCGAATTCTGCGATTCGCGCTTCGTCGCGCAGGGTCAGGCCGATGTCGTCCAGGCCTTCCAGCAGTCGCCATCTAGTGTATTCGTCGACCTCGAATGAGACTGTGAGGTCGCCGACACTGGCAGTAGTGGCAACCAGATCCACGGTCAGTTCTATTCCGGGGTTCGCCTCGAGGATCCCCCAGAGGGTCTCGGCGTCGTCCTCACTGATCTGGCCGGCCAGTAGGCCCTGCTTGCCCGAGTTGCCCCGGAAAATGTCGCCGAATCGGGGGCTCAGCACCACATCGAAGCCGAAATCGCGCAGCGCCCAGACGGCGTGTTCACGCGAAGATCCAGTGCCGAAGTCGGCGCCGACTACCAGGACCTTGGGGCTCTGGTAGGCGGGTTGGTTGAGAATGAACTCAGGATCCTGCCGCCAACCGTAGAAGAGGGCGTCTTCGAATCCGGTCTTGGTGACGCGCTTGAGGAACACTGCGGGGATGATCTGGTCGGTGTCGACGTTCGAGCGGCGCATGGGAACGGCGACACCGGTGACGGTGGTGAATTTCTGCATGACGACTGCTCCTAGACGCTGGCGGGGACGAAAACGGCGGGAACGGCCTCGTGGCCGAGCGTGCCGTCCTGGACGAGGTCCCACGGGCTTGAGAGGGTGCCGCGGATGGCGGTGGCCGCGGCCACCAGCGGGGAGACCAGGTGGGTGCGTCCGCCCTTGCCCTGCCGTCCTTCGAAGTTGCGGTTGCTGGTGGAGGCGCAGCGCTCCCCCGGAGCCAGCTGGTCCGGGTTCATGCCCAGACACATCGAGCAGCCGGCGAAACGCCATTCGGCGCCGAACGCGAGGAAGATCTGGTCGAGGCCTTCCGCTTCGGCCTCGATCCGCACGCGGGCGGACCCGGGCACCACGAGCATCCGCACGCCGTCGGCAATGGACTTGCCCTTGATGATCTCGGCGGCGGCGCGCAAGTCTTCGACCCGGCTGTTGGTGCAGGAGCCGAGGAACACGGTGTCGACGCGGATGTCCTTCATCGCGGTGCCGGCGGCCAGGTCCATGTATTCGAGGGCGCGTTCGGCGGCGCTGCGCTCGTTGGCGTCGGCGATCTCGGCTGGGTTGGGCACGGTGTCGCTGAGCGAGACGCCCTGGCCGGGGTTGGTGCCCCAGGTCACGAACGGTTCGAGGGTGTCGGCGTCGAGGATCACCTCGGCGTCGAAGGTGGCGCCCTCGTCGGTGGCCAGCGTGTCCCAGTACGCGACGGCGTCGTCCCAATCGGTGTCGGCCGGCGCGTGGGCGCGGCCCTTGAGGTAGGCGTAGGTGGTGGCGTCCGGCGCGACCATACCGGCACGGGCGCCGGCCTCGATCGACATGTTGCAGATCGTCATGCGGCCCTCCATGGAGAGCGCGCGGATGGCGCTGCCACGGTATTCGAGCACGTAGCCCTGGCCGCCGCCGGTGCCGATCCTGGCGATCACGGCGAGGATGATGTCCTTGGCGGTGACGCCGGGACGCAGGGTGCCGTCGACGGTGATGGCCATGGTCTTGAACGGCTTGAGCGGCAGCGTCTGGGTGGCCATGACGTGCTCCACCTCGCTGGTGCCGATGCCCAGCGCCATGGCGCCGAAGGCCCCGTGGGTGGAGGTGTGCGAGTCGCCGCAGACGACCGTGATGCCCGGCTGGGTCAGGCCCAGCTGCGGGCCGACGACGTGCACGATGCCCTGTTCGATATCGCCCAGGGAGTGCAGGCGGATGCCGAACTCGGCGCAGTTGCGGCGCAGCGTTTCGATCTGGGTGCGGCTGGTGAGATCGGCGATAGGCCGGTCGATCGCCAGGGTCGGCGTGTTGTGGTCCTCGGTCGCGATCGTCAGGTCGGGCCGGCGAACCGGGCGACCGGCCAGGCGCAGGCCGTCGAAGGCCTGGGGGCTGGTGACCTCGTGCACGAGGTGCAGGTCGATGTAGATGAGGTCCGGGGTGCCGTTCTCGCCCTTGGCTACCAGGTGTTTGTCCCACACCTTCTCGGCCAGCGTGCGGGGGCGGATGTCCGGCGTGGGTGGATCGGTGATCACTGCGTTAGTCATGTTCGTGCGTCTTCCTCGGGAACGGTGGTCAGCCAACGACAAACTCCGCGACGAGTGGGCCTGTTAGATACGAGACTCGTCGCGGCACAGAAGAAGAAGTCGACGTTGCAGCACACCTCAGGCTAACACGCGCTTTAAAGTCCGCGAACTGTGAGCTGTGCCCCTAAAAATCGCGCATCCTGGTGGGCTTCTCACGGTTCACGGATGTCGGCGGGCCATGGCCGTGGGGGGACGGTCGACGTATGGTGTGCGCATGACGACCGTGACCGCTCCGAAGACCACTGGCAGGGTGCTCATCGTGATCCTGCTGGCCCAGTTCATCATCGTCGTCGACTCCACGTTCATGAACGTGTCGCTGTCGACCCTCGTGGAGGATTTTGACACGACGGTCACCGGCATCCAGAACGCCATCACGCTGTACACCCTGGTGATGGCCGCCTTCATGATCGCCGGCGCCAAGGTGGGCGACATCATCGGCCGCAAGCGCGCCTTCGTGATCGGCCTCAGCGTGTACTCGGTCGGCACGACCATCACCGCGCTCTCCCCCACGCTGACCGTGTTCATCCTGGGCTGGTCATTCCTCGAGGGGCTGGGCGCGGCCATGATGCTCCCGGCCATGATGTCGCTGATCGTGTCGAACTTCGCCGCCGGCCCCGCCCGGGCGAAGGCCTACGCCGGCTTCGCCGCCATCGCGGGGATCGCCGCTGGGATCGGCCCGATCATCGGGGGCCTGTTCACGTCGTACCTCTCCTGGCGGTTGGCCTTCGCCAGCGAACTGCTCGTGGCGCTGTTCATCTTCACCCAGCTGAAAATCATCAAGGATGCGCCCTTCCTGGGCCGGAAACCTCGCTTCGACTGGCCGGGGTTCATCCTCAGCTCCGCCGGACTCATCACGGCGGTTCTGGGCATCGTGATGGCCTCGGCCTACGGCCTGTTCATCAGTCGCGTTGACGTTGAGATCTTCGGTCAGGTCGTGCTCACCGCCGGCCAGATCTCACCGACGGTCATCCTCGTGTCGATCGGCCTGGTGTTCCTCCTCGTCTTCGTCCTGGTGGAACGAAGCCGGGATCGCCACCACCACGACACGCTCCTGGACCTGAACCTTTTCGGCATCCGCGCCGTCTCGTCGGGGTCGGCCGTGCAGCTGCTGCAGTACCTCGTTCTGACCGGTGCGATCTTCGCACTCTCCCTCTACGTGCAGATGGAACTGAATTACTCGGCGATCCAGAGCGGGCTCACCCTGCTGCCGCTGTCCCTGGCCGTCCTCCTGTCGGCGGCGGTGAGCGGGCGGGTGTTCAGCCGCCGGTTCGCGCCGCGCTCGGTGATCCTCGCCGGCTTCGCCATCATCGTGCTCGGCGCGGCGGCTATGGGGGTGCTGGCCAGGGATGCGACGAGCGGCACCGAGTTCATCCTGGGGCTGGCGCTGGTCGGTTTCGGTGCGGGCACCATCGCTTCCCAGAATCAGAACCTGATCATGTCGTCGGTGAAACCGCAGCGTTCCAACGAAACGTCCGGGGTCATCAACACCTCCCAGAACATCGGCGCATCCCTGGGCACGTCCCTGGCCGGGGCGCTCATCCTGTCGGTGTTCGTCCTGACGGCGACAAGCCTGATCGACGAGAGTCCGGTCTTCTCCTCGTCCGAACAGTCCCAGTTGGACACCGCGGTCACCGAGAAGGCTCAGATCATCAGCGACGCGCAGCTCGGCAACGCCGTCGCGGAGCTGCCCGCCGACCAACAGGCCGAGATCATCGAGATCAACGCCGAGGCCCGGCAGACGGCGCTCACCGTGGTCTACGCCGGCCTGGCCCTCGCCGGACTGCTCGGCTTCGCTGCTGCACTGCGGCTGCCCAAGACTCCGCCGCTTTCGAGCACGGGCCCTGGCGGAACCGGCTCGAGCACGGACAGCACAGCCGGACAGCCCTAGGCGTCGGGCCGCGACACCTGCACGGCGAATTCACCGAGGGAGAGGCTGACGCCGGCGCCCATCGCGGTGCGGACGCCCGGATTCACGGGAGTGCGTTCGCCGTGCACGTCGCCGACACTGACGCCGTTGGTGGAGTGCAGGTCGGTGACCCACAGCTCCCCGTCGACCAGCTCGACGAGGGCGTGCGACTTCGACACCGACCGGGCCGGGTCGATCACGCTGACCATCGTCGCGGCCCGGCGGGTGACCGGGGCCGGGTCGCGGCCCAGCACGAGCGAGCCCGTCACCGGAATGATCTGGCCGTCGGCAAGGGTGAGCTGCCAGACGGATGCGGCCTGCGAGGCAGCCGCGCGCTGCGGAGCGACCGCGGGCAGCGGAGTGCGCGGCGGCGGCGAGCCGGGGAACGTGGGAACAAACGCGGGGATGGACAGCACCGGCGCGGCCCCCGGCGGCGCGACCGCGGGGGCACCGGCCAGCGGGGCGGCTCCCACCGTGGGCATCGGCGGGCCGGTCGGCGGCGCCGCATTGTCGGCGACCGTCGGAGCGCCACCCCCTGGCGCCGGCGGGATGGCGCCGATCAGGTTCTTGTGCGGCACCCGCGCCGTTGATTCTTCGTCGACCTCGGCGTCAGCCTCAGCGTCTTTCGAGCGAAACATGCCCGGCGGGGGAACTATGAAGTCCGGATTTTCCACGGTGCAACTCTACCTTCGGCCCGTGCCGGGGCCACGGCTGCCGCGCAGGTTCACCTGGCTCCAGTCCCGCTTGGCGCGGAGCCTGAACCTGGCGAGAATCCGGCGCAGGCGCCCGGCGGACTCCCCCGCGGTGGCGAGGGAGGCCAGTGCCGCCGTCCAATTGCTCTCCACGACCTCGTCGCTGACCTGCTCGCCGCCGAACACGGCGCTGTCGACGGAAGCTGCTACCGGCACCAGCCGGTGCGGCGCCACGAACTCCGCGGCGTCGACGATCTCCCCGGTGCCGTCGGGGCTGAGCAGCTGGGCGGCCAGCTGCGCTTCCAGGCTGACGGCCACCTGACGACGGCTCGACGCGCGTGGCACCTCGAAACCAAGCTCGGCAAAGCCGTCCGCCAGCTCGGACCAGGCTCCGGCGGCGCGTTCATCGCCGGTCCCCTTGGTTCGGCGATTGCGGCGGCGGCGGGACTTCAGCGCGGCGATGACGAGGAACGGGACACCGATCAGTATCAGCGGGATGCCGATCGAACCGATCACGATCCAGGCCCAGCCGGGCAGCTCGAAGTCCTTGTCCTTGTCCTCGTCCTTGGTGTCGTCGATTTCGACGGCGGTCAGCAGGTCGTCGGCTTCGTTGTCCATGCGCGGGGGCTGACGCACCTGCGGCTGGGGCTCGGTCTTGGGCTTGGGGGTCTGGTCCTGCGGAACGTCAGTCTGGTCAGGGGTGGGGTAGAACGCGACCCAGCCGACGCCTTCGAAGGCCACTTCCACCCAGGCCGTCACGTCGGTTCCGGTGATCTCCACGGTGCCGGCGTCCTCGGGCACATCGGGCGCGAAGCCCATCACCACGCGGGCCGGGTAATCCAGGCTGCGGGCCATCAGGGCCATCGCGGCGGCGTACTGTTCCTCATCGCCCACCATCTGGGTGCGGGTGAACAGTTCGTTGATACGGTCGGCGCCGTGGCCGGCCCTGGACGGGATGCCGTCAGAGGCCAGGCCGTGGCTGAGGAACCCCTTGGTCTTGAGCGCCTGTTCGATCGCCCGGAGACTGTCGATGGGAGTATCGGCCGTGCCGGCGTACTCGATGGCCTTGGCCACGACGACGTCGGGGATGTTCTCGACCGCAGGCTGGGTGACGTCGGCGACGGGCACGTCCTGGAGGTCCTCATCCCGGTAGGTCTGCTGCAGCATGGCGTTCACCGTGTACTCATAACCGGGTTCGACACCGGTGGTGAGCACGGCGGTGCCGCTATCGGCGTTGTAGCGCAGGGTCTCGGCCTCCTCCTGGCTGCCCGCGTCGTCGAAGTCCACGGTGGCCGGATACCCGATCACCGGCAGCCAGACGTCTTCGTACCCGACGACGTCGACGGTGACGGTGCTGTTCGCACTGCTGGTGACCAAGGCCGGTTCGGGGATGGTGCGGCCCACGAGGCGGAAACTGCCGGAGCCGTTCACCAGGGTGTCCGCGGCGGCCACATTCCACAGTTTGCCGTCGTAGGCATCCATACTCGCCAGCCGCAGGGTCTCTCCGGGCTGCATTCCGGTCACGGAGAACAGCGGGGTGTCAGCGAGGGTCTTGGTGAACTGCCGGAAGCCGGCCAACGGGCTCGGGAACTCGAGCGGATCGAACGGCGGCTGGATCTCCTCGCGCAGCACGAATCGGTCCTTGGTCTCCGGTGCCAGGACACCGCCGACGAGAGCGCCGATCAGCACGGCTCCGACGACCAGGGTGGCGGTGCCCAGAAGCTTGCGTCGCAGCAGCCGAGCTGCGCCCGCGGCATCCGCGCGTTCCACTTTCGTGCGGCGCCAGCCGATCCAGACGATGGCGACAACGGCGAAGGCAACACCGCGCAGGCCCGCGTAGAAGGTCTTGTCGGTGCCCATCAGGATGCCGGTCAGATACAGCAGGACCGGCCCGATCAGGAGAACACCGGTGCGCCAGACTGTGCGCCGGCGGCCGGGCAGCCACCGGCTGGCCAGCATGGTGCCGACCAGGGCGATCAACCAAGCCGCGAAGTACGGCAGCACCGGCATGTAATACGGTGCTTCCACGGGCGTGCCGAGGGTGACGATGTCCTTCCAGCCGAAGACCGCGCCCAACGCCAAGCCGGCGGTGGACGAGATGCTGGGGAACACGCCGAGCAGGGCTTCGCCGGGCATAGTGAACGGCGTGCCGAGCAGGAAGTACGCCAGGATGGCGGCGAGCACGCTGGTGACTACACCCAGCCGCAGTGCGTAGCCGATCACGGCGATTCCGGTTCCCACGATCAGTCCGCCGAGGCCGGCGACCAGGAAGTTGTAGTCGCCGAAGGAGGTCTCCAGGCCCAGCACGCCCAGCAACGACAGCAGGCTCAGCACGGCGACGTCGGTCCAGGCGGCCCGCGGGAACGGCCGCCAGGCCGCGCGCAGTCCCGCCGGCCGGTCGGGGCGTGGCCTGGCTGCCGGCGCGGTCCTGGCCCGCGTTGTCGGACGGGGGCGGGTGAAGCGGCTCATCGGTGTACCCGTCGGAGAAGTTTGGGCAGGTCGGCCAGATCGCCGATGGTGACGACCGTGAGGCCGGACACCGTGGACAGCCGGGACTGCGCCCCGGGGTTAATACGGAACGCGAGGGTGGTGGCGTCCTTACCGAACAGGGTCTGCGCGGCCCGGAATTCGGTGAGGTCCATCAGCGAACCGGCGATGATCATGACCACGCTGGGCGGCGGCAGGCGCCGGGTGGCGGCCCGCGCGAATTCCCGCAGGCTCGGGAAGAGGCCGGACACGGCGTCGATCCTGGAGGTGTCGTCGAGCAGGGACACCGGGGTCGCGGTGCGCAGGGCGAGCTTCTCGGTGACCACGCTGAGGCCGGTGCCGTCGCGGATGATCTGCAGCGCCAGCGATGCGGTCACGGACACGGCGAGTTCGAACTCCTCGTCCGAGGCGTAGTACGCGGTCTCGGAGGTGTGCACGATGGTGAGCTGGGTGCGCCGGGTCTCTTCGAACTGACGCACCATCAGCTGCCCGGTGCGGGCGGACGTGCGCCAGTGCACATTGCGCAGCGGGTCGCCGGGCTCGTACGCGCGCAGGGCGTGGAAGGAGATGTCGTCGCTGGTGATCTTCTTGGTGACCTCACCCTCGAGGTCACGCATGAGGCCGGCGGCCGAGGAGGCGATCCGGGTGGTCACCGGGTGCACGAACAGCTCAACGGCCTCGGTCCAGCGCACGGTGCGCCGCATCAGGCCCAGCTGGTCACCGCGCACCGAGACGGCGGGGCCGGCGACGATCACGGCGCGGCGCTGGGTGGGCACGGCGAACAGCTCGTCGTGCACGGCGGCCGGTGCGAGCCCGGGGATGACGAACTCCGCCAGCCCGGTGCCGACGGGAAGTTCCATGCGGGCGGGCAGCAGGGCGCGCTCCCCCGAGTTCGTGACGGTCATCTGCCCCAGGGCCCGTTCGCCGGCGACGACGCGGTGCGGGTTCAGCTGCAGCTCGACGGCGTAGGTGGCCCGACCGATGATGAACGGCACGGCAACGAGCACGGCGGCCAGCAGGGTGGTCGCCAGGTAGGTGAATTCCACCCAGCCGAACACGGCGCTCACGATGAACGCGGCGACCGCGCAGAGCAGCACCAACCGGCCGGCCGGGCCGATCACATCGACGACGGGGCGGATGCGCCCCAGCACGACGGCGAGCACCTGGCGGAGCAACCGCCAGGCGTGGGAGGCACCGGCCCCGAGCGCGCGACCGACCGATCTCAGGGCGTGTCTGGCCGGTGAGATCCTGACGGGACCGCGCTCGGAGGCCCGTCTCATGCTGCGCGGAAGGCGGGCGGGGCCACCTCGACGAGGATCCGGCTGACGATGTCTTCGGCGGTGACGCCGGCGAAGTCGGCTTCGGGGTCGACCATGATGCGGTGCGCGAGCACCGGGATGGCCAGGTCGCGGATGTCGTCGGGGCTGACGAAGGTGCGCCCCTGCGACAGGGCCCAGGTCTTGGCCGCCCTGGCCAGGGCGAGGGCGCCACGCATGCTCACGCCGAGGGTCGAGGACACGTCGGTGCGGGTGGCGGTGACGATCTCGTTGAGGTAGCCGAGCACGGCGGCGTCCACGAACACCTCGGACGCCAGCTGGGCCATGGTGGTGACCGAGCTGGACGCGATGATCGGCGTGATCCCGGCGTCCCTGGACCGGTTCGAGGAGTCCAGCAGCAGGGTGACGGCGGTGTCGTGATCCGGGTAGCCGAGCGAGGTCTTGAACAGGAAGCGGTCGAGCTGGGCCTCGGGCAGCGTGTACGTTCCGGCCTGCTCGACGGGGTTCTGGGTGGCGATGACCATGAACGGGCTACCGACCTCATGGCTGATGCCGTCGACGGTGACCCGGCCCTCTTCCATCACCTCGAGCAGAGCGGACTGGGTCTTGGGGCTGGCCCGGTTGATCTCGTCGGCGAGCACGATCGACGCGAAGATCGGTCCTTTGTGGAACTCGAAGAGGCCCTTGCCCTGGTCGTAGATGGTGACACCGGTGACGTCGGACGGCAGCAGGTCAGGGGTGAACTGGATGCGCGAGTTGGTGCCGTCGAGGGTCTTGGCCAGGGCCTTGGCCAGCACGGTTTTACCCGTGCCGGGGAAGTCCTCCAGCAGCACGTGGCCGTTGGTGAGCATCGCGGCGACAACGAGCCGGATCACGTGGTCCTTGCCGAGGATCGCCTGTTCGACGTTGCCGACGAGCTTGCCGAATGCTTCGGCGAACCAGTCTGCCTGTTCTTGGGTGACGCTCATGTGATGTTCTTCCTGTTCTCGTTCGTTAGCCGGAGCATGTGTTGGGCGCCAGGTTGTTCCAGGCCGTGCCGGAGATGGTGTTGGTCTCGGGGATACCGGTGGGCGCACCGGCGCCGATGATCACCTTGATGTTCTCGCCGCCCACCCGCACGCCCAGCCAGTTCTGGAGGCGTACCTTGCCGTTGGCGTTCAGGTCGTACCCGATGTTGGTGAACGCGCTCGAATCGCCGTTGATTGCGGTAGTGAGCCGGTGGTTGCCGGGTTTGAAGTACTCGTACCGAACCTCCACGTAGTTACCCACCGGGGCGTTCGCGCCCTTGCACACATACGCCCGGGGCGGGGGCGGCGGCGGTTCGGGTTGCGGAGTCGCCGTGTTCGAGGACGTCCACTCGCCGCAGCCGCGCGGGTTGCAGGCCCGAACCCGGTACTGGGCAGGCTGGTCGATGTTTCCGGTATCGGACGCCGATAGGGCGGACGTATAGCGGTATCCGCTACGCCCCTGAACCCACTCGTAGTGGTACTCAGTTACGCCGCGCCCGCCGTTGCTGCCGGGTGCAGACCAGGTGAGTTCAAGCGCCCCGGTGCCCTGCCCGGGCGCCCTGAGCGTGGCGCTGGCAGGCGCCCCGGGCAGTCCATAAGGGGTGACGGTTGGGCTCGAGGCCGACGGCGTGGAGTCTCCGATGGCGTTCCGGGCGGTCACGGTGAAGTCGTAGTTGGACCCGTTGGTCAAGCCGGTGATGTCGTGGGTGCCGGCGCTCTTCACTGTCGTGGAGCCGCCGCCCCACCAGATGGTGTAGTCGATGATCTCTGAGTTGTTCGACGACGGGGCGGTGAAACTCACCGTGGCGCTGCCGTCGCCCTCGACCGCGGTCGGCGCCTTGGGGGCATCCGGGTTGTTGCGGATCACGAAGGTGATCCTGGCCTTGGTCTGGCGGGCCGGGTCGCCGGTGGCGTCCTTGATCGTGTAGACCACCGTGAGAGTGCCGGTGGCGCCCGAGCCGGTCTTGATGGTGACGTCGTTGCCGGTGAACGCGACGGATGCGGAGCCGACCTGCTGTTCGATGACCGCGCCGATCACCACGAGCGGCTTGCCGTCCTTGGCGAAGGGGTTGTAGTCGTTGTTGAGCACGGGCACTGTCTCCGAGGTGCTCGGCCGGGTTTCGATACCTGCGCCGTTGGGGCCGGCATCGTCGACGGCCTGGGGAACGGGGCGGGTAGACGAGACCACCGTCACCTCGATCGAGCCGGGGATGGTGAATTCCTTGTACGTGACCGAGAACGTGAGCTTCACCTTGGCGCCCGGCTGGGTGCCCAGCGGTGAGGAGATGGTGAGGTCGGCTCCGGCGAGGGTCGCGGCGACGGCGCCGCTCGTTCCGCTGAGCGATCCGTAGCTGACCCTCTGGATGATGTCGAGGTTGGGGTGTCCTGTCGAGTTGCGCAGGTTCACGACCTGCGCACCCTCGCCGGCCTCCACGGTGACCTTGGACGGGGTGAAGGTCGGAGCGACGTCCTCGAAGTTCGGGTCGCCGACGGTGATCGGGATGGTGAGGGTCGCTTGGTTGCCCTTGGGGTCTCCGGCACCGGTCCCGTCGGTCACCACGAAGGTCAGGGCGGCGGGCCCTCGGTAATCGGCCGCGGCCACGAAGCTCAGTGACGTGGAACCGTTCATGGCGTTCGAGCCGTCGCTGTTGGTGGCGGTGGCGCTGAGCAGCACGGCGGGGCGGCCGGAGGGGACCTCGACGATGTCGGCGAGGGACCAGCTCTTCGAGCCGTTCATCTTGATGACCTGCGGGCCGATGTCCTTCAGGAAAGGCGGCGGGAACACCTCTTCTTCCGGCGTCGGTTCGGCGTTCGCGGGATCAGTCGGCTTCGGGGTGTTCGGCTCCGGCATGGCCGGCACGATGATGAACGCGGTGGCACTGAGCTTGTCGACCTCGTTGGTGAGCCTGTAGGCGATCGCCTGACGTTCGAAGGTGGGCTCGACTCGCACGACGCCGTTTGACTGGATGGCGCCAGAGGCGGCGTTGGGTCCCTCCAGGCTGATGACCAGCTCGTCGATCAGGCCGCTCGGGTTCTCGGCTCCCTCGAGCGCGTCGATGTCGACGGCCTGGCCGGCCTGAATCTCTTCGGGTTCGACGAGGTGGTCGATCGCCACGGGGTACTGAGCCTTGGCGTCCTCGGTGACCTTCACCTGGATGAAGGCCGTGTCGGCGCCGCCGTGCCCGTTGGTGATCTCGTAGCGCAGCGTGTATGTGCCCTCCTCGGCGGGCGTTTCCACGATGACGCGACTGCCCTCGACGGTGGCGATGATGCCGGGATCGACCTCGGGCAGCTTCTCGGAGAGGGTGAGCTTGTAGCCGTTGGGGTCGGAGTCGTTGAGCACGACCGGGATCGATCCGGTGCGGCCAGGCTTGATCTCGATGGCGTCGTCGATCGCGCTCGGCGCCAGCAGTTCGACCGGTCGAGGGATCACGCCGATGCGCACGGAGCCTTCGGCGGTGGCGCCCAGGGTGTCTTCGACCTGGTACGTGAAGACATCCGTTCCCGCCGTGCCCGGGTAGGCCTCGTAGATGAAGAAATCGCTGCCCGCCTCGACGATCCTGCCGAGCTCCGGGGCGCTGGTGACGTCCTTCAGGTACACCGAGTCGCCGTCGGGGTCGATGCCGTCCAGCGGCACCTGCACCTTGATGGTGGATTCGGCGAAGGTGCGCATGGTCAGCGGCAGCGGGGTGGGCGGCCGGTTGTTCTTATCGTCCAGGGCGGTGACGGTGAACCGCACCGTGGCCGTCGCGGTCTCGGCGAAGGCGTCGCTGATGCTGTACACGACACTGTAGGAACCGGCTTCCCGGGGAGCCTGGTAGCGCACCTGGTTGCCCGTGACGAAGGCCAGTCCGCCGGCGTCAGCGGTGTCGGCCAGGTCGGGGGCGACCGTCATGGTGGCGGAGTCGGGGTGGTAGTCGTTGTCGAGCACCGGAACGGAGACGATGTCGCCGGCGCGCACGCTCACCGAGTCGTCCACCGCGACGGGAGGCTGGTGCTTCACCAGCGGCGGCACCGGCACGACGGTGACTCCGGCGGTTGACGTGCCGTCGCCGTCGCTGATGGTGTAGGTGAACTGCACCTGCTCGGTGAGCGCGGCGGCGGCGGTGACGCGCAGCACGGTGTTGGTGAGGATCTCCACGGTGACGAGGTCCTGGGTTGCGGTCAGGTCGACGGACTGCACGGCGAGGACCCGGCCGCTGGGTGAGACGTCGTTGTCGAGGACCGGGATCATCACCGGTTCGCCGGCGCGCAGGTACGCGGTGTCCTTGACCGCGATCGGCGGTTGCACGTCGTCGGGGTTCTCCAGCACGTCCACCCGGATCAGGCCGACGCTGGAGGTGGCGCCGGCGCCGAGGCTGTAGGTGAAGACGTAGCTGCCGGCCTTGTTCGCGGAGACGGCCACGGTGCCGCGCTCGAGGTTGGGCACGGCGGTGAGGTCGTTGGGCACTTCGTTGACCCCGATCAGGGCCAGCGGCGCACCGGAGGGGGTCACGTCGTTCTTGAGTGGTTCGATCAGGGCGGTCTCGCCCAGGAACACGGTGGTGAAGTCCGGAGTGCCGATGGGGTTGAGGCTGCCGGGCGCCTTCACGTCAACGGTCAGCACGCCGGTGGCGGTCAGTAGCCCGTCGGAGATGACGAACTGCACCTCCTTGACCCCGAGTTCGGCGGTCTTGGATTCGAAGGTGACAAAACCCTCCGGGCCGAACCGCACACCGTCACCGGTGGTCGGCGAGGCGGAGACCAGGTAGATGTCGTCGCCGTCGGGGTCGATCCAGTCCGAGAGCACGTTGTAGCTGACCAGCTGGCCCTGCTCCACGCTGATGGCGCCGGCCCGGTTCGACACCGGGGCCAGGTTCTCCCCCAACGGACGCATGGTCACGTTCACCTGCGCCTCGGCGACGGCGCCGCGACCATCGGCGACCGTGTAGCGGAACGACACCGTTCCGGCCGCATCCTCGGCGGGAGTGAACTGCACGGCCCGGCCACCGTCGATGTAATCCAGGCTGCCCTGGGCCTGGGAGAAGCCGCTCAGATTCGAGACCGTGAGCACGTCACCGTCGGGGTCGGTGTCGTTCTCCAGCACCGGCAACACCGTCGTCTTGCCCGGCCGCACCCCGTACGCGTCGTCGCGCGCCAACGGCGCCCGGTTCACATTCGTGCGCTCGGCCAGGGTGTCTTCGAAGGACTGTTGGGCGGCTTTTTCGGTGCCGTCCTCAGCGTCCGATTCCTCCGGCGGGGTGACCTCTTCCCAGTTCTCGACCAGGCGCATGTTCGAATCCACCAGCCACACGTTGCCGTTGGAGAGGTTGTTCAACGCGATCACATCACGATTGACCCGAAACTCCAGCACCGACCCCTGGGTGGGCTGCTCGATGGTCTCCCGCAACACCTCGGAACCCTCACAGTCGGCGAGGTAACGCTGGGCACCCGACCAGGCCGCGTGCGCGCACCCGTTCAACCACACCGGTGCCGACACCGATTTCGGATCGGTCACGGCGGCATCCAGCTTCGCGTCGACCGTGACGATGTCGCCGCCGTTCAGAGACACCCTCAGCAGCGCCTTCGTGGTCGCCACGAGTACCACGTCGTTCTCGGCCCCGGTCTGCTGCAGCTTCAGAGCGGTTTTGGGAACCTCAATGCTCTCACCGTCGACAACGAGCCGATGGTTCTCCGTGTCCAGCAGAACGGCGGTGTCCCCCACCGCCGCGATCTGGAACTCGCCCAGCTTGGGCAGGTCGGTTTCGGCGGACTCGGGTTCTTCGGCCGTCGGGTCGAAGCGGGTGAGGGTCTTGTCGGTCTTGGAGGCGCCGAAGACCACGCCGCCCGGCGAGACGGCGATGTGGCCGCCCTTGCCCAGTTTCATCACCGGGTCGGTGGCCTTGGGGTCGAAGCTCAGTTCGCCGGCGGCGTTGATCACCCAGACCTCACCGGTGGATTGGTTCATCACCGCGATGGAGTCGCCGCCGTAGGCGATCTCAGACCCCTGGGCCACGTCGACGCGTTCGCCGAGGGTGGTGAAGGCCGGGTCGATGCGTTCGATGGTGCCCGCGCTGCCGTCGATCAGGAAGACGTCTTCGCCGTCCTGCACGACGTCAAAGGTGCTCGATGAAGCGTTGACCGAGGCGTTCAGCTCTTCGATCTGACGGTTCAACCGGCCGGCCAGCAGCTCTTTGCCGTTGGTGACCCAGACATCGCGGGCGGAGAGGTCGACATCCGTCACCGGGAAACCCTCGTGCAGCACCGCGAACGACAGGGGCAAGCCCGCCAGCACCGACAGAGCCACCACGGATGCCGATACCCTTCGGCCGCGCAACCACGAACTGAGGGTCCCCACCCGATTTCCCCCAAATGTGATGTTGATGCGTGTACGTGAAAAAGTATGGCCTATCGCGCCGTGACCTTTGGCACTGTCCCCTGACCGGCTCTTACGCTAACACGCGAACGGGGGCCACCCGGATGGGCAGGGGTACCCGTTCGTGCGTGTTCATCAGCAATTCGGAATGATCGTGCCGTTGGTGTCCGAGATCCGGATGAACCAGCCGTCGTAGCTGCGGTCTTCGATCTGGAAGTAGTACCAGTTCTTGCCGTTGCGCACGGACAGGCAGATCGCATCGATCACGGTTCCGGGCTGCAGGTAGCCGCGGGCGTTCATGGTGCAGCCCGAATTGCCGTTGGTGACGGGCTTGTTGTAGGTGGAGTCCGGTTCCGGGCAGGCCTGCTGGGTCACCGAGAAGCCGTAGTGGGTCGGTGCCCAGGCCGGCGGAGGCGGTGGCGGTGTCGTGGGTGTCGCGGCGTTCGATGTGGTCCAGTCGCCGCAACCGCGCGGGTTGCAGGCCTGCACCCGGTACTGGTACTGCGTGGTCGCGGTGCCGGTGGCCGAGGCGGTTGTGGCGCCACTGGTCGAGCCGTTGGCGGCGCCGCCGGTGACCCACTCGTATTTGTAGCCGCTGACCCCGCGCCCTCCGGTACTGCCCGGTGCGGCCCAGCTGAGCCCGAGCGCACCGTTGCCGGTGGCCGACGCCGTGAGATTGGCGCTGGCGGGAGCACCGGGCACTCCGTAGGGGGTGACCGTGTTGCTGGATGCCGAGGCGTTCGAGGTGCCTTTGGCGTTCTGGGCCGTCACCTGGAACGCGTAGCTCTGTCCGTTGGTGAGTCCGGTGATGTCGTAGGTGCCGGCGCTGGTCACATTCCTGGAGCCGCCGGTCCAGCTGATGGTGTAGCCCGTGATCGGAGAATTGTTCGAGGAGGGCGCCGCGAAGCTGATGGTGGCTGCGGCATTGCCCTCGGCTGCTGTGGGCGCGTTGGGGGCATCGGGACGGTCCCGGATGACCAGGGTGATGCGTCCCTGGGTGGCTCTGGCCTGGTCCTTGGTCGCGTCGAGGATGCGGTACACGGCGGTGAGGGTGCCGGTGGCACCGGGTCCTGTCGTGATGGTCACCCCGCTCGCGGTGTAAGAGACCGACGCTTTACCTCCGCTGACGTCCTGCTCGATCGTCGCGGACACCACGGTGAGTGGTTTGCCGTCCTGCGCGAAAGGGTTGTAGTCGTTGTCGAGCACGGGAACCTGCACGACCGAACTCGGTGTCGTTTCGATGCCGGCGCCGTTGGGTCCGGCGTCGTCCACGGCCTGCGGCACGGCCCGGGTCGAGGAGACGACAGTGACATCCACCGAGCCGGGGATGGTGAACTCCCGGTAGGTGACGCTGAAGGTGAGGCGCACCCTGGTGCCGGGTTGGGTGCCGAGTGGGGAGGAGACCGTGAGGTTGGCCCCCGAGATGGCGGCGGCGACATCCGCTGTGGCGCCGGCCAGGGCGCCGTAGCTGAGGTTTTCGATGATGGCCGGGTTCGGATGCCCGCTGGATGAACGCAGGTTCACCACGGTTGCGGACTCTCCCGCCTCGAGGGTGACCTTGGGCGGGGTGAAGGTGGGGGCGACGTCTTCGAAGTCGGGGTCGCCGACGGTGATCGGGATGGTGAGGGTCGCCTGGTTGCCCGCGGGGTCGTCGGCGCCGGTGCCGTCGGTGACCACGAAGGTCACCGACGCCGGGCCGCGGTAGTCTCTGGCGGCCACAAAGCTCAACGAGGAGCCGCCGGCCACCTTTGAACCGTCACTGTTGGTCGCGGTGGCGCTGAGCAGCAGCGCGGGGCGGCCGGAGGGCACCTCGACGATGTCGCCGATGGACCAGGACTTGGACCCGTTCATCTTGACGACCTGCGGGCCGATGTCTTTCAGGAACGGCGGCGGGAACTGCTCTTCTTCTGGTGTGGGCTCGGTGGACGGCTGATTCACCGGATCCACGGGTTTGGGCTGCGGTGGCACGATGATGAATGCCGTGGCGCTGAGCTGATCGAGCTCGTTCGTGAGCCTGTATGCGATCGCCTGCCGGTCGGTTGACGGTTCGACCCGAACCGTGCCGTCGGCCTGTAGCGCGCCGTTGCCGGCGTTCGGGCCCTCGAGGGTGATCACCAGGTCCTCGATCAGACCGCTCGGGTTCTCCGCGCCGTCGAGTACCGGGACGTCGATCGGCGTGCCGGCCAGGACCTGGTCGGGCTCGACGAAGTGGTCGATCGCGACCGGGTACTGCGCCTTCGCGTCCTTGGTCACCTTCACCTGCACAAACGCCGTATCGGCACCGCCGTGCCCGTTGGTGATCTCGTACCGCAGCGTATAGGTGCCTTCCTCGGCGGGTGCCTCCACGATCACCCGGCTGCCGTCGACCGTGGCCGTGATGCCGGGGTCCACCTCGGGCAGCTTCTTCGACAGGGTCAGCTTGTACCCGTTGGGATCGGAGTCGTTCAAGACGACGGGGATCGATCCATTGCGGCCGGGCTTGATCTCGATGGCGTCATCAACCGCGTTCGGGGGCAGCATTGCCACCGGGCGGGGGATCACGCCGATCCGCACCGTGCCCTCGGCCGTGGCACCGACGGTATCCGCGACCTGATAAGTGAACGAGTCAGTGCCGGCAGTGCCGGGGTAGGCCTCGTAGATGAAGAAATCGCTGCCCTGGTCCACGATGCGGCCCAGGGTGGGAGCAGAGGTGACGGCGGTGAGGTACACCGAATCGCCGTCGGGGTCGATGCCGTCCAACGGAACCTGCACCTTGATCGTCGACTCCGCAAATGTGCGCATCGTCAACGGCAGCGGCGTGGGCGCCTGATTGTCCGCCACGTTCACGGCGATCACGGTGAACCGCACGATGGCTGTCGCGGTCTCCTGGAAGGCATCCGAGATCGTATACGCGATGCTGTAGGCGCCGGGTTCGGTGGGCGCCTGGTAGCGCACCTGATTGCCCGTGACGAAGGCCAGCCCGCCGGCGTCGGCGGTGTCGGCCAGGTCGGGGGCGACCGTCATGGTGGCGGAGTCGGGGTGGTAGTCGTTGTCGAGCACCGACACACTCACGATGTCCCCAGCGCGCACGCTCACGGAGTCGTCGACCGCGACGGGCGGCTGATGCTTGATCAGCGGCGGCACCGGCACGACGGTGACGCCGGCGGTTGACGTGCCCTCGCCGTCGCTGATCGTGTAGGTGAACTGCACCTGCTGAGTGAGGGCCGCGGATGCGGTGACCCGCAACACCGTGTTGGTGAGGATCTCGACCGTGACGAGATCATCGGTGCTGCTCAGGTCCACGGACTGCACCGCGAGCACCCGGCCGCTGGGCGAGACGTCGTTGTCCAGCACCGGGATCGTGACGGGTTCGGCCGCGCGGAGGTAGGCGGTGTCCTTGACGGCGATCGGAGGCAGGATCTCCGCGGGGTTCTCAATCACGTCAACGCGGATCAGGCCGACGCTCGACGTGGCGCCGGCGCCGAGGCTGTAGGTGAAGACGTAGCTGCCGGCTTTGCCCGACGATACGGCGATGGTGCCACGTTCCAGGTTCGGCACGGCGGTGAGGTCGTTGGGCACCTCGTTGACCCCGATCAACGCCAATGGGGCTCCCGACGGAGTCACATCGTTCTTGAGCGGCTCAATCAGTGCCGTCTCCCCCACGAACACCGTGCTGAAGTCCGGTGTCCCGACCGGGTTCAGCGTGCCCGCCGCCTTCACGTCCACGGTCAGCACGCCGGTGGCGGTGAGCAAGCCGTCGGAGATGACGAACTGCACCTCCTTGACCCCCAATTCCGCGGTCTTGGATTCGAAGGTCACAAAACCCTCCGGGCCGAACCGCACACCGTCACCGGTGGTCGGCGACGCCGACACCAGATAGATGTCGTCACCGTCGGGGTCGATCCAGTCCGAGAGCACGTTGTAGCTGACCAGCTGGCCCTGCTCCACGCTGATGGCGCCGGCCCGGTTCGACACCGGGGCCAGGTTCTCCCCCAACGGACGCATGGTCACGTTCACCTGCGCCTCGGCGACGGCGCCGCGACCATCGGCCACCGTGTACCGGAACGACACCGTGCCGGCCGCATCCTCGGCGGGAGTGAACTGCACGGCCCGGCCACCGTCGATGTAATCCAGGCTGCCCTGCGACGGGGAGAACCCGCTGATGTTGGTGACCGTGAGCACGTCACCGTCGGGGTCGGTGTCGTTCTCCAGCACCGGCAACACCGTGGTCTTGCCCGGCCGTACCCCGTATGCATCGTCGCGCGCCAACGGGGCTCGGTTCACATCGGTGCGCTCAGCGATGGTGTCTTCGAAGGACTGTTGGGCGGCTTTTTCGGTGCCGTCCTCAGCGTCCGATTCCTCCGGCGGGGTGACCTCTTCCCAGTTCTCGACCAGGCGCATGTTCGAATCCACCAGCCACACGTTGCCATTGGAGAGGTTGTTCAACGCGATCACATCACGATTGACCCTGAATTCAAGCACCGACCCCTGGGTGGGCTGCTGGATCGTCTCCCGCATTACCTCGGAGCCGTCGCAGTCGGCGAGGTAACGCTGGGCACCCGACCAGGCCGCGTGCGCGCACCCGTTCAACCACACCGGCGCCGACACCGATTTCGGATCGGTCACGGCGGCATCCAGCTTCGCGTCGACCGTGACGATGTCGCCGCCGTTCAGAGACACCCTCAGCAGCGCCTTCGTGGTCGCCACCAGTACCACGTCGTTCTCGGCCCCGGTCTGCTGCAACTTCAGAGCAGTCTGGGGAACCTCAATGCTCTCACCGTCGACAACGAGCCGATGGTTCTCCGTGTCCAGCAGAACGGCGGTGTCCCCCACTGCCGCAATCTGGAACTCGCCCAGCTTCGGCAGGCCACTCGCTACCGGTTGGGCCGTGTCTTCGGAGGACGGGTCGTAGCTGAAAAGGCTCTTTTCGGTCGATGATGCTCCGAAGACCACGCCGTCCTGCGAAACGGCGATGTGACCGCCCGCGCCGAGCTCCATCACCGGGTCGGTGGTTTTGGGGTCGAAGCTCAGTTCGCCGGCGGCGTTGAGTACCCACACGTCACCGGAGGGGGCCATCACGGCGATCGAGTCGCCGCCGTGGAGCACCTCGGAGCCGGGCGTCACGTCGACACGTTCGCCAAGGGTGGTGAAGGCGGGGTCGATACGTTCGATCGAGCCCACACTGCTATCGATGAGGAAGACGTCATCGCCGTTCTGCAACACGTCGAAGGCGCTGGACGCGGCGTTGACCGAGGCGTTGAGCTCTTCGATCTGCCGGTTCAACCGGCCGGCCAGCAGCTGCTTGCCGTTGGTGACCCACACATCACGGGCCGAGAGGTCGACATCCGTCACCGGGAAACCCTCGTGCAGCACCGCGAACGACAGCGGCACGCCGGCCATCACCGACAGGGCCACTACCGAAGCCGACATCTTGCGGCCGCGCAACCACGAACTCAGGGTCCCCACCGGTCACTCCCCCTCGGCCGCCCGGTCGAGCAGGACAACATCGTCCAGACTCACCAGCCGGGTGGCGACGGCGTACTCCACCAGTCGAGCCCGCCGATTGGTGGCCAGATGGCCGGTACCGCCGCGAAGCCCGGCGACGCCGAGCTTGTCGAGTTTGCTGCAGACATTGTCGAGCTTGCGGTTGAACGTGGTCATACTCCAGCCCAGCCGGGCCGCGGCCTCCGCCGAGCTGGGAATGGCGCCCCGCCCGGGCACAGCCTGGGTGAGGATGCTCTCGGACAGGGCCACGATCAGCAGGCGCTGACTCGTCGTGAGGGTCACGGGCAGGATGGTGGTGGTACCGCCCTCGTGCGAGGCCGACAGCGAGGTGTTGTAGAAGTCGGACTCGGCGTGGATGGTGAAGTCGTAGGTGGACGAGCCGGCGCTGAACATTACGTGCATGGTCTGGAAGACGATGGGCAGTTTGGCGCCGGGCGCCAGCCAGGCCTGCACCGTGCCGGTGGTGTCCGACACCGTCGCAGACAAGAGGTTGCCCACGTTCGCGATCCACCACATTCCGTAGTCCTCGTAGAGCCGCAGGAAGGTGCGGTGCAGATACGGATTATCGTCGATGGTGAGGTCGGACTCGCGCCCGATCGAGAAGTCCGCTCCGGGCTCCACCCCGTACCACTCGCCGCAGAATTCAATCCGCAGCGGCTGCACGGGCGTGATTTCAGCGGTTGCAGGCACGGTTGGCCTCCGAAATCTTGCCGTCGGTGCGTTGCAGGTAGATGTCCACGCAGACCGTGCTGCCGGGCACGACGCCGTCAACGGTGATGTCGGCGACAGTGCTGAGCTTGGGCTGGTTGGGGGTTTCGGCGCGAGCCCACCTGTAAACGTCGCCGTCCAACGGGGACGGGTTGCTGACCGTGAAGGTGACCTGACTGCCGTCTTCGGAGGTCGCGGTGCCCTCGAGGACCGGCGCCGGCACTCCGGCGGCGGAATTCACGCTGTCCGGTTTGGCCGGTACCGGAGAGGCGCTGGGGGTGAGGGCGGAGTTGTCGATGCCGGTGAGGGTGACCGCGGCGACCACGGCGCCGATCAGGAGCACGGCCGCGGCTATGGACCCGATCATCACCAGGCGGCGACGGCCGGATGCGTTCTCTATCGGGGCATCGTCGGCGGCGGCGGGCGCTGAGACGGGTTCCTGTGCTCGTACCGAGTCGCGGGGGCGTACGACGGTGGCTTCCTTGGCCGGGCTGGGGGTGCCGGGGGCGGGCGTGCCGGCGTCGGCGCTCCTGGCGGGAGCGCTGCCGGATGGGGCGCTGCCCGGTTCGATCACCCGGGCGCCGCGCACGCGTGTCGCGTCCGCCTGATCCGGTTCGGCGTGCGGCGCTGCGGGCGTCGCCGGGGCGGCCCGGGCCGGAGCCGGGGCCTGCGCGGCGATCGACACCACGGAACGCGCCCGGGTCTCGTCGTCGCCGGCCGGCGCATCCGGTTTGCCGTGCTCGGTGCCCGCGATGGTGGGGATGTCGATACCCGTTGGCGCGTAACCGAGTTCGAGCTCCACCCGCTGGAGGGCGCGAGCGAAGTCCACGGCGGTGGCGAACCTGTCGTCGCGCCGGGTGGCCATGGCCTTGGCCAGTACAGCCACGAGCGAGCGCGGCACATCGTCACGGCCGATGGGGGTGATGGCACCGCGTTCGATGCGACCGATCAGATCGAGGGTGCCGTTGGACCGCCCGTGGATCTCGAACGGCGTCTGTCCGGCCAGGAGGGTGTGGATGGTGGCGGCCAGCGAGAAGACGTCGCTGCGCACGTCGGGCCGCGGGTCGTCCTCGAACATCTCCGGCGGCGACCAGGGCACACTCATGCCGACCGACTGGCTTTCTCCGGCGCCGGTGGACTCCGACCCGGCCGGGCGGTGGTTACCGGTGCTGGTTTGCACGGGCAGTTCCTCGTCGAGGCTCGACGAGATGCCGAAGTCGGTGAGGGCGGGCCAGCCGAAGTCGTTGGTGAGAACGTTGGCCGGTTTGATGTCGCGGTGCAGGATGCCGGCCGAATGGGCGGTCGCGATCGCGCCGGCCAGGCGCACTCCGGTGCGCAGGGCGTCCTCGACCCCGAATTTCTGGCGCTTGTAACGTTCGGCCAAGCTCGGGCCCGAGCAATGCTCCATCACGAAGTACGGCCGGCCATCGCCCGCGACATCGGCGTGGTAAATCGTGACGATGTACGGATGGGTCGACAGTTGCGCCATCAGGTTGGCTTCGTCGACGAACTGCGCCTGGGTGGAGGGGTTCAGCTGTTCGGTGAGCAGGACCTTCACTGCGACCCGGCGCCGGGGCAGGCGCTGCTGGTAGAGGAACACGTCGGAGAAGCCGCCGGAGCCGAGGACGGAGACATATTCGTAGCCGGGCAGTTCCGGGGCGACGGAAGGTGCGCGGCGCATCACTCCTGGCCGACCGTGAGGGTGATGCCGCTACCGAGGTCGATGACGGTGCCCACGATGACCGCGGTGGGTTCGCCCTGGCGCAACTTCTGGGCCGGCTTGCCCGGCAGCACGACCAGGGTGCCGTTGCGGGAATGCAGGTCGGTGACGACGACGGTGTCGCCCTCGACGGTGAAGTGCACGTGGTTGCGCGACACATCCTGGTCGGCACCGCCCAGGCTCACCAGTTTGGGCACGAGGCCACCGGAGATCTTGCTGACGCTCGGCGCCCGACCCACCCGGATCGGCTGGCTGAGCGGTTCCCGCACCCCGCTGGGCAGCAGCAGGTAGAGCCGAGGCGCGACGGCGGCTGGTTCGGCGGCGATACGGCGACGCGAAGCGCGCATCCTCTGGATGTCACCGCTCATCACGGTGTGGCCGTCGTGGTCGCCTGGCAGGTCGCCGTCGAGCTCGTCGCCGTCGAGCTCGTCGCCGTCGAGCTCGTCGTCGTCCGGGTCGTCGTCGTCCGGGTCGGTGTCGGAGGGCGCGACAACTGCCGGCGCGACGGGCTCGTCGTCATCGGCCTCGGCCTCAGGCCGCACGGCCGCCTGCTCGACACCGCGCATCACGGTCGCACCGAACAAATGGTCGTAGCCGCCGGCGGGGTCGGCGTCGGGCTCTGGGGCGGGCTCGGCGGGCGGTGCGTTGGCAGGCTCCGCCGCCGGGATGTCGGAGATGGTCTGCTCGCTGGCCGGTTCGGCGATCGGGCGGGCCGGCGGCAGCGGCGGCGGTGCGGTCTTCGGCGCTGCCGGCGGCGGCACGATCTGCGCGATCGGTTGCACTCGAGCGGGCTCGACTCGAGTCGGCTCGGCCCGAGTCGGCGACGCCGCACTGGCGCCGTCGACGGCCAGGCGCAGGCGACGGGTGCGCACCATGCCCGCCCGGAGGGGAAGGCCGGCCCCGAGTGGCAGGGCGGCGAGGTCTTCCGTGCCGATCGGGTCGGCATCCGCAACAACGGGCACAGCGGTCACCGAGAGAGCGGTGACGTCCGCTACGGAGCGCTCCACCCAGGTTGAGATGCCCAGGCCGCCGATCGACAGGTCACCGTCGGCCGTGGTCAGAACGACCTCGACTTCTCCGCGCACGAAGACCCGTACCGTCGCCGGCACGGAGTCATCCCAGGTGAGAAGAGCGAACGGCGGGGTCTTGGACAGGCCACCGGCGGTGAGTTCGTCGAGCACGGCGCGGGCACCCTGCTCGCTCGACCCGGCACCGACCAGGCTCGCCCAGACGCGGGCGCCGGCGGCGGAATCGGCGGCGGGCAGGAGCACCAGACGGTCCCCCGTCGCTGCCGCCAGCCATCCGCCCCGGTTGTCGTCGTCGTACGAAAGCACAGATCCCCCCATTGCCGTTCTTCAGTCCGGATTCGTGTTGCGTGGCCGCGTATCTTCAAGATTCTGGTGCAACCCTGCAGGGCTTTCGCGGGTCACATCGTTGTCCGGGCCGGGATCACCCCATGTCGACTCGACGATGACGACGGTGACGTTGTCCCGGCCGCCCTTGGCCAGCGCAGCGGCGACGAGCACGTCGGCCAGTGATCCGAGGTCCTCGGGAACGGCGTGCGAGGCCAGCAGCTCCGCGATCTCGACGACCGACAGTTCCTTGGTGAGACCGTCGGAGCAGAGCAGGAAGGTGTGGCGTCCGGTCGCGGGCAACAGCCAGACATCCGCGTCGACGAATTCGTCGGCCCCGATGGCGCGGGTGATGACGTTGCGGTCCGGGTGTCTCTCGGCATCCATCGCCTTGATCAAGCCTGCGTCCACCATCTCCTGAACCGCGGAGTGGTCGACGCTGAGCTGCTCGAGGGTACGACCATCCCAGGTGTAGATACGGGAGTCACCGATATTGAACGCCATCCAGTGAAAGCCGACGTCGTCGCCGGCATCGACGAACGCGACGCCGGTGAGGGTCGTGCCGGACACTGCGGTACCGAAGTCGTCAGCAGCGCTGAGGTCGCGCACCGCGTCGTTCGACGAGTGGATCGCGTCGAGGATCCGCTCGGGGGTCGAGGGCACGCCCTGTTCGATGTGGTCGTCGAAGACCCGGATGACGGTCTGGCTGGCGGCGTCACCGTGCGCGTGACCACCCATGCCGTCGGCGACAAAGAACACCGGTGACTGGGCCAGATAGCTGTCCTCGTTGACCTTGCGCACCCGTCCGACGTCGCTGCCGGCACTGAAGCTGAAGTGCACGCTCGAGTCGCCGAGGGTGATCGCACTCTCGCCGTTGACTGCCATGTGCACTCCGAAAAAATCCGTCCGGCTCCGATTCGGAGCGCTTCCGCCCTGTTCGGGGGAAGTCGAGGTACCACCGTACCAATACCCTGGGCTTGTTCAGACGCACTCTGATCGGGAAATACGGGCGTCGCACTCCCCTTCGGCCACCTCGGCCGGTCGGGGGATGGTCGCGGCACCGTACCGGCGATACCCTCGCGGTATGAACAACGAAGAACTCCGCAAACTCGCGACAAAGCGGCTCAAGGCGCGCCGTGACTTCTGGAACTATTGCGGCGTCTGGCTCGGGGTTTCTCTCATCGTCATCGCCGTGTGGTTGTTGACGGATCCGGGCGGGTATTTCTGGCCGATCTGGCCGATCGGCGGCATGGGCATCGCCGCCTTCTTCATCGGCCTCGACGCCTTCGGACCCAACCGGGGCATCATCACCGAAGACGCCATTGACGACGAAGTCGCCCGAATCACCCGCGGCAACCAGCGCGGCGCCGCCAAGTAGCCTGCGGCCGGCTGCGGGCAGAACAGAACCGGCCACCCCGAGGGGCGGCCGGCCAGGTACTTCTGCGTGCTGACTGGCTAGATCAGCCAGGTGTACTTCTGCACGATCGGCAGTGCCTTCCAGGTCTTGCCGAAGCCCCAGGTGTCGCCGGCCGCGAAGACGGCGACGACGATCAGAGCCAGCGCGTAGATGATGTGGTAGTCCACCAGCGGGTTGGTCGAGGCCGCGCCGGCGGCGAAGGGCCACTCGGCCAGGTACATGAAGACCATGATGAGGCTGCCGGCAACGGCGCTGACCCGCAGACCCACACCGAGCATGACGGCGAGTCCCACGGCGATCATGCCGAGCATGAAGAGGAAGTCCACCAGCGGGCTGGCGATTCCGACGAAGAAGGGCTGCAGCGGCCCGGTGACGCCGGGGCTGTTCAGGAAGCCCTGCGCCGGGGTTCCACCGTTGAGCCAGGCACGCTCGGCGGGAGTGGAGAAGCCCAAACCGAAGGTCTTGTCGAGGAACGCCCAGAGGAAGATGAATCCGATGGCCAGTCGCAGCACCGCGAGGGTTCGACGCTGGAGCAGGGTGGTGCCGGTCGTCGCGGCGGGGGCGGTGACCGCTGCCCCGCGAGTGGTGCTGGTGGCCATGGGAGGTTTCCTCTGGGTCGATTGGTGTCGCCCGTGTCGTCTGACAGTGGGCTGTGAGTCCCAGATTCCCAGCCGGCGTTCAGCAACGACAGGGTCGAACGTCCCAAAACAAAAATGCCCGGCCTCCTTCGTGAGAAGGAGGCCGGGCGTTGGTGACCCCAACCGGATTCGAACCGGTGTTACCGCCGTGAGAGGGCGGTGTCCTAGGCCGCTAAACGATGGGGCCGTTTTTGCAACTTCACGAGTATGCCACAGCCTGGTTACCGAGTTCAAATCGAGCGCGTCGTCCGCGCGTCGTGCGGGGTGCGGGTGCGGGTGCGGGTGCTCGCAGGATGCGCGTGTCGCGCGTTGCCCGCGGTCTGGTTTGGGTATTAGCTCGAGACATGAAGTTGACCAAACTCGAACACGCCGCACTCGTCCTCGAAGCCTCAGGGCAGAAGCTGTTCATCGATCCCGGCTCGTTCACCACCGCGCTGACCGAGACCGCCAATGCGGCCGCGATCGTGATCACCCACGAGCACGCCGACCACTGGACACCCGAGCAGTTGAACCGGGTGTTGGCCATGAACCCCGGCGTTCCCATCTACGGGCCGACCGGTGTCGCCGCGGCGGCCGGTGACATCGCCGTGACAGTGGTCGCCGAGGGAGACACCGTTGAGGCGGGCCCGTTCACGCTGCGGTTCTTCGGCCAGAAGCACGCCGTGATCCACTCGTCCATCCCGGTGATCGACAACGTGGGGGTGCTCGTGAACGACGAGCTGTTCTACCCCGGTGATGCGTTCACCATCCCCGAGGGAGTCACGGTGAAGACCCTGGCCGTCCCGGCAGGGGCGCCGTGGCTGAAGATCAGCGAGGTCATCGACTACGTTCTCGCGATCAAGCCGGTGCGCAGCTTTCCGACCCACGAGATGGGTTTGTCGCGGAGCGGCAAGGACCTCGCCGGCTCCCGCATCAAGTCCGCCACGGAACAGAACGGCGGCACCTTCTTCCCGCTCGAACCCCACGAATCGCTCGACTTGTAACCGCATATCGAAGGAGATCTCATGCGCTTCTCGTTGCTCATCATCAAGGCTGAGACCAGGGAGGGCGACATCTCCGAGGAGGAGCTGCCGCCGTTTCGGGAGCTGTTCGACGCGTACGCGGCGTCGTTACAGGAATCAGGCGCGTTGGTCGCAGCGGATATCTTCAGGCCCGCCGCGGAGTCAACCACGGTGACGCTCCGCGGCGGCAGCAGGGAGGTGCGCGACGGTCCATTCATCGACGCCGTCGAATCCCTGTCCGGCTGCTTCGTGATCGACGTGCCGAACCGGGCCGCCGCGCTGGAATGGGCGGAGAAGTGCCCTGCCGCACTTTACGGAGTCGTCGAGGTGCGCCCGGCGGCCCTGGCCTTCCACGACGGTCGCTGGCGCGGCGAGAACCGACGCTAGGGACTGTCGACGAGTTCAGGGGCCCTGACCAGGGTTTCGGCCGATTCGCGCCGGTTCACGAGAACCGACGAGAGGAAGGCCGCGCAGATCAGGAACACCCCGATGAGACCCGTGACGATCTCCGGGATCTCAAAACCGATACTCAGAAGCAGGATGCCCGCGAGCGCACCGATGGCCCAGTGGGCGCCATGGTCGAGGTAGATGTAATCGTTGAGGGTGCCCTGGCGCACCAGGAAGATGGTGAGCGATCGGACGAACATCGCGCCGATCAGACCGAGACCGAGCAGGATGATAATCGGGTCCGCGGTGATTGCGAACGCGCCGATGACGCCATCGAACGAGAAAGAGGCGTCGAGGACTTCGAGGTAGAGGAAAGAAAAGAACGCTGCCCGGCCGGTGAGCACGGCAAGCGTGGACGCGCCGCCGCGTGTGGTGTCCGACACTGCCTCGGCCGCGTCGCTGCCCTCGAACAATGACCCGAGTCCGTTCACCAGAACGTACGTGATGAGGCCGAGCACGCCGGCAACAAGGACCACAGAGGCATCGTCGGCAATGGCAGCTCCGCCCAGCAGGGCTGCGAGCGCGACAACGTAGGACAAGGAATCGAGCTTTCCAACCCGTGCGAGCGGCTTCTCCAACCAGCTGAGCCAGGTGATGTCCCGCTCTTCGAAAATGAAGTCCAGAAACAGCATGAGCAGGAACATTCCGCCGAAGGCCGCAATCTGCGGGTGGGCATCGTGCAGATAGTGGCCGTAGGTGCCGACGGTGGCCGGGTCACCCTTCTGCAGGGCCAGGGTGATGACCTCGCCGAAAGACAGACCCGTGGTTGCGGACACCAGAATGAGCGGCATGATCAGGCGCATCCCCACGACGGCGATGAGGATGCCGATCGTGAGGAAGATCTTCTGCCAGAATTCCGACATTTTCTCCAGCACCCTGGCATTGACAACCGCGTTGTCGAATGACAGTGAGATCTCCATCAGCCCAAGGATCACGCAGAGGGCAACCGCAGCCCAGCCGCCGTAAACCAGCGCGATGACGAGCGCTATCAAGGACACGATGAGCGACCACGAGAAGTGGTGGAAGAAGGTTTTCATACTGACTTGGTTGGGATCACCCGTTCGGGCTCTCCGCATCCTTTCTGACAAATTTTGCGCGACGATGCAGTTTTTTGACCTGTCTCACCGGGTCTCGACAGGC
This sequence comes from Cryobacterium sp. TMB1-7, assembly GCF_004402435.1. Classification (NCBI taxonomy): domain Bacteria; kingdom Bacillati; phylum Actinomycetota; class Actinomycetes; order Micrococcales; family Microbacteriaceae; genus Cryobacterium; species Cryobacterium sp. TMB1-7. Next base: position 480,430 of record NZ_SOFZ01000029.1, read on the forward strand.
TCGACTAACGCCGCAGGCTCGACCAACGGTACAGGCTCGACGAGCCCGCGCGCGCTCGCGGCGAGGGCAGCACTGTCGGCGTCGCCCGAGATCCGGGCCCGCGCGGCAAGCTCGTCGGCGGCGTCCAGGACGGCTCCGGTGATCTCCTCCCGAACTCGTTGCAGTAAAGACCGGGTGCGGTCTCGGCGAAGGCCGCGATGGGAGCGCCGGCAACTGCTCCTGCAACGAGTGCTCCATTGAGCAAGGTGAGGAGGAGCAGACGTCTGTTGTTCAGCAAGCTTCACCTGTGTCCTCCAACGACCTCACAAACCAGGCACCCGCGGCGGGGCTATATACGACAGTTATTGTCGACAAACCACGCGGGTTCGGTGGCTGGGGTGCAGCCTCCCCGCTGGGCAGGGTGACCGTTCGGGTGGAGCTGTCGTAGCAGGTGGTGATCATCACAGATCCGAAGGGGACGGTCGTCCCATCCGCTTCCAGGCCCCCAGAATATGAGTCCTCTACGGTGCTGGTGATTCCCCCGGTGACCACGTAGCCCTGATCGGCGATGGCTTGAGCCGTGGTGATGACAGAGGTATTTGCTGGAGGGACTGCAACCGCGTTGATTCGCTCGGGTGAAACTCCCTTCTCCGCAATAACAGCGTTCATGATCTGAACGAACTGAGCGAGGGTCGCCTCGGCCGCGACCACAGCCTCAGACTCGCTCGTGGGAGCAGCCGATGAGGTGGGTGTCGGCGCGGGAGCCGCCGAGCTCTGTGGAGTAGCTGTCGCGGCGGTGGCTTCAGGGGTCGGCGCAGCCTGTGGTGCCGGGCTCGAACAACCTGCCAGAATCACTGCGGCCACCAGGGACGAGCCCAAAAGGCCAAACGTGCGCTTCTGACTGATTGACATCGGGGTGATCAGCGTGGTCATGGTGCTCCTTTGAAGGACTGGAAGTACATCAGATGCGATGAGTCGGCGAGAAGTCATGGTCGTTCCCGGAAGGCGTCCACGGGCGAGCTCGCCGTGGTGGTGATGGCGCTCACGGTGCCTACCTCCCCCAGGGGAACATTGAGCCCACTGTCGTCAACGAACACGCTGAAGTCCGCGCAGGCGAGGCCGGACTGCGCCACCGAGGTCTGCGCGGCCAGCTGTGCGCTGGCCTGGGCGCCGACGGTCGTGCGGGACAGCGACGCGTCCCGGGCCGCGGCGACAGCGGCGGATTCGACGGCGTTGCCGGCCAGGGCCACCCGGGCGCCGGCCACCAGCAGCAGGATGACCAGGACCAGCGCCGGCGCGATCAGCACCAGCTCGACGGACATCGAGCCGCGCTCGCCGGAGCCGTGCAGCCGCCCGCGCAGCCATCGACGTAGCCTCATGGTGTGATCCACCGTTCTACCGGTCCGGACACTGTGCGTTCCACTCGGGTGTCCCAGCCGGGAACCAGCGTGGGTGCGTTGCCGCTGACGGTGACGGTGACGGTCACGGTCACGGTGGTGATCGTGCTATCCACCACCACCACCACGGCACCGTCGAGCACAGTGCCGGTCTGCTGGGCAGAAGCGGTGCCGGCGGCCACGCCATCCGCCGCCACGGCGTCATACAGCCGGGCCGCGTTGTAGGCGCTGGACGCTGCGGCCTGGGCGATGTTGCCGGCGTGCAACCACACCGCACCCTGCACAATGACGAAGAAGACGCCGAACAGGATCTGCAGCACGATGAGGGCTTCCACCGTCTGTGAACCGCGCTCTGACGCCCCCTCACGACGAAGTGCGGTGAGGGTGGTGCGGAAACGCGGTCGTCTGGCCATGGTCTGCGGCTTAGCCCGGCAGCTTGCCGACCTGGGCCTGTACGAACGCCGTCACCGCGGCGATGACGATACCGGCGATCACGAGGATGCCGACGACGAGGAAGATCCACTCTACGGTCTGCAGGTCGGCGTCTCCGGTGGAGCGCACCAGACGGGCGCGGCGGCGGACTTCGGTGACGAGGCCAGGGTATTCCGCTCGCAGGGTGAGGTCCGGGGCCAGCCCAGGGGGCTGGGCGCCGGCCGTGTCTGCCGAGAACCCCGGTGTTCCGCGAACCGTTCGGCTGGAGAGGTGTCTGGCGATGTCACTCACCGCGGCGGTGACATCCGCCGTCACGACGACCTCACCCACCACCCCGGACACATCTTTCACGGCAAGTCGAAGCTTCATTGTTGTTCCCCCAGGGGGGACCATACGGCATGGGGCCCCCGGATGGCGCCTTTTTTGCATCTGATCGGGAAACTTCTTGGTTCCTAGGCGGGCTCCGCGGTGTTCGGCGGCACCAGGTGGCCGGCGAACCAGTCGGCGGCCAATTCGGCGGCGGCGCCCAGGGCGCCCGGTTCCTCGAACAGGTGGGTGGCGCCGGGTATGACGGCCAGCCGGTTCTCGCAGCGCAGGTGTTTCTGTGCCTCACGGTTGCCCTCCAGCACGGTGATATCGGCACCGCCGACGATGAGCAGGGTGGGCGCGGTCACCAGCGGTAGTCTCGTTCCGGCCAGGTCGGGCCGGCCCCCGCGAGACACGACAGCGGCAATATGCGTCTCGGCATCGCCGGCCGCCCACAGGGCTGCGGCGGCTCCGGTGCTGGCACCGAAGTAGCCGATCCGGCATCCGGCGGTGTCGGACCGGTCGGTCAGCCAGCCGGTGACGGCGACCAATCGCCGGCCCAGCAGCTCGATGTCGAAGACGTTCCCCCGGTCCAGCTCCTCCTCCGGCGTGAGCAGGTCGAACAGGAGGATGCCCAGCCCGGCCTCGAACAGCACATCGGCCACGTACTGGTTGCGGGGGCTGTGCCGGCTGCTGCCGCTCCCGTGGGCGAAGAGCACCACGCCGGTCGGCGACGCGGGCAGGTGCAGATGCCCGTTCAGGGGCACGGTCTCGACGGGTATCTCGACCTCGTCGTCGACCCCCGGCTCGAGGTCCGAGTCGCCAGCACCCGACGGCCCGGTGAGCCGCCGTGCCGCCTCGTCGAGCAGCCGAGCGACCTCGTCGTCGGTGGTGGCCGAGAAGTCGGTGTAGAACTGGCCGACCGCCCAGAAGGTCTCCGGCGCCGCCAGGTAGACGATGTCGTCAGCGCCGGTCATCTCCGCCAGGGTCGAGGCGGCGATCACGGGCACCGCGAGGATCACGGTCGCGGCGCCGAACCTGCGGGCCACGTCGCACGCCACTCGTGCTGTCGCCCCCGTAGCCACCCCGTCATCCACGATCACGACGGTTTTGCCATCGAGTGGGATCCGGTCGCGGCCCGGCCGAAGTCGCTCGACCCGCGCGTCGAGGTTCACCCGCTCGCGAGCTTCGACCGCGCTCACCTCGGCGTCGGTCACCCCGGTCAAGGCCACGGTCGATTCGTCGATGAGTTGCTCCCCGCCCTCGCCGATGGCGCCCATCGCGAATTCGGGCTGGAAGGGCACGCCGAGCTTGCGCACGACGATGACGTCGAGAGGGACGTCGAGTGACGCGGCGACCTCGTACGCCACCGGCACTCCCCCGCGGGGAATGCCGAGTACCACAATGTCCTGCCCACGCAGGTAGTCGAGCTGCAGGGCCAGTCGACGACCGGCTTCCACGCGATCAGTGAAGAGCACCATCGGCCCATGATCGTCCCGCACGCCCTCTGCCGCTAGACATCACATCCAGAGTGCGACCATCACGGACTACACGGGCCCGACTCTCACGGCTTCGGGTCGGCCCAGCTCGGCTTACCAGTCCGACCGCTCAGCAGGGCGACGGATCGCACGGCGATGCTCCCGATCAGCATCGTGGCGACCCCAGTGGCGAGCCACGCCCACACCGCGTGGCCTGGACCGCCCCAGAGCGCCAGCCAGTGTGCCGTATAGGTTCCGCTGGAGGCCGCGGTGAACGTGAATGCCCAGAACCCCAGGGTGAAAGGCAGCCGCCAGTAGGTGCCCAGCATCATCAGTTGCACGAGGATCAGCACGACGAAGGCACCGAGCAACATCGTCTCGACCAGGTCGACGCGGCCGCCGTTGACCGCGAACCACGCGTTTCCGGCGACCGCCGGCGGTGCGGACCAGATCGCGAAGGTCGGCAGGAGAGCGTCGGGCGGCGCCGGGCGGAACGCCATCCGCGCCAGGATGATCGTGCCCAGCATCAGCCAAAACAAGATACCGACAGCGATGGCCGCTTCGCCCAACAACGTCCAGCCGAACGTGCCTGCCCCCTGCCCGATGATGAACGCTGCGGCGACGGTGGGCAACAGGTAGCCGCCGTGGATGCTGTCGATGCTGCGCTCGCGGAGAGCGAACTGAGCAAGAAACCAGGTGCCGAAGAGCAGGCCGATCACCATGAATACACCCGTGGCGATGCGGCCGGCGAGCGGGAAATACTGCGCGTAGTGGGTGCAGACCAACAACGCCGACGTCGGTGCGAGCGACGCGAAAGGGCCCTGCACGGGGTCGCGGAGATCCTCGCCGATGCTGCCGCCGTGATAACCGGATCGCCGGAGGTAGTTCGTGACGACGACGATCCAGGCGGCTGCCGCGAGCATCCACATTCCCTCGGCGATGATGTTCGGCGTGAGCGAGGTGTGTGCGGCCATGGTCCAGGTGCCGGCCAGGCCGGACAGCCCGAACGGGATGCCAAGGCTGCTCAGCGGAGCCCGACCGGTGCGGGTGCTGCGGACGCGCGACCTCGGCGCAGGTGTCATGGCGTTGTCTCCTCGCGGACGGACGTGGCTGGTGAGCGTCGTGCCCACATCGTCAGGCATGTCGATCCCGCCCGGTCAACGCTACGCGGGGTGAAGCGGGACTTTCGTCACAGTGAGGCTCGACCGAACCGATGGTTTCGAGTCTCGGAGTTTGAAGCACTCGGTGCAACACCCGGAGACTCAAAAGCCGCCGCCAAGGTCGGCAATGGGCTGTCTGTCGTCCCTGATCTTGTCGCAGAAGCGGCAGCCGTGGTACCTCGGCGCGTCCGGCGAGTCCTGCTTGATGACCCATTTGTGCAACCCGAGCCGGCATCGAAGTCGTCGTTTCATCTTCAGCTCCCTCAGGTCAAGGTGACGCCGTTTGCCCCCCAAGCTACGCCGGACGACGCGGTCGCGCTCGTGATCAGGCGACCAGATTAAAGGTGCTCGCGAAACGGTCGAGCAGGTCGGCGCGTCCATGTAGCACCTTGATCACCCCCGTTGTGATCGCACGAGCCGGTGCGAGCTCACCCAGAATGAGCAGGTGGATGTCCGGACCGGCCACAAAGGCGAGGTCTGCAGGTCCGTGCCCGCGGGTCACGTCCAGGGTTCTGCCCTTTACCCTGATGAGCAGCTCGGCGCCACCGAATTGCGCCGCGTAGGCGGTGGGGGGCAGCTTCGCTGCCACCTGGGCGCGGAACGTCGTTCGCAGATCCATCGTCAGCGAGTCGGGAGTGATGACTTGCTCATCCCGCGGCTCACCCATCGCCTTGAAGCCCCAGGCGCCGAACGCCAGCACAACGGGCTCGAGCTCGCGGCCGTACGGCGTCAGCTCGTAGACGATCACGCGCGAGCGCGGTGCCCGGCGGATCACACCGGCCGACTGCAGTTCCTTGAGTCGCGCCGCCAGGATGTTGCTCGGGATGCGAGGCAGTCCCTCGGCGAGTTCTCCATAGCGGCGCGGCCCAACGAGCAGGTCGCGAACAATGAGCAGGGCCCAGCGCTCGCCCACGAGTTCCATGGCGCGGGAGACACCGGAGTACTGCCCATAGTCGCGTGCAGCCATCGCTGGCTAGGCCTGCTGGTTCAGGACGGCGCCCGGCCCCTGCTCGGCGGCGACCGGCTCCATGTAGCCGAACTCGACAATGTTGCCGTCGGGGTCAGTGAGTTGACGCTGATACATGAAGCCGTAGTCGGAAGGCTCCTGCGCCTCCGTGCCTCCGGCTGCGACGCCCCCGGCGACGCTGGCGTCCACCGCTTCCCGGCTGTCCAGGAAGATTGCGGTCGACACCGACGGGTTCACGGCCGGGTCACCGAGGGGAAGCTCGGTGAAGGTTTGGAAATACGCGCGGACCAGCAGCATGATCGCGCTGTGATCCTCCTCTACGACGACGCAGGCCGCGTTGTGATCAGTGAAAAGCGGGTTGATGGTGAATCCGATCGCCGTGTAGAAGGCCTTCGCGCGATCCAGATCGGTCACCGGCAGATTGACGAACATCGAAGTCATGGTGCTCTTCCTTTCGTGGGTTCGGTATCACTGAGGGGTCCGGAGATGGACACCATCCACACTTGCAAAAAACAAGTAGCGTGTCAAGGGTTGGGCGCCCGGCCTGGTCTTACCTGCCGTCGATGATGGACATCAGCCCGGCAAACGCGAAGATCCCGGGCACGACGTAGAGCAACGTGCAAAAAAGGAACCGGGGCGACCTCCTGCCCGGTTACCCGTTCATCCCGATATCGACGAGCGCTGGCAGCAGGTAGAGCACGTCCGACCGGTACGTGACCGGCCTATACAGGTGGAACCACCGGTCGAAACCTCCCTCAAGAGACAACCGCTGGGCGCGATCGACTCCGGTGGGCAGGTCGCTGCCGAGCCTGTTGTCCGAGGTCGCGTCGAGGATGAGGTGCGGCAGCGGCGCAGGCAGCCTGACGGCCAGATAGTGCCATCGGCTCGACCGGCCCGCTCGGCGCACCAGATTGCCGAGAGACTATGAAGAGATACCACAGGTCATTGATCCCCCGACACTCACGCTAGTGGGCACGCGGACACCGGTCGACCGGATCAGCTCGCGGCGTCTGGTCAGCCTGGCGGCGGGCCCGGCTCCGCGGGCCGCACGTACTCGTAAACATCGACATGGTCACTCTTGAGCACGAACCGGGTGAGACTGCGCGTCGTCTGCGCTAGGTCAGCGATGGTCTCGTCACCGTCGGGGGAACACGCTTCGGCACCGATCCCCTCGTTGAGCCCTTGAACGGGATGGGCCACGAGCAGGCAGGTAGAACCGTAGCGAGATTTCCCGCTCCAGACGGTGAGGTACCCGTAGGTTTCGTAGCGCCGCATCGCATCGGCATTCAGCCCCAGCCGGTTGAGAGTGCCGTGCGGGTCGTTCGGCTCATCGGCCTCCGTGCCCTCCGACACCAGCCCGAGAATGGCGTCCGGGGGAAATGCGTAGTTCGGCGTGCGCACGTAGTCCGGCGCAGATGGCTGCATCCACGCGACGATGGCCGCGGTTAGGGCGAGGGTCGTGATGGTCCCGCCGAGGATCGTCAGCCAGCTTCGGCGGCGGCGCCACCACGGCGCCGCGGGGGCTTCGCCGATGGGAACGGAATCCGCGATCGGACCCTCGGCGGGGTCGCTCTCGGTGACCGCCCGTGAGTCAGGGTCGGGGTCGGTGACCGCGGCCTCCAGTTCGGTGAGCCGAGCCCGAGCCGCCGCATCCCCCGCGATGTCGGCATTCCGTCCGTACGCGCGTCGCCGCAGGCGCTCCAACTCGGTGGATTCGTCGAACTCGCCGGGCGCCGGCGGCACATCCATGTCCTCATTATCCGCGCGGGCGGGACAGGAGGAAAGGGGCTACCTGTTAGGGGCCGTCATCTGACAGGACAAAAGCCCGGAGCACCGACCGGAGCGGCTTCATGCTGGGAGCCGTGGTGTCCGGTGCTCTGCACGTCGTCTACATGCTCGTTCCTCGAGCCTGGCCGTCACACCGGTCCGCCTGTGCGAGGTGCTGCCTACCGGAAGGGCACAGGGACGTGGGCGGCCTTGGCCCAATCAAACCGGATGCGTTGACCGCCGGTTTCGTTCAGTATGTAGGCCTCAAGCTTCATGACGCGATGGTCGGCGATTGCCTGATCGGTTCCCACGATGTCGAATCGATACCTGCTGGAGTGCTCGGTCACGAGGACCGCACCGATGCCGGGAAAGATGACGAACATTTGATCCGTAAACAACAGTGTGTGTTCGTAGTGCCGACGAAGATTCTGGCCCAGTTGCGGGAAACTACGGAGCGATTCGACCGGGCGCACGATGGCTGTCATGGTGATCATGATGTAATCCTCAGCCCGCAAGGTAAGCACCAGGTTAACTACCGGTGGGCGTCTGCTGGGAATTCACCCGTCGCGACTTCGTGCTGAGCGGGTGCGATGAGGAAGGTGATGATCGACGCTACGACCAGGGTCACGGCCCCGGCGAGCATCGCCGCGCTGAACCCGACCGCGAACGCTTCCCGGGCAGCACGTGCGAGGGCCTCGCCTTCCGGGCCGAACGAATCGGCGATGCCGATCGCGGCACCGGCGCCGGCGTCGACGACCTGGCGCACCTGGTCGGGAATCCCGTCAAGCGCCGGCTTGATGTCGCTCCGGTAGAAGCTGATCAGGACACTCGAGAGCACGGCGATTCCGAGCACGCCGCCGACCTCGCGGGTGATGTCGTTGACGGCGCTCGCGACGGAGCGCCGCTCCGCGGGGAGACCCTCAATGATGAGTTGGGTTCCGGGGGTGATCCCCATGCCAAACCCGATGCCGAACACCAGGACGCCGGCTCCCAACACCCAGATCGAAGCATCCACCCCGCCGGCCAGGCCCGCTGCGCAGACGAAGAGCCCGACCCCCATGAGCAGCAGGCCCAATGAGCCGGGTACGCGTGCACCAAACCTCCTTTCGAGTGCGGCCGATATCCCGATGCCTGCGCCGACGCCGACGGGAACGATGAGCAGGGCCAGAGCCGCTCCTAGCGGCGTGTACTCCAACACGATTTGCAGATACTGCGGCGAAAGCACGAAGAACCCGAGCGAGGCGAAAAACTGAACGGTGACGATGAGGGATCCCGCGGCCAGTCCACGATTGGCGAACAGCCTCACGTCGAGCGACGGATCTTTCGCACGCAACTGGTGCACGACGAACGCCACGAAACCCAGAGCGCCGACGGCGAACGCCAGCAGGGTGACGAGGTCGAGCCATCCGCGCTGAGGGCCCTCAACCACGCCGAAGACGAGCCCAGCCAAAGCGATGATCGACCAGAGTGCGCCCAACGGGTCGAGAGAAAGCCGCGGGTTGCGATTCTGCGCAACGAGCATCAGTACCGGGATGATCAGGGCAACGGCGACGCTGCCGAACACCAGTTGCACGCTTCCCCACCAATACGCTTCGAGGAGAGCACCGGCGATGATCGTGCCAGCCACCGCGCCGGCAGAGCTGACCCCCGACCACACTCCGATGGCAAAGGTTCGTCGCTCGGGCGGATACGCATCAACGAGCGCGGAGAGGGTTACGGGAAAGACCGCGGCGGCGCCCACCCCGGCAATGGCCCGCAGGGCGATGAACCAGCCGGGGTCGGGCGCGAACGCTGACGCGACGTTGGCCGCCCCGAAGATCAGCAAGCCCATCACGAGAATCGTGCGCCGCCCGACTCGGTCAGCGGCGATGCCCGCAGTGAGAAGGAGGGCGGCGAAGGTCAGGGCGTACGCATCGATGATCCAGGTCAGCTCGGACTGGTCAGCCTCAAGGTCGATCGCGATGTCGGGCAAGGCGATCGCCAGTGCCGAGTTGCCCGCAACGACCAGCGCGAGGGCGGCACAGAGCACAACAAGCAGCCCACGAAGCTGAGTCGGGTTGAGCGGCATGTGCGGTGCGGCAGTGGTCGGTGGGAGTGCGGTCATGACTATTCCCTTCCTTTAGCTCCTTTACCGAGTGTCTCCGTTACGGAAGGAAATGTCAACTATGATGTGGCCATGGCGAAAAACAGCGACATCCCGGGAGCGGAGCAGGTCGAGCGCAGCAGAATGTCGGCTGCAGAACTGTCGTGGGCGCTGCGCTCGGTGAATCGCGCCGCGTCCCAGCTCGAGCACGCCCTGGCCGCCAAGGTGGGACTGCGCGCCCTCGACTTCGAGGCGATGGGTCACATCATGGATCTGGAAGGAACCCAGCTCGGGCCGGCCGAACTTGGCCACCGTTTGGGCATCAGTACCGGCTCGGCGACCGAACTGGCGGACCGCCTCGAAGCTGCGGGCCACATCGCGCGCGCCCGGGATGCGACTGACCGGCGTCGAGTCAACCTAGTGCCGCAGGCTTCCGCCGTGGGTCGCATCCTCGGAGAGCTCGCCCCGCTCTTCACCGCGCTGGACAGCCTCGCACTCGAATTCTCGCCCGAGGAGCAGGCCGCGATCAGCCGATACTTGCGTGCCGCAGCAGACGAGCTCCAGACGCACTCTGCGACACTCACCTCGTCTTCGTCTGACGAGTGATGGTCAGCCGGCGCCGACCGGCAGTTGAGTCATGAGGTCCAGGGTGTCAGCGTTGAGCCAATATTCGATGACCCGATCGTTCGCGATTCGCAGGATGTCGGTGCCGTGGAAGGTCATTACCCTGCCCACCGGCGCTCCGACCCCCGGGCATGCCGCCGCCGTAGTGTCCGGTTGCCACCCCACGGACCACGACGTGGTCGCCGTCGACGAGGGGACCGACGTCGATCGAGAAGACGAGGTCGGACATGAGGGTTCCCATCTGCACGACGAGGTCCTTCATTCCGGAGACGCCGCCCACGGCGCTGTCGCCCCCATCGAACATGGCGGCGTGAACACGGTTGTCGTCGGAGATGATCTCCTCGGCGATCGCTTCGTCGCCGTTCCACATGGCGACCCAGTCGGCGACGAGCATGTTCGCCCCATCCCGGTCAGAAACGGCGAGGGTGTTGTCCATGTTTCCCGTTTTCTTCTCCGATGCGATCGTCGTTCTCGGTGAGGGCCAACTGGTCTTGCCGATTGACGTCCGCGCCCCACCGGAACGCTCCAGCCCCACGATCGACATCGCGGCCACACCCGAAGAGGTTTGGGACGTCCTTTCCGACTTCCCTGCTTACGGCGACTGGAGCAACTTCTCTCGTGTGGACGGGGTCCCGGAAGTCGGGAACAGACCCAAAATGCGCATGTCTGGATTTTGGTTCACATCGACGGTCACCGCTGTCACCGAGAGCCAGGAACTGCAATGGTCGGCGACGATTATCAGGGCGGCCCTGTTCCTCGGCGAGCACAACTTCACCCTCGTCCGCAAGACCGACGGCAGCACTCAGGTAACCAACACCGAGACCTTTTCCGGCGTCCTCACCAGGCCCTTCGAAGGCCTCTTCGCGAAGAGTCACAATGCGGGAGGGTATGTCGCGTTCAATCAATCGTTGAAGAGCCGGGTGGAGAGCCGGGCATCAATCCATCGCTAGGCCGGCGTCGCGGGCGTGCTGGTGACGTCACTCTCCCGAGGGGGTCACAGTTCTCTCTGGCCGAACGTTCGGGGGTCGACCGGCCGCTGGGCATGGGGCAGGTTCCCAATGACGAGCCGATAGGACTCGGTGACGAGGTCGTCGACAAGATCCTTCTCCAGGGTTCCGTCGGGATGCAAGGTGATCCAGTGCTGCTTGTTCATGTGGTAGCCGGGGGTGATATCCGCGTACTGCTCGCGCAGAGCTCTTGCGTCCTCCGGGTCGGCCTTGAGGATAACGATCGGCTCACCGGTGATCTCGGTCATCAGCATGAAGACCTTCTCGCGCACCTTGAAGACGTCCCAATCCGGCCCGAACGGATGCTCCAACGTGGCCCCCGGGAGCTCCCAGACGCGGTTACGCGCATGCTGCCGCAGCGTGCCGCCCTTCATGGTCACCCTCCTGAGGTCTCTCTCGCTCCGCACGGTGCCGCGGCTGCGCTCCCATTCCAGCAGACGGCTCGGCCGATAGAAATTCCCGCGGGGATACTCCCGGTCGGACGCGACAACGGGTGAGGTGAATCGATCGAGCCATCCACCGGCGGATGATTGAGTCATGAGTCCACACCGCACGATGATGCACGCACTGCGAAATACAACGCACGGCGGACCACGACTGCTGCAGATGCAGCAAATCCCCATCCCGAGCCGCGGCCCGGGAGAGGTACTCGTAGAAGTACATGCCGCCGGTGTCGCTTACCCTGACGTGCTGCAGTCGCGCGGCGAGTATCAGCTGAAAGTTCCGCTTCCATTCACTGTGGGATGTGAGTTCTCCGGCATCATCGCTGACGCTGATCCCGATTCCGGATTCGTCGCCGGCGACCGGGTCCTTGGCGTAGCTGGTTCCGGCGCGTTTGCCGAGTACGTCGTCACCCCTGCCGATCGGGTGTTGCCCTTGCCCGATAGTGTCGACTTCATCCAGGGTGCGGCGATGCCGATAAATGTGCTCAGCGCTGAATTCGCCTTGGGAGAGCGCGGCAATCTTCGTGCCGGTGAGACGGTGTTAATCCACGGCGCCGCGGGCGGGCTCGGAGTGGCGCTCACCCAACAGGCGAAGCTACGGGGCGCATCCGTCATCGCTGTGGTCTCCACGCCTGAGAAGGCCGAACTGTCACGAAGCATCGGTGCGGATGACGTCATCTCCCCCTTCGACTTCCTCACCGAGGTCCGCCGCATCACGGATGGGCGTGGGGTGGATATGGTGTTGGATCCGGTGGGCGGTGAGCGCTTCACTGATTCGCTGCGGGCGCTAACTACCCGCGGCCGCTTGCTCGTTCTCGGTTTCACCGGAGGGAGCATCCCGACCGTTCGGGTGAACCGCCTTCTGCTGACCAACACGACGATCGTTGGTGTCGCCTGGGAAGGCCTCATGCCCTCACCGTCGGTGTCTCTCCAAGACCAGTGGGCGCGGCTTGTTCCTGATGTCGCCCGGGGTGCGCTCGCGCCGGTCATCGGCGAGGTCGTCCCGTTCACCCAGGCACCGGAAGCAATCGCCGCGCTGGATGAGCGCCGCGCGCTCGGAAAGACAGTTCTTCGTGTCAGTGGCGACGGATGGGCGGCTACGAGTTAGACCACTCCCTCAGGTTGGCGCGCATCAGCGTTCGTTGGCGCCGGTGCCTCCCAGTAGATCGCCAAGCAGGGGCCCACGATGTCCCTCACGACTTGCGCGCTCGACTTCTATCGGGTCCAGGGCCTGGTCACCGTCCGGCACCGGACCCAGCGCTTCGAGCTGTTCGACCACAACGCTCGACTCCTTCGCTTCCTTCTTCAGCCGCTTCTTCGCGGCCTTCTCAACAAGGACCGGAACGAAGTCACGAACCCGACCCCCATCCAACTTCCCATGCTCCTCGTCGACGACGTCCGCGATATGGCCGCGCTCCAGACTCGGGAACCGTTCCGCCAACCGATCAATCACCTGATCGATGGCTTGAGTTTCATCTAGCTCGCTCATGTGGACATTCTCTACTGGTGACCCTCCCCCGACAACAGCTGGCAGTGCCAAATGTGGGCGAAAGGCGAAGCCGAAAGGGCGAAATGGTTGCGTCCCTGATGACGGCGAAAATTGACTCACAGTCCGCTCCGCCGTAGGGTCTGAGTGTTGCCCCAGACCCCGGCAGCGGTTTTATCCGCAACGATCGGGGGAGCATAAATGCTTGACAGCCCGCCTCGCCCCGGCATCGGTGGCGCATCCAGGAACACCAGTTCTGTCGAGACAACCGAAGACGCGGCGAATTCTGTAACTGATGCCGCTAACCTCGCCTACACGCTGTCCTCAGAATTGGAATCGGTGGTGCGAGCCGTTCCTGGAGTGGACTCTCTGTATCCGACCGAGCCCGTCGTCGCGACGATTGTCGGTGCCATTGTCGACGCGCTGACGCACCGAGAACGCACGTCCAACCTGGTTGCCGTCACCATGGGAGACGCGGGGATAAACGTGTCCGTGGCTTTTCGGGCCGTCAGCTCTGAGCCGGCCACCGAAGTGTGCCGGCTCGTATTTGACTCGATCGCCATGGTCCTCGATGCCAGTTCGATCACGCGCATCGATAGCATCCACGTGACAGTTGCCAGCATCGGCTGATGTATCGCCATATTCTGGCCGCCCGTCAGGAACCGATGCGGGTGTCCGTTTCTTTCACACCGAGGTTTGTCGACGTGTAGACACCGAGATTCGCCCCTGAATATTGGTGACCTGAGCTCGACCTCTGTAACCGGTTGGCCTTAGTGATTCTGGCTGAGCAACGGCAATTCAACGGTGAAGGTCGCTCCTCGGCCGACACCCGCGCTTTCTGCTCGAACGCTTCCACCGTGGGCCTCGGTGATGGATTTAGCGATCGCCAGGCCTACGCCGGAGCCACCGTGTGCGCGGTCCCTGCTGGCGTCCACTCGGTAGAACCGCTCGAAAACATGCAAAATGTGGTCGGCCGGAATTCCATCGCCCTCGTCGGAGACGGCGACCACCGCCCTGCCGCCGACTACCGCGGCGGAGATCACGACCTCGCCCCCGGACGGGGTGTGTCGAACCGCGTTGTCGAGGAGATTTGTCAGGACCTGACCGATGCGATCGCTGTCCCCATCGACAGCCGCGTCCCGGGCGCCTCCGGACATAGTGACTGTCAGCGTCACGTTCTGGGCAGCGTATTGCGCTGTCGCCTGGGCCACTGCATCCGCGACGACCTGAGAAACGAGCAGGCGTCGTCGGTGCATTGTCAGTCGGCCTTCTTCGGCGGTCGTCACGATGGCGACGTCCTGGCTAAGCCGTGCCAGACGGGTGACCTGGTCACCCAGCATCGTGAGGGTTGCCGGATCCGCTTGCTGGACGCCATCGGCGATGGCCTCCAGGTAGGCACCGATCGTGGTGATGGGGGTGCGCATTTCGTGTGCCAGGTCGCCCAGCATCCTCGTTCTGGTCGCTTCGATCCGACCGAGATCGGTGGCCATCGAGTTGAAGGCCGCAGTGAGGTCGTCGAACTCACTGCCGAGTCCCACAGCGGGGATACGCGCGGTGTAGTCCCCGTCAGCCACCCGGCCAGCTGCTTCAGTGACGGGTGCCAGGGACCGGGTGATCCGGCGGGAGAGAAACAGGCTCACCCCGACTGACGCTGCCAGAGCAGCGATGAGGGCCACGGCTAGGGAGAGCGTTGATGCCGTCCGGAATGCCTCCTCGGCATGCACCGTCGAGTTAGCCCCAGAACCACCCGTGCCCATCATGTGAACGTGGAAAATGGCTGGGCCGATCCCTGCGACGACGACCCAGGCAGTTGCGACTCCGACGAGAACTACGACGAGGATGGCGCCAAGTAGGCGGGCGCTGAGGTCCCTAGGGCCAGGGACCCGTGTGCGTGTTCTGCTCACGCTCCCACGCCCATCTGGTAGCCGACGCCACGCACCGTCCTAATAAATACCGGTGTAGCCGGATCATCACCGATCTTGCGTCGTACGTGCCCGATATGCACATCCACAAGGTGCGGATCGCTCATCCAGCCGTCTCCCCATACGGCATCAATGAGTTGCTGCCGAGAGAAGACGATTCGAGGTTGACCGGCCAATGCCGCCAACACCTCGAACTCGGTGCGGGTCAGGTCCACCGCTTCACCGCTTCGGCGGACTTCGCGGCCGCCGACGTCGATTTGGAGGGAGCCAAGGACAAGAGGCGGTGTGCCGAGCGCGGCGGCTTGTTCGCTGGGGCGGGGCCGGCGGAGCATAGCGCGCACTCGAGCCACGAGCTCTCGCGGGCTGAAAGGCTTGGTCAGGTAATCGTCTGCTCCGACGGAGAGGCCGACCAGCTTGTCGATTTCGTCAACCCGGGCGGTCAGCATGATGATGTAGCAATCGGTGAAGGTGCGCACGGTACGACAAACCTCAATGCCGTCCATCCCTGGTAGGCCCAAGTCGAGAACGATGATGGCGGGGGCCCAGTTTCGTGCCGTCGTCACCGCAGCCTGGCCGTCAGCTGACGTCTGCACGTCGAACCCATCTCGCTCCAAGTAGCCGGCGACCAACTCGAGCAGCGGCACCTCATCGTCGACCACCAGTACTCGCGGCCGCGGCTCCGCAGCGGTTTGTGGCCTGAAGGTCGTTGACATCATGGTCTCATTGTCCCTCCGGGTTCATCCCGGACCGCTCTGATGAGCGGCTGCCGCCCATATCCCCAGTCAATCTTTGTCAAAAGACCTATCAATGGATTTCAGCTGAGCTGCACCGCGCCATTCCCAGCTGAACTTTGTCAAGTGTCGATACGGTTTTGGGTACCCGCGATTTCAACCTGGTTTGTCGACACTGGAGGTGACATGAACCCGCACGGCAATTCCGTAGCTGACCGTCACCAAAGGCCTGTAGTCGCCTATGCGTTCACGGCGGTTCTTGTCATGGCAGCCATGTTGCTGGGCATGCACTCCATGATCGGCGAGCACGGCGTAGGTTCGGGGGCAGCCGAGTCCACTGCACATTCCGACACCGTCCCGAGGGCCGCTGACTTCGGAACTGACGTGGCGGTCGCGGCGACGGCGCCGATGCTCCCAGTAGTCGTGCATGCAGAAGTCGGCCTTTTCGGTAGCGCCGACGGCATGTTCGATTGCGCCGTCTGGGCGATAACCTGCGCCCTGGTACTGGTTTTAGCGGCTCTCATCATTCTTGCCAGCTCGCCGGCCACGTATCGGCGTCTGCTCGAGGCGGGCGGGCGGGTCGTCTCTCGCTATCAGGGCCCCGCGCTTCATCTCTTCCGGCCTAGCTTGGTCGTTCTCTCCATCAGTCGCACCTAAAACCAGCAATGGCCTTAGCGTCACTCGACGCCTACCTTCACCACGCCGTATGGCGACCCGATTTTTCACGTCTGACTCCGAATGGATTGACAATGCCCAAGCCACATACTTATCTTCTTGCTGCCGCAGCCGTCGCGACTGCACTCACTCTCAGCGCCTGCGCTGGTGGAACAACCGACACCGGCTCATCCGCCGCCCCTAGCTCCCCCGAGTCCTCCGCCTCATCGGTTGATCTCGCCGACGCGGACGTCGAGTTCACCCAGATGATGATCCCCCATCACGAACAGGCCGTCGAAATGAGCGATGACCTTCTCGCGAAAGACGAGATCGACCAGCGCATCGTGGACCTGGCCACCGAGATCAAAGACGCTCAAGAGCCCGAAATCCAGCAGCTCGAATCCTGGCTATCCGCATGGGGCATGGATGACACCAGCTCCAGCGAAATGGATATGTCCGATATGGATCACGGCACGGACGGCATGATGTCTGACGACGATATGAACGCCCTCGAGTCCGCGCCCTCAGAAGACGCTGGAAAACTCTTTCTCGAACAGATGATCGTTCATCACCAGGGCGCAATCGCGATGGCTCAGACCGAGATCGACGAGGGACAATTCCCGGACGCTGTGGACATGGCCACGAACATCGTGAACAGCCAGACCGCCGAGATTGATGTCATGAACGGCATCCTCGCCACACTGTAGCCCCAGGTTCAGGAGCGACCGTGACACGCGAGCGGTCGGACCCCGGATTCCGCGAGCGAAGCAGGTAAAGATGACTGTCATCGGGTACGCGCGTGGTGCGACGCGCAAGCAGAGAGTCGATGAGCGAGAAATCGCGTTGACCGCGGCCGGCGCGGAGCGCGTGTATGTGGACCACGGCGAGTCGAAGAATAGGGCGTCGTTGCCGCAGTTTTCAGCCTGCTTGGCTTGCTTGCGGGCCGGTGACGTCTTGTTGGTTTGCCAACTCAGCCAGTTGGATCGGTTGGCTCGTGACGATCGTCTGATTTCACTCCTTCACGAGCTCGGCGAACGCGGCATCGGACTTCGTTCGTTAGCGGAACCGGCGATCGATACGACCGGCCCCTCAGACCGGGTCCTTCTCGCTTGCCCAGGTTGAAGGCTCCATAGGCGCTACCGTCCTTGCCTGCGGGGAGAGCTGGAACTGGGTGTAACCGTCAACTTCAATGACGAGCTCGCCAGTGCGTTCGCCTATGCCTCCGTCAGCTGGGGCCCGCGGGTGGGCGTGTGGTGGGCCACTCCACTGAGGAGAGATGGCGGCGCAATTTCTTTTCGGACAAGCGACCGTAGCTGAACAGCTCGCCGTCGATCAAGATGCCCGGGGCGAAAACGATGCCGACCCGGTTCGCAAGATCTCGGCCTTCGGCTGATGCCAACGGAATCTCCACGATGTTGAAGGGATACTCGTCGGCGAGTTGCGCCAAGGTGTTTTTCGCGTTCACGCAGGAGGGGCAGGCCTCTTGGGTCAGGACGGTGACCATCATCATCCGTTCACCCCGGCAGCCGTCATGTCGGCGAGAAGGTCGGTCATGGACACGTACATGGTGTAATCCGGGGCGCCACCGTAGTCGGCTCGCCACTGAATGGTGCCGTCAGGCCCGACAAGGATGAAGCTGTGTCCGGCGCGGGAGTCGCCCATCATGCCGTAGTCGTTCGCCCCGTACTCTTTTATGACGTCCATCTTCGTGTCCGCCAGGGCGACGGAGGCGAGTTTGTCATCTTCCATCTTTTGCGCGATCAGGTCTACCGGCCCGCTGGTGATTGTGAGCACGGCGTCGACTCCGACGGCAGTGAGCTGATCGGATTCGGCGTCCAGGTCACGCATCTGGTCCCAACAGGGCTGGCAGCCCAGTCCCTCATGGAAGTACAAGAGCACCGATTTGCCCGCGTAGTCAGTCAAATCCACGGTGTCCCCCGATGTGGACTCCATTGCGAATCCCGGGGCCATCTCTCCCACCCCCGGAGATCCCACCGCGTAGTCAGCCGCATCGTCGCTCCTGACCATAGGAGCGGACTGGGCCGGCTGGGCGGGTCCGGAGGGCTCCTGGGCGAGAATAAGGAAAAAGGCGCCGAAAATGGCCACGACCACGCCGGCACCGATCAGCACGGCACGGCGGTTGGCGTTCATTTTCAGAGGCCGCATCGCTGCGGCGCGCTTCTTGTTGCGTGATGCCATTACTGTGATTCCTTTGCGGTGTCGTGACAGGCCGGAGCGGTCGAACCGGCCGCTACCTGCTCTGCCGTATCTGGCTCTGTCGCGGACGAGGTGTGACCTCCCTGTGGGCGTCGGGCGCGCAATGCCTTCCACACCAGGGTGGCGAGGGCGACGAAGACCACGAGGGCCGAGAGCCAGCCGGGGATGAAGCCGACGGACTGCTGAATAACCACAGCTGTGTGGTTGAGCCAGGCGGTGACCCGAACCTGCCAGCCGTCGGGCGCCATGCCGATGCCGCGAACCGCGATGATCATGGTGACGATACCCATCCCGAGCATCAAGCCACCGGACAACAGGCTCGACAGCGGCAGCCGTCGTCCGCCGGGCCACAGGGCGACAGTGCGCGCCGTGAGCAGCCGGCTATTGCTCCAGTCCTTCCGATCCCACACCAGCGCAAGGACACAGAGCGGAGCGACCATGCCGAAGACGTAGGCAATACCGACCAGCGCTGCCGTAGAAATCGACGACGCCGCCCCGGACATCGCGGCAACTCCGGCCAGGACTGGTGCACAACAAGCACTCGCCGCGCCAGAAAACACGCCCAACCCGTACACGGAACCGATTCCTGACCCTGAACTCTTCCCCGACGGCATCGGGAGCATCAACTTCCACCCCACCAACGTGGCGACACCTACGACGACCATGGCAATTCCCACCACGCTGAAAATCCAGAAGTGGTACTGCGCCAGGGCGCGGCTAACGATCGCGGCCCCCAACGCAATGGGCAGGATGATCGTGCCGACACCGGCAGCGAAAACAAGTGTCATTCCCAGGATCTGGCCGCGACGGCGGAAGCTTGACGCGAAGAACGCCGGCAGCATGACCGACACACAACAGGGGGCCAGCAGGGCGACGATGCCGCCTAAGAACGAGGCGAGGATTGTGGTGGAGAGCAGGGCCTGCTCCATGTATTGCTCCTTCAAAAGTGCACGGACTCACCGCCGTGCCGATGCCGTGGGGACGGGCGGACGGGCGGACGCCCGAGGGTCAAGCCTGGGTCGTAGTCTTCGCGGCTTCGTTGGAGCCGGTGTCGCTGTGGACGGGTGATTCCCGCGGGGCGGCAGCGTCCTTGTTTTTGCTGCGCATCATCATGAACGTCATCCCGATCATCGTCACGGGGCACGCCAGAACCGCTGCGAGGGGAAGTGCCTCGCCGATCGATCTTCCGGCCACGAGCAGGCCGCCGAGAATAACGACACCGATCAGAATCATGCCGATGAGATGCGACTTGCCACCGTGGTTGTGCCCGTTCATGGACCTTCTCTTCTCTGGGGTTCGGTTGGGTGGACTGCGTCCCCTGGTGGTGTGTTTTTGCCTCGGCCGTTTATGGGGAAGATCCGAGCAATCGCCCACACCCCGAGAACGACGAACACCACACAAATTCCGGCGAGAATCGGCCACTCGCTCATGACCATTACTTCCTCCTGCTGGAATGTCCTGTCATGACTCTGGTTCCTCCACCCGCGCTTCTCGATGCAGGTTTGACGAAGAAACGATAAAGAAGGAGCGTCCGGTTCGAGGGTTCGTGGGCCCGGAGACTTCGTTTACGCATCGCTGAACGGCGACAACGCTGTGGCGCCGCAAACCAGGGCCTCGTGAGATCGACCGTCGCAGCGGCGCCGACCGACCTCAGGACGCCCGAGAAGGGGAAAATGAGTTATTGCCAACTTTTGCGACTTGTGATTGCATTTTTCTGAAGCACCAAATGACAAGCTGAAAGTACGAGGAACGTACCATGAGCAACACCACCAACAGGGGCCGCGTCACGCGGCTCTCAACTGAGACGAAGGCTGCATTCAAGACCACTGAGTTCATTGCGTATGTGGTCATACTCGTCGGGTTGTTCATCGCATCGGCCATGGTGGACAACGGAGACGACGGTGAGGGATTCGGCGCTCAGGATGCCTGGTTCTACGCCACGCTCCTAACCATCGGTTACATGGTCAGCCGCGGCCTCGCTAAGTCAGGAAGTCGGGAATATTACGACCACGACGACCACGACACTCGTCATTAGCGAACGCCCGCAGAGCAGTCAGTAACGGACGGTGGGAGCGCCCGGGCCTTCTGGCAGCCTGACCACTCCACACGCCAAGAAGTTCGGAAACGCGATCGTGTTTGCGGCGAGAGCTTCAACGACCGGCCACGGAGGATGACGTTGCGAGCTCCGCAGAGTCATCTCCCCCAGTCCGACTCGGAGAGGGCTATTTGCGCGTCTTGAAATCGATCGCCTCACCGCTGACACAGTTCCGGCTGCTCCTTCCAGTCCTGGAGTCGCTATCGTGACGCGTGATGGCACAATTGACCTCCCCGGTACTTCAGGCGCTTGGCCGATTCAACGACCGGCATCCTTGGTCGCACAACGATGCCTACTCAGGCTGGATCGTCTATCAGGCCCGACGCGTTCACTTCCGCGGAGGGTCACGCGCACTCGACGTCGGTTGTGGCACCGGGCATCTGGTCGAACGCCTGTCCCGCGAGCTCTCCGACGTGCGTGGCATCGAACCAGACCCGGCCAGCGTAGAAGCGGCGCGTTACAACACGCGGGAGCTCCGCAACGTGGTGATCAGCCGATCGACGTGGGCCGAAGTCCGCGACACCCCGTATGACCTGATCACGTTCGTGGCGGTACTCCACCACCTCCCCCTTCAGGAAACTCTGCGCAGAGCGAGCCTGCTCGTCGCTCCAGGAGGCCGTCTGGTCATCGTGGGCGTCGCCCGTGAAACCGCTCGCGACATCCCGTTGTCGCTGATCTCGACACTGCTCAATCCACTGGTCGGCTTGGCATTGCACCCGCGCCCGGCCGTCCGCTTGCCCGCTCACATGCGCTCCCCCATCCAGCCGCCCACGGAAACATACGCCGAGGTCAAGGCCGTTGCCCGACGGGTGCTGCCCCGTATCACCCTGCGGCGCAGCCTGTTCTGGCGGTACACGGCCGTCTGGACGGCACCACCGTCGTCCTCCCAAGTCCGCCGGCCAGTATTTCGCAGCAGACTACGCCGGGCTGCCGGTTGAATCACTCAAGTCGTGAAATCGATCGTACCGACGGATAGCAATCTTCAAGAGCCCGCTCCGCCGAAGGAGTCCGTCCGACGCTGCCGAACGGAATCGATCAGACACGCAGATGCGAAATGCAGCCCGCAATTTTGGTGGCGGGCGTGACACATTCGCCTCGAGCTACGTCTTAGAAGTGGATACTCCGGACCGCCTGTGGTGGAGGCGCCACGAAACAAGGGTTCACTATGGACGCAATCACATTGGCCGGGCGCTCACCTGAGGTCACCGCAGCCGGACCACCGCGACTACGCGGACGTTACCGGTTGCTGGAACTGATCGGTCGAGGCGGCGAGGGCTCTGTCTACCGCGCCAGGGACGAAACGCTGGGTCGTGATGTCGCGGTGAAGGTCTTCGAGGCGTCCGCGACAACCGAGAAGGACATCCGTCGTCAGGAAGACGAAGTGAACCTCTTGGCGAGCCTGAGCCACCACAGCCTCGTCACCCTGCTCGATGCGGGTGTCGACCGCACGGATGTGGGCCGGCCACGTGTCTTTTTCGTCATGGAGCTCGTCACCGGCGCGGATCTCAAGGTCCAGCTCGAGCGGGGCACTCTCTCGGCTCGTCAGATAGCGCACATCGGCTACGACCTGGCTGAAGGCCTGCAGTACATCCATCATCGGGGTGTTGTGCATCGGGACGTCAAGCCGGCCAACGTCCTGCTTGTCGACTACAACCACGGCGGCGCTCGATACCGCGCGAAGCTGACCGATTTCGGCATCGCCCTGGTAGGCGCCATCGACCGCCGAGACCCGGACGCCGTGACGACGGGCACGGCCGCCTACCTCAGCCCCGAACAGACGCGGGGTCAGACGCTCGGCTCGGCCAGCGATGTCTACTCGCTGGGGCTCGTTCTTCTCGAGTGCTTCACTCGCACCATCGCGTTTCCCGGCGACCCGATCCCGTCGGCACTGGCCCGGCTCAGAAAAGACCCCTCCATTCCGCCCGGCATCGCCCCGGAATGGCGGGCGCTGCTGGCTGCAATGACCGCCCGCGACCCGAAGGACCGCCCCTCCATCCACGATCTGGTCGTGGCGCTTCGCCAGATGGTCGCTGCCGAGACCGGCCGGCACCGAGATGTGGCGGCGATTTCCGCGCCTTCGACCGAGGAAGCCCGGATGCTCGCGGTCGCGCGCTATCGACTGCCGGAAGCACCGGCCGACGGGGCCTTCGACCGCGTCACGGCCATTGCCGCCCGAGTGTTCTCCGTTCCGGTCGCGCTCGTCACGATCGTCGACCAGGACCGGATCTGGTTCACGTCCCACCACGGTCTGGAGATCGACCACATTGAGAGGCACCCGGGGCTCTGCGCCTCGGCGATCCTGGACGACGTGCCCTGGGTCGTCGAGGATGCCCGGTTCGACCCCCGGACGCTGGCTAATCCCCTCGTCGCCAGCGATTTCGGCCTCCAGTTCTACGCCGGGGTGCCGTTGCGCACCCGCGACGGACACAACCTCGGCACTCTGTGCGTTCTCGACTTCGAACCGCGCCAGGCCTCGGAAGAGGAACTCGCCACCCTCGGCGACCTCGCTGCGGTGGTCATGAGCGAAATGGAACTGCGCCTGGAAGGTCGGCGATCTGCTTTGGCGCTCAAAAGCGCTACTTCGACGCCGAGCTGACCCGCCGAACCCGCCGGGTCACCGTGAACTCGCCTGACGCCCTGCGAGCCGCGGGGCACCCTGCGCGAAGCATGAGACCTCCCTATTTCTTCTTCAGAGTGTTGGCGTGATCAGTGACCAGGCTCGCCTCATCCTTCGGGGGCCGCTCGTAGTCATTTGCTTCCGGGCGATCGGGAATAGTCACTTCGTCCGGCACCCGGTGCTCATAGGGGATGTTGGACAGAAGGTGCTTGATTGAGTTGATTCGTGCCGCACGCTTGTCATCGCTCTCAACCGTCCACCACCGTGCAAACGGAAGGTCCGTGACAGCGAACAAGTCATCCTTGGCTCGCGAGTAGTCCTCCCAGCGGGTAATCGAAAAGAGGTCCGTCTCGGAGAGTTTCCACCGGCGCATCGGATCTTCCAGTCGAGAACGGAACCGGTCTTCCTGGACCTTGTCAGACACAGAGAACCAGAACTTCACCAGAATGATCCCCTCGTCAACGAGCATCTTTTCCACCAAGGGCACCTGCTCGAGAAACAGACGGTATTGCTCATCGGTGCAATATCCCATCACCCGTTCGACGCCACCACGGTTGTACCAAGAGCGGTCCATCAAGACGATCTCCCCGGCGGTGGGAAGCCGTTCAATGTAGCGCTGGAAATACCACTGGCCCTTCTCTCGCTCGCTCGGAGTGGGAAGTGCGACGACCCGGGCGGAGCGCGGATTCAAATATTGGACGATCCGCTTGATCGCGCCGCCCTTGCCCGCGGCGTCTCGACCCTCGAAGATGACCAGCACCCGCGCCCCGGTCTCAATGACCCATTGCTGCATGCCTACGAGCTCGGCTTGCAACCGTTCCAGCTCGTCCTCGTATAGAGGTTTCGGAACGCGCTTGACCGCACCTGTTTTCTTCGACTTCGACACGGCTGTCCCTTCATCGACCTACGGCGGCAGCCCGAAACACGCGGCCGGGACGATCATAAATCCTGTGCGGCGACAAGCGCGAGGTTAGAGCGCAGATTCGTTCCCTGCGAGCATGCTCATCTCTGTACTGCCTGGTTTACAGTGGCTCAATGAGTGATGTCACGCTTCGGAACGCCGCTGTCGTTTACAACCCCGTCAAGGTCGATCTCGATGCCCTCCGAAACGCTGTGAATGCGGAGGCAGCGGCCGGGGGGTGGTCTGAGAGCGTCTGGTTTGAAACGTCCGTCGACGATGTCGGCCAGGGCGTGACCGCGAAAGCGTTGGAACTCGGCGTTGATCTGATCATCGTCGCCGGCGGTGACGGTACCGTGCGCGCTGTCATCGAGGCCGTTCGCGGGCACGACGTGCCGGTTGGGCTTATACCCTCCGGAACGGGCAACCTCCTCGCGCGCAATCTCGACCTCACCCTCAGTGACATGCACGAGAGCGTGCGCGCAGCATTCACCGGTGAGGATCGCGCAATTGATCTGGGCATGATTCGTATCGAGCGAGACGACAAGTCGCGCGACGAGCACGCGTTCGTGGTGATGGCAGGTTTGGGCCTTGACGCAAAGATGATCACGAACACTGACGAAGATCTCAAGGCAAAAGCCGGCTGGGCAGCCTATGTGAAAGCAATCGTCAAGTCTCTGCGTGACCCGGATGAGCTGCACATGCGATTCCAGATCAACGACGGCGCTGCCAAGCGAGCAACGGTGCACACCCTGATCCTCGGCAACTGCGGATCGTTGCCGGCCAATATCTTGCTGATGCCCGAAGCAGTGCTGGATGACGGTTTGTTCGATGTCATGATGACCCGGCCAGGCGGTGCACTGGGCTGGATCAGGGTATGGGTGAAAGTGGCCTGGACCAACGGCATCGTTCGTCGAACCAAAGCGGGCAAGGCCCTCGCCGGGGAACAGAAGAACGACGGCGACCTGCGCTATGAAACCGGCTCTGAGTTCACCGCACGCTTCTCTCGACCCGAGGAAATAGAACTCGACGGCGACGCGTTCGGCAAAGCCGTTGCCTTCAAAGCCTGGATCGAGCCCAGCAAGCTCCGCATCCGCATTCCAGTCACAACCGCATAAGAATCCTCGCACCAACCACACCACCCAGAACTTGCCGGCGGAGTATCTGCATCACGCGGAGAACCGCAACGAGTGACCTGCCCATTCGAAGTCACCCGTCGGGGCCTTAGCGCCGATGTCGACACACTTGCTGACAAAGCCACGCCCAGCAAGATCGTGGACCGCCAGAAAGTCAGACGCGCGCAGGCGCCTCATCGCGGGAGCGCTCAATACCGGCGAACGTGGGGTCGTCGTCGAAAGACTTAATGCGTGCCACCTGGAAGATGATCAGCGCATAGACGGCCTTTGCCAGAATGTCGGCGATCGAATAGCCGACCTGTTTGTAGACCCAGGCATCAGGACCGGCGATGTCCAGCAACGGCAACAGATAGGCAATCGGGTAGACACCCCAGCTCAGCAACAGCAAGAAACGCAGCTGGCTCAGGATGCGGCGCACGCCCACGGGTTGTTTGTTCAGCGACTTACCCAGCTGCACGAACAGCACATAGAGAATGTAGGCGAACGGGATGGTGGACAGCAGCCCGAACAGGCCACGGATGCCGTTGTCGCCACTGATCTCTCCGGGGTAGCCGAGGATGATCATGAGCGCGGCGGCCGGAACGAGCCGCACTAGCAGCCCACGTTGCACGGACCGGGCCAATGCGAGCACGGCAATGAGTTCCACCAGCAGCAGCGGTACCGTGAGGAGCCAGTCCACGTAGCGGTAGCCCTCGTTGAATCCTTCGCCGACCGCCTGACTGTAGTCGGCCTGGCCGCCGACGCCTTCCGTCACGAAGGCCGCCTTGAACGAGTCGAAGATGCGGAAGTAATGGTAGGCCGCGATGCCGCAGACGACGATTGCCACCGTGATGGCCTGGCGATACCGCGGCAGGATGCGTGGCAGCGAGATGAGCAGAAAGACCGCCGTGAACAGCTGGGCGGCGATGACCAGGGACAAGGAGTTGTAGACCGTGTCGTACTGGCCGGGCGAGAGAATATCGGGAATCATGATCTACTCCATCGGTTTTGACGGTGCCTGATTTGCCTTAGCCACTAAGTGACTTACTCAGTAAACTACATTTTCACCTTGTTTGGGGTGAATTGGGTACGATTACTTCACAACGCCGCGTGGGCGGGGCTTGGCCCCACGTAGGCCGGAGGAGACATGACCCAACCCGAAGCACTCGCGCATACCCTCACCGGTTTTCCGGCGGCGGCCACTGCATTCGTGAGCGCCCTCGACGCTAACCGCCAGCGCATCGCGCAGGATGTCGGTGTGAGCGCGACCGAGCTGCGCGCCCTGTTCCGGGTGGGTCGGTCGGTGAGCATCACGCCCAAGGAGCTGGCCGCACACCTAGGCATGACCACGGGCGCGATCACCGCGATCGCCCGCCGGTTAGTCGACGCGGACCTGCTGCACCGGGTGGATCACCCCGGCGACCGGCGCAGCCTCTACCTGGAGTTGACCCCGCTCGGGCACGAGGTGATGGGCGGCATCCACCGGGACTTCTCGGAGATGCTCGCCGCCTCGACCAGTAGTTTGAATGCCGATCAGCTCGCCGCCTTCACCGAGGCCCTCACCTCGGTCGCAGCCGAGGTGCGCAGCCGGTCTGCGCGCCCCTGATGCTCAGAGCAGTGACGTGCTCGTTGCCGGAAACGGCACGCTGAAACTCACGCCCCATTGTGCTTGCCGGGTGCTTTACACCGCCTCCTCCCCCACCGCCGCACCGTTGATTTCCGTGAACTTCCCGTATGTCTTCCGTTAGGGGACCGGTGTTGCGCCCGGGTGTCCGTTAGGACTGAAGAATGACTACTCCTGACAGCCCCACATTGGAGCCCCTTAGACCCAGCGATCTGGGAATGAGGTCTGGCTCATGACTCTCACCGCGATGATGCCGTCCCTCCGGCGTACGCTCGCCGATCCTCTCTACATCGATGCGTGGCCCGAATCTTCACACGCCACCACCACTGATGTCATCGTCTCCGGCGTGTCCATGCTGCGGCTCGTCGACGTGTGCCAAACCCCGTGCGTGCATACTGCTACCGCCGTCATCCCCGCCACTCACGGGCGGAGATCGCCGTACCGGGACGCCGCCGTCGTCGTCGTGCAGGTCACTGCGGTTCTGAGGAACTTCGACGCCGCACGTGTGGTCCTCATCGACGCGTGCCTGGACAATGTGGACGCGACGTGGCGGGAAACCCGACTCATCGGGCGAGCCTCGACGGTCAAGAGCAGCACCGCGATTCTGCTCTCCGGCGAATCTCACGAAACCCCCGGTCTCGGTCGCGGCATGGTGGAGCTGCCCGACGATCTCCGTGAAGGTGACTTACTCGCCATCCCCTGTATGGGTGTTGTCGCACTCCGCGATATCCGGGCGCGGCCGCAGTTCGAAGACGACACAGTGGCACCCCCCGAGCGTGACGCCGTTGCATTGACCTGGCTGGCACAACTCGCATAAACCGTGAGACCGGGTCAGCCGGCCTATTTTCGGTGTGAGACTGGGCATACCGACGCTGTCATGGGGGAAGAATCCCACGTGTGCAGGTCTCGGAGACGGCGATGGGGCGCAATGCAGGCACGAGAGTGGAAGAATCCGGTGTTGGTCACCGGCGCGACCGGGAATGTGGGTCGGGTGGTTGTGCAGGAGCTTTTGGATGGTGGCGCCCGAGTGAGGGCGACCGGTCGTAGCGTCGAGTCGGTTCGGCGGGTATTCGGCGACCGGGTGGAAGCCGTTGCTCTTGACTTCACCGACCCAACTACCTGGGAAGCCGCCTTTGCGGGGGTGCAGCAGATGTTCCTCATGCGCCCGCCGCACCTGGGGAAACCGAAAAGTCAGATGATCCCGGCGTTGGAGTACGCCCGCGACCACGGGATCTCGCAAATCGTGTTCCTGTCGCTGCAGGGAGCAGAGAAGAACACCATCGTGCCGCACGCGGCGATCGAGGCGTGGCTTCGTGACTCAGGCGTGGCATGGACTTTCGTTAGAGCATCCTTCTTCCACCAAAATCTGTCCACCACCCATCTGACCGATATTCGCGACCGGGACGAGATCATGGTCCCCGCACGCAACGGAGCGACGGCATTCGTGGATGTTGAAGACGTCGGAGCCGTTGCGGCCGCGGCGCTTCTGGATCCGTCAGCGCATGTGGACACCGCGTGGACGGTGACCGGGAATGAAGCGCTGACCTATGCACAGATTGCCGAGATCCTCACCCACGAACTGGGCCGGCCGATCCGCTACGCGCGGCCCGGCATCCTGCGGTATATCGTGCATGCCCGCAGGAAGTTAGGAATGCCATGGGGCATGGTCCTCGTCACTGCGGCGATTTACACGACCGCCCGGCTGGGCCTGGCCGCGGGCCTGACCGACGATGTCCGTCAGGTCCTCGGTCGCGACCCAGTCGGGTTCGCAGTGTTCGCCCACCGCGACCGCTCGGTGTGGACTCCGCGATAGTTCGGAGCGAGCGCGCGCCGCGGTAGAGCATTCAGCGGTGCGACGATCCTGTTTCAGGACGAGGTCGCGCTCGTGTCCGTTGGATGCTCGTGAGAAGTATCCAGGTCGGTGTATTCGCCATCAGGAGCATTCTTGTTTTTCATGAGCTTCTCTCTCGAAGGGAGTACTGAGTTTATCTCTTGTAGCTGGCCCGTGTTCGGGTCCATCATTCTCGGGTGCCGCTCCCCAGTGGATCGGTGGACGTTAGGAGACGATCAAGTTCTTGCCGGGAGTTCTCGAACCTAGAGCTATAACGCAGAAGATTAGGGTGGGCTGAATCGATCCTTGTGACTCCTAATGGGACCCGAACCCATGAAATGCGAGACGTAGGAGATCCCTCCTGTTCCCCCGACGAGCGGCAGATGACTTGTCTCGCATCTGTAGGATTCCGAGATGAGATTGCCCCTTGTCTGAGTTGCTCACGTTCGCCTGTTCGCGTTCTGGTAATTGAGGTTCCAGTAGCGAGCCACGAGGCATCTCCACCTCAGAAGCGCGCGGTATCACTGCGGTGAATCCGGCTAGTCTTAACGGATCAGACAGGGCGCCGCGGGTCACCGGGACCACCCCTCGTGCCCTTGTGTGCCTCTTCGATGATCCGGACGTTCTTTACAACGGCGCTTTCGGTCATGAGCAGATCGAGCGAAGTGACGAACAGTCGGGCGATTTCTTCACTGCTCACATCAGGGCCGGGCACGTCGACCCGGAACCTCTGGGCCTGAAGACCACCCTCGTTCGAAAACACAATCTCTGCATCGAAAACAGCGCGATATTCGGTCATCTGGCAACACTAACGAGATGGTCGTTGACGAACACGCTGCCCCGCGGTACCAACTCAGCGATCACGCGACGCAACAGATAACCATCGCGCGCACGAACCCATCATTTGATCAGCCTTCGACCGGTTGGACTAGACGCCTCGCAACCCATGGGATAGGAGACGTAAAAGATCCCTCCTGTTCACCCGACGAGCGGCAGGTGACTTATCTCGTATCTGGACCCGTCTCGCATCTGTAGTGTTTCGAGTCAAAGGAACTTGCTGGACGGCTGTCCCCGTGGCCTAGGTGCCCGCATTCGATATGTCTATTGAATGGTGCCAGAAATCGTCTGCACCAGTTTCAGGACTCTTCAACACAGCTGTAGTCGGGCTTGTCCGAGAAGCCCGTGGCGGAGCATTTGGTCGACCGAATGGTGGGGCATCGTCGCGGTGGCGAACACAGCGTTGCGGCCGGGAGTCGCCGTGAATCTGGAATTTCGGAACGGTGGCATTCAGGCATTCGGGAGAGCGACTTCCGGACCATCAATGGCCTCCATCCTGGTGGCAGGTGGTCGAAAAGGCGAACAATGCAATGGCAACAGCGGGTAATCCTGCAACGCGAAGGCGACGAAGAAGCCAAGAGCCGAGTGGTTGGATTGCGTAGTTTTCCTTCTTATGCTTGTGGCTGTTGGGGGGGGGAATTCGTTAACCAGTTGTACTCGATTGCAGTTGAAAGCGTGCGCTGTGTGGTGTTGTCGGCGCAAGCGGACACGGCGTCAGGCAGATCGGGGGGGGGTCGGTGTCAACGCCCTAGGTTGTCATAGAGACGGCGAACTGCGGTCCACTGGATATCTCGACGGGAGTGACTTTCGACGGGCTGCAAGAGTTGGTGGGACGAGTCCATCGGTAGAGTTTTGCGATGAAGAGTTTTCGCATCAAGGTGCCAGAGTCGGATCTTGTTGATCTGCGGGATCGGCTTCTTCGTACACGCTTACCGGAGCCAACGCCTGGGACGGAGTGGGCTGCTGGAGTTCCGAAGTCTTACTTGCAGAATCTCGTGACCTACTGGGAAGCCGAGTTTGACTGGCGTGCTCAGGAACGTTGGTTGAACTCATTCCCGCAATTTACTGCTGACATCGACTCCCAATTAGTCCATTTTGTTCACGTGAAGTCATCCCATCCTCATGCCGTACCTCTTGTCCTGAGCCATGGATGGCCGTACTCGTTTGCCGAGATGCTCCCGCTCGTCACTCTCTTGTCCGACTTTGACCTCGTCATTCCCTCATTACCCGGGTTCGTGTTCTCCGACGCCCCCACCGGATTTTTCACCGATACAAGTACGGCGCGAACGATACATAAGCTGATGACTGATGTCCTCGGCTATGCCCGGTACGGCACCTATGGTGAGGACATTGGCGCCTCCGTCAGTCATAGCCTGGCGTCACTCTTCCCGGACTCAGTGCTCGGTATCTTCGTCACACACCCCGCAGTGCCCCAGGTTGACGACCGGAAAGACCTCTCCGCGGCAGAAGACGCCTTCATTGCATGGCTCGACGCCGAATGGGAAGACGAGACCGCGTATGCGCATCTGCAAAGCACCCGCCCCGACACGGTCGCCGCCGCCTTGAACGACTCGCCCGCTGGGCTTGCCGCCTGGATTCTCGAAAAGTTTCGTTCGTGGAGCGACAGACGAAGCGGCCCGACGGAACTCACTCTTGATGAAAAGTTCTCTCGCGACGACCTTCTGCGAACGATTTCGCTGTACTGGTTCACTCAATCCATTGGGTCATCATTCCGCTCCTACTACCACCTGAGGCACCGCGAGAAGCGTGGTGCCGTTCACGTCCCGACGGGCATCGCCGTCGGGACAGGAGACCTCGGATACCCCCGTGAACTTGCCCAGCGCACGTACACCGACATTCGAAGCTTCGCCGTGCTCCCTCATGGTGGTCACTTCACGGCTAAAGAGGAACCCGAACTCATCAGCGCCAACATCCGGGCCTTCTTCCAAGGGCTCCTAACCGAACCGGACCCGACGCGACCTCCCGATGGCGCCCGGGGCGTCTATTCGGAGGTCGGAGAGGCGTCGGAGTTCGAAAGTTCTCGGCCCTCCGTCACCGAGTGATCAGCTGCTGTAGCGTCAGCCCACTCCTCCGCCCAGGAAACAAGCGGCCCGAACGCCGCAGGTAGAGCGGCTCCAAGCGAGGACAACTCGTATGAACCGTCGTGCTGACGGGCGACCAGCTTCGCTTCAGTGAGTTCACGAAGTCGGAGAGTCAGCGTCGAAGATGACATCCCGTCGCACTCTCGTTGAAGTTCCAAAAACGTGAGCGCGTGGCCCTGCAATTCCCAAACAATTCTCATGCTCCATCGCCGCGTCATGAGGTCGAGCAGTGCGAACAGCGGCCGCCCTGTTCGCGAACCCTTGGCAGGTCTTCCTGGAAGAGGGGTGGTTGACATAAAGCCACACTATCGCTTGCGCTTCGATATTCGAAGTGGTAGCTTCGGCTTCACTTCGATAGTCGAAGTGATCAGGGTTGGGAGCGGAAATGAAGATCGGAATTGTAGGCGCGGGCAACGTAGGCAAGCTGTACGGCGAGCAGTGGGTGAAGCGAGGCCACGAGGTCGCGTTCAGCTATGTGCGCGATTTGGGCCGTCTCGAAGATTTTGTCGGCCGGCTAGGTTCGTTGGCGTGCGTGCTTGAGGTAGAGAAGGTGGCAGCATTTTCGGACGTGGTCGTTTTCGCGCCGCCATTCGAGCTGATTGCGCACGCGGCAGCGCTCGTCGGTCCAGCATCAGGAAAGGTGGTCGTCGACACCACTAATCCTTTCAACCCAGAGCGCACTGGGTTGGTCGATCTCGGCACCAACACTTCGTCAGCGAAGGTCGCAGACTTGTTCCCGGACGCCTTTGTGGTCAAGGCCCTCCATAATTTGTCGGTAGATCAGGCCGCCGCTGCCATCAACCAGACTCCCTCCGTCATGTTCATAGCCGGGGACAACAACGAGGCCAAGGACATGGTGGCGCGCTTAGTCGTCGACGCTGGGCTCAGTCCCTTTGACACGGGTGAACTAACTACCGCCGATCTGAGCGAAGCACCTGGCCCCTTGTTCATGAACGTGTACAGCATGTCGGCGGTCGCCGAAGCGGTCGCGATCGCCCGCGGCTGACTGTCCCCTAACAAACTCGAGCCACCCCGACTTCGCGGTAAGTTGGCGCACGATCGAACGGAGCTCTCGTTCGACATCCCGGCCACAAGCGAAAGCAGCCCCTTGGACGTCGTGGAGTTGCTGCTCCAGGACGACGCCTTTACCCTGGCGTTGAGCAGCCTTCCCATCAATCAAAAACGTGCCTGGCTCATGCGCGAGTTCGCCGGCTGCACCTACTCGGTCATCGCGCTTGAACTCGTAGTTCCGGAGTCCACCGTGCGCGGGCTCCTGGCCCGATCGCGTCACACCCTTGCCCGGGAATTGGCCTCCTGGCGCTAAATCGCGAGACCGCTCTTCCCGGGGAGAGCGGTCTCGCCGCCGACAGGTGCCGGCCCGGGTCGAATCGACCCGGGCCGGGGATGGGGCGGTTAGCGCCTGATAGCGCGTTGGAACCAGCTGGCTTTGGCCGACGGCACCGGCCGCTGCTGTTCGCCCTGCTGGGCGCCGAGCACGATCAGGATAAGCGTGACGACCGGAGTGACCCACTGCAGGATGCGTTGCTGGTTCTGGGCGGACGCCAACTCGTCTGAGGTGACCTCGCTGGGTTCGGTGGTGCCCTCGACCGCTTCGCCTGCGTTCGCGCCCATCTTCATTCCCAGCACGCCGGAATACACGCTGGTGCCGATGGCGACCAGCGTGAGTGCCAGCTTGACGCCGGTGTTCACCCGCCCTTCCTTCTGGGCGGCGAGCCGCTCGGTGTTGCCCAGGATCAGGCCGACCCCGCCGAGGCCATGCGCGGCCATGGCCGCCCACTGCACCGGCGCCCAGTGCTTCCAGCCCACGCTGGACACCGCCAGCCGTTCCCGGGGGTTACTGACGGAAGCGGCAGCGCTGTTCAGCCCCACCGCGCCCATCAGCGAACCACCGAACCAGGCGGCCAGGCCCACATCATGAAGGCTTCGAACGAGAGTGTTGCGTTGTGACATACGTCTGCTCCTCTTAGTTGTTTCAGGTCGCGAAAACTCTTGGCTGTTTAGGCTTCGAAGGCTTCCGCGCGAAACGTCATGACCAACTGAATAGCACTGGGCCGCACGGTCGCGCCTCCCACGGCACCCGGACCCGGGGACCGAAGCCTCCCGGGCCTGGCGGTTCTTCAGGTGCTAAATGGTGTCGTCGCGGGCACGGCGGCCCTTGCGCTCGATGTCTGACTCGTCGTAGTCGATCTCTTCTTTGCGCACGTCTTCGGAGACCCGCTGGTCTTCGGTCACCGTTTCGGTGCCCAGGCGGACCCGCTCCACCGGAACGGTTTCTTTATCCACCACGACGCGCTCCTCGGTGAGCTGGACTTCGTGCTCCTCGTCACTGAGGTCGGGACCGGAGTTGGCGTTGCCGCGGTTGGCGTCGGTGATGGGTTCACGTTCGAGGGTGACCTCTTCGTGGCTCACCGGTACCGTGACGGTCTGGTTCTCCGTCACCACGTGCTTGCGCAGTCGGGCGCGGCCAGCGGACACCTGCTCCTTGCCGACGCGCAGCTGCTCCTCGGAGCGGGTCATCGCTTCGTCGGTGGTGGGCCCGGAGGTGTCGTATCCCTCGGTGCGACGGTCACCGGCAGCGGCATCCGTGCGGGTGTCGTCGGAGTTTCCGGTGTTGCCGGTGCTCTGGCCGACGGTGGATCCGCTGAGGCCGTAGTACCTGTAGAGGGCGTCTTCGTCGGCGCTCTCCAGCGCGCCGTCGGTGTCGATGCGGGGGGCATCCTTTACGACATCCTTCGCGAAGCCGATGTGGAGCTCGTCGCCGGTCCAATCGGCAGTTTCAAGGGGTGCGAAGGATTCGCTGGTTCCGAACAGTCCGGTCTTCACCGTGACCCAGCTGGGCTGGTTGGTGGACGAGTCCAGGTACACCTGGCCGACGGTACCGACCTTGCGGCCCTCGGTGTCGACGACGTTGGCACCGATAAGGGAATCGATGTTGTTGGTGTTGATCATTGTCATTTCTCTCTTCCTACTTCGCACGCCGGACCAGTTGCCCGGCGGTGGTGGGGCGGTGGATCGAATTGAGGATCAGGGTTGATGCAAGGGTGCTGTTGAGTGGTGCGGACTAGCGGCCGAGGCCGGCCTTGTCGACCTTGCGGTGGTAGCGCATTCCGGCGAGACCGCCGAGGATGGCGCCGCCGAGGCTGACGACGGCGATAGCGATGGCCGTGATGATGCTGCCGAGGGCAAGGTCGCCCTCGTTGATGGGGATGCGCGGGAAGCTGTTCAGGTTGGCGAGGACGTTGAACTGACTGCCTGCTATGGCTCCCACGACAGCCAGCACCACAGCCACGATCAATGCCCAAAGCCAGACGGCGATGCCCTGCTTCGCGCCGCTGAACCGCGCCATCCGCCCGGCGACATAGCCGCCGCAGAAGTATGCGACGAACACGACGACCCCGAGCGCGATTGCCCCGATTAGGCCCACCGTTGCGGCGTTCTCGGTTGCTGCCCCCGCTGCCTGCTCTGGGTCGGCCTGCGTGCCAAGCCCGACGGCAGCGCCGGCGCCGACGACCAACGCGGTAAGCAGCACCGCCGCCCCTGTAGCGGTGAGCCAGCCGAAGAAAGCGGTGCCGAACCGCATGCCGCCGAACTGTTCCTTCTGCTTCGCCACAACATCCTCGCGGATGGTGTTACCGCTGGTGGCTGCGTGAGCGGCCGGCTGGGTGTCGCCGGATGTTTGTGCTGGCGGCACCTGGCGGGGTTCGTTCTGCGCTGAGGTCATGAGGATCTCCTTCGAACGAGGCTGCCGAGTGGAACGAATGCGTCTCGATGGCCGGTGCGGCACATCCGCCGAATCATCGGCTACCTATCTCAGACGGTCAGACCCGGCGCATCGTCACGCTCCAAAGTGAAGTTTTCTCAAAAATCGCGAGACGGATACACGCAGGCCTTGGGACGTACCCAGCCGGAATTCGTTCCTCCTTGTTGATCATGATCTAAGTGGGTGATTGTGGGAGCCGAGTCTGCGTCGCGAGGTCGCGATCACTCCCATTCGGCGCTCATACCGGCCGGGAAGCGGGAGCCGAAGCCGCCCGTGGGGAGGATCTGCGTGATGCGGTCGAGATCTGTCTCGGTGAGGGTTAGGTCGGCGGCTCCGAGGTTCTCCTCGACGCGTGCGGCGCTTCGGGTACCGGGGATCGGGACGATGTGCTCGCCCTGGGCGAGGATCCAGGCGAGGGCGAGCTGCGCGACCGTCGCGCCCTTCGAGGAGGCCAACTCACCCAACTGGCGGGTCGCCTCGAGGTTCTTTTCGAAGTTGCCGGCCTGCCAGCGGGCAGCGGTGTGGCGCATGTCGGTCTCGTCGTACTCGGCTCCGGGCTTGGCCGTGCCGGTGAGGAATCCGCGTCCCAGAGGCGAGTAGGGCACGAATCCGATGCCGAGCTCGTCGAGGGTCGGGAACAGTTTCTCGATCTCGCGGTCAAAGAGGGAGTACTCGGTCTGCAGGACCGAGACCGGCTGTACGGCGTGAGCGCGGCGCATGGTCTCGGGGCCGGCCTCGCTGAGACCGAAGTACTTCACCTTGCCTGCTTCGATAAGTTCCTTGACCGTGCCGGCGACGTCTTCGATGGGCACGTTCGGGTCGGGGCGGTGCTGGTAGAGGACGTCGATGTGGTCCATGCCGAGGTAGCGGAGGCTGTTCTCGACGACCTCCCGGATGTGCTCCGGGCGGCTGTCGAGCCTGAATTCGGGCGTGAAGCCGAACTTCGTGGCGATCACCACGTCGTCGCGGAAGCTCTTCACCGCACCGCCGACGACTTTCTCGTTCTCGCCCCAGCCGTACATCTCGGCGGTGTCGAAGAAGGTGACGCCGAGCTCGTAGGCCTTCTGGATCGCGGCGACGCCCTCGTGGGCTTGGCCGGGTCCGTAAAACGAGGAGATGCCCATCGAGCCGTAGCCGATCGCGGAGGTGGTGAGGCCTTGCTGGCCAAGAGTGCGTTTCTGCATGAGATGCCTTTCAAAGGTGTTCGGTGGTCGGCGGTCGGCGTCAGACGTGAGCGCCGTCTGGGACGATCTGCTCGATGAGGTCAATGTCATCGGCGGTCAAGGAGAGGTCGGCCGCCGCATCGTTTTCGGCTACCCGCTCTACGCTTCGGGAGCCAGGGATAGGGACGATGTAGGACTTCCGGTGCAACAACCACGCAAGCGAAAGCTGCGAAAGGGTTGCACCCCTGCTCTCGGCAAGGGACCCCAGTTGCTCGGTGATTGCGAGGTTCGCCTCGAAGTTCCCGGGTGCCCACCACGGGTTGTGGCGGCGGAAGTCGTTAGCCGGGTAGCCGTCGAGTGGCTTCACGGCGCCAGTCAGGAACCCCCGCGCCAAAGGGCGGTAGGCGATGAGGCCGATTCCCAGGTCTTCGAGGACGGGGAAGAAGGCTTCGGACGCGCGGTCGAAGATCGAGTACGAAGACTGCACAACACTGATTGGATGCACCGCGTGCGCTTTGCGAACGTTCTCCGGAGTGGTGTTGGACAGGCCGAGGTATTTCACCTTGCCGGCATCGACGAACTCCTTCATCACGCCGACAACGTCCTCGATGGGCACTGCCGGGTCGTGGATGTGCTGGTACAGCACGTCGATGGACTCTACGCCCAGGCTCCGCAGGCTGCCGTCGACGACATCGCGCACATGGTCGAGCTGCGAGTTCGGAGCGAACGCGGGCGTGAAGCCGAACTTCGTCGCGATCGTCACCTCCTCCCGAATCGGGGCGAGAGCCGCACCGAGCAGTCTCTCGCCCTTGCCCCACCCGTAGAGCTCCGCTGTGTCGAAATGCCTGACACCGCCCTCAAAGGCGCGACGGATCGCGGCGATCGACGCGGCGTCGTAATCGCTGCCGTCGCCAAAAGCGGTATCCATCGCGCCATAGCCGATGGCGGACGTAGTGAGGCCCTGCTGACCTAGCGTGCGTTCCTGCATGGTGTAGTCCTTCCCAAAAACCGTAATTGTCATCATAGGCCCCGAATGGCAGACTCTGCCAAATTCGGCAGATGTAGAATGAGCTCGTGACTGAAATCAGCAATCCAGCCGGCGGGCTTCGAGCCGTGACCCGCGACATGGTTCGGCAACGGTTGGCCGACATAGCGATAGACCTATTCGCCGAGCATGGATTCGAGTGCGTCACCGTCGAGCAAATCGGCGCTGCGGCAGGCATCTCGGTCCGGAGCGTGCACCGCTACTTCCCCGCAAAGGAAGACATGGTGGTGGGCACGCTTGCCGCCTACGGCACGATTGTGCGCGATGCCCTCGAGGGACGCCCGGTCGAAGAACCCGTCATGCAGTCATTGCACGCCGCGTACGCGACGATGCTTCGGAGCCGGCCCCAGACCCAAGGCGACAAGGTCGCCATCCGCTTGCTCTCCAGCACGCCGTCACTGCATGCCCGAAACGCGGAGAAGCACCTTGCGTGGGCTGAGCTCTTGCAGCCCATCATCGCAGAGCGGGTCCATGGCGAAGATGCACCCCTGCGTTCACGGGTGCTCGTGCAGGCCAGTCTTGGCGCGTTCTCCGCTGCCTTGTCTGCCTGGGCCGATAGTCGCGAGACTCGTGACCTGCATGAGCTGCTGGATGTCGCTTTTCACGCGCTTGAACGCACCGGACCCGATTCGTGGTGACCGAGGTTGGGCGCGGTATCGGAGCACTATCTCAAGTCACACGTGATATTCGGGCCAGACGCATATTTTGAATGGTCCGAAGGCAACCCACTGATATATATGTTCCGTTATCTCCTTCTGGGTCGAGGCGACACCCCACCGGTGGTTCGGGAGATCCTGCGTGAAAGTGAACCAGACCCACGCAAACGCCCTATCGTCCACGTGGGCGGTTAGCAACTCTGCGGATGGGACCTCCAGGTGGTGAGGCTGGGGGCAGCCCGCTGAATGCTGGCGCGGTTTGCCATAATTTTTCCTCGGATGCCTGCTACACCCACACGGCCCGAGCGGGATCTCGACAGTGATGTTCTCCTTTTAGACACAGCACCACGCCTGTAACGTGTGTTACATTGCGTTTGTGACTGACACTACCTTCGCTTCCTGGCTCCTTCTCATCCCGCGCGTGCCCGCGCAACCTTCGCGCCACCGTGTGGCGATATGGCGGGAACTCAGACGGATGGGAGCCGTGCCGGCGACGGCGGGTGCTTGGGCGGTACCGAACTTGCTAGCCTTCACCGAGCAGGTGCCGGCCGTTCGCGAACTTGCGGAGCGGGGCGAGGGAACCCTTGCAGTGTTCGAGGTCACCGGCCAAAGCCAAGCTGACGCTTCAATCCTGCGGGACGCTTTCGCTGCGGCGCGCAGAGATGAGTGGAATGAGTTCATCGCTGATTGCGGCAAGTTCGATGCGGAGATCGATCGCGAGTTCGCGAAAGAGAAGTTCACCTTCGGCGAGTTGGAGGAGGAAGAGCAGAGCCTCGATCGACTCCGCCGCTGGCACCGCGATCTCATGCGACGCGACGCACTGGCTTTGCCCGATGCGGTACGGGCTGCGGAGCATCTTGCGCAAAGTACGGAAAAACTCGCTGTCTATTCCGAGAGGGTGTTCGAAGTAAATCTCCCAGTCGACCCATCTGAGGGTTGAGAGATTCGGGCTTCACCGGCGGCGTCGCCCCCGGCTCGCGAGCATTCGGGGTGTCCGCGAGGCATGGTTGGCAGCCCTACTCCGTCTGCCTCAGGGCCCGATCTGGGCGTACGTTTCCGGCGCACGTGAGCCGTCCCTTACGGCGCCAGCTCGCCAACTCTATTTCTGGGACCGGAAGATTCGTATGCCCGCCACGTTCATGACGCGGATATTCGTGATGCGGGGCCTTCGCTGACAAAGTCCGCGGCCGATTCTTATCCACAGGAGTCGCGGGAGACGGTACCCGACGAT
Source organism: Cryobacterium sp. TMB1-7 (assembly GCF_004402435.1). NCBI lineage: Bacteria > Bacillati > Actinomycetota > Actinomycetes > Micrococcales > Microbacteriaceae > Cryobacterium > Cryobacterium sp. TMB1-7. The sequence continues at coordinate 520,078 of NZ_SOFZ01000029.1, forward strand.
CCAACTGATTTCAGCGCGCTCGATTCACCTGGACAAAAAGCGAGCAGTACATTCCACTCCGGTCGCTCCGTGATCACCACACCCACCTAGTTACGTTGAGGTAACGGGTTACCCAATGCAATCCTTGACGAATCACCGCGGCAAGTAGACATACAGAGCGCGACTATGCACCACCTGTTGTGGCGGATACCGGCTTCGGCGTACCCGACAGCGGCGACGTGCCAGCAGCGATGATGCCTCTTCGGCCCAGTACCGAACTGGAGTCGACCGTGCGGTAGGTTCAAGCTCGAGTTGCCTGAACCCAACGTTGCAAATGACACACTGAAGGCTCCAAGAGAGACAGATATGACCATCAGTCAGCCGACGTCGATCAAAGTTCGTGGTGCTCGAGTCCACAATCTCAAGAACATCGATGTGGATGTGCCCATCGGCCGTCTCGTCGCGATCGCGGGTGTGTCCGGTTCGGGGAAGTCGTCGCTCGCGCTCGGTGTTTTGTATGCGGAGGGCTCGCGTCGCTACGTCGAGGCGCTTTCGACGTACACGCGTCGACGGATGTCGCATGCCACGCGTGCAACGGTGGACTCCGTTCAGCATGTACCCGCCGCCTTGGCGCTCCGGCAGCGGCCGGGAGTGCCCGGCGTTCGGTCGACATTCGGTACATCGACGGAGTTGCTGAATGTGCTGCGGGTGATGTTCTCGCGTCTCGGTTCCCACTTGTGTCCCAACGGGCATCGCCTTGCTCCCACCATCGACGTCGCTGCGAATAAGGACCTGGTCTGTCCCGAGTGCGGTGCCTCGTTCTACCCGCCCGGCGCCGAAACTCTCGCGTTCAACTCAGACGGCGCCTGCACCGTCTGCACCGGCACAGGCACAGTGCGCGACATCGATGATGACACTCTTGTCCCCGATTCTTCGAAAACTATCGAAGGCGGAGCGGTAGCTCCGTGGGGCATGTTCGGACTTTCCGTGATGCCCCAGGTCGCGGCCGAACTCGGCGTGCGCATCGACGTACCGTACCGGGACTTGACTGAGAAAGAACGATGGATGGTCACGGATGGCCCCGCCGTGAAGCGGGAGATCCGGGTCCCCTCGAAGTCGGGAAAGCTCTTCGACCTGAACTTCACCTACCGCAGCGCCAGGCAGGCCGTCCGCGAGGCGATTGACAATGCGACCAGCGAAGCTGGACTCGGTCGCGTGAACCGGTTCATCACGGCACACGCGTGCCCGTCGTGCCACGGCACTCGGCTGTCGGACCAGGCGCTCGGAAGCGAAGTCGACGGCATCAACCTCGCTGAAGCGGCCGGAAAGGACCTCGACACGGTGCTTTCCTGGGTATCGACGATCCCGAGCACAGTCGACTCCGATCTGCAGCCGATGGCATCGCTCATTGCCGGCCAGTTCGCCGAGATGGGCCGACGTCTGCTGCAACTGGGCCTGGGATACCTGACCCTCGACCGTGCCAGCTCAACGCTCTCCACCGGAGAACGCCAGCGGGTGCAACTGGCTCGGGCCGTGCGCAACGAAACCACCGGGGTCCTCTACGTCCTCGACGAACCGTCCATCGGCTTGCATCCGGCGAACATCGACGGCCTCATCGGAGTGATGCGCGACCTGCTCGACGACGGGAACTCTGTCGTCCTCGTCGATCACGACGTCCAGGTGCTACGTGAAGCAGACTGGATGATCGAGATCGGACCAGGCTCTGGCGCGACGGGCGGAACGGTGCTCGCGCAGGGAACCATTCCACAGATCGGCGCCAATCCCGCTTCCCTGATCGGCGAATACCTCACCGGACGCGCCGACGTCATCACCAGAACGCGCGCCGGCGAAAAGGAGGTATTCGCAGACGGGACGATCCAACTCGTCACATCCGCCATGCACACCGTCCACGCCCTCGACGTCAGCATCCCGAAGGGTCGGCTCACCGCAGTGACCGGTATGTCCGGCTCGGGCAAGACCACTCTCGTCCTCGACAGCCTTGTCCCCGCCATCGCCGCGGCACATGGGGGCGGTGCGTTACCTTCGCACGTCCGGAGCCTGGACGCTGCCGGCCTGGCAAGCGCCAATGTCGTCGACGCCACCCCGATCGGCACTAATGTGCGCTCCACCGTGGCAACATACAGCGGCGTTCTCGACGAACTTCGCCGCGCATTCGCAGACACCCCCGCAGCGCGCGACAACGGCCTGAAGCCGGGCGACTTCTCGTACAACACCGGTTCGCTCAAGTGCCCGCGATGCGAAGGCACGGGCCAGGTCGTGCTCGATGTCCAGTTCCTTCCCGATATCGACATCCCCTGCCCCGATTGCAACGGCACCCGATACAGACCTGACGCCGACGACATCCGAATTGCCACACGGCAGGGCGACCGCACTCTGCCCGAGATCCTTGCCACCACCGTCGCGGACGCTGCCGAATTGTTTGCCGACCGCCCCCGTATCAAGAAGAAACTCCAGACCCTCGTCACGCTCGGACTCGGGTATCTGACACTCGGCGAAGACACTCCGTCGCTTTCCGGCGGCGAAGCGCAACGACTCAAACTCGCAACCGAGCTCGGCCGAAAGCACACGGGCACCCTCTTCATCCTTGACGAACCTTCGGTCGGCCTTCACCCGCTGGATACCCGAGTGCTCCTTGGCGTCCTCGACCAGCTTCTAAAAACAGGTGCGACCGTGATCATCATCGAGCACGACCTCGACATGATCGCCAACGCCGACTACGTGGTCGACATGGGCCCGGGCGGCGGCACGGCCGGTGGCCGCATCGTGGCCACCGGCCGCCCGGAAGAGATCTCGAAGAATCCCGAGAGCGTCACAGGGCGATACCTCGCGGCGTCGATGCGCGGTTACGAGCCATGAGCGTGTGCAGCCACTGAGAACGGCATTTCGCGATCAGTGAGTGTGGTCCCGGCCGAAACACCTCGCCGCGATCGCACGCGCAGGCTGTGTCCCGGACCCGATGCGCCAGAGGCGAGCCCCCGATTACCGGCGCCGCTCACCGTCGTTCGAGCTTGACCCTCTCCCGTCATACGGCGGGAGACTGGTCCTGTTTCCGGGCGTAGGCGCGATTGGCCCGCTGCCTGGCGCCGCAGCGTTCCGAGCACCACTGCCGCCTTGCGTGCGTTCGAATCATGAACCGATCACAGGGTGCGGATGCGCACTGCGCGATGCGATGCGCATCCGGGCCAGTCAACAACGCAGCGGCATCCTCGGCGATGTGGGCCATGGCGTGAGCGACGAGCTGGCTCGTTGGATGGCTCGGAACCCGGAGCAGCCCTGCGTCGGGGTCGAATCGCAGCAACGACGCGCTGGGCACTGCGGTCAGGGCGCGGTTGATGCCGCTCAATGTTTCGGCATTCGGCGCGACACCTTCGGTGTGCGACTCCAGCGCGTTCCGCAGGTTCGCTCTCAGATCCGTGAGCTGAAGTTGGCAATAGGCCAGCAATCCAGTATGGGCGGGTGCGAGGGCGTGCATGACGAGCCACGCGGTGGCACTTTCCGGGCTGTTGAGCTCATCGACCCGCTGCCCGCCCGGGAGGGTGACGATGCTGTTGACCAACGCCAAGCACGGATGCTCGGCGGTGCCCGGAGCGAGGGGCAATGGAACCTTTGTCATAGCGCTCACGGTATCAGTTGCACTTTGCCGTGATGAGACCTTAGAGTGAATTGTCACGTCAAAACCAATATTATTCCGTGACAAGTTAGGTAGTATATGAACAATCCGAGCCCTTCCGGCACCGCCCCCTTCGTTTTGTCGATACTCGACAATGCATTCACCGGGGTTGGCCACCCGGTAGAGGAAACCTTCCACGAGATGATCTCGCTCGCGCAGCTGGCCGACCGGCGCGGTTACCAACGGTTCTGGATGTCCGAACATCATGCAATGCCCGGTGCCGCCGTCTCGTCCCCGCAGCTGATGGTGGCTCGGCTCACCGGCGAGACCGAGCGCATCAGGCTCGGCGTAGGCGGGATCATGCTGCCCAACCACGTGCCCCTGGTGGTCGCCGAACAAATCGGCATGCTCGACGCGCTGGCTCCAGGACGGATCGATCTCGGCCTCGGTCGGGCTCCGGGCACCGACGGAGCAACCGCTGCGGCCCTGCGCCGTCACCACACGGCGAACGACGAATTCCCCGAGCAAATCGACGAACTGCTCGGATTCTTGGGCAATGACTTTCCGCCGGATCACCCCTATCGTAATGTGCCCGCCGTGCCGGGCCCGTGGCAGGCGGAGCAGAACCGGGTCCCACGATCGGAGACCAGCGCTGATATCTGGGTTCTGGGATCATCGACCTACTCCGCGCACGTTGCCGCCCGCCTCGGTCGGCCCTATGCCTTCGCACTGCAGTTCGGCAGCGCCGACATCCTGAATGCCATGCGGATCTACCGCGAGAACTTCCGGCCGTCTTCGTTCCTCGCGGAGCCATACAGCCTGGTCAGCATCGGGGCGATTGCTGATGAGAATCCCGCCGAGGCGCGGCGCCAGTCGACGTCCACCGCCATGGCAATGCTGAGGATGTTCCAGCGTAAGCCCTTCGCGCTGCTTCCTCCCGAGGAAGTGGAGGCCTTCCAGGCCAACGTGCAGGAGCGACAAATCATTGAGGAATACACCGATCGGACTCTTCATGGAACCGCCGGCCAGGTGGCCGCAGGCCTGGAAGAGCTTCAGGCACAAACCGGTGTCGACGAGGTGATGCTGGTGGTTTCGGGATACTCGCGCCGTGCCCAGTCCCGCACGGTGGAACTGATCGCCGACCACTACGGCATGCCCACCCACTGAGGGCGGTGATTCGCGGGTAGATAAAGCGGTAGAGCCAGTCCTCGCGGACTGGCTCTACCTACAAGGTGATTCAGGGACGGTTAGCAACCCGGTGATCAGATCCAGGTCAGGCTCGGACGTCTCGAAGCCACTGCTCGATGGAGCGCGGTTCGATACCGAGACGTTGCTGTGCACTATTTCCCATTTCGATCTCCTCACCGGTCTGAGTGAGCCTCCAGTGGTAGGACGCAACAACCGGGTCGGCCCCGGCTTTGCCGAACAACGGCGTTATGAGGGCACCGAAGTCGTCCGGATCCTGCGCCTCAAAGCTCACGCTCCGGTCAAGATACGTTCCGAAACCCGTTGCCAAGTCGTCCCCAAGAAGACCGGGAAGAGCTCCGACCGCGACCACACCGGTGACCTCGGGCTGATCGAAGAGTCGAACCACCACGTCGGCGATGTCCAAGTGCGAACTCCACGACACACGGTAGTCGTCACGGATCGGATAACGCAGCATTCCCTCTTCACGGGTGGGTCCAGTCACTGTAGGCAGAAGGAGGTTCTCTAGGTAGAGCCGGGGTTCAACGATGGCTACTGACACACCGCTCGCCATGAGTCCCCTCACGAGAACCGACGCGGCGTCCTCCCCCGCCTCGGTCGTGTTCACGCGGTACCCGCTGGTAGAGGCGACCACCCGTGCGGGCTGGGCGCGCGTGACGGCCTCAACGATGGTCCGCGCGTGGGCGAGTTGCTGTTCGGCAGTCCCGATCGGCAGGTGCACGAAGAGGCCCTCGACTCCGCGGTAGGCCTCTTCCAGGGACTCGACCGAACTGAAATCGACGGCGACGGCGTCGCCCTCATAGTTGGATGGGTTGCGAACCGCGGCTGTGACGTTCTTGCCGGCTTTGCGGAGGGCTGCGACGACGGGGCCGCCTTGGGCGCCCGTGGCGCCGTGAATGAGATAGGTCATGGGAACCATTAGTGCACGCGATGCACCAGTTACGTCAACTGCACTAATGGAGTAGCCTCAAAATATGACATTTTCCGGTGCGCCCTGGCCAGAATGCGGCATTGCTCGATTCCTGACCCTGCTTGATGGCCCCTGGGCGACGCTCATCATCAGAGAGCTGCTGACCGGGCCGGCGAGGTTCACTGAGCTGCGCGATGCACTGACTGGCATCAGTGCCCACACTCTCACGAACCGGCTTCGACGATTTGAGACCTATGGATTGGTGACCAGGACCGTGTACGCCGAGATTCCTCCTCGTGTGGTCTACGAGCTGACGGCGTCAGGTGAGGCGCTGCGCCCCGTGTTGGAGGCGATGAACACCTGGGCGGCCACAGTGCCTCTGATCGACGCTGAAGGCGCCGTCCCGCTGCCCGCGTCCTGTGTGACCGAACCCGCGAGCGCGTAGCGGACACCAGGACTTCACGTGGACGCCGGTTGCGTCACCTGTCCGTCGGCCGTTGATCGTAAGCGTCTCGGGCGTCCAGAACCGCTTCGATGTGCTGCTCCGCCCAGATGCCCAAGGCGGTCAGAGGCTCGCGTAGCGTGCGCCCCAACGACGTGAGTTCGTATTCCACTCGAGGTGGCATCTCGTCGTACGCGGTCCTGGTGAGGACCCCGTCCCGTTCCAGGTCGCGAAGCGTTCCCGAGAGCACCTTGCCGCTGATGCCCCCGACGCTCTCGCGGATGGCACCGAACCGGGCCGGGCCGTCGCTGAGCGTGATGACGATCATCGCGGTCCACTTGTTGGCGATCTTCGCCACCGAGGTTCGGGAGGGGCAGGTAGCCAACATGACGTTCCATACCGGGGCTTCGTTCGACATGCATCTCCTTAGTTACGTTGAGGTAACAAGTTACCATCTGTGACTATGGGTGAACACACCGACGAAGGAGCCACCAAAATGACCGAGCCCACCCCCGCAGCCGTTGCTGAGACCTATTTCGCCGCCCTCGGCCGCGGCGATATCCCCACCGTGATGGCCCAGTTCAGCGACGACGTCCTCTGGCACCAGCCCGGCGATCACCAGTTCTCGGGAGACCACCATGGCGTGGGCGGGGTCGGCGCCCTTCTCGGCGGAATGATGGAAGCCAGCGCAGGCAGTTTTCAGCTCGCCGTCGCCGGTGCCCCGATGGTCAATGGGGACCTGGTCGCCGTGCCGGTGCGGTTCTCAGGGAACAGTGCCGGAGCAACCATGGACATGGCCGGCATCGATCTGCTCACGGTCCGGAGCGGCAAGATCGTTGAGGTGCACCTGTTCTCCGAAGACGGCCCCGCTGAAGATGCCTTCTGGGGTCTGAAGTAACCCACTGACAGCGCTGTCGATCTGACTCGCGTGGGCGACTCGGTTACGCCGTTCTGAAGAAACGGCGCAACCGGGGCACCCTGCGGATCAGCAGCTGGTCCAGCGCGAGGACGATCAGCAGCGACAGCCCGAACATCGGCAGGAAGATGCCGAGGGCCGTCATTGCCACGAGCAAGACCCGGTGACCCCACACTGGCAGCTTGGCACGGGGAGCCGCAGTCCCGGAAGCCGTGCCACGCCGAGTCCACCACATGATCGGCCCCGACACGCACATGAAGATCACCGCCAGACAGAACAAGGTTGTTGCGATCATGTTGACGGCCCCAAAGCGTCGCCCCTCGTGCACAGCGATCCCTTGGGATACGACCTTGGCCACCGCACTGTAGTCGTCGTAGCCGTAGCGAGCTGCTATCGCACCGGAGTACTGATCGACGTGCACGGTCTGCTCTTGGGTCACATCGGATTCAGCGGCGTTTCCGTTGTTGTCCCACTGACCACCTGTCACGCTGAACACTCCCGTGTCACCATCGGGATACATGACGGAATAGGGCTCGGGGGCGCCGGCAGCGGTCGCCGCGGCGACCGCGATATCGATCGAGATCGGCGTGCCGCCACCAGCGCTGGCGCCGAGTGGGCCGTTACCAATCGCCCAGCCCGCCTCCGCGGAGGTTCCGTTTGTCTTCTCCATCAGGTCGCGAATCGTCGAGTCTGCCCCGGGATCCTCGCCCCACAGAGAAGCGGAGGTGTCCGTTGCGACCTGCTGCGCTAGCGTTCCCCAGACTCCAGTCCAGGGCAGTCCCGAGACGACCAGCATCAGGATGCCCAGGCCCACGGGCACACCAGCGATGGCATGCATTCCCCGAATTCGTGAACCCGTGACGTTCTTGTTTCTTCCTGCTTTTCGTGGCCGTCGGCCGAGGAAGAAGATAATGAACCCGCTAATACTCAGGACAATGGCCCAGCTTGCCCCCAGTTCGACGATGCGGTCGCCGATCCCCTCGTCGCCCAGTAGCAAGTCTCCGTGCACCCGCTCTGCCCAGTCGGAAACAAGTTGGTCCGATGTCAGGTCCCCGGTGACTGTAGCGGTGTAGGGGTCGACGTAAACGTTGCTACTGCTGCCGTCCACCAATTCCGTCACGAAAATCGTGGACCGATCGCCCGTGGCGTCGACAAGGGAGAGAACCGTTCGATCGGGGAACGCGGCGCGGACGACGGATTCCTGGGCAGAGAGGGGCACGCGCACCGTACCCTGAGGCTGAGTGACAGTAAGCACACCGGGGTGGGTGAACGCGTCGACCTGACTCCGGAACATGTACGTCATACCAGACACAGCGAGCAGGAACAGGACGGGAATCACGATGATCGATCCGTAAAAGTGCCACCGCCAGAATGCGGCATACCAATTGGTGCCGCGTCTCTTGATTGGCGCGTACGGCGTCCCGGGCCTGGCCGGTCGGTCAATGGCGGTCATGCCGACCTCTTTCTCTCGATCTCAGACTCAGACTCAGACTCAGACTCTACAAGATGTAGAGGTAGGGTGGGTGCATGATCGGATCTCCGTGGGACTTCATCCTGACAATCGCCTTCTTGTTCACCGCCGTCGTTTGCTTGAGGGTTCTCGTCCAGCATCGGATTGCATCCCGCTCACGGTATGAGGGGCTGACGGACATGGGGTTGATCCATCTCAATCACGGTTTGATGAGCATCGCGATGATCGTGATGGTCTGGGTGTACGTCATAGATGCGGTTACGTGGGCGCAGGTTGCGCTGTTCGGAGTTTTCACCCTCTCGTTGTTCCCGCTTTTCGGCAGAACGAAGCCGCTCGCCGGCAAAGTGGATCTCGTCAGTCATATCGTCATGGATGCGGCCATGATCTGGATGCTGGCGGCGATGCCGCTACTCATGGCTGGATTCATGGGAGGCGAGAGCAGCTCGGCCCACGCCAGCCACCACGGTGGAGGTGCCGGCGCGATGATCTCCGCCACGCCAGTCTGGGCAGACGTCGTCAACGTGGTGTTCATCGTCGCCTCCGGTGCGGCAACGCTGTGGTGGCTGTGCCGGTTCTTGGGCGTGCGAGGGCACCGCCTTCACTCGTTGTGCCACACGGTCATGGCGGCGGGAATGGGCGTGATGCTCTTTCTGATGAACGTGTGAAGTGATTTCGGGGCCGATGCCTTCCACCCCGCTCGGTCACGCCCTGTAAAATGACAATAGAGGGAAGGTTTGGGTAGACAGGTGCGACGCAACAGAGGCGAACTTGAGGGCATAGTTATGCGCGTCCTCTGGAACTCGAGCGTTCCGCTATCGGCGAGAACCATCTGCGACTCCTTCCCGACTGAGGGCCCCACCCCGGCGCTCACCACGATCCTCACCGTGCTAGACAGGCTCAGCACCAAGGGCGTGGTGACCAAGTCCCCACTCGGAGCCAGCGGCGCCGTCTTTGCAGCGACACATTCCGAACCCACCTTCGTCGCGGATGCCATGGAGTCTGCGCTTCACTCCAGCAGCGACCGCAGCGCGGCCCTGTTGCGCTTTGCCGGTTCATTGGGGTCTCAAGACGCCGATCTCCTCAGGCGCGCTCTCGGCCCGGAAGAGTAACGGACACGTCGTGACGATCGTCGTTGTGCTCACCCTCGCCGCGACGGCATTCCTCCTCATCGGCGGGGCGCCGTATCTGCTCGTGTCCGAGCGCGTGACCACAGGCAGCCCTCGCTTGGCGCTCCTAGCGTGGTACTCAGTGTTTTTGGGCGGCTTGGCCTGTATCGTCGCCAGTCTGACCATCACCATCAGCGCGATCATGGCGATGGCCGGCGCTCCCAGCAGCTCAAATTCATGGCTGATCCCCACTTCCCTGGTTTTACTCGGCTGGGTCGGGCTCGCCGGGGTGGGCGCGCTCGTCGCGTTGGTCATGGCTACGGCGGAGCCCCTCGCCGACGCCGAGCGGCGGCTGCACGCTCAGTTCACCCTGCTGTCAGCGGCCTCCGACTGCCGCAACCTGTATATGCACGGCGTACGCGTGACGATCGTGCCGTCCGCGCTACCAGTTGCCCTTTGCACGCCCGGGGCCGACGGCGGAGTTCTGGTCTCGTCGCGACTGGAAAGCGAACTCAGCCGGGGACAGTTTCGTGCCATCGTCGAGCATGAAAGAACACACTTGGTACAACGGCACGGTCGCATCTCGCAGCTGGCTCAGCTTAACCGCATGTGCCTGCCGATGATCCCGGGCGCGCGCCGCCTCGAGGAGACCACTCGCCTTCTTGTCGAACTCATCGCCGACGATGCTGCGGCCCGCCGGGTGGGGGCGGTACACACGGCCAACGCTCTACTGAAGGTCGGGGAGCTTCTCGGCGACGATTCGATGCTGCTGCGCGCCCGCAGAGTCGCGGCCCGCCCGCCCCGTGGCAGCGTGGGAGCCGCTCGAGCACGCCGGTACGCCGCTCTTGTCGACATCTGACGCCGCTCTACGCACTAGCCGACATGGTCTCCGGGTTCGAAGTTGCGCAGGCGCAGGCTATTGGAGATCACGAACACCGACGATGCCGCCATTGCCGCCGCCGCGATGAGTGGGTTCAGCAGCCCCGTCGCGGCCAACGGGATGGCGGCTATGTTGTAGCCGAATGCCCACACCAGGTTGCCCCGAATGGTGCGAAGCGTGCGTCGGGCTAGCAGCACGGCGTCGACCACCACCCGCAGGTCCTCCCGCACGAGGATGATGTCTGCGGCCTTCATGGCGATGTCTGCGCCGCGCACCATCGCCAGGCCCAGATCTGCCGTCGCCAGCGCGGCGGCGTCGTTGATACCGTCACCCACCATCGCCACACGATGGCCGGACTGCTGCAGGCGTTCGATCACTGCGGCTTTATCGGTGGGTAACACACCGCCGATGACCTCGTCGATTCCGATCTCACCGCCCACGGCCGTTGCCACCACGACGGTGTCGCCCGTGAGCAACACCGTGTGCAAACCCAGCTTCTGCAACGCGGCGATAGCGGGCGCGGCCGAGGGTTTGATCGTGTCGGAGAGGGCGATGATGCCGATGGCGGCGCCGTCGACGGCGACAACAACAACGGTGGAACTGGACTGAAGGGCGTTCGTCAACTCATCATTGCCCTCACCAAGAATCACCACGCCCTGGTCTGTCATGAAACGTTGGTTGCCGATGAGAACCACCGTGCCGTCGACTGTTCCTTTTGCACCGAGACCGGTCAGCGCAGTGAAGTTCTGTACCGGAGCAATCTCGGCCAGCTCGTCTCGGGCCAAGCCCACGATTGCTTGGGCGATTGCGTGCTCGGAGGCCGCTTCGATCGCGCTGGCGGCCCGCAGTACCGACGGGCGGTCGTGGGAGCCGAGCGGCACGACGGCTACAACCTGCATGTCGCCAGTGGTGACCGTACCGGTTTTATCGAAGACCACGGTGTCGATGACGCCGCTGGCCTCGAGGGCATCCTGCCCTTTGATCAGCACACCGAGCTGGCCGCCGCGGCCTACTCCCACCATGAGCGCGGTGGGGGTGGCGAGACCCAACGCGCACGGGCACGCGATGATGAGCACGGCAATTCCATTACCGACGGACGTGGAAGCATCGGCTCCGGACCAGAGCCAAGCCACGGTGACCACCACGGCCAGCGCTATCACGATAGGAACGAAGATCGACGACACCTGGTCAGCAAAGGTCTGGGAACGGGCCTTGCGACGCTGAGCGTCGTCGGTGAGCGCCGCCATTTGCGCAAGCCGGGTGCGCGTTCCCACAGCCACGGCACGAATGCGGAGCCGCCCGCTCACATTCACGGTGCCACCGATCACACTGTCGCCGGGGCCGACTTCGGCAGGCGCGGACTCGCCGGTCATAGCACTCGTGTCCAGGGTGGACCTTCCGTCAGTCACGATGCCGTCGGCGGGCAGTCGTTCACCTGGCAGCACGACCAGGGTGTCGCCGACCCGCAGCTGTGCAGTAGCGATGAGTTGTTCGTCACCGCTCTCACCAACAATCCGAGCCTGCCGAACGGCAAGGTTGCTAATGGCATTGAGCACGTCTCCGGCGCGCCGGCGCGAGCGTGTTTCGAAGTATCGCCCGCCGAGCTGGAAGGTGACCATGCCGGCAGCCACATCGAGGTAGATCGAGTCGGCGCCTGCTGGGGTCACACCAAAGCCCAACCAGTAGCCCGGTTCGGTACTGGGCGCGAATACCATGCAATAGACCGCCCAGCCGAACGAGACCACAGTTCCGAGAGAGACGAGAGTGTCCATGCTCACCGAGCCGTGCCGCAGGTTGCGCAGGGTGGCCTTGTGAAACGGCCACGCTGCCCAAGTGACGATAGGGAGCGCGAGGAGGATACAGACCAGTTGCCACCCCACGAACCTGAAGTCGGGCACCAGCGCCAGCAGAATGGTGAGATCGCACAGCGGGATTGTGAGCAGCGCCGAGATGGCCAAGCGACGCCGGAGCGACGAGATCTTCACCTCGGTTGCCCGCAGGGACCAGGCGTCGTCATCGCCGCTTCGCACGGCAGCGCTGTACCCGGCCCGGGCCACGGCGTCGAGGGCAAGCTGCGCCTCCGCTGCGGGCAGGCCAGATACCAGCGCCCGTTCGGTCGCGAAGTTCACCGACGCAGTGACGCCTTCCAGCTTGTTGAGCCGGCGCTCCACGGCATTCGCACAAGCCGAACAGGTCATTCCGCCCACGTCGAGTTCCAAGTATTCATCGGCAGGGGCGGTACGGTTCAGCGACTCAACGCTCATGGGCAGATCCTTCGGGGAGGTTCGGGCTGGTGGGACGAGCCGCCTCGCGGCGGGCGAGCGTGGCCAGCATGTCGTTGAAAGCGTCGAAGCTGTCGTCCATACCGGTATCCAGATGCCTGTCGGTGCGGGACGCCGTGCGAGCGTCCTGTCTTGCCCACTGCGTGACTAGGGCGATCACCACCACAATGAGCGGTAACTCCCCGGCCGACCAGGCGATCCCGCCGCCGAGGTATTGGTCGCCGGCAAGATCGGTCATCCAGGGGGCGTCGATGTAGCGGTAGAAGGTCTCGGCGATGATGTCGGTCTGGGTCATGATCACCACACCGAAGAACGCGTGGAAGGGCATTGCGGCCAGCACCAGGCCCAGTTTGCCGATGTGCGGTAGCGGGCGAGGGGGATGGTCCACGCCGATCACAAGGCTGTAGAAGAGGTACCCTCCGAGCACGAAGTGCAGGTTCATCAGCTGGTGCGACCAGTGGTAGCGCAGGGCTTCCTGGAAGATCGGAGTGAGGTAGATCAGGTAATAGCTGCCCACGAAGGAGATGAAGACCCAGAGCGGAGCGTACATCGCCCGGGTCATCCGCCAGTTCAACAGGCCGGTCAGCCATTCATGAGGGCCGGCTGGTTCGCTGCGTTTGCGGGGGGCTAGGGTGCGGAGGGCCAAGGTCACCACGCCGCCCAGCACGAGCAGCAGCGGGCCGAGCATATTCAGGCTCATGTGCATCAACATGTGCAGGCTGAACGAGACCGTGGAGTACCGGCCCAGGCCCGACGAGGTAGTGAGCACGAGGACCACCCAACCGAGCACCCAAGCGATCGTGCGGCCGACGGGCCACACGTCGTTGCGGCGACGCAGTCGCAGCACACCCAGAAGATACGCGGTCACCGCGATTGTCGCCATGACGGCGAAGAGGATATTGAGGCGCCAGGCCGTAATCAGCACGCCGAAGGTGGGAGCCTCCGGAACCTCGAAGCCGAGAAAGAGCTGCTCGATGGAGGTAGGCACAAAGTACTGCGGCGGCGGGATCCGGGTCATCATCACGGTGACGCCGAGTGAGACCACCAATAGTACAGATGCCGCTATCAGACGGCCGGGCACCGCCCCGGTTGCCGCGGGGGCTGCCAGCGCCTGCGCGGTCAGCTGCCGGCGGACCTGCCGGGCACCCAGCACCGCGAGGGCGGCGAGAATAGCAAAGTTCACAAGGAAGAGCAGGCCGGTGGGACTCGCGAATGGGGACGACCCGGCAAGCTCAAAGACCGCGATCACCAGTTGAGAGGCCGCAACCGTCACGGCGCAGCAACAGGACAAGATTGTGAATCGGACAACGGCCAGAGGAGAGCTGGTGCGGCCACTCCGCCAGCCCAGCACCATACCAACGCTCGCGCCGAGCCACAGTGCCATGGCGGGCGTGCCGAGCATCGCCGCGTCGCCGCCGAGGTCATGGTTGGGTCCCACGAGCACCTGGGTAACGAGAACCGGGGTGAGCAGCGCCAGCGCGGCTAATACGGCCAGGACCAGGCTCGCCATCCAGGACTGCACGAAATTCGCGGCACAGAAAATCGTCAATGCAAGCACGGTGACGACGATCCAGGCGCCGGGTAGGTACGAGGCCTGCACCAAGTACGGCAGAGCGCCGGGTTCCAAGAGCCTGGACAGCGGGGCGCCACTAGCGTCTGCGGCATCCACGGCGATGAGCGCAGCCGCGCCGACGGTCCAGACCAGTGCGCTCCAGCGCACAATGACGAGGTCGGCCCCGTTTCGGATGAACATCCGTTGTTTCCCCGACCGCGGAACGACCAGCGTCACCACGGCGAGCGAGCCAATACACAGGGCACCGGCAAGGTCGACGACAAAACGCAGGACGGCACTGGTCACTGACGTTTCGAGGCCTGGATAGCCGCGGTTCAGTGCTGCGTAACCGGAGTCCCCCCTGTTGACGACAACCACTACCACCACGGCGAGAGACACCAATGCGGCCGCGGCCATCCACCAGTCGCGTGAGATAGGGGACGTGGGAGTTGCGCGCGCGTCAGACATCGAGGAGGTCGTAGCCTGCCTCGTCCACCGCGGCAGCGAATGCCACTGTCGGTACAGTCTTGGCGCTCGTGACGATGACGATTCCCGTGCGGTAGTCCGATGACACCTCTGAGACACCCTCGATTGCGCCGACCTCACGCTGAATCCGACCCTCACAATGAGCACAATGCATCCCGGCGATCGTGAACTGGGTCTGCATGGGGTCTCCTCCGGGTTACCGATAAGTGCGCGACTTACGCACTCCAAGCACTCTACGTCTTGTAGAGTCAACAAGCACTCTACGTCAACTGGAGCAGCCCAAACGTTTGGAGATCACACTTTCCAACGCAAAAGTGGTGAGATATCGGTCCCGTCTCAACTGGCCTAAAGTCATCGCATTGCGTCATGTGAGCCAATGGTGTGCCGTGAGGGAGCACGGGATCATAGAGGAAACGCAGTTAACGCTGCCCGAACGTCTGGACCTAATGACTATGAACACACCCCGTCGCGCACTGATCCTCGTTGACGTGCAGCAGGAGTATTTCAGCGGACCGCTGGAGATCAAGTACCCGGCTCACCAGGACTCCTTGCCGAAGATCACCGCCGCCATCGACGCGGCCACGTCCGCAGGAATTCCGATCGCTGTCATCCAGCACAGCGCTGGAGATGAGGCACCTGTCTTCAACCCGACGATGGCCGGTTTCGCGCTGCATCCCGAGATTGCGAACCGCCAGAGCCCCGGGTGGAAGTCCGTGACGAAGCAATTCGGCACGGTCTTCGCCGGCACGGATGTTCTCGACTGGCTGCGGGAGCACGAGGTCGACACGATCACCCTGGTGGGCTACATGACCAACAACTGCATCATCGCCTCGGCCGCCGAGTCCGAGACCCACGGGCTGACCGCCGAGGTCCTCTCGGACGCGACCGGATCCATCAACATCGCCAACGATGCGGGCTTCTCCGACGCGAAAACCGTGCACACGACCCTCATGGCGCTGTTGAACTCGAACTTCGCCGCGGTCGCCACCGCCCAGGCCTGGACCGATGCGATCGCAGACGGTTCCGTGCTGCCGAAGGACAACCTCGGCAGCTCCGCCGTCCTCGGCGCCCAGCGAGCAGCCGCACTCTGAGTTCACGAACCCGAAAGTCTCGCCTCCGTACTTGCTAAGCGTCCACTATCAGGGTCCTTCGCGGTATGACCACCGGATACTGCCCCGGACGCCGCCACGGCTTGTCAAACGGACGCATTTGCGTCTTCCGTTCGATACGAATGCCCCCACACCAGTGGCTGTGGACTGTACTACCCGCAGACGTGCTCAATCTGGTGATCGTCTGAGGTGTCACAGGTGGGGCGCCTCAGACTCGCGAGCCGCTCCTCGACTAGCTTTCGTCAGGTGCGTGCAAGGAGGAGTGCCGGGAGGGTGGTGTGCCGTACTGGCGCCGGAAGGCGCGGGCGAACGCACTGGGCTGTCGGCATCCTCTGTCGAACGTTGCGCGTGGCACGGTGTTACCGCGGTCTATGAGGTGGCGCGCGAATTCGAGGCGTACCGCCCGGATCGTGGCTGCTGGAGTCGTGCCCGCTGCCGCGAATTTCATCTGCAGAGTCCTCACCGAGATGTGATTGTTCGCGGCCAGCGTGAGCGCATTGAAATCTGGATCGGCGATGTGCTCCCTGATCTGGCGGCGCATCTCGGATCGGAGGGCTGTGCGGGTGGGCGCTATCCCGAGGCGCCGTGCGGCTGACCTGACCGCGTCCTCCGGCGTCCACGGGCGCATCGCTAAGCGAACGGCGAGCCTGAATGGTGTGGAGGTCACGCAAATCACGTTCCACGTTGGCGCGCGCTGGTCCGCGGACCTCAAGGAATATGCGGGCACCGATCTGTGCGTGCTGCCACACGTAGCCCTCGTTACCGCCGGAACCCTTGCCGTCGAGATGAGAGACGGTGAGCATGCCGAGTTCTCCACCGGAGACGTGATGCTGCTCCCGCCCGAACACGATGCGTGGGCCGTAGGAGAAACCGATTGCACCTTCGTCGAGTTCTCCCGTGGCAACGACTATAACGACGGCGAGGTAACGCATGGAGAAGGGTGAGGCGGGAGAGCTGGCGAACCAACTGCGCATCAAAATCGGGCTCACCTGGGAGGACCTCGCGTCGGCTATCTCCCGCCCACCGGTGTGGACCGCGGCCGCGATTCTCGGCTTCCACCCGATTCCGGCCGACCAGGCACGTGCGCTTGGCGAGCTGCTGGGTTTGGACGACGACGCCGTCACAGCGATGCAGCGTCAGCCCTCCCGCACAGCAGACGACTCGCTAAGGAGCGATCCAACGATCTACCGGTTCCACGAGCTCCTCCAGGTCTACGGCCCCGCACTCAAAGAACTCATTCACGAGGAATTCGGTGACGGGATCATGAGCGCGATCAATTGCAATGTCGAACTCGGCCGCGTTGCTCACCCCGACGGCGATCGAGTCCGGGTAACCATAGAGGGAAAATTCCTCGCCTATCAATGGTAAAAGCCGGTTCTCGTGGGGGTGTTCGGTCTGACGTGGAGACGGCCTGGATACCTCTACCAGACGCGCTCAGGCTCTTCCACGTCGGGACGCACTGGTCGAATTTCTGGACGTGTCAGGCCTAGAGCATCGAAGCCGAAGACTATTCCTTCACGGTCAGGGCCTGGGATGACCAGGTCGGCCAGCCGGAGCAACGCTTTCGGGGATCCTTCAACGGCGACAGCAGTACCAGCGAAGGCGAGCATCTCAAGGTCGTTGGTCCCATCCCCGATGGCAACGACGTCGCTTTGGTCGATTCCGAATCGAGCGATGACAGCGGCGATACCGACCGATTTGTCAACGCCGGGGATGTACAGCTCACCCGCCCTATCCTTCAGCCCCGTGATGGAACTCGGAAGTGCCGCGATATCGATGCCGATCTCTTCCGCGAGGACGGGAACCGGCACTCTGGAGTCGAAAATTGTGACTTTACCGAACGAACAATCGTTGAGGTCGTTAGGTATCTGAAGTGACGCGAGGATGTCGCTCGGCCCCTGGCCATCGCCGGGAAAGGCTCCAAAGAGAATCCCGTGTATCCGCTCGCGACTTCCGGGCGGCCCGAAGATCGCGGTGGGTGCTTCGAGGACGTAGGTGACGTCGTATTTCTCGAGGACGGAGATCGTTCTCGCTGCTAGGTCAGCCGAAAACCGCTGGTCAGACCAGACCTGCTCGTCAACCTCAATATAGCCGCCAGCAGCAGCGACAAGGCCGTCGAATCCGACGGCCTGCACGTTGCGAGCGAGCATCGATTTCGGTCGGCCCGTGCACAGGAATATCTTGTGGCCGTTGGACCGCGCTCGACGAACGGCTTCTACGTGAGCGGGTGGGATGACTCCTCGATCAGCGAATGTCCCATCGAAGTCGATGAACACGGCCTTGGCGGTGACTCTGTCAGCGGAAGTGGGTGTTGGGGTAATAACTGGATGGGGCACGTCTCCACGCTACCGGTCTTGTCGCCGTCTCCGCGACTGGCCCGTGTGCAGTATTACGATGGCATCAGGCCAGAGAAAGGGTTTCTGTGAAGATCGCGATCTACGCATTCGATGGTGTCCCGATGTTTCATCTTTCGGTGCCGCAGATGGTCTTCGATGAGGTGAGTCGGCAGGGGCTGGCCCAGTGGGAAACAGTTCTGTTCTCCGACCGCGCGGGCTCGATCCGCACTGCCGAGGGGTACACCTTGGGCCGGGTTATGGGTCTTGACGCTGTCCTTGACGCCGACTTGGTCGTCGTCCCCTCATGGATCGACGACGGCCGGAAGATCCGGCCTGCATTCCGGGCAACGCTTCTCAGTGCCCACGGTCGCGGATCGACGATCGTCGGGCTGTGCCTCGGGGCGATCGCCGTCGCCGACCTCGGCCTGCTCGAGGGCCGAAGTGCGGTGACGCACTGGCACGCCGCCGGCGACCTGGCCCGGAGACATCCGGGCGTCACCGTAGACGCGGACGTGCTGTATCTCGATCACGGCGACGTGATGACGTCGGCGGGTACCGCTTCCGGTATCGACGCGTGCCTGCATGTAGTCCGGACGCGCCTCGGCGCCGAAGCGGCGAACCGGGTCGCGCGAAGCTTGGTCGTCGCACCACATCGGGAGGGCGGGCAGGCGCAGTACATCGAGCGGCCCCTGGCGCATCAAGCCGCAGCCGACCCCATCGCCGTCGCATCGACCTGGGCCCTGGAAAATCTTGGGGAGGATCTCGGCGTTGACCGCCTCGCGGCCGCGGCGCACATGAGCCGCCGCACCTTCGTACGGACTTTCCGCAACGCCACGGGGGCGACACCGGCCGCGTGGGTAAGGTCTCGCCGACTCGATGAAGCCAGACGGCTTCTCGAGACGTCGGAACTCTCGGTCGATCAGATCGCCGCGTCGTGCGGATTCGGCAACCCCGTTACCCTGCGCCAGAACTTCGCCGCCGCGTTCGGCAGCACGCCGTCGAGCTATCGCCGCCGGTTCGACGCCCGGGCGTGACAGTCCGCTTCAACCGTTCCGGGTCAGCGAAGCGCCGCACGCACTGGCAAAGGCGACCCAGCACGATCGGTCAAAGCCTCGGGAGGCCTGACGACAGGGGTGATGAATGCAGCGGCCGCCACTAGGACGAGCGGGGCGATCAGTGCCGTCCTGAGACTGGAGTGTTCGCCAACGAACCCGATGAGGGGCGGCCCGACGAGCAATGCCACGTATCCGACCGTGGCCGCGAAGGCGACGCGCCTGGCGGGGTCTCCCTCTCCTTCTCCTGCCGCGGACAACGCCAAAGGGAAACCCAAGGACGCGCCCAGGCCCCAGAGGACGACGGCCGCTACTGCGGCGACCTGGCTGTCGACGAAGATCACCAGGGCCATGCCCACAACGGCGCTGAGGACACCGACTCGCAGAACAGGTGCACGGCCAAAACGGGCGACGAACGCCCCACCGACGAAGCGGCCGATCGTCATGGAGGCGGCGAATCCGGTGTACACGGCAGACCCCGATGTGGCGTCGAAACCGTGGCCGTCGACCATGACTAAGGGGAGCCAGTCGCTCGCGGTCCCTTCGGTGAGCGCCATCGCGAGCACCAACGCAGCGATAAGAAGAAGGCGCGTGTCGCGCCACAGAGGCAACCGAGGCGCCGCCGCCGTGAGCTCCGCTGCCCGAAGAACCTGCCCGGTTCCGCGCGGGATACGCGGAGCAGCCGCGCCCATGACGACGACGGTGACGACCCCGATCGCGGACAAGTGCCACAACACCGGGACGTCGGTCGCGGTGAAAGCGATGCCCGCACAGGCACCGACGAGAGTGCCCAGACTGAAGAAGCCGTGCAGGGCAGGCAGCACGGGGCGGCCGATGGTCTTCTCGATGTCGGCGCCCTCGACGTTCATCGCGATCTCCCCGCCCCCCATCCCCAGCCCGAAGAGAAACAGGCCGATGATCGTCGCTGTGGCCGACGATGAAGCTGCCCCGACGCCGATCGTCGGCATGCTCAGGATGACCCCGATCGTGCCCGCGAGCATCACGGGCCTCGCTCCCCAGCGCGCGACGGCAGGACCGGACGCAAGGATGCCGATCATCGACCCGGCGGACAAGCCGAGCAGGATCAAGCCCATCTCCGATGTCGTCGCGCCCAGCAGATCCCGGATGGCCGGCGTCCGAGTCACCCACGAAGAGATCGCCAGACCGGGCAGGGCGAAGAGGGCAAAAAGTGCCAGGCGGCGCGAGTGCAAGGTCGTCATGGTTCATTTCTCGGTCGTGGATACAGCGGTCCGGAATCAGCATTGAGATCACGAATGCCGCCCTAGGCCGAAAGCACGGCCTTTCAAATTCTGCAGGCGGCAGGCGATCTGGACCAGTGGCCTAGAAACCAAATACCGATGAATACGAGCCACAGGAAACGTGTAGACGTCTCCCTGACGTGCGCCACGACATGCAGTTCGAAGACCCCGATCACACCTTCGCTGCGGGCGAGGACGTGCTGTAGCCGGTCGCCCCTGCCGGCATTCGCCGGTGCGTTCAATGATCCGCAGTGGGGCACGAGGTACCCGCCGGCTTATCTATAGGAATGTCTTTTCTAACGGCCCGGGGACGTGCGCCGGCGCTTGGCGATACGACAAGATAAGGGCATGGATCGCGCGTCAAACTAC
This sequence comes from Cryobacterium sp. TMB1-7, assembly GCF_004402435.1. Classification (NCBI taxonomy): domain Bacteria; kingdom Bacillati; phylum Actinomycetota; class Actinomycetes; order Micrococcales; family Microbacteriaceae; genus Cryobacterium; species Cryobacterium sp. TMB1-7. The sequence goes on from NZ_SOFZ01000029.1 coordinate 541,064, forward strand.
CTGATCGCAGACCTCGAGGAGCCATCAGGCACGCGCACTCGACGCCTGCTTCGTCGGGCATGGGCACTGATCCGCGCAGCATCGGGTGACGTCGAGATCGACGCCGACCTAGTCATCCGCCGGCGCGCGAGCGGAGCCGAGGTTCTACGCACTGCCGCTGACATCGGCGAACCCCACTTCTTGTTGGAGACCGTGCGCCGCGACCTCGAAACCAAGACCGTCGATGAGTTCGTGCGCGAATGGCGCGTCTTCGACTAAGGCGCAGCCCGCTGGGCGTCGGGCCCCACGTTACGAGATACCTCTCGGCTCGGCCGCAGCAGTGCGACTAATCCGACTGTCAAAATTCATCTCACCATCTCGCATCCGTAGGCTACGAGACGCTCAAGGGCTGGCTTGTCGACAGACTATATTTCGCAGGCGGCGTTCCCCATTCTGTCGAGTCCTTCTAGCAGCTGTCCGATCTGCTCGGCCCAGCTCTCACTCGCACGGAGGACGACGGCCCGGTGCTTGCTCGCCGCTCCCCCGTCGCCGACTTAGAGGATGCAGGGATACCTACCTGTGCTCAATCCGTGCATGACGGCAAGCCACGCGAATTTCGACACCACGGATCGGCCCTAAACGTCTCTCAACAGGGCTTTCGCGTGCGCTCGTTCTAAATGAATTTGTTGTCTACAACAGCACTGTGGCCAGATACTCTGCCGAGAATGTGATTATGTTAACAACAAAACCCCCGCTTGACCGGGGGTTGCTACTGCTGGGGTACCTGGACTCGAACCAAGAACAAACGATAGCCGTCTCGAGCTCTTCGTCCACCCACAACTGGGCCGGAATCCCGCGGATTTCCGCGGTTTTCATGGGTCTAGTGTACGCGCTGGCACGGACGAATACGGGCTCATTCTGGTCACACAGCGAGCTATCTGGTTCGTTTCTGGTCACACCGCCGACCGGTTCTGGGACTGCCGGAGAGCTAACCTACACGCGCTGCCCTCGGCAAAGCGCGACCTGAGGTCAGAGTGAGGTGGTGTCCGTTGCCGGTGGGTTCTCGTTAGGAGTATCGCTATCGGTGTACTCGCCCTCTGCCTGCGTCTCGTCGGCGTCAATTTCCGGCGTGCCGGCCGCTGCCTCGGAATCGGTGTATTCACCATCAGCGTCGTCGTTGATTTTCATGGCTCTCCCTCTCGAACGAACAATCAGTCTATGTCGCTGGACTGACCAAGGACAGGCGTACGTGATGTGCCGTGTCCCCTGTCCGCCTGCGGACGACCCTACGGAATCCGGGAACGCTGTCCTTCGACACCCCGGCACAGTCGAAAGTCGTCCCTTAGACGTAGTGCAGCTTCTACTTCAAAACGGCGCACTGTCTAGCGTTGGCTAGCTTCCCCCTGGATCAAGAACGGGCCTGGCTCATGCGTGAGTTCGCCGGCTGCAGCTACGCAGATATCGCGATCGAACTCGTCGTTCCAGAGTCGACAATGCGCGGATTACTCGCCCGATCGCGTCCCACCCTCGCCGACGAACTGGCCGCCTGGCTCTAGCCATTAGCCGACGCTCGGCCGATGGACTCCTGTTCTATGGACCGCGGAGGAACTGCGGCGGCCGGCGCGCGCAGCGCCGCCCGCGACGCCCTTCGCAGGAAGCGCGTTAGCCGTCTGCGTCCGTGGCTCGAGCCGAGTAAGTGCTAGTCGTGCTAACGGACTCGTCGTCAGAATCTTCGACGCCTATAACGGGACCACGCCAAAGGAGTTCGTTTGCTCGCGCATGCACCCGGGTGCTATCAAAACTGAACCCACCACCTGGATGGCCTACGACCGTCAATTCGATCTGGTCTGCCGATTCGAGTTTGCCGGAGAACGCGATGTGCGCTAACTGCTGCGCCAGAGTCTCCTCAGCCTGATCGGTCGGAGCCTTGAGAAAGTCTCCTCCGAGTTCACCCAAACTTGAAAAACAAGAATTTGGCACAGATCGCTTCCCGTCATCGGCACGATCGTGGTTAGTCCCTAGATCCCACGGCACGCGCGCCTCCCCCATCTCTATCCATGCGCCGCGACCGTCCGATTGTGGCTGAGACGGGCGTCGTCTCGTTCATGTCGACGCAGGCATCACTGATTCGTGGTGACAGGCGTCTTGTCTTTCACAGAAAGCATCGTGAAGACCAGGGCGACCAGAGCAGTACCGGCTAGGAGGAGTAGTCCGATGGCGTAGCTGTTTTCCGCAGCGTTGTAGGTGGCCCCCATCACCAGCGGCGGAAAGTATCCTCCCAGCCCGCCGGCCGCGCTGACGATGCCGCTGACCGCACCCACCCTGGCGGGCGGTGCGTTTCGTCCGATCCAGGCGAAAACTCCTCCGGCGCCGAGGCCGAGAGCCGAGGCCATTGCGACGAAAGTCAGGCCGGCAGGGATCTCACCGTCGGGGCGGAGATTCACCACCCAGGCGAGAACTGAAACGGCTGCGATCGAGCCCATCACCACCGGTTTCGGCCCGACGCGGTCGGCAAGGATCCCTCCGACGGGGCGGAGGATAACGGCGGCAACCGCAAACCCCGCCGTCCGGGTTCCGGCGGCAGTGAGGTCGAAGTCGTAGATCTGGCGCAGGTAGGTGGGCAGGTAGGTGGAAAAGGCGACGAATCCGCCGAAAACCAGCGCATAGAGAAAGCTCATCTGCCAGGTCACGCTGAGCCGAGCAGCAGCAGCGAGCTTGGGCAGGAAGGGATCAGTGCTGGCCGTGAATCCTGGGGACTCGGCCATGAAGAGCCACACGATGACGGCAACAACGATGAGGAGCACCGCGAGGATGAGGTGAGTGGGAACGTATCCGAACCGTTCCACCAGGCGAGGCGTGAAGAATGCCGACAACGCGGTACCGCCCATCCCTGCCCCGAACACGCCGGTGGCGAAGCCACGTCGGCTCGGCGGGTACCAGTGACTCACGAACGGGATTCCCACGGCAAAAACGGTTCCGGCCACGCCGAGCAACAGCGCGGCGGCCACCAGGAAGACGTAGGTGTTGAGGGTTCCTGCAATCGCGACGAGCACCAGAGCAGGGACGGATGCTAGTAGCACCAGTGCGAATAGGATGCGTCCGCCGAATCTGTCAGTGAGCACGCCCACCGGGATCCGGCCGATCGATCCGACAAGCACAGGCATCGCGACGAGCACTGATGTCTGGGCCGGGGAGAGGCCCATTGATTCGGTGTAGCGAATGCCCAGCGGCGACACGCTGGTCCATGCCCAAAAGCACACGACGGATGCGAGCGTCGCGAGGGCGAGGTTGGTCCCTCTACTGTGGTGTGCCCTCTGCCGTGCAGAGGTTCTCGAGCCCATCGGTGTGTCCATCGCCGCTGCTCCGATCAGCGCTTATCGGGAGTGCGATCCTTGGTGCCGATGGGCGCCCACCCGCGCCGCGCCGGCCGTACCTGCCCGGCTTCTCGATCCCTGGACCGGTAGACGATGTAGGGCCTGAACAAGTAGTGCAGAGGCGCGGTGAAAGCGTGCACCAGTCGGGTAAAGGGCCAGATTGTGAACAACAACATGCCGACGAGGGTGTGGATGTGGAAGGAGAACGGAGCGGCAGCCATAGCCGTGACATCGGGTTGCAGGATGAACAGGGATCGGAACCAGGGCGACACCGTTTCCCTGTAGTTGTGGCCGTGCTCACCGCTGAAGACGCTGGCGAGAGTGGTCCAGAGGCCCAGGACGATCGCAGCTGTCAACACGACGTACATGATCTTGTCATTGGTGGTCGTGGCCATGAAAACCGGCCCCGTCTTGCGTCGTCGATAGATCAGGATCACGATCCCGCCGAGAGTGCATACCCCAGCGACTCCCCCGACCAGCAGGGCGTTGAGATGATAGAAATCCTGGCTCATCCCGAAAAAGAGTGTCCAGGACATGGGGACCACCAGGCCGAAGAAATGCCCGGCGATGACGGCTAGGAGCCCGAAGTGAAATATCGGGGATCCGATCCGCAGGAGGCGGGATTCGTAGAGTTGGGATGAACGGGTGGTCCAACCGAATTGGTCATAGCGGTAGCGCCAGATGGTCCCACCGATCAGGATCGCCACCATCACGTAGGGGAGAATGCCCCAGAGCAGCACGTCCCACATCATGAGCCGCCGTTCAGGGGAAGCAGACGGGGGTCGTAGGGTTCGAGGCCGACACTTTCGGCCGGTGGGCCGACGCCCGCCATGGTTTGGACGGCCTGTCGATCGGCGGGTGATGGGCCGGGAAGGGTGGCACAAATGCCCTCCACCACGGTGGCGTACGGTGACTTGTGCTCGGTGAGCGCGAGTCGGAGCATTTCGACACTGGGCCGGTATCGGATGAGCAGATCGCGACCCGCCATCGGGCCGGCCAACGCGGCGAACTCGAGAACCAGCGGTAAGAAGTCGGGCAGCTCACCGTGGGTGTTGGTCAGGTAGTCACTGCCCCGGTACACCTGCTTGAACTCAGCCAACACGTCACCCCGGCGACGGGTGTCGCCGTCGGTCCAATACGAGAGATAGAGCGGATGGTGCTTGCTCAGGTCGAACGTCTCCACGTAGGAACGCTCCAGGGTCCCCAACGCGGTGTTCTCGAGGTACCCGATGAACGCTGTGAGATCCGGTGCAGCCGGGCCGTGTTCGGCCAGCGCGGACCGCATCAACGCGCACCGTTCCAGGAGTTTGGCATCCGGGTACGACAGACACCAGGACGCGGCCTGATAGAACACGCGCTGCGCCAGGCTGTGCGCGGCGGCGGCTCGATCGCGCCTCATAGCGAGCCGCCCTTTTCCGTGGGCGGGCGCAGATCGCCCGGCGACGGGGCCGCAGCGCTTGGTCGGTCGCGTTTCTCGGGAAAGAGACCGGTCGGGCTACCGTTGCCGTCCCAGTTCAGTAGATTGACGCGGCCTCGGAGGGCCTGCTCGCCGGCGGGAGTATCGGACGTCTGCCGGTCTTTCAGCGCGTAGAAGTTTTCCACGGCCACGGGTGTTGGCCTGCCGCTCGCCTCACCGAACGGCGAGTCTTCATACATGCCCGGACCACCCTCAAAATCGACCGAGCACCCCATCTCCTCCAGGTCGTGTGCCTGCTCGACGTGTGCCTTGGGAATGACGTAACGCTCGTCATACTTCGCGATCGCCATCAGCCTGTACATCTCGTACATGGAGCCCGGCGACATCCCCACGGCTTCCGGAATCGACGGGTCGGGTTCCTGTTCCATCGTGATCGCCCGCATGTAGGCACGCATCGCCGCAAGCTTGCGCAACACCTCGGTGATCTTGTCGGTGTCGCCGGCGGTGAACAGCTCAGCGAGATACTCGACGGGGATGCGGAGTGCGTCGATGGCGCCGAAGAGATTGCCGCTGTCTTCGGCGTCGTGGCCCTGCTCGCTCAGCAGGTCAACGATGGGAGACAGCGGCGGCACGTACCAGACCATCGGCATGGTGCGATACTCCGGGTGCAGCGGCAGCGCCACTTTGTACACCTTGGCGAGCGCATATACCGGCGACTTCTTCGCTGCGTCGAGCCAGTCGGCGGGGATGCCCTGGTCGAGGGCGGCTGCGGCCACCTCGGGGTCGTTGGGGTCTAGGAGTACGTCCATCTGCGATTCGTACAGGTCAGTCACGTCCGTCACCGCGGCGGCGTCGGTGACCCGGTCGGCGTCATAGAGGAACAGACCGAGGTAGCGGAGGCGGCCGACACAGGTTTCGGAGCACACGGTGGGAAGACCGACTTCCACCCGCGGATAGCAGAAGGTGCACTTCTCGGCCTTACCGGTCTTGTGGTTGAAGTAGATCTTCTTGTAGGGGCAGCCGGTGATGCACTGGCGCCAGCCTCGGCACTTGTCCTGGTCGACGAGAACGATGCCGTCTTCGACGCGCTTATAGATGGCACCGGAAGGGCACGACGCCATGCAGGAGGGGTTGAGGCAGTGCTCACAGATCCGCGGAAGGTAGAACATGAAGGTCTGTTCAAAGGCGAACTTGATCTTGTCTTCCGACTCCCGCCGCACCTTTTCGACGATGGGGTCGAGGTGCCCCATCTCCGGGGCGCCGCCGAGGTCGTCGTCCCAGTTGGCCGACCAGCTAATTTTGGTGTCCCGACCGGTGATCAACGATTTTGGTCGGGCCACCGGGAAGTCGTCTCCGAGCGGAGCGTCGATCAGGGTCTTGTAGTCATAGGTCCAGGGCTCGTAGTAGTCCTTCAACTCGGGCTGCACGGGGCTCGCGAAGAGTCCGAACAGCTTTTTCAGCCGTCCACCGCCCGTGAGCACCAGTCGGCCCTTCTTGTTAAGCTGCCAGCCGCCCTTCCACCGTTCCTGGTCTTCGTAGCGGCGCGGATACCCTTGTCCCGGCCGGGTCTCGACGTTGTTGAACCAGACGTATTCGGTGCCGGCGCGGTTCGTCCACGCTTGTTTGCAGGTCACCGAGCAGGTATGGCAGCCGATGCACTTATCGAGGTTCATCACCATGCCCATTTGAGCCATAACGCGCATCAGTACCGCACCTCCTGGGAACGCTTTCGTATTGTGGTGACCATGTCACGCTGGTTGCCGGTGGGTCCCAGGTAGTTGAACGCGTAGGACAACTGCGCATACCCACCGATAAGGTGGGTGGGTTTGACGAGCAGTCGGGTGGCCGAGTTGTGGATGCCACCTCGGCGGCCGGTCGCCTCGGACTTCGGCACATCGATCGTGCGCTCTTGGGCGTGGTAGACGTAAACGACACCCGCGGGCATCCGATGGCTGACGATGGCTCGGCACACATACACCCCGTTGGTGTTGACGCACTCGATCCAATCGTTGTCGGAGACCGAGATCGCCGCAGCATCCGCGGGGCTGATCCACGCTGTCGGACCTCCTCTGGACAGTGACAGCATGAAGAGGTTGTCCTGGTACTCCGAGTGGATCGACCACTTCGAGTGCGGGGTTAGGTAACGCACCGTGATCTCGGAAGTTCCGTTCGGGCCAAACCGCGGTTCGCCGAACAGCCGCTGCATATCCAGCGGTGGTCGGTAGATTGGCAGGGCCTCGCCCAGGTCGCGCATCCAGTCGTGGTCGAGGAAGAAGTGCATCCGACCGGTGAGGGTGTGCCAGGGCTTCAGCCGCTCGACGTTGATGGTGAACGGGGAATACCGGCGCCCACCCGTCTCGGACCCGGACCACTCCGGGGATGTGATTACCGGAACGGGCCCCGCTTGGGTTTGCGCGAAGGTCACCCGCTTCTCTTCGGAGCCTTCGGCGAGGTCGGCGAGCTTCATGCCGGTCTGTTCTTCCAGTTCGCGGAAGCCTTGCACGGCAAGTTCGCCATTGGTCGTTCCGGAGAAGCTCAGGATGGCTTGGGCGAATTTCGCATCGGTATCGATGGCCGGGCGACCGTTGCCCGCCCCGCCGAGCATCAACCCGTTGCTCTGTGCGAGCCGCTCAATTTCGTGCTCCATCCGGTAGGTGATGTTCTTGACGGTGAAGCCGCGTTCCTCCGCGAGCGGTCCGACCGTGGCGAGCTTCTCCGCGATCGCGGTGTAGTCGCGCTCAACGATCGAGAAAACCGGCATGTTCTGACCGGGTACCGCCGGGATATCCGTGTCCCGCCAGTCGCGGACCACTCCACCGGGCTGGGCGATCTCCCCCGGCGTATCGTGTTGCAGCGGCACACTGACCAGGTCCCGCCGGGTGCCGAGATGCGTCTTAGCCTGGCGGGAAAACTCCTCCGCGAGCAGACGGAACGTGTCAAAGTCGGTTTTCGCCTCCCACGGCGGGTCGATGGCGGGGCTGAAGGCGTGCACGAAGGGGTGCATATCGGTGGAGGAGAGGTCGTGCTTTTCGTACCAGGTGGCAGCGGGAAATACGATGTCCGACAACAGCGTTGTCGACGTCATCCGGAAATCTGCGGAGACAAGGAGGTCGAGTTTTCCTTCCGGTGCCTCGTCGTGCCATTTCACGTCCCGGGGTCGGGCGGCGTTCACGTGGTCGGTGCCCATCACGTTGTTATGGGTGCCGAGGAGGTTGCGCAGAAAGTACTCGTTGCCCTTGGCCGACGAGCCGAACAGGTTCGAACGCCAGAGCACCAGGGTGCGCGGCCAATTCTCGGGAGCGTCGACATCGTCGATGGCCGGGTTCAACCGCCGGTTCTTAAGGGCGTTGGCGATCCAGGTCGGGGTATCTGGTGCCTCCCCCGCATCCACCGCCGCTTGGGCCTCATCGGCGAGATCAAGCGGGTTGCGGTCGAACTGCGGGTAAAACGGCATCCAACCGAGCCGGTTCGACTGAGCGAGGGTGTCCGCGGTGTGCATTCCATCAAAATGTCCTTCGGCGAGGGGGGACTTGAGGGAGTCGGCCGAGTACCCATCAGAGCGCCACTGATCGGTGTGCATGTACCAATACCCGGTCCCGATCATGGTCCGGGGCGGTCGGCTCCAGTCCAAACCGTTCGCGAGGGAAATCCACCCGGTGATCGGACGGGTCTTTTCCTGACCGACGTAGTGCGCCCAACCGCCGCCGTTACGCCCCATGCACCCGGTGAGCATCACCAGCGAGAGCACCGCGCGGTAGGTGGCGTCACCGTGGAACCACTGACAGATGCCAGCGCCCATGATGATCATGGATCGCCCCTTCGATTCCTCGGCGTTGCGGGCAAATTCGCGCGCGACCCGGATGCAGGCGGCAGCCGGCACACTCGTGATCTCCTCTTGCCAGGCCGGCGTATACGGGGTCGACGCATCGTCGTAGTCGGTGGCCCAGTCTCCCGGCAGCCCCGGACGGCCAACCCCGTACTGGGCGAGCATCAGGTCGAACACTGTGGTGACCAGGTGACCGGCCACCCGCCGGACCGGCACACCCCGGGTCACCACCGAGCCCTCGCCGGAGGGCGCCTCGAAGCAGGGCATCCGAATTTCGGCGGTTCGGGCGGATGCGCCGCCGTCGGCCTCGTCGAGAAGGCTCATGACCGGGTCGACACCCTCCAGGTCAAGGTTCCACTTGCCCTTACCCGCCTCCCCATACCGGTAACCGATGGACCCGTTGGGCACCACTGGAGCGCCGGTGGCCGAGTCGATCAAAACCGTCTTGAAGGCGGCATCAGGAGTGTTCGCCTGGTCGGGTAGGTCCGTCGCCATCAGGAATTTAGTCGGCACGAGGCCACCGTCAGCGTGCTCCTCGATGCGGACGAGGAAAGGCAGATCGGTGTAACGGCGTACGTATCCGCTGAAGTACGGAACCTCGCGGTCCACAAAGAACTCCTTGAGCATCACGTGGCCCATTGCCATCGCGAGCGCAGCGTCTGTGCCGGCCTGGGCGGGCAGCCACTCGTCGGCGAACTTCGTGTTGTCGGCATAGTCCGGACTGATCGCGACCACCTTCGTGCCCCGATACCGCACCTCTGCCATGAAGTGCGCGTCGGGCGTACGTGTCACTGGAACGTTCGATCCCCACATCATCAGGTAGGTGGAGTCCCACCAGTCCCCCGATTCAGGCACATCGGTTTGGTCGCCGAACACCTGCGGAGAGGCCACGGGGAGGTCGGCGTACCAGTCGTAAAACGATGTCATTACCCCACCGATGAGCTGAATGAACCGGTTTCCCGCCGCGTGAGACACCATCGACATGGCCGGAATCGGGGAAAAGCCGGCGCACCGGTCCGGACCGTACTTCTTGATCGTGTGAACGTGGGCGGCAGCGGCGATCTCAACCGCCTCCTGCCACGGAATGCGAACGAGCCCGCCTTTCCCTCGCGCCTTCTGGTAGCGACCGCGCCGTTCAGGGTCATCTACAACGTCTGCCCAAGCGAGCACGGGATCTTTCAGCCTCGCCTTGGCCTCCCGGTACATCTCGACGAGCACACCTCGGCCGTACGGATACCGCACCCGTGTTGGCGAATAGGTGTACCAACTGAATGCGGCACCCCGAGGACACCCGCGCGGCTCGTACTCCGGACTGTCGGGGCCGACCGAAGGGTAATCGGTCTGTTGCGACTCCCAGGTGATGATGCCATCGCGAACATATACCTTCCACGAACACGATCCAGTGCAGTTGACCCCGTGGGTGGAACGCACCACCTTGTCATGACTCCACCGGTCACGGTAGAACACATCACCCTTGCGCCCGCCCTCACGGAACACCGCGCGTCCATCATCTGTCTGGTCCCACCGCGTGAAAAAACGGCCAAGCGCCAACATGGTGTCCGACGCTTTCCCGTCCAAACCGGCAGGCACTGAAGCAGCTGCCATGGCCAAATACTATATTTCGCCCTCCCAGCGCGCTAGTGATCAGTGAGCTTTCGTCACGTCAGTGTTTCCGGGCGCACCGTGCACCACTACGTCATCTTCGATCACTTGGGACGAGAGGCCGCCAACACCTGGTGGAGGCGCGGACGAATGCGTCGAACGGTACGTGCCCGCAGCAGCCATCGTTCTAGGGTTGGTGAACCACGGCATACCGATTATCGTCACAGCGATCGGCGAGGCAGCACGATGCGCGCACTGGTGGCTTAGGATTGCCTTACCTGCCCCATGGACTGAAAGGTCCCCAATGCTCTTTCCCCTGCGTCTCGCGCGCCTTGCCCCCGTTGCCATCGCCGCACTGCTCGTTGCGGGCTGCTCAGCGAGCGGCCCGGGCGATGATTCGAGCGACAGCCAGGATGGTGGCACTTCCGACGGCGCGCTCGTCGTGTACAACGCCCAGCACGAGGAGCTCACCACAGAGTGGGCCGACGCCTTCACAGAGGAATCCGGCATCGAAGTGGTCCTCCGCAATGGCGATGACAGCGAATTGGGCAACCAACTGGTGCAAGAGGGCGCCGCCTCTCAAGCCGACGTTTTCCTCACCGAGAACTCACCGGCGATGTCGCTCGTCGAGAAGGCAGGCCTGCTCGCCCCGGTCGATGAGGCCACTCTCGCGCTCGTGCCGGAGCAGTACCGACCTTCATCGGGCGACTGGACCGGCATTGCCGCCCGCTCGACTGTGCTCGTCTACAACCCTGACCTTATTTCCGAGGCAGAGTTGCCCACCTCGCTCCTGGATCTAGCCGACCCTGAGTGGAAAGGCCGCTGGGGTGCGGCCCCGGCGAAGGCGGACTTCCAGGCCATCGTCTCAGCTGTGGTCGAGACGCAGGGCGAAGACGCCGCGCTGGAGTGGCTCGAGGGTCTGGCAACGAACGCCACCGAGTACCGCAACAACATCGTGACCATGAAGGCTGTCAGTGCCGGTGAAGTGCCCGTCGGCGTCATCTACCACTACTACTGGTACCGCGATCAGGATGCCGCGGCGGAAGACAGCGGCAACACCCAGTTGCACTATTTCGGCAACCAGGACCCGGGCGCCTTCGTAAGCGTGTCCGGTGGCGGCGTGCTCAAGAACGCCCCGCACGCCGACGAGGCCCAGCAGTTTCTTGCCTTCATTGCCGGAGAGCAGGGCCAAGAGATCCTCGGCGAGGGGTACAGCTTCGAGTACCCGGTAGCCTCGAACGTTCAGGCGAAGTCCGAACTTCCACCGCTTGACGGCTTGGCGGCCCCGGTGATCGACCCTTCAGCCTTGAACGGCCCGAAGGTTATCGAGCTCATGACGGAAGCCGGTCTACTCTGACTACGCACCTAACCCGGCCGCCGTTAGTCGCCACGCCAGCGCGTCGCGCCTCCGGCGGTCTCATCACGCTCGTCGCCGTTCTTGCCCTCGGCGCGCTCGTGCCCATCGGCTACGTCGTCCAGGCCTCGGTTGCCATGGGCTGGGACGAGCTTTCGACGCTGGTGTTCCGCCCGAAGGTCGGCGAGCTGCTCGTCAACACTGTGCTCCTCGTCGTGATCGGCGTTCCGGCATCGGTTGTACTCGGGGTCAGCGGCGCCTGGCTGGTTGAGCGCACAGCCCTGCCGGGGCGCCGTGTCTTCGCGGTGGCACTGGCTGCGCCGCTGGCGATTCCCGCCTTCGTCGCCAGTTACGGGTGGGCGAGCGTTGTGCCCTCGATCAGCGGGCTGTGGGGCGGTGTGCTCGTCGCGGTCACCGCGTATTTCCCCCTCGTGTACCTGCCCGCGCTGGCGGCGATCCGGGGCCTCGACCCCGCACTCGAGGAATCCGCGCGTTCGCTCGGTATGGGCTCGTGGACGGTGTTCTTCCGGGTCGTGTTACCGCAGCTGCGCGTGGCGGTCCTGGGTGGCGCCCTGGTGGTCGCGCTGCACCTCCTGGCGGAGTACGGCGCCTTTGCCTTCCTGCGCTTCGACACCTTCACCACCGCCATCGTTGTCGCATATCAGACAACCTTCGCCGGGCCGAACGCGGCCGCACTCGGGCTGGTGCTCGTGCTGCTGTGTTTGGTCCTGCTTGTCGCTGAGTCCCTCGCCCGCGGCCGTGCACGCTACGCCAGGGTAGGCGGCGGTTCGCCGCATCCGCCGGCCCGAGTACCGCTGGGACGCCTCGCCCCGCTGGCGGTCGCCGGGCTGGTCTGCCTCGTCACGGCCTCGACCCTCGTGCCGTTGACAAGCGTGGTGCGCTGGTTGTTCCGCGCTGACACGGCCGACCTCGGGCACCTCGCATCGGCGACGGTCCAGACCCTCGTCCTGTCGCTTGCGGGAGCCGCCTGCGCGATCGCCGTCGCACTCCCCTTCGCCTGGTTGGCGGTGCGCTACCCAGACCGGCTCTCGCGCGTCCTCGAAGGAGCCGCCTACCTCGCCAGCAGCCTTCCCGCGATCATCGTCGCGCTCGCCCTCGTTGCGACGACCCTCGCCATCGCCCCCACTCTTTACCAAACTGCGTTCACGGTCATCGCCGCGTACGTCGTGATCCTCCTGCCTCGTGCGCTCGTTCCGCTGCGAGCCGGCCTGTCGCAGGTGCCCGAGTCGTTGGAAGAGGCCGCTCGATCGCTCGGCGTCCCACCTTTCGTCGCGCGCCTGCGGGTCACGGTGCCGCTACTCGTGCCGGCGGCGTGCGCAGGCGGCGCCCTTGTCGCGCTCGGTGCGGCGAACGAACTCACCGCGACACTGCTGCTCGCGCCGACCGGCACCCGCACGGTCGCGACCAGCTTCTGGTCCGCGGCTTCCTCACTCGACTATCCGACCGCTGCCCCCTACGCCGTGGTGCTGGTGCTGCTCTCGTGCCCGGCCGTCGCCCTCATGTTCGCCCACGCAACCGGACGGAGCCTCCGATGACCCTGCACCTCTCTGGCATCTCGAAGTCGTTCGGCGCGACGGAGGTGCTCCGCGACGTCACCCTCGAGGTGCCGGACGGCACCCGAATCGCCCTGGTCGGGGCGTCGGGCAGCGGCAAGAGCACCCTGTTGCGACTCATCGCCGGCTTCGAACGACCTGATACCGGCACCATCACCCACGACGGCCGGGAGATAGCCGGCCCGCGATCGAGTCTGCCTGCGCACCTGCGCGGCATCGGCTACGTCGCACAGGACGGCGCACTGTTCCCGCATCTGTCCGTCGCCCGCAACATCGCGTTCGGACTGCCCAGGGCGGCCAGGAATCACGCGCGTGTGCGCGAACTGATGGAATTCGCCTCTCTCGACGCCAGGCTGGCCGCCAGGATGCCGCACGAGCTTTCGGGCGGACAGCAGCAGCGGGTCGCTCTCGTTCGCGCCCTCGCGCAGCGACCCAAGGTCATCCTGCTTGATGAGCCGTTCAGCGCCCTCGACACGGGTCTCCGCGCCCAGACCCGGCAAGCGGTCGTCGATATGCTCGAGCTCAGCGACGTGACGGCCATTCTGGTGACCCACGACAGAGACGAAGCGCTCTCATTCGGGCAGCAAGTCGGTGTGCTCGCGGGCGGCCGACTGGTGCAGGCCGGTACGCCGGCGACCGTCTTCGACTCTCCGATCGATGCCCGTGTCGCCGAGTTCCTGGGTGACGTGGTGCTCGTGCCGGCGCGCCCGGCGGGCGCCGACGCGGTGGACTGCGCCTTGGGACGCCTTCCAGTGCGGCACGACCGCAGCGGCGCGGCCGCCACCCTGTTCGCGATGGTTCGGCCCGAGCAGCTGCGTCTGGCGCCGGCTGCGGATGGCGGCAACGCGACTGTCATCAACGTCCGGTCAACCGGTGCAGGCGCCGAACTCACGCTGGCGTTCGACGGCGGCGAGTTCCCGGCGGAGGCGACGCACCGGGTGCCGTTGCACGCGGCGGCGCAGTTCACGGCCGGACGCTCCGTGCAGGTTTCTGTCGATGGCGGGGTGGTGCTCTACCCTCAGCCTGGCGCGCCGGGCCAGAAGTCAGCCCTGAGCACGCCTAGACCTGCACCGGTCACTTCTGTCGCGCCGTCGAGGTAACACGCGTCGACCAAATCGCTCCTCTGACCCGACCGCTCACCAGCGTGTACCCACGCCAGGCGATGACACCGACCATGAGCGAGAGCACAGTCCCGAGCCACGGCGCATCCTGCTCGAACGGCGGGTACACCTGCCAGTGGGTGAGGTAGATGAACATCGACGCTCCAGCCAGCGCGACGACAGCGGGCACCAGTAGTCGTGGCACGCGAATAGCCGGTACCCAGACCAGCACCAGTGCGCCGCCGGCGAGGATGGCTTCGCGCAGCGGATCGTCGAAGAACCCGAACGAACTCACCCCGATGACCATCGAAACGAGGACTCGCCTCGACGTGCTGTCGGCTCGCGCGACAAGCCAACCGAGCGCGATGAGCCACACGACCACGGGTCCGCTGTAGCGCTCGACATACTCGGCATGCGGCCCGGCGAAAACGAAACGCGCCACGAGGGCGACGGAGAATGCGACGAGGGCGAAGCCGAACGGCCACCGCCGCTCCAACCGGTCCACCGGCCGGATGGCGAACAGGACGGCAAGACCGACGAGGGTCCACAGAAGCGCTTCGAGAAACCAGAACTGCCACTGTTCATTCCACCGCCCGTCGCCCGGCACGAGGTTGTTCACTAGCAGGACAGTGGTGAGGCTGTACTGGCCGCTCAGGAGGGCGACAGCACCGATCCAGAGCACCGCGGGCACCGCGAGTTCGGCAGCGCTGCGACCGAGGCCACGGAATCTGGGCCGCCCCGGCACCGATGCGAGTTGAAAGCGGGCAAGGTTGTATCCGGCGACGGCGAGCAGCAGGTGGGCGCCACCTTTCAGGCCGAACAAGTCGGCGTGCGTGCCGACAATGAGCACGATGGCGACCGCCCGCAGCACGGCCGGAGTCTCGAGGCGCACCAGATGTGCGAAGCGAGGGCGGCGGCCTGCATCGACGGAAGCGCCCGGCGCACCGGGGCCTGCTTCCGCTCGCGCTCTGTCGGCGTTCTCGCGCACCTCTGTGGCGAACGCCGCCAACTCCCGAACTGAGCGGGTCGGCCAGTCCCTGGGCAGCTCCCCGAGCATCGCCTCGAGCCGAAGCGACACTTCGATGTAGCTGAGCGAATCGCCGCCGAGCCCGGCAAAGGAGTCGTCTAGGCTCACTTCAGGTCGGGACAGCAGCGTCGAGAGTAAATCGCGAATCATGTCGGGTGCGACGCCGCCCCCGTGTGCCTTGCTCACGTGGCACACCGAGTCAGAGGTCGATTCGACGCGATCCTGGAGTGCCGCGAACCGCACGAGAGCCGCCGTGTCGGGCTTTCCGCTCGAGGTGCGAGGGAACTGGGCTATCGCATACGCGCCGATGACCCGCATGGGAATTCCGACGAGGGCGGCGGCGCGCTCGTGGGCGCGTTGGGCTGCGCGATCCGAGGTGGCGAAGAGAAGCAGCCGTTCATCGGAGCTGGCCACGCGCACCTCGATCCCTTCGTCGAGGAGGAGCCGTTCAACTCGGTCGAGGTCGATTCGCAATCCGAAGATTTTGACGAAACGGTTCATCCGGCCGACAATCTCATACAGGCCGTCGGCGCGCCGGCGCGCGAGGTCCCCCGTCCGCAGTTCGTGCACGGTGCGACCGAGTTCGAAATCCGCCGGTGTCTCGGCGTAGCCGAGCATGACGTTCGGCCCCTCATAGACGAGCTCACCCTGACTGCCGGCCGAAGCCTCCGTGCCATCGTGGGCGTCGATGCGGAACCGGCCGCCGGGAATTGGTCGACCGATGGCACCGGCAGAGTCCTGGAGCAGATCGGGCGGCAGGTAGGCCATCCGAGCCGTGGCTTCAGTCTGGCCGTACATCACGAAGAGTTGAAAGCCCCGTTCGTCGCCAATACGGGCGAACCGTCGGATGACTTCCGGAGCGAGCCGACCGCCCGCCTGGGTCAGGTACCGCAGGCTCGGCACCGAACGCTCGGCGAAGTCGCCGGCCTCCAGCATCTCGAAGGTATAGGGCACGCCCGCAAATGAGGTGATTCCATGGGCGGATGCCTCGTCCCAGAACTCCTCGTCCGTCACCGATCGCTCGGTGAGAAGGATGCTTGCACCGGCGAACAGATGGCTGTTAACGACCGAGAGCCCGTAGCAATACTGCAGCGGCAGGGTCGTAGCCGCGCGATCATCAGGTCCGAGGCGCAGGTACTCGCCAATGGATGCGGCGTTGCTTCGCAGGTTGTCGTACGAGAGGCGCACGAGCTTGGGGGATCCTGTCGACCCCGACGTGCTGGCGAGTAGGGCCAACTCCGGATGGAATTTGTGTGCGCTGCCGGGGTGGCGCTCCTCGAGTGTCCACCCTTCTGGGCCGTGGCCGGCAATGACATCGGGCCGGAAACGCTCGGTGAGGGCGGCTCTGTGGATCAGGCTCGCCTCATCTGAGGCGCCGGGAACGAGGAACACGGGGTGCCCGCCCTCGAGTGCGGCGAGGTAGGTCACAATCGGCTCCAGCCCATTAGCCGCCGCGATCATCACCAGGCGACGGGTCTCGCCAAGCTGCGTCCGACGCGCCCGGATGAGCAGAAGTAGCTCGGCATAGCTGATTCTGACGCCGTTGCCCACGAGGGCGGGAGCGTCCGACCGACCGCCGAGAAGGGACAGGCTGGGAACAGAGACTAGCGAGGGCATAGCGGGCGACTTTCAACACGGGCGGGAAACGCAGAATCGGGCCAAGTAAGCCTAACCTAACGTTGTGCGGACCTGCTTTGCGCTCGCGAAACCACCGGGTCGACGCGTACCGGATGTCGCTGTCATGGACGCGAGTTTTCCCAGACGGGACGCGGCGCAACCCTGCCGGGCTCGACTTCGACGACCGCCTCATCGACGCAACCCTTGCGCGCAACATTGAACCGTTCGTCACGATCAACCACAGGGAAGTGCCCCTCGCGCTAGCCGAACGTGGTGGTTGTCCCAATCGCTTTACGTACACGACCACCGGCACTTTTAACGGGCGAGTGGTCGGCAACGTGGGCCTATCCTCGCCGCAACCGGCGACCGTCCCCAGCGTCGCCGGCTCCCCCGGCAGCTCTGCCCGGTCTTTGGCGGCTCCCGTAATCAGCCCCGCAGTTCGCTGCTGAGAACGGGATTGCGGATTCGGTTGCTCAGACAGTGCTCTCCCAGTGCTTCTGGCTCGTCGCCGCGGCGGGCGTCTACGGAAACCCTTGCAAGGCATGCAAGGAGCAGCCCATCTTCGCGTCTGGGCGTTCCGACGTCCCCGAAGCAACCGACCACGACCTGGCAGCGCCGACCCAATCGCCAGGGTGGGTCAAGCTTGACTACCGCCCTAGCGCCGAGAACCCCTCCAACGAAGCCTGGTACTACGGTTCAGCTCAATGCCCAGCCCCAGTTGCAGGGCTCAATTGTGATGAATACCCGTTCAGAGCTACAGTCCGAGGAGGGGCAACCGCCCTGACTCTCCCCAGTCTCAAGCTCATAAATGGAGCACAGAATCAACTACAGGGCAGCCGCTACGGTTCCTTTTTGTCGACGTGTCACGTTTCGTCCAAGCCAGTAGGAGAGCGGGGCTTCCTTGCGATTCCTCTCCCCCCGTCCGCAGTTGGAGTGCCTACTTTGACTTTGTGCAATGGGAGCTAACTCGTGACTGCCGCTGAGGTCGGGCAAGAGCTGCAGCGGTTCGCGCAACTCTGCAGCGACCGCGGCGCCGGCAACATCAGACGGATGCGCCCGGGCCTCACGTCCAACCAGCTCAGCGAGATCGAGAAGAAACACAACCTCCGGTTGCCTGATGAGACTCGACATTCGCAACGAAGGCGATGTTTTTCTGTATCCAGGATCACGCTGGTTAACGCTGAGCTTCAGCACTATCGCCAGGGTTATCGATATCACCGATCATTCCATCCCCAACGCCCTCGTGCTCATTTCCGACGCCACCGCATCGCCGGAAGAGTTCCCGATCGTGTCCGTTGCCAAGCAAGTTTGGTGGTGGAACTTCGCGATCGAGAGCGGTGTCTGGGCGCTTGACGAAGACGGCCAGTGGGTTCATGACCACGCTCATTGGCCGACTGGCCCGGAGCGGCACCTAATGTAGCGGCCGTTGTAGCGACGGGCATAGACGGATTCCGTTCGCCGACGGGGAGCCACTGCGTGTAGTGCGGTGGCGTAAGCCTGTAGAGCGCCGGTGAACAGCAGGCTGCCACGGTTGTCGCGGAGCGAGGAGCACAGTCTCTGCGGCAATTTTGGCGCCGAGCACGTCGACGGCAAGAGCGTTGGCCCCTCCGTCGTCATCGCCGTCCGTCGGGGCGCAGTAGTGCCGCGTTGCAGATCAGGGCTGACGGGGCGCCGAGCTCATCGATGGCCTTCGACAGCGCCGCGCGCAAAGCTGGCGGGGATCACTGGCGTCAGCAGCGTAGTCGCGGGCGTCCACGTCGGCGCGACTGAGCTCAGTTGTCAGGGAGTCGACCCTGCTGTCGGCGCTGCGGGCGTGTAGGGCGATGTTGTGGCCGGCGGCGGCGAAGGTGCGAGCAAGGGCGAAGCCCATGCAGGGGGCCAGCTCCGAAGATGATTGCGGTTCCCTTGGTCATGGGTGGTTGCTTGCCATGGGCGCAGGTGCGCCCCCGCCGCGTGCGCAGTTGCGGGGCCGTGACGAGCGATTATGGAGCCCTGTTGTTCCTTCGGCGCGGTGCCGGTTGATCCATCGGTGGGCGCACTGCCGGTAGATGCCGAGTCTCCACTAGAACCAGAGGTTTTCCCTTTTTTCAACCCCGACTGTCACCAACCTCTCGGCTCAGTACAACTATTAGCGGCCCGCGGAAATTTGCGGGCGGGCACTGGAGGTCGCGATCTATCCGTTGACGATTATTAGTCAGGTCCAGGCCAGAGCAGTGTCAACTGGGTCGGCACGCAATCACGCAAAGGATTGATGACGATGCAAACGTACAAATTCATGGTCTATTTTCTGTGCTGTGCTGGCGCGACGAACAGTTCAGACACTCGAGTCAGGTCAGGACACTACTGGTCGGCACGCACTTGCGCGCTACGTGCAGACCTCACGGATTGGTAGTGCCGGGCGGCGCGGGCGCGATTGCCGCAGGCAACCGAGCACCATTCCCGCCGCGGGTGCGTCTTCGTGAAGTAGAGCACGCACCCTGGGGCGTGACACGCCCGCAATAGGGCCGGATTCGCGCTGAGCAGCTGTTGGGCTTCTACGGCAACGCCGGCGATGCCGACGACGACTGGCGACCGCGCCGATTCGGCGGCGAGCACGAGGCGCGCGTCGAGCAGTCGCAGCCGGGCAATCGGTCGCTGGCTGGCAGCGGCGTTCACGTTTCGGGCCGCGTCCTCCACGCTGGCTACGGCGGATACGGCAGCCGGACGGCGGTCGCCCGTGACGTGGGCTGCCAGCTTGCGTACTGAGTCCCGAAACGTCCGTGCGCTCAGGAACTCCTCTTGCGTGGCCGCCACGCCCTGCACGTCAACGCCGACTGCATCCAGCCACGCGTCCAGGTCCGACGGGGCCGCGAAGTCATCGTGCTGACCCTCCGAGTCGGCCCATCTCGTCGCCATCAGCCGCACCGGGGCGGGTTCGTCAGCGAGTACCCAATTACGGTCTGACATGTCATTTCTCACCTCACCAAACTATCACGGAACAAGCAGCTTGCATCCGTTAGAACATTCATGGTAGAACTTGTCACGGATGAACACGTGTTCATGCATTAGAATCGAGGAGACAAAACTATGACCGCCACCACCGCCGCCACCATCGCCCCGATCCAGCCCGAGACGGCCACAGGCGTCGCCAAAGAGCTGCTCGATCAGGTCCAGAAGGGACTGGGCCTCGTGCCGAATATGACCAAGGTCATGGCCACCAGCCCCGCTTTGCTGAAGGGGTACCTCGCGCTCTCCGCCGCAGTGGGATCAGGCAGCCTTCCTGCCGCGGTGCGTGAGCGTCTCGCGATCTCGACCGCACAGCTGAACGGCTGCGAGTACTGCCTCTCCGCCCACACCTATATCGGTAGTAATATCGCCAAGGTGGATGCTGCCGAGCTCGACTCCGCGCGCCGCGCCGAGTCGAGGGACCCGCATGTTGCCGCGCTGCTCAAACTCTCCAACACGATCGCAGAGTCTGCCGGTGATGTGGGCGACGAGGCGATCGGCGCAGCCCGCGCCGCTGGCGTGACCGACACGGAAATCGGTGAGGTCGTCGCGAACCTCGCGCTGAACATCCTCACCAATTACTTCAACACGCTCGCCAAGGTGGAGAACGACTGGCCCGTAGTCGGGCTGTAAATCTCCCTCGGTCCTCGAGGAGATGATGACGACGATCGAACGCACCAGCTCGCCGATGTGGGTTTCCACGCCGGCGAGCTGGCTGTGCGGCGCAAGCCGGGGTCGGGCAGGACCAGGCCCGGGCGGCGCAGCTGCGCGGGCCCGCCACCCAGACCGCCGTCAGCTCTTATCCGCGCAACCCGCGCTAACTGACTTAAAGGACAGATGGAATGACCGAATCCCGACCCCCGTTCCCTCCCTTCGACCTACCCTCGGTGCTGCAGAAAGTTCAGGCAGCCGAAGACGGTTGGAACAGCCGCGAGCCCGAGAAGGTCGCTCTTGCCTACACGCCTGACTCGATCTGGCGAAACCGGGACGTGCACGTCGTCGGGCGCCCGGCCATCATTGAGTTCCTCACCGCAAAGTGGCAGCGTGAGCAGCACTACGCGCTTCGCAAAGGGCTGTGGGGCTTCCGCGGCAACCGCATCGCCGTGCGGTTCCAGTACGAGTGGCACGACGATCACGGCCAGTGGTGGCGCAGCTACGGCAACGAACTGTGGGAGTTCGAGCCCAACGGCCTGATGAGCCGCCGAGAGGCATCCATCAACGACCACCAGATCACCGAGACTGAGCGTCGCTTTTTCGGGCCCCGCCCACAATCCGAACACGGCGTTGACTTTCCGCTCTGGTGACACCCATGAATCAGCGCATTGAGAGAGGGCAACGAGGGTTCTCACGCTCTGCCAGCCCGAGCGACAGCGTGTCTCATATTCGGGATGCCTCATAACCGATGGTTTGTGGAGGTTCCTGTCGGCGGCGGCGTCGAGTCTCCGACTGGCCTGCCGCCGCGTGATCCGCGCGGGACGAGTAGGATTTGTCGCCTCGGACCGCGTCCGGCCGGGTGCGTCGGCGGCCGATATCGTGCGCCCCAGTGCCCTTCCGTCGTCTGGCCGGCTCCGGAGCACGTGCCCGCAGATGTCAGCTGTGTGTCCCCACCACCGCGATCAGCTCGCGCGCCTGGGCAACGATGGCGTCACGCCACGCCTCGAACGTCGCATCCGTCGCGGCGAACTCGGTGTGGAAGTGCTGCATGTCGGGGGTGTGGATGTGCCCGGCCGGAATGCCGAGCCCCGCCCGATCGCGCAGCAGCGTGTTGCGGTAGGCCGACTCATTCGAGAGATAGGTGCCACCTCCGCCGCTGCGCGCGCAGGAGCCCTGGGGTGGGGGCGTCGGCTCGAGGGCAGGCGGGTATGTGTCCTCGCGCTGGGAAGTCTCCTTCTCTTCACCTGAGTCGCATCTGGGGAAATACCTGTAGTTCGTATTCCACAGCACGCCGAACGCAACCGACTCGTCTTCCCACGAATCGCCCGGCGGACGGGGAACATTCGAACCCGTGCGTGCCGCGATCATCTGCTCGATCGGTAGCGTCGACGCGGTCCACTGTGGTGGATCCGTCAATGTGTCGCCGCCACCCCAACGCTCCAGCACCTGGGTGTTGCAGCCAGGATTGTCCTTTGCCAGCTGCGCGGCGCCGGTCAAACCGGCAGGCGGACAGGGCGCAAAGCTGTCGTTGCCGGCAACGTCGCCGTGGTATCGGCCGTTCCATTGCTCCAGCGCGAACTGCGACCCGGCCGCCTGGCTCATGGTGATTGACGCATCCAACCGATCGTCGCCGGGCTCCATGAGTGGACCTACGGTGTCGTCCAGATATCCGCGCTCGAACTCGGGGTAGTTCACTGGCAGCGTGTACGCCTCGTAGCGCACCGTGGTGCCATCGGGAGCCGTCGTCGTCGTACCGTCAATCGCCAGTACGGTCGCCCCGGACGGATTACCGTAGCGAATCTGATTGCCGGCTGTTCCCGCCGCGCTGCCCGTGGCGCCACCGTCGAGAGTGAAGGGATCGAATCCGCTTACCAGCACCCGCGCCACCTGGTCGCCCGACGGCAGATCGACGTCGCGCATGCCGCGGGCCGCCCGGTCGAAGGCATCGACCAGCAACGCACGCTCTTTGGTGGAGAGGGTGAAGTCCGGGCCCCACTGATGCAGCACGGTCATGGCCTCCAGCCGCGTCCAGTACAGCGGTCGGTCGTCGCTCGCCGGCAGGTCACCGGTGACGCCTTCCGTCGATTGAGCTCGGGCGACAGCGTCCTGCCACAGCAGGGTACCCAGTCCCTCGACGACGGTCTTCGCATCGGCAAGGGACCCCTGTCCGCAGACGTCTTTGGCGAAAGCAGCGGTGAACTCACCGAATCCGGCGCCCTCGACCATCGTGCGTGCGAACGTACGATCGGCGGGCTGCGACGGATCGGCCTCGTCCGGCATAAACGCCGTGAGGCGCTCCTCTTCGACTGTGACGGGCAGCGAGGCGTTGGTGCAGCCCTCGGGTGCGAACCCGGCGACGATAGTGCTGAGCTCGTCGGATGCCGACTTGAGGGAGGTCGTTGACCGCTGCTCCGGGGTGGCCACCGCTGGCGAGCATCCGACCAGCAGTACGGAACCGAGCATCAGCGCCAGCCCGGCAGCGACAGGTACCGTCTGACGCGAGCGTGCACCTGGTTGACCTTGCTGAGAGCGGCCGGATAGAGGGCGCATGCAGGAATCCCTTCCGCGCGTCCGCGGGGCGGCATAGCGCTTGGTCAAAGAGTGAACTCGAATCATTACATGCCTTTCGTTCACCTACGACGCTACGAACCAAGCCGCACCTGCACATCAGACTCCAGTCTCGAAAAAGAGCGACGAGGCAGTACCAGAGTCCACACCCGCGTAGTACTCGTGTGCCGCCCGCCGCAGTCTTTTCGGTTACGCAGTACCCGCAACTGATCGACCCCTCACCGAAAACGCTCGTAGGCGGCGCGTCAGATCGGAACGCAACTGTTGACATGTTTCGCGACCCGGAG
The DNA here is from genome assembly GCF_004402435.1 of Cryobacterium sp. TMB1-7. NCBI lineage: Bacteria > Bacillati > Actinomycetota > Actinomycetes > Micrococcales > Microbacteriaceae > Cryobacterium > Cryobacterium sp. TMB1-7. Next base: position 564,428 of record NZ_SOFZ01000029.1, read on the forward strand.
CGCGTGGTGACGCAGCGTGGATCGCGCGCCATGGACAGCGCCTGGGCCCAGGTATCGCGCATGGTCAAATTGTGCTTGATGCGCTGAGACCTCGTCGCGGTGAGTCTCGGACCAGAACTTGAGCTGCCGGACCGTTTCGTGAAGTGACAGTCCCAGGCGGGTGAGGACATGACCGGAGTATTCGGCCGAGAGGGCTGGATCACGGCCGCCCATGCGCGTGCGACCTCTGCTACCGGCGACTGACGCATCTTTGTCGAATGCTAGTCAGGAGCACCCCTGACAACGCATGCTTGAGTGAATTGATCCACGACATGGAGGGAAATTGCGATGTCCGGCACTGACTTGGGCGACAACGACCAGACCCGCAAGGACACCAGTTACAGCCCGGCGAGCGAAACTGAGACGCAAGCCAAACAGACCGACGCCGCACCGTCAACGCTCGACCCCGAGATTGCCGACAAAGTGAATGTGGCGCCGGGAACAGGCGGTCCCGATGATGTTGGGGACGTCGAGGTAAATGAGGAGGACATCAATCTGCCGCCGTTTGGAGAGACGGTGGAACCTCCGGATTGACCCCTAACTCTTTCCTGAGCAAGGGGTGGTCGCTGATCGGACCTAGCTGATCATCGCTTGTTCGTTGTCGCTGACGTGGTGTGTCACGCACTTCGTTGCCATGTCTCGAAGGCTCATGTGCGCGCTGGCCGCGGCCGCTCGCAGGATCAGGAAGGCCTGATCCATGGGTACGCCGTGACGTTGCGCGAGAACGCCCTTAGCGGGCCGCGTTGTGTTTGTATACTCAACGAGTGAATTCAGCTGATCGAGACAATGAGCCCGAACCGGTGGGTCCTTCCGCGCAGTCATCGAGCAGCTCGATACTGCTGGCAGACGTCGGCCGGTCGCTCCTCGAAGACGAGCCGGATAGCGTCCTGGTTGACGTCGCGAGGAGCGGGAATTTGGTCGCTTTTGAGGTCTTGGTGCGTCGCTATCGGAATCTGATGCGTGGCTACGCCGTCAGGATCCTGAAGTCGTCTGCCGATGCTGACGATATCGTGCAGGAGGCCCTCATTACTGCTTGGGAAAAGCTACCAACCTTAAACGATGGCGCGCACGTGAAGGCCTGGTTAATGCGTGTGGTGCGCAATAAAAGCCTCGACCGGATCCGTAGGAACGCCCCGGTGGCTGCCGAGTATGACGATGACACAACAGAAATCCTGGATACCGAGCCTTTCAAGGTCGTCGAAACGCTGCTTCAGAATGAGGCATTGGCCCTAGCCCTTGCCAATCTGCCGACCAACCAGCGCCGCGCCTGGCTGATGCGCGAGTTCTCCGACTGCAGTTACGCCCTCATTGCGGATGAACTCGAAATTCCGGTATCGACTGTCCGTGGTCTCCTCGCGCGTTCACGCAGAAGCTTGGCAGGGGCGTTGGCCGACTGGCGCTGACGGTGTTTTCATCAACTCGAGAGGAAGCCTCCTCGGCTAGCTCATCATCAGCGGTACGGAAATTGAATTTGACGTGCGCTAGCTCGATACTGGCGGCAAGCTGCGCCGGGTGAGAGTTCGGTGTCTCTGGGTCTTCGTGCCGCGCCAGTATCGCAAATCCGTGTCGACGACGCCCGACGAGATCCTATGATTCGAACTGATCGACGCAGCCGGATTTCGACTTTGATTCACGACGTCACGGCGTGGCTCCTCGCCTCCAGGACGCCGGCTCGAAATATTGACATTGGCCCGTCCGGGGTGTCAGCTATGTGAAAGCGCGAGTTGAGCAGGGGGCCCACTCGCGTGTGGGGGTGCTCATGAATCTACGCAACCGCTTCAACTCACGCTGCGGTGCCCGATGAGCACCGCCGCTACGCCCCGTCGAATTTTCGACCTGGTCGACTCGCTACTCTCTGGGACGTGGCCTGTCCTGGAACGCGACGCAATTGCGCTACTCGAGAGGCATTGCTGCAACGTTTTGCTCGCTCACCGGCACACTGAACGTGCGGTTCGGGTTGCGCGTTGGCACTGCACCGAACTAGACATCTGGGGCGCCTGGACGACCTGTCCCCCGCACGGGATCGGGCTCAGTGTCTATCTGTCGGACACTACCGCCACCGGCCCCACCATCTCGCTCGGGTACGGCGCCCTGACCAACGAGTTCACCACTCATCTGGGAGCGCCAGAGATCATTGACCGCAACCCCTACAGCCCCCGAACATCGTGGACTCGCCACAATCTTGCCGTCAGCATCGACTCTTACACCCGAGAACACGAATGCCCCTTGATCAAACTGACTATCCAGCCGCTGACCACAGTCATCCAACACCACGTCACCCCAACCGACCAAACCGCCTGAAATCGGGGGTCCTGTCCGGCACCTCGTTACCCACCCGTTGGCTGAACTACCGGAAAGTTGAAGGCAAGCAGCTTCGGACTTCTAATCCGGGCGAGGGCGTTGAAGCGGACGTCTCAATCGTTCCACCTAAAATGAGAGCCCGTGATGCACGACACCTTCAGCGATGTCGTGCAGCTTTGAACTGCTGGTGCGCGCGTAGGTGCGGAGCAAGGAGAAGGCGGCATCAATGGGCACCCCGTGGCGCTGCGCCAAAACACCCTTGGCTTGCTCGATGAGTATCCTGCTCTTCAGCGCTTGCTGTAATTGACCGTTCACCGTGCCTTGATTGCGGATGGTTTGATGCTGAACGAGGCTGATCGTTGCCACTTGAGCCAAGGCCAGCGCCAAGGCTGCGTCCTGGTCGCTGAACGGTTCGCGGGTGGAACTAAAGAGGTTAAGGCTCCCGAAAGTGTGACCGCGCAGGCGCAATGGGAAGGCATGCACGGCATCGAATCCTCGCGAGAGGGCAATCGCAACAAACTGAGGCCACCGCCCGGATTCTTCGGAGAGATTAGGAATCTCTACAGGTTCCCCGGAAGCGAAGCAGTCCAGACACGGGCCTTGATCGTGACCAAGCTGGGCCTCTTCGACCTCGCTCGTACGCTCGTTGGAAGACGCCACAATGTGAAGAACTCCACCGCTGTCGGCCAGAAGAATTCCGGCGTCTGTCGCCGCGGTAAATTCGGTGCTGGCCTGGACGAGGATGTCCATGGTGTCGACGACGTCGCGGCCCGCACTTAGTGAGTCGGCGAGGAGCACAAAGACGTCTGCAAGATCAACTTCGCGTTGTGAGGAGACCATGCACACAGAGAATAGAGCGCGATCACGACGGCCGTAAAGGGCTTGCGCTCAACTGTCAAAGGCCCTACACGGATTAGCGAACTGTGCTCTTGGCCCACACTGGCTCATAGACCTCAGCGGTCCCGTTCGTCAGCCCAGCCATCCAGGACTGGACAGCTCTCGGACAGTGCTAATCGAAATACAGTCCCAATGGAAAGCTCTGGACACCAAAGCAAAATAGACGAAGGCAGTCCTTCGAGATTGCACAATGATCGGAATGGCTATCGACGACATTGCGGATTTTGTCCCGTCGAACCAAATGTGCTGACCGAACTCAGCCGCTCATGGGCACTGTTGCCCTGTCCTGGGCGGGTCGATTCGCGACGAGTGGGCGCGGTTCTGGGATGACCGTCATTCCTTCGGGCGTGTTCGCGGACTTGACTAACACTTCGACCCACTCCAAATCGAGGAAAGGCCATCGGTCGTCTGCGAACTTGAAGAAGAGTGGGGCGCCGGGGAATATCCAGATCGAGCCCCGCCCTCCGTCACCGTCCGTCTCATCTTTCCAGGAGAGATGAAAGCTTTCTTTTAGGTGGAGCTTGACCCCGATGGCGACCTGAAGATGAGCGAGTGTCCAGTCGTTGAAATAGATTGTGAGGCCCGAGTCGTACGTCAAGGTTCCCATGAGCTTTCCTCTCATGAAGTAACTATGGCCAGACCATAACCCCACTGCGTAGCCTCAGGGAGGGGGTTGCGCGCTCCCGCGACACTGTGTGTTCGATGCATTGCGGCGACGTCACGAGCGCTCTGGTACAGGAGCGGATCCGCACCTGCGAAAATGCATGCGACGAGCTAATTGCGGTGAGCGAGAATTGCGCCGACGCGTGTCTGGCGGTGCCTGGTGACGGAAAAATCACAGCATGTTTCCTCGCCGATCTCTACTGCGTGGAAATCGCAGCGGTGACAATCAGAGCGCTGTCATGGACGACAAGCACGACTGCACAGCAGCGATCTCAGTCCTGGGCGCGTGCGTAGAAGCGTGCACATCATCAGTAGTGCTCTCCGAATTCCGACGGCCCAAGGCTGCTCCCCCCACCAGGGCGCCGATGCTAGTGATTGTGTCGATTCGCTGAGCCGGACCGGCCTAGCTGGCGATCGCCGGGATGATGGCGCCGGAGAACACCTGCCAGGCCAGCGCCGTTTTCGCGACCAGGCTCAGGGTGATGTAGGTGCGTTCGCCCTGCAGGTAGCTCTTCCACTTGCCCACCTGCTTGTATTGCAGCCACTGGTTGATGGCGAAGGTGTTGAAAAACACGAACAGGGAGATGACGATACCGACCACGAACCCGGGGGCCGCAACGTCACTGGCACTGCCCGGACGAAGGAAGTAGATCAACACCAGGATCCAGGGCACGATGCCCACCATGGACCCGAGGATGAACGGCAGCAGCCGCCCCGTACCCGGCTGCTCGTACTTCTCTTGCAGCGCGCCGAACATGATCATGGCGGCGTTGACGGCGAACACCGCGACCAGCGCGCCGATGTCGGTGACGCCGTTGATTTGTAGGATCAGCCAGATCATGATCGACGAGCTCAACGAATACTCCACCCAGCGGAAGTAGTTGTGGTTGTTCAGCAGTCCCTGCTTATAGCGTGCAAAGAACCCGGGGCTGGAAATGAGGAAGTGGAAGAAGGCGCTGAGCGCGAGGAACGCGACGACGCCGATGCCGATGTTCACCTCGAAGAGTGTCACCCGTTCCGGCGGGATCGGCACACCGGGAGGGCCGGCCAGGTAGTCGGCGGTCACGGCGAACAGAACCTGCGAGCTCAGCATGGTGAGAACCACCGTGAAGCCGATGGCCTGGATCAGATGCAGACTTCCGGCGACAACGTTATAGATGCGCAGCCGATCGATCTGCTCGTCAGGCGTGTTGACCCTTTTGGCCATGGGACGACTCCTTCGTTCGTGGGCGCCAGGGCCCCTGAGGACATCTTGGCACCGCCGTATCCGTTATTGGTTCGACGAGTGAGGAGCGGGCTGAGGCCGCCAGTTCTCCTGTACCCGCGTTCTAGGGTTAGCGACGATCAATACTCTTGCTTCCCCGCATATCCTTCAAAAACTCCACTCGACTTGGCCTTAAGCCGAGTGCCGGATTCATGTGCCTGCCCGTTGAGCCGGTCCCCCGCTCTCAAGCCGGGTTCGCTGTCCGGAGTTTGCGTGGGGCGGGGACAGTATTGAGGATTGTTGAGGTCAGGTCGGCGTTGCGGTCGGATAATGCTCAGGTACATTCCCACAGAGATGAGCAGAGTTCCAGCGGATCGTTGCGGCGGGTCAGCCGTGCTTCCGGTCACGTCTTCCGGTCGGTGGGTGGCGGGGTGTCCTTGAACAGGTCCGCTAGCCAGTTCTCGCCCCGGGATGCAGTCTTTTTGGATTGGCTGACAGGCGGGGTGTCCATATTCTCGCTCGCGGAGCTTGTCGCTCGCAGCGGGGGTAGTGACGGTGGCCGGCCTGGACGACTGCGGGCGCCGGCGAGGGCAATGACTTTGTCCAGTTCCCCGCGATCCAACCACACCCCCCGGCAGATCGGGCAGACGTCGATCTCCACGCCGGCTCGGCGAGCGACTGCCAGCATGGCTCCGTCGTGAGGGCAGTTCATGTGTGCTCCTTTTCTGTGGCTGAACAATACGGCGGCTGGCGAAGCGGGCGAATACCCCAAACATCACCAAAGGATCAGGGGTTTCGAAGAGAACAAAGGGGTGAGCGGGAACCACGCGACGCACAGTACCCCCCATTCGCTGACCCTTCCGGCGGGAGCCGGGAGCCGAAGTGTGGCGCGCGTGGCGCTAAAGGCCTCGACGTATACCTGCGATAGCGTCACCTCCACACCCGCCGTGCCTGCATCCCGAATTACCTCGGCGAGCATCGCCCGACGTCGGCGTTCACTCGATGCTGAGAGGACGGCCGGATCGATGCTGAATCCACCCCGTTCTGGCTGCGCGTGCACCCCGACGTGCGCGGTCCGTTCGGCCAGCACTCGTACGCCGGCAAACAGTCCCACCCAGCGGTCCCTGTCGCGGGGAAGAACGATGTGCACACACAGGTCATCGTGGCGGGTGAGCTTGAGGAGGTCTTCAGGCCACAGCTCCCCATCTAAGACCAGGCGGCCGACCGGCGCTTCGTACGCAGGGCCGCGGAGCTGGCAGTCGCGGGGAGAGTGCGTCATCGTGATCAGCTCGATTCCGGGCAGGGCCGGTCGTGCAGCTGCACCCGGGCGCCCCAGTCATCGACCGGATGCCACACCCCGGTCGCCTCAGTGGTGCGATCGATGACCGCCCGGACAGTGCCCGGAATATCTCCTGAATTGCGCAGACTGCCGCATCCCGGCACCGGACCCCCGCAGGTGTCGTCAACGCCGACGGTCCACGCGACGACCAGAATGCCGGCTACCGCGAGCAGCGGCAACGCAAGCACCGCCGGCGTTACACCTCGACGGCCTCTCCGCACTGTCTGCGGTTGAGAGTCCAGATCCACCGAGGGGTCCAGGTCACTCATCGAAGCGATCCTTTCCGCCCCCGGCGGGCACTCGGCCACGGCGGCCGAAGACCGGCTCAACCGCAGCAAGTTCCTCGTCGGTGGCGATCCGGAACGCCCCAGCGGCCTCGGCCTGCACCTCGCGTCGGCCTTGACCGCGGGTGGCGCGGAGGCTGGCCACGATGGACACCGTGATGATGGTCACGACTACGGCCAGGCTGATCGTGGTCGGGATGTAGAAGACATCCAGCAGCAGCATCTTGATACCCACCCAGATCAAGACGAAAGCGAGTCCGATCTTGAGGTAAATGAACCGATGGATCAGGTCCGCGAGCAAAAAATACATCGCCCGAAGCCCCAGGATGGCGAACGCGTTCGCGCTGAAGACCAGGAACGGTTCGCTAGTGACGGCGAAGATAGCCGGGATCGAGTCGACGGCGAAGATGATGTCCGTGATTTCCACCAGCACCAGCACGGCCAGCAGCGGGGTCGCCACCACGATTCCTGCCTTGCGGATCAGGAACTTCTGCCCGTGGTAAGCGTCGGTCATCGGCACGAACCGGCGAAACACCTTGAGAATGCGGGATTTCTCGGGGTGGACGTGGTCGTTGCGAGAGCGGAACATCCGCCACCCGGTGTAGATCAGGAACGCGGCGAATACGTACAGGATCCAGGAGAAGTTCTCGATCAGCGCGGCGCCGGCGGCGATGAAGATCCCGCGGAAAATCAGGGCGCCCAGGACGCCGAGGAACAACACTCGGTGCTGGTACTCGCGCGGGACCGCGAAAGCGGCGAAGATAATCGCCCAGATAAACACGTTATCTACCGCGAGGGATTTCTCGATCAGGTAGCCAGCGAAGTACTGCTGCCCGAATTCTGCCCCCCACAGCGTCCACACGAGCACGCCGAACGCGACACCGAGAGACACCCACACGATCGACCACACGGCGGCTTCCCGCACACCGATCACGTGAGCTTTGCGGTGGGCGACCAAGTCGACCGCAAGCATCAGCAGGATCACACCCAGGACAGTGAACCACGCCCACAGAGGGACAGTCATGACAAAGACCTCCACGAAATTATCGTGAAGGTCTCATCGGCCTTGCGGCCCTGCGCACCGGAACCCACGGAGGGAACGTATTGACGATGCGGAGCGAGGATTACTCCCCTTCTATGGATATTCAACACGAGAGGCGTGCTTCACGTCAACTGGGCCAGCCGAGGATTCCCTGAGCGAAGGATAGAAACTGCTTGTTTGACTCGCGCCGGGTATCTGGCTCGACTAGGCTCACCTCGCGGTTCAGCGGGCTGCAACACAAGAACGGTGGTTGCGGTGAAAGCTTCGGGACTCGACCTGAATTCGCGGTTGAGGCGCTACCCATGGGTGTCGCGGGCACTGAACGCGGAGGCCGTTTATGGCACCGTTTTGACCGCTGGCCTAATTTCTGCGTTCTCCCTCTACAACCCGGGACTACCCGTCCTGATCGCCCGCACTGTCGGCACCGTGTTGGTTTTTTGGGGCGCACACGTGTACGCCGAGATTGTCGGCAATCGGGAAACGAGCTGGCGGGAAGCGGTGCGTGAGGCTCTGCAACGCTCCGCCGGATTACTGTGGGCCCTCATCGTCCCGGTGGTCTGCCTAGCCTCAGCCGCAGCGCTTGGGCTTTCGATGGATGCCGGCGTCGACGTCTCGCTGTGGGGTGCCGTGATCACCCTGGCCGTGTTGGGATGGTGGGCAGCCCGACAACGTCGCGCCACCCTCGTGGCAAAGCTCGCCACCGCCGCCGCCACCGCCGGCATGGGTGTCGCATTGATCGCCCTCAAAGCGCTCGTACACTGACCGATCCCTTGCCGCCAGACTGGGCCGGGCTAACTAGTGCTCTTCGCAGCCTGCGGCCCAGGTCGTAACCTGCGTCGATGGGGCCGTCACAGAGAGTTACCTCGTGAAGGTCAGCGTCGACCTCGACGTAACCCCATGCTGCACGGACCAGCGCCAACGCACGACGGAACAGACGTCGAGTGCGTGTACCCGATGGCTTCTCAAGCTCGGCGACCAGGTGGTTTGACGCGCGATCCATTCCCTCATCTTGAGGCATATCAAAGCGCCTCGGTTGGTGTGCCTCCTGGTTGAGGTTGAGAGACGCTCCACAAATCAGTCGGGCGCCAATAGGCTGAATGGCCTACTTCCCAGAGCGGCCAGAAGTCTGGAACGTCTGCCGAGCGGCCCGAGGTCCCCAACGCGTAACGAATTTCAGCCAGCCACGCTACTTCGTTGTCGTCAATCTCTAAATGAAAACCAACTTCGCACGGGGCGTGCACTGGTATTCCTGTCGGATCGATCCGCTGCTGACGGCACCCTGTCAATCGACGCCGGCCACCGTGGCTGGTAGAGGATCGCCTAACAAACTTTCGTCCGCAGCCGGCGTCTCGTATCCAACCTTCGCCACAACGGTCAAGGGGGGAGATATCGGCGCACATCGGCGCTACCGTGAACCTCATGCTCCGCAGCGAATTAATTCACGCTCTGATTCAAGAGCGGATACGTACCTGCGAAGAAGCATGTGACGAACTGGTCCGTGTGAGCGAGATGTGCGCAGAGGAATGTCTAGCAGTGACCGGTGATGGGGAAATCACCACGTGTTTCCTAGCCGACTTGTACTGCGTTGAGATTGGACTTGTGACGGCCAGGGTTCTTTCATGGACGACCAGCGCCAATCACGCAGCAGCGATCTTGATCCTGGATGCCTGCGTGGAAGCCTGCACAGAGTCCGTGATCGCATGTGAGCGAATGGCTCAGCTCCACCCCAAGTGGGCAACCTGCACAAAAGCGTGCCACCGCGTGAGTAACGCCTGCACAGACCTGCTAGTAGCCCTCTCCGTCCGATAGACGATCGTCTATCGACCGTACGCCACGCGACGAGTGCGAGGGCGACGTCGTGAAGTAGCGCGAAGCGATCCAGATTACTCAAACGCGAATAGGCGTCTTCGGGCGGGGACTCCCCTCCCCATCGATTGCCGTAATCGATAAAGAGGCCCCGCTCGTCGCGATAGATCCCCACTGGGATCGTGGGGTGTCGATACTCACTCATGGTCACACGCCAGTCGTCAGCGTTCTCTCCATCGAGCGATCCCTTCCGGGCCCTCCTCCGCGGCTCGAAACCCAGGGGCTTTAAGGCACTAGGTTGCGAGACACTGGCGCCAGCTGACGGCACTGTGGCGCCAGGCTCACGGGCAACGACGGGCTCGAGCATCTGCTGGCAGCAATTGCCAGTTGAAACGGGGCTGTGGTGACCAAGACCAGTTGAAAAGGTACCGGTCTAACGGCGTATTTCTCTACCGAAGAGAATCAATGTGGACACGATCACAACGACAAGCAGTACAGACCAAATCGGGCTTTCTCGGTGCCCAGCAACGTTGTATTTCAGGGCCAGTATTCCGAAAATTGCTAGCAATCCCACTATCGGTATGAGAACCCTCTTCAATTTGCTCCGCTGTCTGTAGGGCGCGGCAACTCTGAAGCGAGTGGGGCCTCGAAGACCACTTCACCAGTTTGTGTCGCCGCCGGCCGGTCGTGTGTGGCCGCGCTTGCAGACGCTGATTGAGCCCCCCAAACACTGACCAAGATTAGGACACCTGCCGTGGCAAGGCTGGTCGCGCGATTCCTAACTCTCATTGCAATCCCCCTCATGGATCGAGAGCGCTCGGACGAGTGACTTACCCTGGTTCCGTCTGCAGTCTAGGCCGAACGCCATGGACTGCGACACCTCGGCCCGTGCGTAAATGCGCTTCAAACACACTCCCGTCCCGTTGAGCGCCGGCGGCGTGCCCCTCGTCGATTGAAAAGGTGGTCTTCAATATCGAGCATGCCATGGGATATGACACAGCGACGTTACAAGACACCTCACGCATGAATCGGACTGCATCCGCGGGCTGGCGCGCCCGTCTCGCGCGATCTGGGACATCGTTCACCCCGCGTTCACCGTCTTCAACCCTGAGCGAGAGACCTTTGCCAACGTCTGGTCACCGTTCCACGCTGACTTCCCGACCTTCCACGAACACACCGCCGACGTCTTAGCCAAGTACCGCACTTCCACGTCGTTTCGGCCGCAACCAGATATGCCCACAAATGTGTTCGACATATCCAGCGTTCCGTGGGCGTTAGATACGAGACAAATCATCTGCCACTCGTCGGCTGGAGAGGAATCTCCTACGTCTCGTATCCCATGGGTTTCGAAACACTCTCGTTTCGAGACAGCTCAGCTCACACGAAAAACCGCACTCTCGCCAACGTCTGGACGCGACAACGGCCGCTTCAGAAGTTTCGAACGCAGCCTGAAACCGGCCAGCTACCAGCCCAGAGAGATGGCGCGGAGCGCCCCAACGTGGGCCGAGTACGCGATGCGGCCGCTCTTGGTGAGCTTCACGAAAGTCGAGGTACGCGAGCAAGTGGCGATGGCTGCCGCTCCGAAACCAATCACAGCGGCAACAAGCCCTGCGATCGGCGCCGCTGCAGCCCCCACCCAGATCAGCAGGAGGGCTGCAGTCACGGCTCCAACTCCGGTTGTCCCAAGTCCAGTAGCAGCTATGATCTTGCTTGTGTTACAGCTGTTCGCCCCGAATTTGCGGTCAAAGTAACCGGCGTAACACCGGAGGCGACAGGTGTTGGCGGAGGTGTTTGCGGTGCGGCATTGGCCGCAGAGTTCGCCCCAGGAACAAGGGCGACCACCGTCGTGGCCGTGAGAAGGAGGGCCTGCCACTTGCGGCGGCCAGTATGAGCGTTTATCTGTGATCCCCTTTGAATACTGTCGGTTGTTTTCTTCTCTACGGGATGTCCGCCTAGGTCCGAAAGGTTCAATAGCAGAGACAATTTGCAGGCGGTAGTCCCTGTGCCGTAGCGATTAGCTGGTTACCTGTCGCGAAACCTAAGTCTTCGCCGACACCAAACGCAGCCGCCGGAGTATTGGGCCCCTCGAGCGCCACCAGTTATTGCGGTTGAGCGCCGCTGAATATCGCGTTTCAGCGCCAATGGGTAGCGCCGGTGAGCGCCAGCGGTTCAGCTCGAGCTCACCGGCGTGGGTCACGCCGCGTCGTAAGAGTCGGAGGGACGGGGAACGTTGCGGGTGGAGTCTGCGAGCTTTCGTAATCGCGACTAGCTCGTCTGCGAGCTCGGTCTGTAGGCTTTCTTCGTTGACTGCCACGGCTTTTCCTGGCCTGTCGGTCATCATTCGTGAGATACGGCTGCGCCTAAGCACGGCGGAAGGTTCGCACCGCGTCGCCACTGAGGAGCTGCTCAGGCTCAACCGCGACTCTGAGAAAGCTCAGGCTCCTCGAGTCGCTCCCGCGTCGTAGCGAACGTGCCGGCCGACCTTGAGGTAGGGCGGGCCCGTGTGGGTCGGTCGCCAGTCCTTCAGCGTTCGCTCGGGCAATTTGAATAGCTCGGCGACCTCGAGCTGGGTCAGGAACGTCGCGGTGATCTGCGTTGTCGCGTCCATACCCAGAAGGTCCGCGCACGAAGCCGTGGGCAGCCCGTTTGGTTCAGGACGGGTCCGTATGAGCCGGTGCAGCACGTCACCATAGCAACCGTGAGCGGGGGGGGGGGGGGGGTTGGACCGCTTCCGGTCACAGAGGCCGTTTAGGCCTAGTTGGGAGGAGGGACGATGGGCTGTTTCGCCGCGGAATCCTGCGCCTGTTACTGCTGGGGTACCTGGACTCGAACCAAGAACAAATGAACCAGAATCATCCGTGTTGCCAATTACACCATACCCCAATGCGTTGTCCGAGGACCGCGCCGAAAAGTAACTCTATCCCACTCCGGGGCGACCAGCCAAATTGACGGGAGGGTGTGTCGCAAGCGGGCCGAGAAGTTCCCGGTTTATCGCCACCGCGGCGCGAGCTCCCTCTCCGGCCGAGACCAGCAGTTGCTCCGGGCCGGGCGGAGTGGTGTCCCCCGCGGCGTAAAGCCCGGGCACCGAGGTGCGACCCTGATCGTCGACGACAAGCAGGCCGGCGGCATCCGTTGTCGGGGTCAGCGACGCAGCGAACGTGGCGGCAGCCTCGTACTTGGGGCGCACGAACCCGCCCTCTCTGGCCACGAACTCGCCGTCGGCGACCTGGATGCCGGTCATGACTCCCCGCTCCCCCACCACGTCGGTGAGCGGGCGGCGGTCGACGCGGATGCCGCGCGCGGCCAGTGCGGCCTCGTCGGCGTCGGTGACCTGGCCGACACCGTTGGTGAAGACGATCAGGTCGTCGGTCCACTGCGAGATGAGCAGGGCGTGTTCGGCGAGGTCGTCGGTCTCGCCGATCAGGGCCAGGGCCCGGTCGGCCTCTTCGTAACCGTCGCAGGCGATACAACTGTGCAGGTTGGTGCCGTACCAGGCGCGAATGCTCGGCAGCGCCGGCAGCGTCTCGGCCAGGCCCGTGGCGATGAGCACGGTGCGCGCGGTGACCACGCGGTTCTTCTCGCCCCGCATGCCCTTGGTGGACACGGTGAAGCGGGCGGCGGCGGCGGCGGGCAACTGCTCGACGGAGCGCACCAGGCCCATGTGGAACTCGGCGGCCGGGTAGGCCTCGTACTCCTCGCGGCCGATGCGGCGCAGCTCCAGCGGCGGCACGCCGTCGCGGGTGATAAAGCCGTGCGAACGCAGGGTGGCGGAGTGCCGGGGCCGGTTGCTGTCGATCATCAGGGTGCGGCGGCGGGCTCGCACGAGGTTGAGCCCCGCGGCCAGGCCCGCCGGGCCGGCACCGATGATGACGACGTCATACGGCGCCTCAACGGCACCGGCAGCGGAATCGCTGCCGGCACCGGCGCCCAGCAGACCGTCCGAGCTCATGACACCAGGGTCGCCGAGAGCCGATCCAGGCGAGCCAGCGAGTCGGCCCGGCCGAGGATCTCCATCGACTCGAACAGCGGCGGCGAAATCTTGCGACCGGAGACGGCGACACGCAGCGGGCCGAACGCGACCCGCGGCTTGAGGCCGAGGCCACCGATCAGGGTGTCAGTGAGGGTGCTGTGCACGAGTTCGTGGGTCCACTCCTCTTCGGGAATGTCGCGCAGCGCTGCCGTGGCGGCCGTGAGAATCTCGGCGGCGTTCTGCGGGAGCGAGGCGAGCGCATCCGGCTGGTGCTCGAGCTTGTCGGCGCTCTCGAAGAGGAAACCGAGCATGTCCGGCGTCTCACCGAGCAGGGCGATGCGCTCCTGAACCAGCGGGGCGGCGGCGGCGAGGATGGCCTGCTCGGTGTCACTGAGCGGCTCGGTGAGCACGCCGGCGTTCACCAGGTAGGGAACCACGCGGGCGGCGAAGTCGGCCGGCTCGAGCAGACGGATGTGGTCGCCGTTGAGCGATTCGGCCTTCTTGAGGTCGAAGCGGGCGGGGTTCGGGTTCACGTCGACCACGTCGAATGCGGCGATCATCTCTTCGATGGAGAACACGTCGCGGTCGTGGGTGAGCGACCAGCCCAGCAGGGACAGATAGTTCACCAGGCCCTCGGGGATGAAGCCCCGTTCGCGGTGCAGGAACAGGTTCGACTCCGGGTCGCGCTTGGAGAGCTTCTTGTTCTTGTCACCCATCACGTAGGGCAGGTGGCCGAAACGCGGCACGAAGGTGGTCAGGCCGATGTCGATCAGCGCGTGATACAGCGCGATCTGGCGGGGCGTGGACGAGAGCAGGTCTTCGCCGCGCAGCACGTGGGTGACACCCATCAGGGCATCGTCGACGGGGTTCACGAACGGGTAGAGGGGATGGCCGTTGGGGCGCACCACGACGAAGTCGCTGAACGAGCCGGCCGGGAAGGTGATCTCACCGCGGACCAGGTCGTCGAAGGAGAGCTCGGTGTCCGGCACCTTGAGGCGGAGCGCGGGCTCGCGACCCTCGGCGCGGAAGGCCGCCTTCTCTGCGTCGGTGAGGTCGCGCTCGTAGTTGTCGTAGCCGAGCTTGGCGTCCCGGCCGAGCTTGATGTTGCGCTCAGCGATCTCCTCGCCGGTGGCGAAGCTCTCGTAGATGTGGCCGGATTCGATGAGCTTGGCGATCACGTCACGGTAGATGTCGTAGCGCTGGGACTGGCGGTACGGCTCGTGGGGCCCGCCGGCCTCCACGCCCTCGTCCCAGTCCAGGCGCAGCCAGCGCATGGCGTCCAAGAGCTGGGTGAAGCTCTCCTCGCTGTCGCGGGCGGCGTCGGTGTCCTCCACGCGGAAGATGAACTTGCCCCCGTTGTGCCGGGCGTAGGCCCAGTTGAACAGGGCCGTACGGATCAGGCCGACGTGCGGCGTTCCGGTGGGCGAGGGGCAGAACCGCACACGCACATCAGTGCCGGTTGCGGTCGAGAACGGGTGCGCTGTTGTAGTAGACATACGACATTCATCCTACCGAGCGAGCGGCGCGCCCGGGGTGTGTTCACGGTCTGCCCCCACGAGTGACCAGGGCGCCGCGTCGATCTCGCCGATGGCCCGGATGGTGGCAGCCACGGCCGGAATCGACTCCGCGCCCTCCGTTCCCACCAGGTGAATCGTGCGGAAGTCGCCGCCCGCGGTCGGCCGGGCGACGATCCCGGCCGGCAGGGGCGACGCGGCGATGGCCAGGGCGGGCACCAGCGCCACCCCCAGGCCCGCCGCGACCATGCCGAACACCGCCACGACGTTGTCGGTCTCGTAGGAGATGCTGGGGCTGAAGCCGCTGCGGGTGGCGAGGTCGAGCAGGTGCGCCCGGCAGCGCGGGCAGCCGCCGATCCACTGGTCATCGGCCAGCAGGGCCAGGTCGATCCGGTCGCGGCCGGCCAGGGGGTGCTCGCGGGGCACAACCACGAGCATCTCGTCGCGCCAGAGCGGCACGACGGTGAGGCCCTGGGCGCTCTGCCGGTGCGGGTCGGCCTGGTCGCCCGTGTAGCTGAAGGTGATCGCGAGGTCGGCGGCCTGGTCGCGCACGGCCCGCACGGCCTCCGGCGGTTCGGCCTCGAGGTAGTTCAGCTGCACACCGGGGTGCCGCTGGGAGAGGCCGCGCAGCACCGTGGGGATGACCGTGGCCGAGGCGGAGGGGAAGGCGGCGAGGGTCACCCGGCCGCTCCGCAGGCCGGCCAGGTCGCTGAGTTCGCCCGCCGCGGCATCCAGCGCCTGTGTCACGGTGGCGGCGTGCCGGGCCAGGATGCGGCCGGCCTCGGTGAGCCGCACGCCGCGGCCGGCCTTGGTCACCAACGGCATGCCCAGGCGGGCCTCGAGCCGTTTGAGGTGCTGGCTCACGGCCGGCTGGCTGTAGCCGAGCGACCGGGCCGCCGCGGTGATCGAACCCAGCTCATTGATGCGGTGCACGATGCGCAGCGCGTGGGAATCTACGTCGAGTGCACGGTGAAGATTTTCGGGCATGCCCAAATCATAACCACTGGTTATCTGATTGATCGAGGACTGGGCGTTGCCGAATGGATCGAACGGGGCAACGCTGGATGGATGCGATCCACCGTTCCGTCCACTGTTCCGCCCGTAGCCCCGGCTCCCGCCCCGACCATGCCCCAGGTGCGGGCCGCCTACGCCCCCACGAACACGCGCTACCTGGCCGCGTGCACCTCGGGACTGCCCACCCTGGACACGGTGCGGGCGCTCCGCGAGGACGCCGGCATGTGGGGCAGCGGCCTGGCCTCCCCCGCGCACTACCAGGCCGAAATCGACCGGGCCCGGGCTCTCTACGCCGGGCTGGTCGGGGTGGGTACCGACCGGGTGGCGATCGGGTCACAGGCGTCGGTGATGGCAGCCGTGCTGGCCGCATCCGTGCCAGAGGGGTGCGAGGTCGTCTGCGTCGACGGGGACTTCACGTCGATGGTCTTCCCGTTCCTGCAGCAGGAGCACCGCGGGATCACGGTACGCCACGTTCCGGTGGCCCAGCTCGCCGCCTCGCTCACCGAGCGCACCTGGCTGGTCGCCTTCTCGCTTGTGCAGTCCGGCACCGGTGTGATCGCGGATGCACCGGCCATCCGCGCGGCAGCAGCCGCGGTGGGTGCATTCACCCTCTGCGACACAACACAGGCCACCGGCTGGCTGCCCGTACACGCCGGCGACTTCGATGCCACCATCTGCCACGCCTACAAGTGGTTGGGTGCACCGCGGGGCGCGGCCTTCCTCACCGTGCTGCCCGCGCTGGGCGAGGTGCTGCGCCCGGTGCAGGCAGGTTGGTTCGCGGGCGACGACCCGTGGGCATCCTGCTACGGCCCGACCATGACCCTGGCGACGGATGCCCGACGCTTCGACGTGTCACCGGCCTGGCCGGCCTGGGTGGGCACGCGGGTGGCTCTCGAGTTCTTCAGCTCACTCGACTCGGCCGCCGTGTACGCCCACGACACCGGTCTGGGCAATGCCCTCTGCGCCGGGCTCGGACTGCCCGAACACAATCAGGCCATCGTCACCTGGGCCGATCCCGCCGGAACCGACCTGGCCCGACTCACCGCCGCCGGTATTACCGCGTCCGGCCGGGCCGGCCGCGCCCGCGTGGCCTTCCACCTCTGGAACGACCCCACCGACGTGGCTGCCGTCTTGGCCGCCCTGGGGCGCTAGCCTCGCACGAAAGCGGCCCTGTGGTCGCCTCGGGATGGTGAGGCGACCATAGGACCGCTTTCGCGAAACTGCCTGGTACGGCTGAGCGCTGCTACTTCTGGGCGGCCACCGCGTCGATGATTGCACTGGCGAGCTTCACCGAGGAGGCCGGGTTCTGGCCGGTGTAGAGGTTGCGGTCGATCTCGATGTGCTCGGCGAACGAGGCACCCTCGACGAAGTCGGCCCCGAGCTCGACCAGCCGCGCCTGCACGAGCCACTTGGCCTTCGGGGCGAGTCCGCCCAGGGCCTCTTCGGCGTCGGTGAAGCCGGTCATGCGGTAGGCCAGGAACGGCCAGGTGCCGTCAGCGGCCGTGGCGGCCAGAAGTGCGGCAGGGGCGTGGCAGAGCACACCGAGAATCCGGCCGGATGCGATGGTGTCCGTCATGATCTGGCCGCTGGTCGTGTCGACCGCGAGGTCCTCCATGGGGCCGTGTCCACCGGGGTAGAAGACCACGTCGTAGTCGGCGGCAGTGACGTCGTCGATCGAGGCCGGGCTCTTCAGCGCGGGGATCGAGTCGAGATAGCTGCGGAGTTCGGTGGAGCGTTCTTCGCCTCCGGTGGCCCCGGCGGCCAGGCTGCCCTCGTCGACGGTGGGCGCGACGCCCTTCGGGGTGGCGATGGTGATCGACCAGCCGGCCTCGGTGAAGAGGCGGTGCGGCTCGGCGAGTTCCTCGGCCCAGTACCCGGTGGGGTGCAGGGTGCCGTCGTTGAGGGTCCAGTGGTCAGCAGCGCTGACAACAAAAAGTACGGAAGTCATGTTTCTCCTAGATCGAATTCAGTGAATCGGTTGCGGCGGTTGCGGATTAGTGCCCGGCCGCGGCGGAGTCAGAGGTCTTGACCACCATCTTGCCGGTGTTCTCTCCACGAAGCATGCCCAGGAACGCATCGACCGAGTTCTCGATGCCCACAACGACGGTCTCGTCGAAGACGATGTCGCCGGCCGTGAACCAGGCGCCCATCTGCTCGGTGAAGGCCGGGAAGTGCTGCAGGTAGTTGCCCACGGTGAAGCCCGTGAGGGTGAGCCCGCGGGTGACGATGTTGACCATGTTCTGCACGCCGGTGGGGCCATCGGTGCGGTTCATCTGCGAGATGGCGCCGCAGAGTGCGGCGCGGCCGCCATCCTTGAAGGCACCGAGTGCGGCGCTCAGGTGGTCGCCGCCGACGTTGTCGAAGTACACGTCGATGCCCTCGGGGGCGGCTTCGGCCAGCTGGGTGGCGAGGTCGCCGGTCTTGTAGTTGAAGGCCGCGTCGAAGCCGTACTTCTCGGTGAGCAGGGCCACCTTCTCGTCGGTGCCGGCGGAGCCGATGACTCGTGCGGCACCCTTGAGGCGAGCGATCTGGCCGACCATGCTGCCCACGGCACCGGCTGCGCCGGAGACGAAGACGGTGTCGCCTGCCTTGAACTTGGCCACCTCGAGCAGGCCCACGTAGGCGGTGAGAGCGGTCATGCCCAGCACGCCCAGGTACGCCGACGACGGCACGTTGGGGATCTCGGGAACGACGCGGAAGCCCGCGGCATCCTCCTGTACGACATCGCGCCAGCCGTACTGGTGCACAACGAGGCTGCCGACGGGCACGGACGCCGCGGCCGACTCGACCACGTGGCCGACGGCGCCGCCGCCCATGGTCTCCCCGAGCACGAAGGGCGGAATGTAGGACTTCACGTCGTTCATGCGGCCACGCATGTAGGGGTCGACGGAGATGAAGTCGTTAACAACGCGCACCTGGCCCGCCGCCAGGTCGGGCAGGTCGATGACCGCGGTGCTGAAGTCCGTTGCGGTGGGCCAACCGGTGGGCCGGGCGGCGAGCTGAATCTGAGTGCTGGTGGCTGTCGTCATGAAAAGAGTCCTTACTGTTCGCGATCGGTGCCGGGGGCGTCCCTGTTCTCAACGGATGGTTTTCTGCACCGATCGTTTTACTATAGCCGGGCTATCGTTTATAGTGAAACGAGCGGTACAGAACATTCACAGCAACACCGCTCGCAACACCCACGGACCAGACGTCCGCGGACGGAAGGCAGACAGCTCATGGGACGGCTCCAGACGTTCGACAGCACCACGGTCGTGCAATCCGCCCGCGACGTCTTCTGGGACCGCGGCTACGACGGCGCATCCCTGGCCGACCTCGAGACGGCGACGGGTGTAAACCGGTCGAGCCTGTACCACGCGTTCGGCAGCAAACGCGGGCTCTTCGACGCCGCCGTCGCCGATTACCGCGACACCGTCATCCGGCCGCGCCTGCGCGGCCTGCAAGCGGATGGCGCCGGCCGCCAGGAGCTGCTGGCCTACTTCGACGAACTGCGGGAGGCCGTGGCGACGCTGCCTCTGGACTCCCCCCGACGGGGCTGCCTCCTGGTCAACTGCGCCACGGGTCTGGCCACGCACGACGAACCCGCCCGGGAAGTGGTCGAGGCATACCGAACCGAGTTGGCCGGCGCACTTCGCAACGCCCTCGCCGGCGGACCAGCCGAAAACACCGACGAGCGGGTGCGAACCCTCGCGTCGCTCTCGATGAGCGCGATGCTGCTCGCGAGGGTCAATGCCGCCGAGTCGGCCGCGCTTCTCTCCACGGCCGCCGACCAGGTCCGCGCCTGGTTCCCGCTCTAACTGTTCCCCGTCCGGACAATTGGTCCCGGTGCGCCGGGCACAATTGTCCGCTTGGGCAACAGTCGCTGCCTAGGAGCGGGCGATTCCCCACTCCGCCGCGAAGACCTCTGGCGTGAATTCGTTCAGCTCGCGGCGCACCGTCTCCAGCATGGAGTCGGCCAGCTGCGAGTCGTTCTGCCCGGAGCGGTAGACCTCGCGCCCATCGGCCCTGACCCGGATGACGAGGTCGGCGACCGCCGGTCCGATCGGGGTGTCTCCCATGCCGAGCAGGCTGACCGCCAGCGACGCCACGGTGCCGGCGAGCATCCCTGCCCGCCGGGCCATGGTGACCTCGCGCGGTTCCAGGTCGGCCGTGTACAGCTCGGCAGCGTTCATCGGTCCCCCGTCGGTCCGGTCGGTCAGGCCGGGCGGCGAACCGGGTTGGTGAGCACGCCGAGGCCCGGGATCTCGATGCTCGCGGTATCGCCGTGCGACACTCGCCGTGCGGCGCTGGACGAGCCGGTGAGGATCACATCGCCGGGCAACAGGGTGAACGAGTGCGAGAGGAACGAGACGATTTCCGCCATCGAGAAGGCCAGCAGCGACACCTCTCCGCTCTGGAACTCCACGTCGTTGACCCGGCCGAGCACGCGGCCGTCCGTAGGGTCGAACTCGGTGTCCATAACCGGTCCGAGCGGGCAGAACGAGTCGAAGCTCTTGGCCCTGGCCCCGTGGCCACTGCCCTCGGCCAGGTCGACGGCGGTGACGTCGTTGGCGATTGTGTAGCCGAAGATGGCCCCGGGAGCGTCGGCGACGCTGAGATTCTTGGCGACCCGGCCGATCACGATGGCCAGCTCACCCTCGACGCGCACATCGTCGGAGGCCGCGGGCAGCACGATCGGGTCGTTGGGGCCTACGACGGTGGTGTTGGGCTTGAGGAAGAAGCGTGGCTCGGCGGGCTCCCCCGGCGCGGCAAGCGCCGCGGCCTTCTCCGCGGCATCCGCGAAATAGGCGCCGGCCAGGCCGACGACCTTGGAGCGCGGAATCACCGGCGCGAGCAGCGCCACATCCACCAGCGGCAGGCGCGCGCCGGTGGGGTTGTAGCCGGCGAACATCGGGTCGCCGGTCAGGACGACCAGTTCGTCGTCGTCGATGATGCCGAACGCGATGGTTCCGGCGTGGCTGAACCTGGCGATCTTCACGCCGTCACCTCCGCGTCCAGACGCATCAACCAGCCATGCCGGTCGGGCAGACGGCCGTACTGGATGTCGGTGAGCTCCTGACGGAGCGCCAGGGTGATCTCCCCCGCGGCAGCGTCGGCGTCGCCGATGGTGAAACCGACGGCCTTGAGCTGGGCGATCGGGGTGACCACGGCGGCGGTGCCGCAGGCGAACACCTCGGTGATCTCACCGGATGCCACGCCGTCGCGCCACTCGTCCACCGTCACGTCGCGCTCGATCACGGTCATTCCGCGGTCACGGGCGAGTTGGATGATGCTGTCGCGGGTGACGCCCTCGAGGATGGTGCCGGTGAGGCGGGGGGTGACGAGGGTGTCGGTGCCGTGCACGAAGAACACGTTCATGCCGCCGAGTTCGTCGATGTGGGTGCCGGTCTCCCCGTCGAGGAAGAGCACCTGGGCGCAGCCGTTGTCGTAGGCCTCCTGCTGGGGCAGCAGGGAGGCCGCGTAGTTGCCACCGCACTTGGCGGCTCCGGTGCCGCCGCGACCGGCGCGGGAGTACTCGGTGGACAGCCAGATCTTCACCGGGGCGACGCCGTCGGTGAAGTAGGCGCCGGCGGGGCTGGCGATCACGTAGTAGCCCACCTTGTGCGCGGCCCGCACGCCGAGGAAGCTCTCGTTGGCGATCATGAACGGGCGCAGGTACAGGCTGGTCTCCGGGGCGTCGGGCACCCAGGAGCCGTCGACGGCGATCATCTGCTTGACGGATTCGAGGAAATCGGCCACTGCGAGTTCGGGCAGCGCCAGCCGGCGGGCGGAGCTCTGCAGGCGTTCGGCGTTCTTCTCCGGCCGGAACGTCCAGATGGAGCCATCGGCATGGCGGTACGCCTTCATGCCCTCGAAGATCTCCTGGCCGTAGTGCAGCACCGAGGAGGCGGGGTCGAGCAGCAACGGCCCGTATGGCGTGACCCTGGCGTCGTGCCAGCCCTTCTCGATGGTCCAGTCGATGGTGACCATGTGGTCGGTGAAGTGCTTGCCGAAGCCGGGGTCGGCGAGGATCGTTTCGCGCTCAGCGATGCTGCGGGCGGTCTGTGACGGCGTGCGCTCGAACTGGAGCGGGAAAGATGTGGTCTGCTGGCTCATGGGAGTCCCTTGTGTTTAGACGGGAGTGCGGTTAGGCGGGAGTGCCGGTCAGGCGGGACACGATGGCATCGCCGACGGCGCTGGTGGATCGTGGCTCCGCTGCGACGCTGCGGGCGATGATGTCGGCCGTGACGGCCGCGCTCACCCTGGCCGACGCATCCGCCAGACCGAGGTGGTTCAGGAGGAGCGCGACAGAGAGGATCGCCGCCGTGGGATCGGCCAACTGCCGGCCCGCGATGTCGGGTGCCGAACCGTGCACGGGTTCGAACATGCTGGGGAAGCGACCTTCCGGATTGATATTTCCGGATGCCGCCAGGCCGATGCCGCCGCTGATTGCCGCTGCCAGGTCAGTGAGAATATCGCCGAAGAGGTTGTCCGTGACGATGACGTCAAATCTACTCGGATTCGTGACCAGGAAAATCGTTGCCGCGTCCACGTGCAGGTAATCCACGGTCACGTCAGGGTATTCGGCGGCAACCTCGGTGACGATGCGCTGCCAGAGGCTGCCCGCGAAGACGAGAACGTTGGTCTTGTGCACCAGGGTGAGCTTCTTTCGCGGGCGGTTCTGGGCCGCTTCGAAGGCGTAGCGCACGACCCGTTCCACGCCGAACGCCGTGTTGACCGAGACCTCGTTGGCGACCTCGTTCGGTGTGCCCTGACGGATGGCGCCGCCGTTGCCGACGTAGGGACCCTCGGTGCCTTCGCGCACGACGACGAAGTCGACGTCGCCGGGGTCGCCGAGCGGGCTGGGCACACCGGGGAAGAGGACGCTGGGGCGCAGGTTCACGTAGTGGTCGAGGGAGAAACGCAGTTTGAGCAGCAGCCCGCGCTCGATGTTGGCGTTCTTC
This sequence comes from Cryobacterium sp. TMB1-7, assembly GCF_004402435.1. Classification (NCBI taxonomy): domain Bacteria; kingdom Bacillati; phylum Actinomycetota; class Actinomycetes; order Micrococcales; family Microbacteriaceae; genus Cryobacterium; species Cryobacterium sp. TMB1-7. Next base: position 587,445 of record NZ_SOFZ01000029.1, read on the forward strand.
AGCCGCGGGTCGCCGGGCAGCCCGCCGACGGCGCCGAGCAGGATGGCGTCATGGGCGCTGATCGCGGCCAGGTCATCGTCGGTAAGCACGTCGCCGGTCGCGAGGAACCGGGTGGCACCGAGTGAGAAGTGGGTGAGCTCGAACTCGACGGGGTCGGCGTGGGTCACGGCGTCGAGCACCTTCAGCGCTTCGGCGACGACCTCCGGGCCGATGCCGTCTCCGGCGATGACTGCGAGCTTGACTGAGCGGGACATGCGGCTCCGATTACGGTGAGGCAGCCGGTGGGCTGGCGATATTGGCGCGATATTGGCTTGGAGATACCCTGCAAATCAACCCTACTGTGCCCATTTGGCTGTCTATGCTTGAGGACCCTGACCATGTGCGTCGTCGGCGTGCGTGTGCCATCCCCGAAGAAAGCAGTTCACCATGAGTATCGGATTGGGAATCTTCCTGTTCGTCGTCGGCGCCATCCTGGTGTGGGCCCTGAACATCCAGGTCGACATGATCGACATCGACCTCGTCGGTTACATCTTGATGGGTGCTGGCGCGCTCATCTTCGTGCTCGGCCTGGTGTTGCTCACCCGCCGCCGCAGCAGCATCAGCACCACTCGCAGCGCCGTCGACCCGGTCAGCGGAGAGCGCGTCGTGCAGCGGGAGCGCTCGATCGACGACGTGTAACCCTCGCTTCACCAACGCTCCATCCACAAGAAAGCCCCGGATTCGCATCCGGGGCTTTCTTGTGTGTGCGGCCTGTGAGGCAGCGGTGTCCTATTCGGTGATGTCGATGGCGACCATCACGTCGGCAGTGATGGCTTCACGCACGGAGGCGAGCAGACTGGCCGGCACCGGCGAGTCGACGGTCAGCACGCTCAGCGCGGGGCCGCCGGCCTCGTGCCGCGCGATCTGCATGCCGGCGATGTTGATCTCGGCGTCGCCGAACTCACGGCCGTAGACCGCGACGATGCCGGGACGGTCGGTGTACAGCATGACGATGAGGTGCTCGGCGAACGGCACCTCCACGTCGTAGCCGTTCACTTCGACGATCTTCTCGATCTGCTTGGGGCCCACCAGGGTGCCGGACACCGAGACCTGCGAACCGTCGGCGAGGGCGCCGCGGAGGGTGATCAGATTGCGGTACTCGGGCGATTCGGCCTCGGTGATCAGGCGCACCGCGACACCGCGCTGCTCGGCGAGCAGGGGCGCGTTCACGTAGGAGACGGTTTCGCTGACCACGTTGGTGAAGATGCCCTTGAGCGCGGCGAGCTTGAGCACCGAGACGTCGAACTCGACGATCTCACCACGCACCTCGATGTCGACGCTGGTGAGCGGGCTGTGCGCGGCGAGTCCGGAGAACACCTGGCCGAGCTTCTCGACCAGCGGGATGCCGGGGCGGACCGTCGGGTCGATGATGCCACCGGCGACGTTGACGGCGTCGGGCACGAGTTCGCCCGACAGCGCGAGCCGCACCGACTTGGCGACCGAGACGCCGGCCTTTTCCTGAGCTTCGTCGGTGGACGCGCCCAGGTGCGGGGTGCTGATCAGGTTGTCGAGGCCGAGCAGCGGTGATCCGGTCGGCGGCTCGTTGACGAAGACGTCGAGGCCGGCACCGGCGATGGTCCCGTCGACGAGGGCCGTGTACAGGTCGGCTTCGTCGATGAGTCCGCCGCGGGCGACGTTGACGACGTACGCGGTGGGCTTCATCAGCTTGAGCTGCGGGGCGCTGATCATGCCCGTGGTCTCGGGGGTCTTCGGCATGTGGATGGTGACGAAGTCGGACTGCGCGAGCAGTTCGTCCAGGCTCACCGGGTGCACGCCCAGCTGCTGCGCACGGGCCGAGGTGATGTACGGGTCGAACGCGATGATGTTCACGCCGAAGGCCTGCAGACGGGCGGCCACCAGGGCGCCGATGCGGCCGAGGCCGATGATGCCGACGGTCTTCTCGTACAGCTCGATGCCGGTGTACTTGGAGCGCTTCCACTGACCCTGCGCGAGGGCGCCGTGGGCCGGCGGGATGTGGCGGGCCAGGCTGAGGATGTGGCCGACGGTGAGTTCGGCGGCGGAGATGATGTTGGAGGTAGGGGCGTTGACGACCATGACACCGGCCGCGGTCGCGGCCTTGATGTCGACGTTGTCGAGGCCGACACCGGCACGGGCGATGACCTTCAGGTTCGGTGCGGCGGCGAGGGCCTCGGCGTCGACCTTGGTCGCGGAGCGGACCAGGATGGCGTTGGCGGAAGCCAGGGCGGAGAGCAGTGCGGCACGGTCAGTGCCGTCGACGTTGACAACGTCGAAGTCGGGCCCGAGGGCATCGACAGTGGCAGGCGAGAGTTCTTCGGCGATTAATACGACGGGCTTCGACACGAAAACAGATCCTTAGAAAGCGTCGGGCGAGGGAAGCTCGCGCCTCGACGGTGGGGCGCCAGATACCACAACACCTTACTGGCACCACAATGGAGCCATGAGCCCCGAGTCAGTGACCTACGTCCTAACCGTGCTGAGAATCGTCCTTGCGGTGGTGTTCGTCGTCGCCGGGATCAGTCATTTCGTGCCCGCGGTTCAGCGCACGATGTCGGCCATGATCCCGCCACGACTGCGCGTGCGGGGCCTGTTGGCCCCGCGGAACCTCGTGATTTTCACCGGTCTGTGCGAGATTGCCGGCGGCATCGGGCTGCTTCTCGAATCCACCCGTGTTACATCCGGTGTCGCTTTGGCCGTGTTCCTCGTGGCCGTCTTTCCCGCCAACGCTTACGCGGCGCGGCACAAGGACCGGTTCGGCGCTGTCGCGATTCCGTTGGTTCCGCGGCTGCTCGGCCAGCTGGCGCTGATCGGTCTGGTGCTCGTGGCGGGTCTGGCCGGCTGAGCCAGCCTCTCAGGCCCTAGACGATCAGGCTGCCGAGGCCGAACACGAAGATGTCGAGGGAGATCGCCGAGACCAGGGCCAGCCCGGCCAGCAGCAGAAGCGCCTGCGGACCGGCTTCCCGGCGGCGGCCGAGCCAGAACGCGATCCCGAAGACCACGATCGGGACGAGCACACCCGCCAACAGCAGGCCCCAGCCGAAGCCGCTCAGGGTGGTGTCGAGCGACTGGGCGGCACTGTTGAGGCCCAGCAGGTTGCCCAGGCCCGACCACGCGCTGTACGCGTAGAACAGCCCGAACAGGATGGCGATGGTCGCGGAGAGCCACGCCGGCGTGCGACGGGTGCGCTGGGGTGCGGTGGTTGCAGTGCTCATCAGAGTCCCCCGGTTCCGGCGATGAAGGGCAGTGGGGCCAGCAGCACGACTCCCAGGATGAGCCAGGTCCAGCGCAGACGCGGCATGCCGCGGGTGAGCCAGTACGAGGCGGCGAACCACACGAGCGGTGCGGCCACGGCCAGCCAGGTGCCCAGTGAGAACATGAACTGCGACAGCGGGTCGGTCAGCGGATTCTCGATGCGCCCCACTCCGATGAACCAGCCGATCGTGTAGAGCAGGTAGACGCCCGCGAGGATGCCCAGACCAACGAGGGCCGGCGACGACAGGGCCGCCTTGCCCGCGGGTGCATCGACGTAGCCACCCGGTGATCCGGTGACGGTCCAGCCCTCGGGGAGGTCGGCAGCAGGCCCATCCGCGGGCTCGGGTGGGTTGGTGCTGCCGGACACGAGGGTGGGATCGTCGTCGCCGGCCCAGCCGAGCGCGTCGTCATCCCGGGAAGAAGTCATGCGCTCAGCCTATTAGTTCAGTGGCTGATCAGCACCTTGAGCGCGTGGGTTTCGGCGGCGCGGGAGAACGTGTCGTAAGCGTCTTCCACCTGGCCGAAGTCGAAGGTGTGGGTGGCCAACCGGTCTGCGGGGATCTTGTGCTGGGCCACCAGCTTCAGCAGCATCGGCGTGGTGTTGGTGTTCACCAGGCCCATGCTGATGCTGATGTTCTGGATCCACAGGTTTTCAACGTGCAGCGACACGGGCTTGCCGTGCACACCCACATTGGCCAGGTGTCCGCCGGGCCGCACGATCTCGGTGGCCATGGTGAAGGTCTCCGGGATGCCGACGGCCTCGATGGCCACGTCGACGCCGGCGCCGTCGGTGGCGGCGAGCACCTCTTCTCGCCACTCCGGTCGTCCGGAGCGCACGGTGTGGGTGGCCCCGAAGGTCTTGGCCTGTTCGAGCCGGTTCTCGTCGATGTCGACGGCCACGATCGACCCGGCGCCGTAGAGTCCCGCGGTGGCGATGGCGGCCAGGCCGACCGGACCGGCGCCGATCACGGCGACGACGTCGCCGGGTGCCACCTGGCCGTACTGCACACCGATCTCGAACCCGGTGGGCAGGATGTCCGAGAGCATCACGGCCTCGGCGTCGGTGACGGAGTCTGGCAGCGGGTAAAGCGAGTTGTCGGCGTAGGGCACCCGCACCAGTTCGGCCTGGGTGCCATCGATGAGATGGCCGAAAACCCAGCCGATGCCCGAGCGGCCCTCGTCGCCGAGACAGTGCGAGTAGAGGCCCGTCTTGCAGTTCGCGCAGTGTCCGCAGGACTTGATGCAGGAGATCAGCACCCGCTCGCCCACGATGATGGATTCCACCGACTCCCCCACCGCGACGACGGTGCCGACACCTTCGTGCCCCAGGATGCGCCCGGGCGTCACGGCGGGCACGTCGCCCTTGAGGATGTGCAGGTCGGTGCCGCAGATGGTGGTGGTGTCGATGCGCACGATCGCGTCGGTCGACCGCACGATCTGCGGGTCCGGCACGTCGGTCCAGGATTTCACGCCAGGGCCGCCATAAACGAGTGCTTTCACGATGACGCTCCTTCGAGTCAGTTGTGCGCTGCCCCCGCTGATGCGCGCCATAGTACTCGCGCGGTAGTCTGGTGGGCTCGTTCGACCCCGGGCGAAAACAGGTTGATCATGCAACACCATCTCGATACCAACCGCGCGAACTGGGACGATCGGGCCGCGGCCCACGCGGTGCGCACCGGGTTCGGTTACGGAGTGCAGCGGTACGTCGACGATCCCGCGCTTCTGTCGGATGTCGTCCGCTTCGACCGCGAGCGGCTAGGAGATATCGCCGGGCTGACGACGGTGCACCTGCAATGCCACATCGGAACCGACACGCTCTCGCTGGCCCGGTTGGGCGCCCGGGTCACCGGGCTTGACTTCTCGTCGGTGGCTCTTGCCGAGGCCCGCGCCCTGGTCGCCGAAACCGGGGACGCCGTCGAGTTCGTCGAGTCCGATGTGTACGCGGCCCTCGCCGTTCTTCCGCAGGCCGGCTTCGACCTGGTCTACACGGGCATCGGTGCCCTGTGCTGGCTGCCGAGCATCGACCGATGGGCGGCCGTCGTCGCCGGCCTGCTGGCACCGGGCGGTCGCCTGTTCATTCGTGAGGGTCACCCGATCCTGTGGACCATGGACGAGCGACTCGCCGATGACCTGCACCTGCGATTCCCCTACTTCGAGCAGCAGGAACCGTTGGAGTGGGACGACGATTCCAGCTACGTCGTGACGGATCGGCCGATCACCAACACGAAGACCTACGAGTGGAACCACGGGATCGGCGAGATCGTCACGGCGCTCTTGAACGCCGGCCTCACCCTGACGATGCTCGTCGAACACGACAGTGTGCCGTGGGAGGCCCTGCCCGGCCAGATGATCGAGCGACCCGACGGCGAGTTCGCGCTCGGTGAGCGAGCCGGGGTCGCACCGCTCAGCTACACGATCCAGGCCGTGAAGCCGCTCGGCTGACGGGCACCGCGGCGACTCAGCGGTGCCGCACGGCCCTGACCACGGCGATGCTCACCGCGATGACCCAACCCAGCACCCCGGCCAGGCAGACCCGCTCGGCCAGGCCCAGCAGGCCGGGGGCGATCGCGGCGGTGACGCCCAGCGACACCAGGCCGACGGCGGCGACCCCGGTGAGCCACGCGGCGGCCGGATACGCGCGCGGCAGCTCGCTGCCGCGGAGCCACCTCGTCAGCAGGGCGAACGCCACCAGCGCGGCGACGAAGCCCGCGGCCGCGACGATCAAGTGCGCGGCGCCCGGCGCGGTGGTCGGGGCGAGCCCCGGCGCATCGGCGGGTGGGATGTCGGTGGGCAGGAATGCCAGCGCGGCGGAGCACACCCCGGCGAACAGCATCAGGACCAGGCCGGCCTGCCGCAGCGGCGACCGCGGGCCGAACGAGGAGAGCGCGGCGACGGCGCAGAGCGTCACCACTCCCCTGGCCAGGAAGTTCAGGTTCATGATCCAGCCGTACGGCCCCACCGCGAGGTTGCTCTCGGCCTCCGAGATCACGCTGTAGTGCGGCGGTAGCAGCTGCAACACCACGTCTACCAGAACGTAGAGCACAGCGCCAACGAGGGCGACGGTCGCCAGCAGTCGGGTCCCGGGCCGGCCGGTGAACCGGGCCGTGACCGAGCTCTCGCCTCCGGCATTCATAGCGTTCACCTGCGGAAGCCTATCGGTCTGCCGGGGACGCTCGTAGACTTCCGCCATGGCTCGAGACGAGTCCCCCGGCGTCCCCTTCGCCATCCCTGGTGCTCCGGCCCCGACCGTGGGCCGGCACCACGTGAACGGATGCCGCCTGTACGCCGAGGTGCGCGGCGCCGGCCCGCCGCTGCTGATCATCGGCGCCGCCAGCGACGACGCCGAGATGTTCCGGCCGATCGCCGAGCGGCTGGCCGGGCTCACCGGCGTCGCCGGGTTCACCGTTGTGACCTGGGATCCCCGCGGCACCCGACGGAGCACGAGGCCGGGCTGGCCATGCGATTCGTATACCCACGCCGACGATGCCGCCGCGCTGCTCCAGGACCTCGGGGTCGTTCCCGCCGCGATCTTCGGCGCCAGCGCCGGTGGGATCGTGGCGATTCGGCTCGCCGTGCGGCATCCGGACCTGGTGCGACAGGTCCTCGTGTACGAACCGGGCTTCTTCCGCAGCACGGATTCGGGCGCCGCGCTGCTGGCCCGCACCACCGACGCCGTGCGAAAGCACCTGCGGGAGCGCACCGACGACTGGGCCGGCGCCCTCGCCGTGGTGGCGCGTATGGCGGGGCGGGACCCGGCCGCCCGGCTGAACAGCCCCGACGACTCCGCAGGCCGGGGTCCGCTCGACGCCCCGCCCGGGCTCGAGTGGTACACCGAGCGCGGGGCGGCCCTGGCCGAGAACTTCATTCGGGACGACCTGCCGCGCACCGGGGAGACCGTCGACCCCGCCCTCCTGCGCGCAACCGGCAGCGACATCCGTTTCGCGTTCGGCACCGACTCCGCCCCGGTGTTCCGGGAGATCGCCGAGACGCTCACCCGCGCCCGCCAACGCACCGGCGCAGATCCGCACCTGCCGGACGCGATCAATGGAGCCGCCCACCTCGCTTATCTCACCCCGGACCCGATCGCACGCTACATCCGCGCACGGTGCCTGCCCGAGGAAGAGGTCGACTAGCTCGCCGAGTCGCCGCAAACACCCCCTTCGGTGGCTCTGAGGGGGAAGGATGCCGCAACTCGACGCGAGGCCGTTTCCGTGAGTTGCCAGTTGGCGCCCCATCATGGCGTCCGAAGGGGCTTCAACTGGCAACTGACGGCGCATTCACCTTGTGAGCGGCGCCGGCACACGCCGAAGGGGCCAGTCGATTCGACTGGCCCCTTCGGGTGAAACAGGTACGGAGTTAGCGGGCAGCTTCGCCGTCGACGTAGTCGTCGTCGTTCGAGGCGTTCCAGGCGAAGAGCTTCCGCAGCTCGCGGCCGGTGGCCTCGATCGGGTGCTCTTCGCCCTTCTTGCGCAGGGCCAGGAACTCGGGAGCTCCGGCATCCTGGTCGTTGATGAAGCGCTCGGCGAATGCGCCGTTCTGGATGTCGGCGAGAACGGCCTTCATGTTCTCCTTGACGCTCGGGTCGATGACGCGCGGGCCGGAGACGTAGTCGCCGTACTCGGCGGTGTCGGAGACGCTCCAACGCTGCTTGGCGATGCCGCCCTCCCACATCAGGTCGACGATGAGCTTGAGCTCGTGCAGCACCTCGAAGTAGGCAACCTGCGGCTGGTAGCCGGCCTCGGTGAGAACCTCGAAGCCGTACTGGATCAGCTGCGACGCGCCACCGCAGAGAACGGCCTGCTCACCGAACAGGTCGGTCTCGGTCTCTTCGGTGAAGGTGGTCTTGATGCCGGCGGCACGCAGGCCACCGATCGCCTTGGCGTAGCTGAGGGTCAGCGGCCAGGCGTTGCCGGACGCGTCCTTCTCGACGGCGACGATGACGGGAACGCCACGGCCGGCCTCGAACTCGCGGCGCACGGTGTGGCCCGGGCCCTTGGGGGCGACCATGACCACGTCGACGCCCGCGGGCGCCTCGATGTAGCCGAAACGGATGTTGAAGCCGTGGCCGAAGACCAGGGCCTTGCCGTCGGCGAGGTTGGGGAGGATGTCGTCCTTGTACAGGTGACGCTGCACCTGGTCGGGTGCGAGGACCACGATGACGTCGGCCCAGGCGGATGCCTCGGCGGCACTGAGGACGGTGAAGCCGACCTCTTCGGCCTTGGCACGCGACTTCGAGCCCTCCTTGAGTCCGATGACGACCTCGACGCCGGAGTCGCGCAGGTTCTGCGCGTGGGCGTGGCCCTGCGAGCCATAGCCGATCACGGCGACCTTCTTGCCCTGGATCAGGGACAGGTCGGCGTCTTTGTCGTAGAAGATTTCAGACAATGTGGTGTTCTCCTTGGTTTGTGTATTTGTCGGGAAAATTTTGTTTGGCGTTCTTGTCGAGAAGGTGCGCTGGTCGAGCTTGTCGAGACCTTAGTTTTTGAAGACGCGTTCGGTGATCGATTTGGATCCCCGACCGATGGCGAGGAGGCCCGACTGGGCGATTTCCTTGATGCCGTATGGCTCGAGCACCCGCAGGAACGCCTGGGTCTTGCCGGAGTCGCCGGTCACCTCGATCACGACGGCATCCGTGGACACGTCGACGACCCGGGCACGGAACAGGGTGACCGCTTCGAGGACCTGGGAGCGGGTGGTGTTGTCCGCCCGCACCTTGACGAGCAGGTGCTCGCGCTGGACCGATTGGCTCGGGTCGAGCTCGACGATCTTGATGACGTTGATCAGCTTGTTGAGCTGCTTGGTCACCTGTTCCAGCGGGGCGTCCTCGACGTCGACGAGGATCGTGATGCGCGACAGGCCGGGGATTTCGCTGTGGCCGACGGCGAGGCTCTCGATGTTGAAGCCGCGCCGGGCGAACAGGCCCGCGACGCGGGTCAGCAGTCCGGGCTTGTCCTCGACGAGGAGGCTGAGAACGTGGGTACTCATCGGTTACTCCTCTTCCCAGGTGGGGGCGTGGTCCTTGGCGTACTGCACGAAGCTGTTGCTGACGCCCTGCGGCACCATCGGCCACACCATGGCGTCGCGGCTGACGATGAAGTCGATCACCACGGGCCGGTCGTTGGTGGCCAACGCAAGCTTGATCGCGTCGTCCACCTGGTCGGCGCGGGTGACCCGGATTCCCAGGGCACCGTACGCATCGGCCATCTTCACGAAGTCGGGCACCATCGCGGTGCCGTGACCGGTATTGAGGTCGGTGAAGGAGTGCCGGCCGTCATAGAACAGCGACTGCCACTGACGCACCATGCCGAGCGACGAGTTGTTGATGATCGCCACCTTGATCGGGATGTTGTTGATCGTGCAGGTGGCGAGTTCCTGGTTGGTCATCTGGAAGCAGCCGTCGCCGTCGATGGACCAGACCGTGCGGTCGGGTTCGGCGACCTTGGCGCCCATGGCCGCGGGCACCGAGTAACCCATGGTGCCGGCCCCGCCGGAGTTGAGCCAGGAGTTCGGCCGCTCGTACTTGATGAACTGTGCGGCCCACATCTGGTGCTGGCCGACGCCGGCGGCGTAGACGCCCTCGGGCCCGGTGAGCTCGCCGATGCGCTTGATCACGTACTGCGGGGCGAGCAGGCCGTCGGCCGGTTCGCTGTAGCCCAGCGGGAACTTCTCCCGGAGGCCCTTGAGGTAGGTCCACCACTCGGAGATGTCGGGGGTCGTCGTGGTGATCGCCTCACGGTAGGCCACGGTGAGGTCGGCGATGACGTCCTTGGCGTCACCCACGATGGGCACGTCGGCGGCGCGGATCTTGCCGATCTCGGCCGGGTCCACGTCCACGTGCACGATGGTGGCATTGGGCGCGAATTCGGAGGCCTTGCCGGTGACCCTGTCGTCGAAACGGGCGCCGAGAGCGATGATGAGGTCGGATTCCTGCAGTGCCAGCACGGCAGCGACGGTTCCGTGCATGCCGGGCATGCCCAGGTGCTGGTCGTGCGAGTCGGGGAACGCTCCGCGGGCCATCAGGGTGGTGACGACGGGGGTGCCGGTCAGTTCGGCCAGCTCGAGCAGTTCGGGTGACGCCTGGGCGCGGATGACACCGCCGCCGACGTAGAAGACGGGCTTCGCGGCGCCGGCCAGCAGCGCCGCCGCGGCCTGAACCTGCTTGCCGTGCGCCTTGGTGATCGGCCGGTAGCCGGGCAGGTCGAGCTTGGGCGGCCAGATGAACGGTGCCTTCATCTGCTGGGCGTCCTTGGTGATGTCCACCAGCACCGGGCCGGGACGGCCGGTGTTGCAGATCAGGAACGCCGAGGCGATGGCGGCGGGGATGTCTTCGGGCCGCTTCACCAGGAACGAGTGTTTGGTGATCGGCATGGTGATGCCGACGATGTCGGCCTCCTGGAAGGCATCCGTGCCCATCAGCGTGGAGAAGACCTGGCCGGTGATCGCCAGCAGCGGCACCGAGTCCATGTAGGCGTCGGCGATGGCCGTGACCAGGTTGGTCGCGCCGGGGCCGGAGGTGGCGATGGCCACCCCGACCCGGTTGCTCGAGGACGCATAGCCCTCGGCGGCATGGCCGGCGCCCTGTTCGTGGCGTACCAGGATGTGGCGGATGTCGTCCTGGTTCATCAGCTCGTCGTAGAGCGGGATGACGGCGCCGCCGGGCAGCCCGAAGACGTCGGTGACGCCGAGCATCTTGAGGCTGCGCAGAATTGCGCCGGAACCGGTGAGGATTTCAGGCGTTCCGGACACGGCGTCGGCGGACGGCGCGCTGGGGGTCGGGGCGGATGGCACGGGCAAAGGTTCCGTGGTCATGAGAGCAAATCCCTAATTCGAATGACGGATGGTGTCGATTATCCCGTGGTCGCACCCAGGGCCGCGGACTGCACGAGCTTGGAGTACTTGGCGAGAACGCCACGGGTGTAACGGGGAGGAAGTGGAGCCCAGCCTTCTCGGCGGGCGGCCAGCTCTGCGGGGTCGACCAGTAGGTCAAGCGAGCGAGCTGCGATATCGACCCGTATCAGATCACCATCGCGCACGAAGGCGATCGGACCTGCGTCCACCGCTTCGGGTGCTATATGGCCGATACACAGTCCGGTTGTGCCGCCTGAGAATCGACCATCAGTCAATAGTAGTACATCGGCTCCGAGCCCAGCGCCCTTGATGGCCGCGGTGATCGAGAGCATCTCGCGCATGCCCGGGCCGCCCTTGGGGCCTTCGTAGCGGATGACGACGACGTCACCCTTGAGGATCTCCCCCGCGGTGAGGGCGTCCATGGCCGCGCGTTCACGCTCGAAGACCCGGGCGGGGCCCTCGAAGATGTCGCTGTCGAAGCCGGCGGTCTTGACGACGGCGCCCTCGGGGGCGATGGAGCCCTTGAGGATGGTGATGCCGCCGGAGGCGTGGATCGGGTTGTCCAGGGTGCGCAGGACCTTGCCGTCGAGCTCGGGCGGGTCGATCTCGGCGAGGTTCTCCGCCACGGTCTTGCCGGTGACGGTGAGCGCGTCGCCGTGGATGAGACCGGCCTCGAGCAGGGCGCGCATCACGGCGGGCACGCCGCCGTGACGGTCGACGTCGTTCATGACGTACTTGCCGAAGGGCTTGAGGTCACCGATGTGCGGCACGGTGTCGCCGATGCGGTTGAAGTCGTCGAGGGTGAGCTCGACCTCGGCCTCCTGCGCGATGGCGAGCAGGTGCAGCACCACGTTGGTGGAACCGCCGAAGGCCATGGCCACGGCGATGGCGTTCTCGAACGCCTTCTTGGTGAGGATGTCGCGGGCCGTAATGCCTAAGCGCAGCAGGTTGACCACGGCCTCGCCGGAGCGGTGCGCGTAGTAGTCGCGGCGGCGGTCGGCGGAGGCGGGCGACGCGGAGCCGGGAAGGCTCATGCCCAGGGCCTCGGCGACGCTGGCCATGGTGTTGGCGGTGTACATGCCGCCGCAGGCACCCTCGCCGGGGGCGAAGGCGCACTCGATGCGCTTGGCGTCTTCCACGCTCATGCGGCCGGCCTTGACGGCGCCGACGGCTTCGAACGAGTCGATGATGGTGATGTCCTTCTCGGTGCCGTCGCTCAGCTTCACCCAGCCGGGTGCGATGGACCCGGCGTAGAGGAAGACGCTGGCGAGGTCCAGGCGCGCGGCGGCCATGAGCATCCCGGGCAGCGACTTGTCGCAGCCGGCCAGCAGCACAGAACCGTCGAGGCGTTCGGCCTGCATGACGACCTCGACGGAGTCGGCGATGACCTCACGGGAGACCAGGGAGAAGTGCATGCCCTCGTGGCCCATCGAGATGCCGTCGGAGACCGAGATGGTGCCGAACTGCAGCGGGTAGCCGCCGCCGGAGTGCACACCCTCCTTGGACGCCTGCGCGAGGCGGTCCAGGGACAGATTGCATGGGGTGATCTCGTTCCAGGAGCTGGCGATGCCGATCTGGGGCTTCTCCCAGTCCGCGTCGCCCATTCCCACCGCTCGGAGCATGCCGCGGGAGGTGGTGGCCTCGATGCCATCGGTGACGTCGCGGCTACGGGGCTTCATATCGAACTCAGACATGCACCGAGTCTAGAACGTCGCGGGCGGCACACCCGTCATGACGACCGGTGGCACGCCCGCGACGCGGGACCTACTGCTGCTGCGTGGCGGCGGCGCGGAAGTCTGCTAGGAGCGCCAGCACCTGGGTGACCTCCTTCGGGCCCCGCACCCGATAGCCGGCCTGGGTAGCGCCCGGGCCGATCTTGAGGCCCAGGTCGCCCTCGCCCAGCACCGTGAAGGCGTCTTCGTCGGTGACATCGTCACCGGCATAGAGCACCCTGTCGGCGCCGGTGTGCGCACGCAGGCGTTCGAGGGCGTCGCCCTTGGTGCTGGAGCGCACCGAGAACTCGAGCACGTTCTTGCCCTCGCGCACGGTGAGGGCAGGCAGCAGCTCGGCCAGCTGGTCGCGGGCCTCGCGCTGCACGGCCTGGCCGTCCTGCGCGGTGGCCAGGCGGGTGTGCAGCGCCAGGCCGGCCGGCTTCTGCTCGATCCAGGTGCCGAACACCGGGCCGGAGATGCGCTCAAGCACCCGGGTGAGGGTGTCGAGCTTCTCGACCTCTTCGGGTACCAGACCCAGCTCGATGCCGTTTGCGTCCAGCTGCACCTCGATACCGTGCGATCCGGTGAGCAAAACCTCGCTCTGCGGTTCGGCCACATGCTTGAGGCTCACCAGGGCCCGGCCGGAGACGAACGCGACACGCACGCCGGGCAGGTCGAGCAGCCGCTGCACCACGTCGTGGGTGCCGTCGACCGCGCGGGCGTCCTCGGGTTCGTCCACGTGCGGCGCCAGGGTGCCATCGAAGTCGAGGGCCACCAGGATGGTCTCGGCCGAGCTGATGTCCTTCAGCGCCGACACGAGGTTCTCCGGCACGCCGCTGGGCACGGCGGCCCCGCCGGTGAGGGTCTGCAGGAACGAGGCGGACCAGGTGGCCACGTCGTTGTCGAAGACCTTGCGGCGGAGGGCCCGCATGCGCCTCGTGCGTTCGCGCTTGGGCATGGTGACGGCCTTCATGATCGACGCCTTCATGCCGTCGATGTCGTGCGGGTTGATCAGTACGGCCTGCTTGAGCTCGTCGGCAGCACCGGCGAATTCGCTGAGCACGAGCACGCCGTCGCCGTCGTAGCGCACCGCGACGTATTCCTTGGCGACGAGGTTCATGCCGTCCCGGAGGGCCGTGACAAGCATCACGTCGGCGGCCAGGTAGAGCGCCACCATCTCTTCCCGCGGGTAGCCATGGTGGTGGTAGCTGATGGCGGTGTGGCTGATGGTGGAGTAGTCGCCGTTGACGCGGCCGACGGCGAGTTCGATCTCGTCGCGCAACTGCATGTAGGTGGCCACGCGCTCGCGGGACGGGCTGGCGACCTGTACGAGCGTGACGTCCTCGACGCTCAGAGTGCCGTCGGCGAGCAGCTCACCGAAGGCCTTGATGCGGTGACCGATGCCCTTGGTGTAGTCCAGACGGTCGACGCCGAGCATGATCGTTTTAGGATTGCCGAGGTCCTCGCGGATCTGGCGGGCGCGTTCCTGAATCTCCGGTCGCTTGGCCATTTCCTCATAGGCCTCGGCGTCGATCGAGATCGGGAAGTGCTTGGCGATGACCCGGCGGTGCTGGCCGTTCTGGCTGGGCACGTCCACGGCGACACCGCGGGTGGCGTAGCCGAACAGGCGGCGCACGGCGCGAGAGAAGTTGCCGGCATCCGCCAGCCGCTGGAAGCCGATCAGGTCGGCGCCGAGCAGGCCGTCGAGGATCTGCTTGCGCCAGGGCAGCTGGGCGAAGATGCCGTACGGCGGGAACGGGATGTGGTTGAAGAAGCCGATCACCAGGTCGGGGCGGGCGTCGCGGAGCATCCGCGGCACCAGCTGCAGCTGGTAGTCGTGCACCCAGACCGTGGCGCCGGGCGCTGCGGATGCCGCGGCCGCGGTGGCGAACCGGCGGTTGACCTGGACGTAGGCGTCCCACCATTCGCGGTGGTAGCTGGGTGAGGCGATCACGTCGTGGTAGAGCGGCCAGAGGGTGTCGTTGGAGAAGCCCTCGTAGTAGAGCTCGAGGTCTTCGGTGCTCAGGCGTACGGGCACGATCGAGATGCCGTCGTTTTCGAAGGGCTCGAATTCGCGGTCGGCCACGCCGGGCCAGCCCACCCAGGCGCCGTCGGAGGCGCGCATCATCGGTTCGAGGGCGGTGACCAGGCCGCCGGGCGAGGTGCGCCAGCTTTCGGTGCCGTCCTCGGCTACTTCGTAGTCGACCGGAAGCCGGTTGGAGACCACGACCAGGTCGAAGTGACCGGGCGCGACCGAATCGGGGCCGGGCTCCGCGCCGGCCTCTCCGGTGGTGTCGGGTGCGGTGACTGATGCGGTGGTGTCTGCTGCGATTTCGATGACTCATCCATTCCGGTGCCCGCCTGTGCGGCGCACCTGGCTGCATCTCGAGGTTACCAGCGAAGGCTATGCTGACGCCGTGATTCGCATCGGCATGAGCTCCACCTGCGTGTACCCGCTGGGGTTGGAAGACTCTTTCAGGTTGGCGAAGCAGGCAGGGTTCGACGGCGTTGAGATCATGGTCACCCGTGACGAAGCCACCCAGGATGCGGCGGCGCTGACCGCGCTATCCGAGCGGTACAGCCTGCCGATCTTCTCGATCCACGCACCGGTTCTGTTGCTCACCCACTTCGTCTGGGGCCGGGACCCCCGGGTGAAGTTGGAGCGGTCCGCCGAGCTCGCCGGGCTGGTCGGCGCATCGACGGTGGTTGTGCATCCGCCGTTTCGCTGGCAGGCCGGTTATGCGGAGGACTTTCTCGACATCGTGCGGGAGCTCGGCGCCGGCACCGGCCTTCAGATCGCCGTCGAGAACATGTTCCCGTGGAAGATCGGCGGGCGAGGGGTCAAGGCGTACTCCCCCGGTTGGGACCCCACGGTGATGGACTGCGCCGCGGTGACCCTCGATTTCTCGCACTGTGCGCTCAGCGGCCAGGACAGCCTCGCGATGGCCACGGCCCTGGGCGAGCGTCTGCGCCACGTGCACCTCTGCGACGGCACGGGCTCCCTCGACGAGGGCCGGGTCTTCGACGAACACCTGGTGCCCGGCCGCGGCACCGAGCCGGTGGCCGAGGTGTTGCGGAACCTCGCCGCGGTGAACTGGGACGGCACCATCGTGGCCGAGGTGAACACCCGGACCGCCCGCACCGAGCCGGAGCGCCTGGCCCTGCTGACCGAAACCCTCACCTTCGCCCGCGACCACACCCGAGAGCTGTGACTCAAGCACCTAAAACCCGAGTTTTTTGGGGCTTTTCTCTCAGTTCGCGGGTTGTCGGCTAGCGTGTAGCCATGCGAAAGTTCTTGTTCAACACCGCAATGATCAGCGTCGTCGTCGGCGGCTGGCACATCCTGCAGGCCACCAAGAACGGTCCGAGGGACTGGCGCCTGGTGCTCACCTGGATCGGCTGGGGACTCAGTGTCGCGGTCGCCGTCGGCAACGTGGTGAAGGACGCCGACGAGAAATCCGTGCCGGGCGCCACTGCCGTGAAGGTTAAGTAGCGGGCATCCCCCCGCCAGTCCCCGTTCTGCGGCGTGTCCCCCGTGATTTCGGGGTGGAGAAGGCGAAACTGGTCTTCTCGCGTTGTTAGTAGGAAGGGGCTCACGATGTTCGGTCGTCGACGTCGCACCGCACCCGTCATCCAGGCCCCGGTTGCTCCCGCTCCGGCAGAACTCAGCCGCGCCGAGGTCTTTGAACATCTCCACGCCGCGCTGGCCGATCTCGTCGGCGCCGAGGGAGCCTGGACCCTGGTCCCCCGCCGCTCCGATGACACCGATGTGATCTTCCACGGGCTCAAGGCCCACCAGATCGCCGAGACCCTCACCGAGCTCCTGGCTGCCGAGACCATGCGCCTGCGCACCGATACCCAGGCAGCGCCCCGCAACATCGCCGAACCCCGCACCGACACCCCGATGGACGGAATCACGGCCGTCAACACCGGCGCCCTCCTGGTGTCCTCTGGTGCGGAACCGACCGCACTGCCCTGGAACCCGGCTCCGATCTCGGTGTGGGCCGAACCGACGTCCGGCGCCCGCGCCGGATCGGCCACGATCAGTCGCCTCGTCGCCTAAGCACCACCCGCGCTGCAGATCAGGTCGAGCTGCTACTCCCGCGGTTGCGGGTAGCCGCGCCGTAGATGAGCAGCACGATGATCGACCCGAGAATGGCGATCACCCAGGTGCGCAGGTCGAAGAACGACCCCATGTCGACCCCGAAGATCAGGCCGGCCAGCCAGCCGCCCAGCAACGCGCCGACCACACCGAGCAGCAGGGTCACGAACCAGCCGCCACCCTGCGTTCCGGGGAGGATCAGCTTGGCCAGGGCGCCGGCCAAGAGGCCGAGCAGGAGAAATCCGAAGAAACCCATGAGAACTGCCTTCCGTGTCCCGGCATCGGTGAACTCTCCGTCCGGCTGCGACGATCATAAAACCGCACAGGTCCGACGGATAGGCGTGCCGATGGCAGCGGGAAACCGGACCGGAGACCCCGGCCGGGACCGGTGACCAGCGTTCCGCCGGATTTTTTGTAGGTATTCCACTGCGGCGCCCTGCCGAGGAAATCTAGATTGAAAACCATGACAGCCCCCACCGTTCCCGCCCGTAGAGTCACGGCCCGCCTCAGCGTGCGCGACCTGGCGCAGATCGCCATTTTCGCCGCCCTCATCGCCGCCCTCGGGTTCCCCGGCGCGCTTTCCCTGGGCGCCAGCACCGTGCCGATCACGTTCCAGACCCTCGGCGTGATGCTGGCCGGCGCAATCCTCGGAGCGCGCAAGGGTTTCTTGGCCGTGCTGCTGTTGCTGGTCCTCGCCGCGGCCGGGCTGCCCCTGCTCTCCGGTGGGCGCGGCGGCCTGGTCTGGTTCACCACCTCCCCCTCCGCCGGCTACCCCTACGGATGGCTGCTGGGCGTCGTCGTGATCGGCGCCCTCACCGCGTGGCTGCTGCCGCGCTACCCGTTCTGGCCGGCACTGGGCGCCACCGTTCTCGGCGGCATCGTGGTCGTCTACCTGATCGGGGTGCCCGTCACCGCCATCAACCTGGGCCTGCCGCTGTGGGCCGCCGCCGTCGACAGTACGAAGTTCCTGCCCGGCGACCTGGTGAAGGTCGTCGTGACGGTCCTCGTCGCCAAGCAGGTGCACCGGGCGTACCCGGGCCTGATCACCCCGCGCCGCACGGTTCCGGTCTCCGCGCCCGTCGACGCCCGGGCGTGAGCGTGAGCGCCGCCGGCATCCGTTTCGAGGACGTCTCGCACGGCTTCGACGACCAGCCCGTGCTGCGCGGCATCGACCTGCACCTCACCGAACGCCGGATCGGCATCGTCGGCGCCAACGGCAGCGGCAAGTCGACGCTGGCGCGCATGATCAACGGCCTGGTCACCCCCACTAGCGGCACCGTCACGGTGAACGGCCTGGACGTGCGCCGGCAAGCCAAGCTCGTACGGCGCGAGGTGGGCTTCATCTTCACCAATCCCGACAACCAGATCGTGATGCCGACCGTGCAGGAGGATGTGGCCTTCACCCTGCGGCGCCGGGGCCTGGCCGCCGACGAAATCACGGCGCGCACGGCAGAGGCGCTCGATAGGTTCGGTCTCACCGCTCTCGCCGAGCGCCCCGCGCACCGTCTGTCCGGCGGTCAGAAGCAGCTGCTGGCCCTCGCGGCGGTGCTGGTGGCCGGGCCCAGCATCGTAGTGGCCGACGAACCGACCACCCTGCTGGATGCCCGCAACACCCGTCTGATCACCGGGCTGCTGGTGTCGCTGACCCAGCAGGTGATCGTGGTGACCCACGACCTGGAGGTGCTGGACGGGTTCGACAGGGTGATCGTGGTCGACGAGGGCCGGGTCGTCGCCGACGACGTGCCCGCCACCGCTCTCACCGCGTACCTGAGCCTGCTGTCATGACCGGGCCGGCATGATCGGGCTGTACCGGCCGGGGACCTCGCTGCTGCACCGCGCGCCGGCGGTGTTCAAGCTGGCCGTGCTCGCCGTCGCCATGGTGCTGGTCGGCCTGGCGGCCGATCCCCTGGTGCTCGCGGGGGAATTCGTGGTCGTGGTCGCCCTGTACGCGCTGGCCGGCATCCCACCCACGGCGGCCTGGCCACAGATCGGTCCGATCCTGTGGATCCTGGTCTTCGCCGTGCCGGTGCAGGTGCTGGTCGCGAATGGTTCGGCGGAGGGCTGGACCACGGCCGGTCTGATGGCCGGCCGGCTGCTGGTGGCCGTGGCCCTCGCCGCCCTTTTCACCCTCACCACCACGGTCACCGCGGTGCTCGAGGCGTTCCAGCTGCTGTTGCGGCCGTTCCGGCGCTGGGTGGATGCAGACAGGGTGGGGCTGCTCGTAGCCCTGACCCTCCGGTGCATCCCATTGGTGGCGGAGATCGTGCGGGAGGTGCTCGACGCCCGGAGGGCGCGCGGCGCACAGGGGTCGATCATCGCCCTGGCCGTCCCCGTCGTCGTACGCTCGTTGTACGCCGCCGATGCGATCGGAGAGGCCCTCGCCGCACGCGGATTGGACGACTGATCGAATTGACCACTGACAGCAGCCCTCGAACCGTTCTGCGCACCCGCATCAGATTCGCCGGTTGGACCGCGCTCACCGCGCTGGCCCTCGGGATCGTGGCCGTCCTGTTCTGGACGCAGCTCGTGATGCCCGCCGACCGCACGGCCGCCCAGGCCGTGTTCGACGACCCCGCCGTCACGGTGACCGACACCGACGTCTCCGTCGTGATCGCCCCGGCCGAGGAACGCTCGGTCGCCGGCCTGGTCTTCATTCCCGGCGCCAAGGTCGACCCGTACGCGTACCTCGCCACCCTGGCTCCCACCGTGGCAGAGACGGGGATGACCGTGGTCATCACCAAACCGGTTCTGAACCTCGCCTTCTTCGACCAGCGTCCGCTGGACACCTTCACGGCCACCGCGCCCGATGTGGCGGCGTGGTTCGTAGGCGGCCACTCGCTCGGCGGCGTGCGGGCCTGCATGTACGCCGAGGACAACGAGGTCGCCGGCCTGGTGCTGTTCGGCAGCTACTGCGCCTCGGCCGTCGACGACGAGCTGCCGGTGCTGAGCCTCAGCGGGAGCGAGGACGGCTTGAGCACCCCGGCCAAGATCGAGGACACCGCCGACCTGCTGCCCGCCGACACGACCTTT
Organism: Cryobacterium sp. TMB1-7; assembly: GCF_004402435.1. Taxonomy (NCBI): domain Bacteria; kingdom Bacillati; phylum Actinomycetota; class Actinomycetes; order Micrococcales; family Microbacteriaceae; genus Cryobacterium; species Cryobacterium sp. TMB1-7. The sequence goes on from NZ_SOFZ01000029.1 coordinate 607,407, forward strand.
GTGCGGATCGAGGGCGCCAACCACGCCTCCTTCGGAGCGTACGGGGCTCAGCCCGGCGACGGCGAGGCCACGCTGACCCGGGCGGCATCGGAGCGGGCCATCACCGAAGCGCTGTCGAGCTTCATCACGCTGCGAGCTCCGCAGTCGCAGTGACCCGGCAATCGCACTGACCCGCGGGACCTGCTGCTCTTGTCGGTCGCCGGGGCCGGGGCCACTATGACTCGTGTCGGCGAACGTCGCCACGACCCGGGAGGACTCATGCACGCACTCGTCGTCTATGACACGAACTATGGCAGCACCCGCACCATCGCCGAGGTGATCGCCACCGAATTGGGCCAGGGAACCACCACCCTCAGCGTGTCCGACATCACCGAGGCAAGCCTCGACGGCGTCGACGTCCTGGTGGTGGGATGCCCGATCAACGGCTGGAAGCCGACCGATCGGATGCGCCGGTTCCTGCGCACCCTCGCACCGGGCTCCCTCGCCGGTGTGCGGGCCGCCGCGTTCGACACCCGCATCAAGCTATTCATCCACGGGGATGCGGCGGCCAAGATCTCGCACGCCCTGCACGCCGCCGGCGCCACTATCGTGGCCAAGCCACACGGCTTCGTTGTCGACGGCACCGAGGGGCCGCTGGCCGCCGGAGAGACCGGCAAGGCCGGTGCCTGGGCGGCGTACATCGGCGCCGAACTGCGCGCCAGCGCCTGAGACGACCGCGCCAGAGACGACACAGAAACGGCCCGTGCCGAGGCACGGGCCGTTCATGGACGGGCAGTCGACTACGCGGTGAGCGAGTCCACATACTCCTGGTTGTCTTCGATCCACTTCGCGACGATGGGGCCGTAGTCCTGGCCGTCGTAGTCAACGAACATGGCGGCTTCGAGCGACTGGAGCTTGTCGAGGTCCATGGTGTAATCGGCGATCCACTTGGTGGCCTGCGGGAAGTCGGTGGAGAAGTCCTTCTTGCCGTAGGCGTGGATGGTCTCCGAGGCGCCGAGGGTGCCTTCGGGGTCTTCGAGGTTCTTCAGGTCGAAGGTGTCGTAGGCCCAGTGCGGCGCCCACAGGGTGACGGCGATGTTCTCGCCGGACTTCTCCGCAGCGGTCAACTCGGTGAGCATCGCTGCGGTCGAGGAGGTCTGGTAGTCCATGTCCTCGAGGCCGTAGGTGGGGATGGTGTTGTCGGTCACGGCCTCGGTGAGACCGGCGCCGGGCTCGATGCCCACGAGACGGTTGTCGAACAGGTCGGCGTTATCGGCCAGCTCGGCGAGGGTGTCGATCGGCGCATCGGCGTTCACGGCGATGGTGTTCTTGGCTTCGTCGTTCCAGGCCCCGAGTTCGGTGATGTCGTCGCCGTACTCCTCGAGGTAGGACTTGTGGGTGTTCGGCAGCCAGACGTCGAGGTTGAGGTCGTAGTCACCGGTGGAGAGCCCGGCGTAGACCGGTGCAACGTCGGCGTACTCGAGTTCGACGTTGTAGCCCTTCTCGTCGAGGATGGCCTTCCACAGCTCTGATGCCGCGATCCCCTCGTCCCAGCCGTTGAACACGGCGATGGTGAGGTCCTTGTTGTCCGAGTTGCCGTCGCCGACGGTCTCGGCCTCGGCCGCGGTGCAGCCGGCCAGGGCGAGCATGCCGATGGCACCGGTGGCGAGGATCTTGAGTGAACGGTTCTTCATGTGTCTGCCTTTCGTGTCACCTGCTGGTGGTGACCGGGGTTGAAGCTGCGGGGGTTGAAGCTATGGGTGGAGCTAGACCTGGGACGGCTCGCGCTCGGCGGCCTGCGTCGGTGTCACGGCCGGGGCTACGGTCGGTTCCACGGCGACGGCCGCGGCCGGAGCGTGGACCGGGTGGGCGCGGCGCTTGCGAGCGGCGAGCACCCTGCTGATCGGGGTGTTCCCGTTGCCGAGAGCCGCGGTGAGCCGGTCCAGGAAGATCGCGAGGATCACCACGGAGAGGCCGGCCTCGAAGCCGAGCGACACGTCGATGCGGTTCAGGCTGGCCACGACCTGCTGGCCGAGACCGCCGGCGCCGACCATGCCGGCGATGACGACCATCGAGAGCGACAGCATGATCACCTGGTTGATACCGGCCATGATGGTGGGCATCGCCAGGGGCAGCTGAATCTGACGCAGGATGCGCCACGGTGACGCACCGAAGGCCTGGCCGGCTTCGACCACCTCGCTGTCGACGCTGCGGATGCCGAGTTCGGTGAGCCGAACGCCGGGAGCCATGGCGAAGATGATCGTCGCCACGATGCCGGGAACAACACCGACGCGGAACAGGATCAGCGCGGGGATCAGGTACACGAAGGCCGGCATGGTCTGCATGAAGTCGAGGATCGGGCGGATGATGCTGGACGCCACGCCGGACTTGGCCGAGAGGATGCCAAGCGGCACGCTGAACAGGATCGCCAGGACGCTCGCGACGAGCACCAGGGCGAGCGAGTCCATCGCGTTCTCCCACTGGTCGACACCCACGATGACAACGAGGCCGACGACGGTGCCCACGGCGAACTTCCAGCCGCGGATCATCAGTGCCAGCGCCGCGGCCACGAGGATGATCACCCAGAACGGCGGTGTGGCCAGAATGAGGTCGACGAGGTCGTAGGCGCCGCTGAAGATGGCGCGCACGAAGTCGAAGAAGAACCCGAAGGTGTCGGTGATGAAGTCGATGAAGGTATCGGCCCAGGAGCCGAGGGGAATCCGGAAGTCGTTCACGGCTGTACTCCTTCCGACGCGGTTTCGCGCAGGGTTTCGGTGATGATGCTCATCGAGATGGTGGCCGGCGGTTCCATCACCGGCAGCTCACCGGTCGTCGGACTGACATTGCCGAGAGCCGCGAGCAGGGTCACCCGGGGGATCACGCCGAGCAAGCGGTTGCGATCGTCGACCACGGCGATGGGCAGGTCGCTCTCCACGGCCAGTTCGACGAGGTCGACCAAGGCGGTGTCGGCGGCCACCGCGGTGGCGTCCAGGATGATGGCCCGCAGGTCGCCGTCGCCGGCCTTGACCTGCTTGAGCACGTCCCGGTCGCGCACGACCCCCGCGAAGCTGCGGTCACGGCGCAAAACGAAAGTGGCCGAGGTCTGCAGGTCGCGCATGGTACGGAGAGCCGCACGCGGGCCGGCGGTGACGGTGACCACCGAACGCGCCGGCTCCATGACGCTGCCGGCGGTGAGCACCCGCGCCCTGTCGACATCCTGCACGAACTGGGCGACGTAGTCGTTGGCCGGGTCCGTGAGGATCTCTTCGGGCGTGCCGATCTGCACGATCCGGCCGTCGCGCATCACGGCGATGCGGTCGCCGAGGAACATGGCCTCGTTGAGGTCGTGGGTGATGAAGATGATCGTTTTGCCGAGTTCGGCCTGCAGCTCGATCAGCTGTTCCTGCATTTCGCGGCGGATCAGAGGGTCCAGGGCGGAGAACGCCTCATCCATCAGGAGAACGTCGGTGTCGGCGGCCAGGGCCCGGCCGAGGCCGACGCGCTGCTGCATGCCACCGGAGAGTTCGGAGGGCAGATTGTCGGCCCATCCGTCCAGTCCCACCAGGCGGATGATGGTGCGCGCCTTGGCGAGGCGCTCCTCACGGGGCATGCCCTGCACCTCGAGGCCGTAGGCGACGTTATCGATCACCGTGCGGTGCGGCAGCAGGGCGAAGTGCTGGAAGACCATCGAGATGCTTTGACGGCGCACGTCCCGCAGCTTGGCCGCCGGGATGCCGGTGATCGGGGTGTCTCCGACGGTGACAGTGCCGCTGGTGGCCTCGAGCAGGCCGTTGAGCATGCGGATGAGGGTGGACTTGCCCGAGCCGGAGAGGCCCATCACCACGAAGATCTCACCACGCTGCACCTCGAAGGAAGCGTCGATGACGGCGGCCGTTCCCAGGTGCGCGAGCTCGTCACGGCTCGCGCCGCTCTGGAGTTTCTTGACGATGTCGTGCGGTTTGCGGCCGAAGGCCTTGTAGAGCCTGTCCGCCTTCACGGCGATTCCCGGTGCTACTGCTGCTGCAGTTTCTGTCTGCTCCGCCTCGCTGGCGGGTACTTCTGCCTTGACGGCGATGATTTCGGTCACGGATTCTCCGGAGCACGCCGAATAGACCGCCTGAGCGGTCGACAACACGGGGCTCGCTGTGTCGGACGGGTAGGCCGAGACCGGCCTCGACACCGAGAAACGGCGTGGGCTGGAGCGACCATGGGATCGCGTCCGTCTGGGCCTCACCGTACGCACGCGGCCGTCCCAGTCGAGCTGGGGGCTACGCGTTCGCGTCCTGGTGAAGGGTCGGAAGACCGTCACCGAGCCTACCACGGTAGGGCACGCCAGACCCCTGGACCCCCGACTCGCCGACCCACAACGTGCACTCTCAAGTGCTGGTCAGCGGGGATAAAGCGTCCCGACTCAGATCAGCACGCCAGGGGCACCGGCCCCGGCGCGGCGGTCTGGGCGTACGTTCTCCCTAGAGGTCAGGATGGTCACGACGACGTGGCCCAGTGGTGCGGCCGGGAAGGATGGGTGCGAACTATGCACGGGTGGAGCATTACACGCCGGCTGTTCGTCGCTCATTCTGTCTTCATAGTGTCTTTGGCCGTGTTCGTGAGCACTGCCGCCTTCGTCGACGCCCGGGACCGCGGCTACTCCGAAAGGGCCGACCGGCTACTCGCGGTAGCGGCCGCGATCGCCGACAGCCCGTTCGTGGTGACGGCGGCGACATCGCCGGATCCGACGGCGGCGCTGCAGCCGTACACGCTCGAGGTCAACCGGGACGCCGCGCTGGACTTCATCACGATCATGAGCCCGGCGGGGGTCAGTTGGACGCACCCGGACCCCGCCGAAATCGGCCGGCAGTATGTCGGCCGCACGGGCCCCGCCACGGCCGGAATGTCGTTCACCGACGTCACGCCGGGCACCCCCGGCCCGTCGGTGCGCGCCGTGGTGCCAATCCTCGACTCCGACGGCGAAGTGGTGGGCATGGTGGCCGCCGGCGTGAGAACCAGCAACCTGCAGATCGCCCTCGACGCCCGGCTGCCCGCCATCCTGGCGATAACGCTCACCCTGCTCCTGGCGGGTTCGCTGGCCACCTGGGTTCTGCGACGTTACCTGCGCCGGGTCACCCTGGGCTGGGGGCCGGAAGAACTCGCCCGACTGTTCGTCCATAACGACTCCGTGGTCAACTCGGTGCCAGAGGGGCTGATTCTCGTGGACGGTGCCGGCGATCTGGTGCTCTACAACGATCGAGCCGCAGAGCTGCTCGGGCTGCCGCCGCGGCCCGCCTCCCGCGCCGCGGGCGCCTTCTCGCCACGCATCGACGACCTGGACCTGCCGCCCAGCCTCGCCGACCTGTTGCGGAGCGGCAGCACCGTGGCAGACGAGATCCACCTGTGCGGGTCCCGGGTGCTGGTGGTGAGCCAGAACCCGGCAGAGCCCACCCCCAGCCGGCTGGGTACGCGGGCGGCGCCGGTGGGAACCGTGGCGACGCTCAGGGAACGCTGAGCCCGGTCAGTGCAGGCGCCGCGCCCGCACCACGACGTCTTCGGTGTGGTGGGCACCGGCACCGGTGGCCACGTGGCGGGGCCGGGTTTCGTCGACCTCGATCCGCCAGGTGTCGTCCAGCAGGGCCGCGACCTGGGCCGGGCTCACGTACAGGTCGGGATCAAAACCGTGCGCGGCGGCCTCAGCGGCGGTGGGCGTGGGGTGGTGCACGATGAGCAGCACACCCCCGGGCGCGACGGCATCCAGCAGGGCGCGCTCCGCGATATTCTCGTCCGTGCGCAACAGGGCGGGGTACTGCGCGGAGACCAGGTCGAAGCTCGCCGCCGGCAGGGCCGCCTCGACGAGTCCGGCGTGCAGCCAGCGCACCGTGCCGCCGACCAGGTCGGCTCGCACGAGGTCGGCCTGGCGGGCGGCGCGCTCGAGTGCCACTCGTGAGACATCCAGCGCCGTCACGTCCCAGCCCTGTGCCGCCAGCCAGAGGGCATCGGCGCCCTCGCCGCAGCCGACGTCGAGGGCCCGCCCCGGCCGCAGGTGGTGCGTCTCGCTGACCAGCGCGGCGTTGGGCCGGCCGCTCCACAGGGTCTCATTTCCGGCGTAGCGCTGATCCCAGAAGTCTCCTATTGCGTCGGGCTCCTGGGGTTCACGGGCGGTGTCGTTGGTGTGCATGACTGCATCCTCCCTCGTCGGCGGCACGGCGACAAACTGGCTTGCCGAACCGGCAACCGGCCTGCGCCCCGGGGGCTCGTCGAAACGATAGCCTCGTCGCATGACAGCTGAGCCGGGGCGCCGTGGACGTGCCTGCTGAGAGCCGGGCGGCGCCCACGAAGGCCGATGTGCCCGCCGCCCGCCACACCCTGCAGATACTCACCCACCTGGCCGCCCAGCGCGGGCCGGTACCGGCGTCGACCATCGCGCAGACGCTCGGGCTCCCCCGGTCCACCGTCTACAGGCTGCTCGGCGTGCTCACCGAGCTCGGCTTCGTGCTGCACTTTCCCGAGGCCCGTCGGTACGGCATCGGCCTGGCCGCCTTCGAGCTGAGCAGCGGCTTTGCCCGGCAGGAGCCCCTGGCCCGGCTGGGCCGGCCAATCCTGGCCTCGCTCGTCGACACCATCGGCGAGAGCGCGCATTTGGCCGTGCTGCACGGTCGCGATGTGATCTACCTCGTGGAGGAGCGCGCTCCCCGCCGCCCCGCCCTGGTGACGGATGTCGGGGTGCGCCTGCCCAGCCACCTCACGGCCAGCGGCCGGGCGCTGCTCGCGACGCTGCCGGTCGCGCAGGTGCGGGCCCTGTTCCCCGACCCGTCCGCCTTCGTGCAGCGCGACGGCGGCAACACCCCGGCGCCGGGCGGCGTGAGCAGCTATCGCGAGCTGAGCCGGCTCCTGGCCGAGGTGCGCGCGCAGGGCTACGCGGCGGAGGACGGCGACGTCACCCTGGGTCTCGCATCCGTCGCGGTGGCCGTTCGGGACCACAGCGGCTGGCCCGCCGCCGGCATCGCCGTGACCTTCGCCCGGTCCAGCGTGCCGCCGGAACGCTGGCCGGAGGTCGCCGCCGCCGTGGAGCACGCCGCGGCCGAGTTGGGCCGCCGCATCAGCGGTCGAACCGGCTAATTTTTCGAAAAAGTGAACCGGTCTGAACCTTTTGGCCTGCCGTCTCGTTGTACAGAGTGGATGACCACCATCCGCTCGCCAATTACACGCGAAGACTATGAACGAGGGTGACATGCAGAAAAAGACGAAGATCGGGCTGTGGATTGCGGGCGGAGTTGTCGTCATCGGCGGTGCCGCCCTGGCCTTCGGGCCTGCGGTCTATGCCGACTACGCCAACAGCACCGTCGAGGCGGCCCCCACCATCGCCGCGGGCACCCCGGGCCCGACGGATGCCGGCGCGGCCACCGAGGTCAACGCGGACGACCTCTCCGGCACCTGGAGCGTGGCCGCGGACTCTTTCGCGGGCTACCGCGTCGACGAGGTTCTGCAGGGCAACGACGTGACCGTGACCGGTCGCACGGCTGACGTTTCCGGTGAGCTCACCGTCGACAACCTCTCGCTCACCGCCGCCACGATCACGGTGGACGTGGCGAGCATCGCCACCGACGAAGGCGCCAGGGATGCCTACTTCCGGGACTCCGCGATGGAAGCCGACGACTTCCCGACCGCCACCTTCACGCTTACCGCACCGGTCACCCTCGAGGCCCCCGTGGCCGGTGTCGCGCAGACCCTGAGCGCCACCGGCGAACTCACCCTGCACGGCGTCACCCAGCCGGTCACGGTGGAGCTGCAGGCCGCGCTCACCGAGGCCGGCGGGCAGGTTGTCGGCAGCATCCCGATCACCTTCAGTGACTACGGCGTCGACGCCCCCGACCTCGGCTTCGTCTCGGTCGAAGATGCCGGCTCCGTCGAGTTCGAGCTCTTCGTCGCGCAGAATTAGTCCAGCAGAGCCGTGTTCATTGTGGGCATCGGGCAGACCGGGAGGTGACCGTGGCAGAGCCACACGCGGAGCTCCTGCGGGCGCTGCACGACGCCCACGGGCCGGCACTGTTTCGGTACGTGGTGCGTTTGACCGGGGATTACGGGTTCGCGCAGGACGTGGTGCAGGAGACCCTGTTGCGCGCCTGGACGCGGCCGGCGTTGCTGGACCGGGATGACGACGCCGCTCGTGCCTGGCTGTTCACGGTGGCCCGCAACCTCGTCATCGACGACAGGCGCAGCGCTCGGTACGCCCGTGAGATCGCGACCGATGACCTGCCGGAGAGGTCGTCGACCGACGCCACCGAGGCCATCCTGGATCGCTGGCTGCTCACGGATGCCCTCACCGCGCTCACTCCCGAGCACCGCACCGTACTGGTGAGCGCCTACTACCTCGGGCAGTCGATCGCGGAAATCGCCCTCCTCCAACAGGTGCCGGAGGGCACCGTGAAGTCCCGCCTGCACTACGCCCTGCGAGCAATGCGGCTCGCCCTACAGGAAAGAGGGGTCACCGAATGACCTCCGACCGCTTCCGCGAGTGGGACGCCGCCTACCTGCTCGGCGCGCTCAGCCCCGAAGACCGGCACGCCTTCGAACGCCACCTGCCGACCTGCCCCGCCTGCGCCGTCGCCGTCGCCGAACTCGCCGGGCTGCCCGGCATCCTGGCGGCCCTGCCCGCGGCGGAGGCCGTGGCGCTCACCGAAACCACGCCCACCGAGATCGCCGCCTCTGCACCCCTGAGTGACGCGCATCTGCGCGCCGCGCCGCACCAGCCCGGAGCTGTGCAGCGGCTCGCCGGGGCGGCCGTCGCCCGCACGCGGCGCAACCGGCTGCGTCTGGCCGTGGCCGGCACGGCCGTCGCTGCCGGCCTCGCCCTGGGCGGCGGGTTCCTCGGCGCCACCCTGGGCACTCCGGCGACTCTCGAGGCCGCACCGCCCTCATCCGCACCGTCCGCCACCGCGCCGCCCACACCCGCCGACCCGGCCCCGACGATGGTCGTTGCCATGGAGCCCGTGGAGGACGACGCCCTCACCGCGGCCCTCACCATCACCGACACCGACTGGGGCACCCGGTTCGACTGGTCGTGCGTGTACCTCAATCAGCTCTGGAAGGACAACGGGCCCCAGGACTACGACATGGTGATGACCGATCAGGACGGCACCGCGACGGTGCTCGCGACCTGGACGGCGACGAGCCCGAGCACCGAGAACCTCGCCGCGTCGACCGATGTGACCCTCGACCAGATTCGGAGCGTCGAGATCCGGGCCGGCCTCAGCGGCCTGCCGCTGGCGCACACAGACCTGTAGGACCGTTCGGAGAGTCAGACCGTGAGCGGCCGCAGTGTCCGCTCAGCCTGAACGCGCACCGCCGTCGAAACCGCGTCGAGCAGCGGCGACGCCAGGTTCCAGCGCTGCCAGTAGAGCGGCACGTCCACCGGATGCGCCGCCGCCAGCTCCACCAGACGGCCGTCGGCGATCTCGTCCAGACACTGCTGCTCGGGCAGCACTCCCCAGCCCATGCCCAGCAGCACTGTGCGGGCGAAATCGTGGGAGGTGGGGATGACGTGCCGGGGTGGGTCACCGGGCCCGCCGGCGTGCGCCCGCAGGAAGGAGTCCTGCAGGTCGTCGTTGCGGTCGAAGGTGACCACGGGCGCCTCCGGCAACGCGGCGAGTCCGTGGGCGAGCCAGCGGGCCACGAAGGCCGGCGTGGCGACTGCACGGTAGCGCATCCGGCCCAGCGGCTCGGTGACACAGCCCTGGATCGATTCGCGGTCGGAGGTGACCGCGGCCATCACGGCGCCGGAGCGCAGCAGCGAGATCGTGTGCTCCTGGTCTTCGCGGTGCAGGTCGAAGGTGATGTCGAGTTCGTCGGCCACCCCGGCGAGCGCGCCGAGGAACCAGGTGGCCAGGCTGTCCGCGTTCACGGCGAGGGAGATCTGCACGGACCGTTCGGCGGACCCGTTCTCGCGCAGCGCTCGCTCGGTGTCGGCCTCCAGGAGTTCGACCTGGCGCGCGTAGCGCAGCACCACCGCACCGGCGGCCGTGAGGCAGACCGGGGTGGTGCGCTGCACGAGGACCCGGCCGCAGGACTGCTCCATGGCCTTGACCCGCTGCGAGACCGCCGACGCCGTGACGTGCAGCCGGCGGGCGGCCTTCTCGAAGGTGCCGTCCTGTACCAGGGCGCGCAGGGTCTCCAGCTGGTCGAGGGTGAAGCGTTGCATAAGTCCAGCTTACGCATCCTAAGAAAACGTAGCTGGACTGAATCACCGAGACTCCCTAGCGTGGGAGGCATGACACCTGCGACAACCCTCCTCCCCGCGCTGTTGGGCCTGGTCACGGGTCTGTCCCTCATCATCGCCATCGGCGCCCAGAACGCGTTCGTGTTGCGGCTGGGCATCGAGGGCCGCACCCGGGTGATCGCGCCGGTGGTGGCCATTGCCGCTCTGTCCGATGCGGCTCTCATCCTCGCTGGCGTGCTGGGAATGGGTGCCCTGGTGGCGGCGGCACCGGCGGTCATGGTGGTCGTGCGACTGGTCGGGGCCGCTTTCCTGGTCGGTTACGGCCTGTGGGCGGCGCGGCGGGCCATCCGTCCGGGCGCGCTTCTGGTGACCGGGTCCTCGGGCAGCACCGGGATGCGGGTCGCCGTGGGCACGGTTCTCGCCCTCACCTGGCTCAACCCGCACGTTTACCTGGACACCGTGGTGTTCCTCGGCGCCGTGGCCAGCCAACAGGACCCCGCCGAGCGCTGGTGGTGGGCCGGCGGCGCCATCACGGCTAGCATCCTGTGGTTCACCGGCCTCGGCTTCGGGGCTCGTCTGCTGCGCCCGATCTTCGCGCGCCCCGGTGCCTGGCGGGTGCTCGACGGCGCTATCGCTGTGCTCATGCTCGCCCTCGGCGCCCGGCTCGCGTTCGACCTCTGACCCCGGTCGGCCGGCGGAGCGGCGGTACGCTTGCCCCGTGCTTTCCAAGGACCTGATCCGCCTCTACCCCGAGCTGTACCACGTGGCAGCGGATGGGTCGTGGCCGTCGATCGAGCGGCACGGACTGCTCAGCACGTCCTCGCTGGTCACCCGATGGGGCGTGCGGCAGGGGGCACCGCAGGCCGCGATCCTCACCAAGCGGCGTGGTGAGTCGCTGGAGTTGGAACATCCGGACTACGGCACCGCCGTCATCCGGCACCAGAAGGCGATTCACGAGTCATCGCTGGCGGCCGCGCTGGAGGACCTCTCCCCCAGCGAGTGGTACACGATGCTCAACGACCGGGTGTTCTTCTTCCTGCAGAAGCCGCGGCTGAACGAGCTGCTCGCCGCGCGCTCCTACCGGGACGACGCCCACACCGTGATCACGGTGGACACCCGCAGCCTGGTCACCGCGCACGAGGCCGACATCGAGCTCACCAGCGTGAACACCGGCTTCGCGCAGCGATTCAGCACCGAGCCGCGCGGGCGGGACAGCTTCCAGTCGATCGAGGAGTTCGCGCATCCGACCCGGTCGCACGCTTCGACCAAGGTGGTGGATGTTGCCGAACTCGCGGTGTATCGCGGGGTGCGCGACATCGCCAAGCACGTGAAGCGCGTCGAGCGGATGCGCGAGGGCACGGTGCTCGAGCGCTTCGTCTAGCCGCGCGGCGTCCCGCCGCACTGTTCCCGTTCCGGACACGTTCGGCGGGCGCACCGGGACCATTTGTCCGCCGGCAACAGTTGCAGCCGCGGAGGCGGCTCAGACGCCCTCCCGGGCCTCCAGCCAGCCGGTGTGCACGGCCTCGAGGAAGGCCTCGTAGTCCTTCTCGTTCTGGTCGGCATACCGGTTGGAGAAGTCGGTGACTGCGCGGTCGAACGTGTCGCTCTTTCCGAGGTACGCCGCGATCGCGACGGGGTCGCCCGACCTGGCGTGGGCCCGGGCGAGGGTCCAGCCGCAGGCGTGCGCGTAGAACGTCATCCCCATCGGCACCATCGCCTCCACGATCGCCGAGCCCTTCATGTCACGCAGCTGACGCCAGTACAGGTACCGGTCGGCCTGCACTCCCTTGGTCCAGCCCAGGAAGATGTCGCTGGCGGCCTGCATCATCCGTTGCCCCTGCACCACCCGCTCCCCCGGCTGCTCGTAGACGCTCTTGGGCAGGTGGTCCTCGAGCACGGATGCCGTGGCCTCCTTCACCTGCAGGAACAACGGGTCCTGCTCGTCGCGGCCCTGCAGCAGGGCGATGAACGCCCGGTTGCCGACGCTGCCGACACCCACCACCTTGTGAGCCACATCCACCACCTCGAAGCGTTCGAGCAGCCGGCGCCTGTCGTCCTGCAGGCTCTCGCGGTACGACCTCAGCTGTTCCAGGACCGCCGCCTGCACATCGTCGGACGACAGGCCGAGGGACTCCGCGAGGTCGCGGACCGGAATGACGATCGGCGGTTGGCTGATGATCCGGTACTGGCCGTCGACGAGCTCGGCAAGCTTGGACAGAGCCTGCATGCTGTCGCGGGAGCGTGCCTTCGCGGCGTTCTTCAGCGCGGTCTTCTCCAGCCCCTTGGCCGCCTTTCGCGCCGCCTTGTCCTTCTGGGTGGCCCTGGCCATGTCCATGGCCTTGAGCATCTCCTGCTCGGTCATCCGGGCATACCAGATGTCCATGGTGCGCATCGCGGCGAACTGAGCCATCCCCTCCCGATAGGAGCGCACGGCTTCCAGCGTCACGCTCCGGATGTCCGCGGCACTGAACCCGTTGTTGCGGGCCGCGATCGTGAAGCTCGCCGTCATGCGCAGCACGTCGTATTCAAAGGGACCGGGCAGGGTCTCATCGAAGTCGTTGAGGTCGAAGAGCAGGTTGCGCTCCGGCGACGCGAACACGCCGAAGTTGGAGAGATGGGCGTCACCGCAGAGCTGGACTATGAGTCCGGCGCGCGGGGTGTCTTTGAGGTCGGTTGCCATGATCTTGGCGGCGCCGCGGTAGAAGGTGAACGGCGAGACCATCATCCGCCCGTGCCGCACCGGCACCAGATCGGGCACCCGGGTGCGATTCTGCTCCTCGATCAGAGCGACGGGGTCGGGGCGGTCGGCGGCCGGCTCCCACCCGTTGTGGCTGGCGCGGGGGGTCTCGGCTCTCGCCGCCTTGCCTCGAGCGGCGCGCGCGACCACGGTCGGGTGCTCGACGATGTGGGGCGCGCTGGTCCGGCGCTCGGTGCTCGACCGCGTGGTGGACGGCTTCTTGGCGGGGGCCTTCTTCGCGGGCGCTTTCTTGACGGGCGCTGTCTTAGCGGTCGCTTTCCTGACGGGCGCATTCTTCGCGGTCGGTTTCTTCGCGAGCGCTGCCTTGACGGGCGCTTTCTTGACGGGCGCTTTCTTGACGGGCGTTTTCTTCGCAGGCGCTTTCTTGACGGGCGCTTTCTTCGCGGTCGCTTTATCTGCCATGGTGGCGGCTCCTCTGTGGACGACGCTGGAGCCCTCGCGAGCGGCGAAACCCTCCGGCGGGCGGAAAGACCCTGTGAAGGGTCCACGATTGCCCGGGGGTCGGCGGCTGTCAATGCCCGCCGTGGCAAAAAGTGTTCAGCCGGTGGGTGCCCGGACACCACGCGTTGAGCCTGGACGCCGAGTCCGTCGATGCCCAACTCGAGGCCTCCACTATGACGGCAGGGGCTCGACGGTGGCGCCCTCGCCAGGGATACCGACGTCCCGAAGTACTGGATGCTTCGCGCCGGCCGGCCACTCCCGGTAGCGCCGAAAGGCCAGTGGCAGGCCTCGCGCGATAGACAGGTCCGGGCTGTCCATCACCTGCAGATGCAGGTGCGGCTGGGTCGAGTTGCCGGAATTCCCGCATTCGGCCAGAGGTTGCCCCGGGTTTACGGTGTCTCCCGGACGAACGCGAATGGAACCGGCCCGCAGATGCACGAGAGCCAGAAACCCGGCACCCCCGACGAGTTCGATGACGATGTGATTGCCGGCGATGGCTCCCACTCCGGCCCGGAGCCGCGCCACCTGGCCCAGGGCGTATGGCACGAGCGCCAGCTGAGATCGCCGGGCGGGGTGGTCGACCTCGCCGTCGAACGCCTCGACGACGACGCCGGCGGCCGGTGCCAGGATCGCCCGCCCGTAGGCGAAGAACCGCTCCGGTGGTTCTGTGCCGACGTAGGTGCCCCAGTCGCGGCTGGCTGCCGTGCGCCCGCGATCATCCACCCCGGTGAAGTCGATCGCGTAGCGCTCGCCGAGCAGGTCGGTGCCATGGCTCGGCACGCGTCGGGCCGGGCTGTTGCCCGCCAGCCACCGGCCCGCGAACGGCAGGGCGAGCACGACCGGGCCGCGCGCCGGGGGCTGGTTAGCTGGCGGTCTGCTCACGGCGCGGCAGGACCCAGCCCGGCCGCACGAAGTGGCAGGTGTAGCCGTTGGGGTAGTTCTGCAGGTAGTCCTGGTGCTCGGGCTCGGCCAACCAGAAGTCGCCGACAGGTTCCACCTCGGTCACGACGGGGCCCGGCCAGATACCGGATGCGTCGACATCCGCGATGGTGTCGCGGGCGACGCGCTCCTGCTCGGCATCCGCGAAGAAGATCGCCGAACGGTAGCTGCGGCCACGGTCGTTGCCCTGGCGGTCCTTCGTCGACGGGTCGTGGATCTGGAAGAAGAACTCCAGCAGTTCCCGGAAGCTGGTGCGCTCGGGGTCGAAGGTGATCTCGATCGCCTCGGCGTGGTCGCCGTGGTTGCGGTAGGTGGCGTTCGGGGTGTCGCCGCCGGTGTAGCCCACCCGGGTGGAGAGAACGCCCTCGCGCTTCCGCACCAGTTCCTCGACGCCCCAGAAACAGCCGCCGGCCAGTGTCGCCTTCTCAGTGGTTGTGCTCATAGTGTCTCTCCTCGTGTCGTGGACATTCCCTGGGCACAACGTGTCGGCGTACCGGCCTGTTCCGGCGCTCCCGTCACACACAGCCCGCTCACAGCTTAAGCGGTCGTTTGAGGGTACAGAAAAGCCCGGCCGCACACTCGCGGCCGGGCTTGTCTTTCGTGTGGTGCACCCCCCCGGACTTGAACCGGGAACCCGCTGATTAAGAGTCAGCTGCTCTGCCAATTGAGCTAGAGGTGCGTATTTTTGTGCATATCGTTCAGGCGGGGCATCCCCGCCGACATGAGACATTACCATCAGTTTCGGCGCTCGCGCCAATCGAGAGCTGACATCGGCGTGTCGCGCCCCAGTCACTATTCTGGGGAGCGTGACCGAGACCCTGCCGCCCACCCTCGCCGATGATCTCACGCTGGCCCTCGAGCTGGCCGATGCGGCCGACGCGATCTCGATGGCCCGATTCGAAGCCCTCGACCTTGTTGTCACCACCAAGCCGGACCGCACCCCGGTGACGGATGCCGACCAGGCGGTCGAGCGCGCCATCCGTGCTCTCCTGGCCGAGCGGCGCCCCGGCGACGGAATCCTCGGTGAGGAATTCGGCACGGCGGGGTCGACGACCCGGCAGTGGATCATCGACCCGATCGACGGCACCGCCGGCTTTTTGCGGGGCATCAGCATCTGGGGCACCCTGATCGCCCTCGCGATCGACGGGGTTCCGGTGCTCGGTGTGGTCAGCTCCCCCGCCCTGGGTAAACGGTGGTGGGCCGCGACCGGCGGCGGAGCCTGGGCGACCGATGCCCGCCGTCCCGAGGCCGCGCCCACCCGTCTGCACGTCTCCGGTGTCGAGACCCTCGCGGACGCGTCCCTCAGCTACGGCAGTATCCAGCAGTGGGATGCGGCCGGCCGGCTCGACGGGCTCGTGGCGCTGACCCGGCAGGTCTGGCGCACCCGGGCCTACGGCGACATGTGGTCGTACATGCTGCTCGCCGAGGGACACCTTGACATCGCCGGCGAATTCGACCTGCAGCCGTACGACATGGCGGCCCTGGTGCCTATTGTGCAGGAGGCCGGTGGCGTGTTCACCTCGGCCGATGGCGCGGCCGGCCCGTGGCACGGCAGCGCCCTGGCCACCAACGGCCTGCTGCACCAGCCGGCGCTGGACGCCATCGCCCCACCGGTTCGCTGAGCCGACCCCACTGGGCAGACGGCGCTAAGAGCCCGGACCTACGGCCCCGCGGTGTCGGCTCGGTCGACGGCGCCGGCCGACTGCCAGAGCTCGTACTGCAGCAACAGCGCCAACTCGCGCAACAACACCAGGTCAACGTCCTCCTGGGAGCGGGGGTTCTGGTCGTACACGCAGAGCGCGCCGATGCGTTCGCCCGAGGGTGATTCGATCGGGAAACCGGCGTAAAAGCGCAACCGGGGACCGGAGACGACCAGAGGATTGTCCCGGAATCTCGGGTCAAGCCGCGCGTCGGGAACAACCAGAGCCGCCGACTCGAGCACCGTGACGGTGCAGAACGACTCGCTGCGGGGAATGTCGAACACCGCGAGGCCCACCGTCGCCTTGTGCCATTGCCTGTGACCGTCGATCACCGTGAATGCGGCCGCGCTGGTGCCCAGCGACGAGCGGGCCAGCGCAACAATCCGGTCGAACCGCGCCTCCGGTGCGGTGTCGAGCAGGTTCAACGCCATCAGCGCCCGGTGCCTGGCCTGTTCGATCTCCTCGGGCGTGCGGCCCTGCACTTCGGGTGCCGGCACCCCATCGGTGCGTCGCAGGGGCTCCAGCGGGCCGGCCATCGGCTCGGCCAGCACCTCCGCCCAGAGGTCGTAGTCGCTCGCGGACCGGAACCGGCCGGACCTGGCGACCGGCGTGCCGGGCAGCCTCACGAAGGTCAGCCGGTCGACAGCGGCACAGACGTCTTCGCTCACAGCGTTGAGCTCCAGCGCGTGCCTGCCGGCCAGTGCGCCGAAGGGGCCGTTGAAGGCCGGAATCAACGCCACCGGGGCGATCCCGGCGACGAAGACCTCGGTGCCGAGGGAGCTCGAGTGCTGGATCTGCTCAACCAGGCTGGCGAGGTCCCGGCGCCAGGCCCGTGTGGACGTGAGCCGGCCCGCGTCGAACAGGCCGAGGGTGAGCACCACGGCGTCGTATCGCCACAGGTTGGCGAAGTCGATGTGCTCTGGCGCGTTGCGCGGCGTCATGTTCGACCGGGCGATCACGTCGACATCCACGCCGCGACCGGTGCGGGCCGTGAGCGCCCTGGCCAGAGCGCCCGGCAGTGCGAGGGTGTGACTGAGCACACCCCAGCCGATGGCCGGTCCGCCGCCGACGATGAGGATACGGTCACTGTCGATTCCCGGCGAGTGCGCCTGGGGAGCATCGTCCGGCACCGGGATGCCGCGGAACTTGCGCTCTAGAGTAGCGAGCCAGGCGAGCATCACGGGGACCATCGCGCACCGCAGGGCTTCGCGCACGTGACCCTCCAACTCGAAGTTGTTGGTACTGGACGGTCGTAGGCGTACATTGCATACAACTGGGTCTCATCATACGCATCCCCCGGTGTCATAAGATTCTGTAGTGTCCCCTGTTACAGATCCCCTGCGTATCGCCCTGGTTTCCCTGCACACCTCCCCCGGTGCCGAGCCCGGTTCGGGGGACGCCGGCGGCATGAATGTCGTGGTGCGGCACCAGGCCGAGGCCATGGCCGCGCTGGGCCACCAGGTGGAGATCCTGACCCGACGGTCCTCCCCCGAGATGCCCGCCGCCCGGAGCCTGGGCGCCGGCGTCACCCTGCGTTACCTCGACGCCGGACCGCTCCGCTCGGTGCCCAAGGGCGACCACGAGGGGTTCATCGACGAATTCCGTGCGCAGGCCGCCGCGCTGGGTCCGTGGGACGTCATCCACTCGCATCACTGGTTCTCCGGCATGGCGATGCTGCCACTGGCCCGCGAGCTGGGCGTGCCGCACGTACAGAGCTTCCACTCCATCGCGGCCGACGAGGCCACCCCGCTGTCGGCGGGCGAGCGGCCCGAATCCGGCGGGCGGATGGCCGGCGAAGCCTGGCTGGCCCGGGAATCGGACCTGATCGTGGCCGTGAGCGCCGCCGAGGCCGACACCGTCGTGCGTCGGCTCGGCGGGTCGATGAACCGCATCGCGATAGTCCCACCCGGCGTGGACGGGTCCCTTTTCCATCCCGTCGCGCCCGCAGCAGCCGGAGCGGACCGGGCCACGCCATCGGACCGCGGCTACGCGGTGGTCGCCGGGCGCCTCCAGCCGCTCAAGGGCCTCGACCTGGCCATCGAGGCCATCGCCGCCGTGCCGGCTCACCTGAGGCCGGAGCTCGTGATCGCGGGTGACGCCTCGGCCGACTACGACGGCTACATCGATGAGCTGAACCGGCTCGCGGCCCGGCACGGCATTGAGAACGGGGTGCGCTTCGTCGGTCCGCGGTCCCGCGTCGACCTGGCGGCCCTGCTCCGCGGCGCCCGGGTGGTGCTGGTTCCCTCACACTCCGAGACCTTCGGCCTGGTGGCCCTGGAGGCCGCGGCCAGCGGTGTTCCCGTCGTCGCCCAGGGCACGGGCGGACTGCGCGAAGCTGTGCTCGACGGCGACACCGGTCTGCTCATCGAGTCGCGCGACCCGCAGGTCTGGGCGGATGCGCTCACCGACGTGCTCGCGGACCCCGCCCTGGCGCGGCGCCTGTCGCTGGCGGCCCGCGCGCGCGCCGAGACCTTCGACTGGTCGCGCTCCGCCGCGTCCCTGCTCGACGTTTACTGCGCCCTGCTGCCGGTATCGGTCTGCGCGTGAGCCTGCTCGACGGCCAGCGGTCGGTGCTGTTCGTGCACGCCCACCCCGACGACGAGACCATCTCCACCGGCGCACTCATCGCCGAGTTCGTCGCCAGGGGCAGCCGGGTGTGCCTGCTCACCTGCTCACGGGGCGAACGCGGCGAGGTCGTCGACGGTCCGCTCACGGCCCTGGCCGGCACCGAGGAGCTGGCGCGCGAACGGGAACTGGAGCTCGAACGGGCCACCGGCATCCTGGGCATCACCGAACGGTTCTGGCTCGGTGAGCCGCCCGCCAGGGTCGACGGCCTCGAGCCCCGCCGCTACCGCGACTCCGGCATGGTCTGGATTCGCCCCGGCCTGGCCGGGCCGGCGGACGACGCCGCCGACGACGCCCTCTCGGTGGCGCCGCTGGCCGAGGTCACGGCCGACATCGCGGCCCTGATTGTGCGGCTGCGGCCGTCCCTGGTGATCAGTTACGACGACGGCGGCGGTTACGGGCATCCCGACCACGTGCGCGCCCACGATGCCGCCCACGCCGCGACCACGGCCACCGGCACCGCCTTCGCCGAGGTCCTCGAGGCACCCGCGGGCGACGAAGAATGGTTCGATCTGCCCCAGCACCTCGCGGTGGTGACGGATGCGCTGCGCGCGCACGCAAGCCAGCTCACCGTGCACGGCACCGAGATCGTGCACTCCGGCGGTCAGCGCGAGGCGATCGGCACCTCCGCCGGCCTGCGGCTGCACCCACACCCCGCCGTCTGACCATGGCGAGCGTCCTCAGCCGAGGATCGCTCCAGCGGCCACCGTCACCCTCTCGGCGCGCCGAGCCGGGGTCAACGTCCTGGTGAGCAGCCGGCGCAGCTCGGGCCGGCCGCCCCGGCTGAAGGCGGCACGCTGCTGTGCCGCACCGGTGCCGTCGACTCTGAGCCGGGCCACCGCCTCTCGCACCAGTTCGACGTCGCCCAGTTCTACGAGCTCGGGCTCGAGCATCCGCACGAATCGGCGGAGGCAGCCGTGAGCCGGGGCCAGCCCGCCGCGCAGCGGATCGAAGACCTGCCGGTCCATCCCGTGATGGGCCGAGTGCAGCAGGGCAGCGGAGAGGAGTTCGGAGGGCATCTGGGCGGATGCGCTCGCGGCGGCGGCCTGCGCGGCCGGCACCCCGAGTGAATGTGCCACGAACGCCCGGCACAACGCGGTGATGAACAGCGTGGTCTGCGCATCGAGCTGTGCGTCTGCCACCCGGAACTCGATCGTGGGCAGGTGCTCCGAGAGCCGTACATCCCACATGATCACACCCAGGTCGACGGTGCCGCCAATGCCCAGCAGTCGTGCGATGCGTCGGTCGTAGTCCGCGGCGTCGAGGAAGGCCGGCGGGCAGCCCGAAGTCGTCCACCGGCGCAGCAACACCGTGCGCCAGCTGTCATGCCCGGTGTCCTGCCCCCGCCACAGCGGCGAGTTCGCGGCGATGGCCGTGAAGAGCGGCAACCAGGGCCGCACCGCATTCAGGACGATCACCCCGGCCTCCCGGCTTGGGATGCCGACGTGCACGTGCAGACCGCTCACCTGATGGTCGGCGATCACGGCGTCCATGGTGCGCACGATTCGTTGGTAGCGCTCGGTGTCGGTGATCGTGGGGAACGCCGTCGTGTCGGGCGGGGTGCCGACACTCGCCACGATCACACCGAGTTCGGCCGCCTGGTCGGCGACCGCGCGTCGAAAGCCCGTCATGGCCGTGTGAGCGTCGTCCATCTCTTCGAACACCGCCGAAGCGTGCTCGATCTGGGAGGCCAGGAACTCCCGGTGCGTCACGCCCTGCCATTCGGGCATCGTCGACAGGTGCTCGAAGGCCTGGGCGCCCACATCCACGGGGAACAGGGTGTCAGGATCGAGGAATTGGAACTCCTCTTCGATGCCAAACGTAGCCACGTTGACCTCTTCCGTCGCCGTCGGATCACGACAGTGTGAACCGTCTGCGACGAGTGTGACCTGTAGCCGGATGGCGGTCAAGGGTCTTGCATCACCCTGTTGGGGGAACCGGACCGCCCTCGGTGGACGGGTGCACAATGGTCGCGTGCGCGCCACCGCGGCGGTGCCGGATGGGAGATGGACGGATGTGCAGATGGCTGGCGTACCTCGGGGAACCCCTGCAACCCTCAATGATCGTGCTCGACGCTAAGCACTCGATAGTCGCGCAATCGCTGAACTCCCCGCTCGGAGCCGAGACGGTGAACGGGGATGGCTTCGGCTTCGGCTGGTACCCCACGGGAGCCCCGAAGGGCACCGCACCGGCGCTGTTCCACAGCATCGAACCCGCGTGGAACGACGCGAACCTGAGCGAGCTCACCAGGGCTCTCACCAGCCCGCTCTTCTTCACCCATGTTCGCGCGGCAACCGCACCGCCGATCCAGCAGACGAACTGCCATCCGTATCGCTATCAGAACTGGATGTTCATGCACAACGGCGCCATTGCGGGGTGGCGCGAGCTCAGGCGCGACCTGACGTTGGCGATCGACCCGTCGCTGTACCCGAACGTGCTCGGCACGACGGACTCAGAGGTGCTCTTTCACCTCGCGCTGACCTACGGGCTCCGTGATGACCCTATCGATGCCATCGGGCGCGCCATTCGCACCGTCGAGTCTGTCGGCCACGATCACGATGTGCGTTTTCCCTGGCAGGGCACCGTCGCCGTCTCCGACGGCACCACCTTGTGGGCCTTCCGTTACTCGACCCAGGGACGCACGCGCACGTTGTTTCATTCGGCGGACATCCGCACGCTCCGCCAGATGTACCCCGACCAGGAGCGGCTGGCCGCCTTCGGTGATCATGCGAAGGTCGTGGTGTCCGAGCCGCTCAACGACCTGCCCGGCGCCTTCGTCGAGGTACCGGAATCGTCCGCACTCATTCTCGAAATGGACGGGTATCGGCATCAGCCCTTCCTGGTCGACTGACCACGTCGGGCCGGCCGCTCCTGAATACACAAAACGCCACCTCGAGAGGTGGCGTTTTGCATGTTGGTGGTCAACAGCGTGTGGCAACAACCCAATGGTGGAGATGCGGGGAATTGAACCCCGGTCCATTGCTGTGGTCATGTTTCTTCTACGGGTGTATCCAGTGAAGGCGTTCTACTCGGCTCCGGAACTTGCCACTGGCAGCTGATCCGACGAGCCCAGCCCTCGTTTGAGTCCCCCTATACCCCGAGGCTCAGGATAGGAGCAATCTCTCTAAATGACGTCAGGATCCGAGTAGAGAGCATTCCCGGTCTGACGGTCTCAATGTGGTTCTACTTAGGCCGCGAGGGCGAAAGCGGAACGCGAGACAGTGCGGTTTGAATTGGCACTTATTGTTTTGCAGAGATCGTTTACGAGATAACCCTGCATCCTCGACCCGCTTCTCACAGTTACGCAGGCAATGTCGAAACCGATCATCCCCATGTTCACGTGCTGCCGACTCGAATGAGTTGCGCAGAACGCGGTTGTTGTCACACGCTGTTGAGTTACCAATCCTGTTTCCAGAACCGCAGTGGCGAACATTGCAGCTCACCACCACGGCCTTTCAGGATACAACACTTTCGCGCCACCCCGGTAGCGACGGATGCCGCATGCCGTCATCGACAACGCGCCGTCTAGCGAAAATGTTTACGATACCTGGCCTACAGATTCATGACAAATTCTCGCATACTTCTACGATTTATGAGATAATGGGCGTATGGACGACGAGCTGGCTCCAGGCTCCCCCGCACCGACGGGAACTTCTCCCACCGGCTCCAATCTCCACGACTGGAACACCGGCCTGGCCGGGCCGGCACCGGATGCCGGCAGCGTGAGCGGCACCGCCGACACTCAGTTCGGCGGTGAGGGCAAGCCGGAGTGGCGGGATCCGTCGGCGATCCCGGGGGTGCAGCGTGCGTTCACCGGCGCCTTCGGTGAAAAGCTCCGGGTCCTCGCGGATGCCGCGGGGATGGTGCAGGCCGTTCTGGAGTCGACCGACCTCGACTCGCTCAGTGACGCGGAGGTGGTGGCGTTCACCCAGACGGTCGAGAATGCCGGCCGGCCCGTGGACGCGGCCCGGGTTGGCGCGGCGACCGTTGTCGGATACCGGTCCCGCCCCGGGTTGGGCCGGGATTCGATGGCGTGGCGGTTGGGGGCGTCGCATCAAAGCGACCTGCTCACCCGCCTCACCTTGGCGTCTCGGCAGGAGATGAAACGGCGCCTGGCGCTGGGTGAGAAGGTGGCCCAGAGGATGCTGGCCGGCCAGGTGCTGGAGCCGGAGTTCCCCGCGGTGGCGGCCGCGATGCGCGCCGGGGAATTGGGGATCGATGCGGCGGAGACGATCGTGAAGGGGCTGGCCGACTATAAGGTGCACGGCCGCTTCGATGCCGACCAGGCCGACGTCGAATCCGCCGAGCTCGGCCTCGTCGAGCGGGCGACAGGGTCGGTCTTCGATCGCACCCGCGGCCCCGGCGACAGCGACATCCGGTGCACCGGTCCGATTCTGCGGCGTGGCGATTCGGAGGGGTTCACCTATCCGGCCGATGATCTGCGGTCCCTGGCGGCACGGATGCAGGCGCTACTAAACCCCGACGGGGCCGCCCCGAACGCGACCACGGTTGAAGCGAAATCCACCATATCCTTCGGCGAGCTCACCCGGGGCCTCTACCCGCTGCGTGGCGGCGTGACCCCGGTCCTCAAGGGTGTCATCCAGAACCTGTTCAACACCTTCCAATCCGCCCGCTCCGCACCACGGTTCCCGTCCGCACAGGAACAGCAACGCATCGAAGCCGGCGAACTCGTGCCCGGCGAGCTGATCGACGAACGCACCGGCGGGGAGAAGCGCGCCGATATTCTCCGCGGCATCCTGGTGCAGGTCGCCCAAGACCCCCGCACCCCGACCATGGGCGGCATGCCACCGACGGTGATGGTGCATGTGAACGCGGCCGACCTCCTCAAGGACGCCGGCGTCGGTTGGATCGACGGCGTCGACGGGCCGGTCTCGATGAAGACCATTACGCAGATGATCGACAACGGCGGCTTCCAGCCCGTCTTCTTCGGCAGGGCCGGTGCCGTCCTCGGCCTGGGCTCCAAAGCCCGTTGTTTCTCCCCGATGCAACGCAAAATGATCACCGCCAGAGACGGTGGCTGCATCATCCCGGGCTGCGACTGCCCACCCCAGTGGACCGAAGTACACCATGTGGTGCCGTGGCAGGTCGGTGGGAAAACCCATGCTTCCAACGGGGTATTGCTGTGCTGGTACCACCACCACACCATCGACAGCAGCGGGTGGAGAATCCGGATGGTCGGCGGGCGGCCGCGAGTGATGGCCCCGCACTGGATCGACCCGTCCGGGACATGGCGCACACCCGGAAAACACCGGGCGCACGACCCGAAGACCCGACCACAAGACGAGTAGCGGCCAGATTGAGCGGGCGACTCGGGGCGGGGCGGGTCTGGCTAGTCGCCGAGGTTGCGGCGGGCGGAGATGGCTCGGTCGGACTCGCGCTTGTCCTGGCGTTCGCGCAGGGTCTGCCGCTTGTCGTATTCCTTCTTACCCTTGGCCACCGCGATCTCGACCTTGGCCTTGCCGTCGCTGAAGTAGATCTTCAGCGGAATCAGGGTGTAGCCGCCCTCTTTGGTCTTGTGGCTGATCTTGACGATCTCCGCCTTGTGCAGCAGCAGCTTGCGCTTGCGACGGGGCGGGTGGTTCGTCCAGGTGCCGGCGGTGTACTCCGGAATGTGCACGGCATCCAGCCAGGCCTCCCCGGACTCGATGAACGCGTAGCCGTCGACGAGGGACGCCCGTCCGGCGCGGAGGGACTTCACCTCGGTGCCGCTGAGCACCATTCCGGCCTCGTACGTATCCTCGATGAGGTAGTCGTGGCGCGCCTTGCGATTGGTCGCGACGACCTTCTCGCCTTTTTCCCTGGGCACGGCATTCTCCTCGATCGGTTCAGTGAAGCGGCCAGGCATCCGCCGGGCAGCCCATCAGTCTAGTGCATCGGATCAGACCTTCAGATAGCGGGTGATCGCGAAGTTGGCCGACGCCGCGGCCAGCGCCGCACCGAGCACCAGCAGGATCGGCACCACGGTGAACGCGTCATCGAGGCCGACCAGGGCGAAGCCAGTGAGACTGGCACCCAGGTAGCCCTGCACGAAGTAGTGCACGATCGCCACGATCGCCCCACCGGCCAGCAGTGAACCCAGCAGCGCCGCGAAGACACCCTCGAGGATGAACGGCGTTTGGATGAATCGGTTCGACGCACCCACCAGTCGCATGATGCCCAACTCCTTGCGCCTGGAGAACGCCGACAGCCGGATGGTCGTGGCAATCAGCAGGGCCGCCGCCACGAGCATCAACGATGCGATGCCGATGGCTGTATAGCTGGCCACGTTCAGCACCGAGAAAATCTGATCGAGGTACTTGCGTTGATCGGCGACATTCTCGACCCCGGCGACGCCGGACAGGCTCTCGACCAGCACTTCGGAGTCCTCGGGGTTGTTGAGGTTGACCCAGAAGGTCTGGTTGAGCTGTTCGGCTGTCACGTAGTCGGCCACGGGGTTGCCCGCGAACTGCGTTTTGAAGTTCTCGAACGCCTGCTCGTGCGTCTCGAAGTAGTACTTGTCGATGAAGGTTGCCAGGGTCGGGGACTCCAGCTGCGCCTGCACCGAGTCGATCTGCTCCTGGGAGGCTTCGCCTGCGGTGCAGGTCTCCCCCGGCGAGATGGCGGTGCACATGTAAATGCCCACCTGTGCGCGGTCGTACCAGAAGTTCTTCATCTGGCCGATCTGCATCTGCATCAGGATCGCCGCGCCCACGAAGGTGAGCGAGATGAAGGTGACCAGCACGACCGAGACGACCATGGAGGCGTTGCGGCGCAGGCCGTTGGATGCTTCGGAAAGCACAAGTCCGAGTCTCATCGGGTGGGTCCTACGTTCTGCTCACTGGTGGGATCGGCCTTTTCGCCCGGAGCCCGCAGGCCGAGCTTCTCGGCCAGGGTGAGCTGTTCTGGTTCGTCGTGTTGGGTGACCGGGAGCACCGGCCTGGACATCGTGGAGGTCGGCTGCTCGACCGGCGGCGCAGCGGCCTGCTGGTCGGGTTCCGGCTCAGGGGTTTCCGGCTGACGGTCAACCGCTGCGGGCTGCTCGGCCATGACCGGAACCGGCGGGATGGGCGCCACGACAGGGACCAATGGGGTGGAAGCCACGACCGACAGGGGCTCGGCCCGTTCGATCGCCGGTGCCGGT
Organism: Cryobacterium sp. TMB1-7; assembly: GCF_004402435.1. Classification (NCBI taxonomy): domain Bacteria; kingdom Bacillati; phylum Actinomycetota; class Actinomycetes; order Micrococcales; family Microbacteriaceae; genus Cryobacterium; species Cryobacterium sp. TMB1-7. Next base: position 633,197 of record NZ_SOFZ01000029.1, read on the forward strand.
TCGGGCGTCGGCTCTACCGGCAGCGCGGTGCTCACCGCAACCGCGGCGGCCTCGACCTCGGCCGATGCCACCTCCTGGGGCAGCACCTCCGGCGCGGGGTGGGTCAGCGGCGTGGCCGGGGCGGAGCCCGTGGCCGGCATCCGCGAGGACCTCGACGCGGCCCGCTCGCCGGGGGGCAGCACCATCGGGATGGCCGCCGTGGCGTAGCCGCCCTGACGCTCGTCGCGCACGATCTGGCCCGCGGAGAGTTCGATCACGCGGCGCTTCATCTTGTCGACGATGCCGGCCTCGTGCGTGGCCATGATCACGGTGGTGCCGCCGGCGTTGATCCGGGCCAGCAGCGACATGATCTCCGCACTGGTGGTGGGGTCGAGGTTTCCGGTCGGTTCGTCGGCGAGAACGATCTGCGGTTTGTTCACGATCGCTCGGGCGATGGCCACGCGCTGCTGCTCACCACCGGAGAGTTCGTGTGGCAGACGCTGCGCCTTCTCAGCCAGGCCCACCATCTGCAGGGTGTCGGGCACGGCTTCCTGGATGTACCCACGGGACTTACCGATGACCTGCAGGCTGAACGCGACGTTGTCGTAGACGGTCTTGTTCGGCAGCAGACGGAAGTCCTGGAAGACCACCCCGAGGTTGCGACGGAAGTAGGGCACCTTGCGGTTGGAGATGGAGCGCAAATCCTGGCCGAGCACGTGAATGCTTCCGCTGGACGGCTTCTCCTCCTTCAACATCAGGCGAAGGCAGCTCGACTTTCCCGAGCCCGAAGCCCCGACCAGGAAGACAAACTCGCCGCGAAGAATTTCGACGTCGATTGAGTTCAGGGCCGGTCGGTTCGTACCGGGATATTTCTTGGTGATGTGATCAAATCGGATCATGGCGTTTCGAGCCTAGGCAGCCATCCGGGATTTACCTACTTGCGACATGCCTCAAGCAGCAAGTCCAAAGGTTGACACGCCTAGTCGGTGGGGGTCTTGCGCCAGCGGATGCCGGCGGCGATGAATCCGTCCAGGTCACCGTCGAACACGTTGGACGGGTTGTTGACCTCGTACTCGGTGCGCAGGTCCTTGACCATTTGATACGGCGCGAGCACGTAGCTGCGCATCTGGTCACCCCAGCTCGCGGTGATGATTCCGGCGAACTCCTTCTTGGTGGCCGCCTCCTGCTCACGCTGCAGCAACAACAGCCTGGACGCCAGCACCCGCATCGCCGCCGCGCGGTTCTGGATCTGGCTCTTTTCGTTCTGGCAGCTCACCACCAGTCCGGTGGGCAGGTGGGTGATGCGCACGGCGGAGTCTGTGGTGTTCACCGACTGCCCGCCGGGGCCGCTGGAGCGGAACACATCGACGCGGATGTCGTTGTCGGGAATCTCCACGGCCTCGGCCTGGGCGATCAGCGGGACCACCTCGACGGCGGCGAAGGAGGTCTGGCGCTTGCCCGCGGAGTTGAACGGGCTCATCCGGACCAGCCGGTGCGTGCCGGCTTCGACGCTGAGGGTGCCGAACGCGTACGGCGCGTTCACCTCGAACGTGGCGGACTTGATACCGGCCTCTTCGGCGTAGCTCACGTCGAGAACGTTGGTGGTGTAATCGTGCTGCTCGGCCCACCGCAGGTACATGCGCAACAGCATCTCGGCGAAGTCGGCGGCGTCCACGCCACCGGCCCCGGCCCGGATGGTGATCACGGCAGGGTTGGGGTCGAACTCACCGTTGAGCAGGGTGTGCACCTCGAGGTCGCCGAGGACCTTCTGCACGCTGCGCAGTTCGGCCGTGGCCTCATCGGCCGATTCCTGGTCGCCCTCGGCGTTGGCCAGCTCCACGAGCACCTCGAGGTCGTCGAGGCGGGACTCGATGCTGTCGATGCGTTTGAGCTCGCTCTGGCGGTGGCTGAGCTCGCTGGTCACCTTTTGGGCGTGCTCGGAGTCGTTCCACAGGTCGGGGGCACCCGCCTGGTCGCTCAACTCGGCAATGTCCAGCTTCAGCCTGTCGATGTCGATCACCGACCGGATGTCGTCAAACGTGGCCCGCAGCGCGGCGATCTGCTCAGAGAAATCCAGCTCAATCATTGTGGAATCCAGCCTACCGGGCGAGAGGTAACATCGAACGGATGAGCACCGAGCGCCCCTTCAGCCTCCGGGGAGTGGCTCTGGCCGCGTTTCTACCCACGCTGCTCTTCTCCATCGGCGAGGGTGCGATGATCCCGCTCATCCCCCTGGTTGCGGACGGCCTCGGCGCGTCGCTGGCCTTCGCCGGTTTCATCGCGGCCATGGTCATGGTCGGTGAACTCGTCGGCGACATCCCCAGCGGCGCGATAGTGTCCCGCATCGGCGAACGCAACTCGATGATCGGGGCGTCGCTGCTGGCGATCATCGCCGTGCTGGTCTGCATCGTCGCCCCCAACCCGGTCGTGCTGCTGGTGGGCATCTTCCTGATCGGCCTGGCCACGGCCGTGTTCGCTCTGGCCCGCCATGCCTTCATGACCAGCTACGTGCCCGTGGCCTACCGGGCCAGGGCGCTGTCGACCCTCGGCGGCGTCTTCCGCGCCGGTTGGTTCGTCGGACCGTTCCTGGCCGCCGGGGTCATCCACCTCACCGGCAGCACCACCGCCGTCTTCTGGGTGTTCATCGTCTGTTGCGTGGCCGCCGCCGTCGTGCTGATGCTGCTGCCGGATCCGACGATTACCTTCGCGAAGCCTGCTCCCGTCGCCGTCGCGGAGACCGCGGGACTGTTCAGCACCATCTGGCGCTACCGGGGCGTGCTGCTGCGGCTGGGCACCGGCGCGGGGCTGGTCGGTGCGATGCGGGCCACCCGCACGGTGCTGCTGCCGCTCTGGGCGGTCAGCATCGGCATCAACGAACCCGACACCGCCCTCATCATCGGCATCGCCGGCGGCATCGACTTCGCGCTCTTCTATGCCAGCGGCCAGATCATGGACCGCTTCGGGCGCATGTGGACCGCGATCCCGTCGATGACCGGACTGGGGGTCGGCATGCTCGGCCTCGCGTTCACCCACGATCTGCCCGAGAACGTGGCGTGGTTCATCGCCGTGGCGATGTTCCTGTCCGTGGCCAACGGTATCGGCAGCGGATTGCTGATGACCCTGGGCGCCGACCTGGCGCCGGCCGGCGGCCCGGCCCCGTTCCTGGGCGCCTGGCGGTTCACCGCCGACTTCGGCAGCGCCGCCGCTCCCCTGGCCGTCGCCGCCATGATCGCACTGTTGTCGCTGTCGGTGGCCAGTGCTGTGATGGGAGTGGTGGGCCTGGTGGGAGCCGGCGTGCTCTGGCGCTACATTCCGCGGTACGCCCCGCGCCACCCCCGTTTTCCCCCGAGAGAAAGATAGCCAGCATGCCCCTGCACGGAGAGTACGAGCCCAGCCCCGAGAAGTGGGTCCGCGACCAGGTCGAACTCTACGAGACCTCCGCCGGCACCAAGGGCACCACCATGCGCGGGATGCCCGTGATCGTCCTGAGCACCCTCGGCGCCAAATCCGGCAAGATCCGCAAGGCTCCGCTCATGCGCGTCGAACACGACGGCCGTTACGCCGCCGTGGCGTCGCTCGGCGGCAGCCCGAAGAACCCGGTCTGGTACGCCAACGTGCTCGCGCATCCGCTCGTCGAGGTGCAGGACGGTCCGGTGCGACGCGACATGCTCGCCCGGGAAATCACCGGCGACGAGAAGGCCCTTTGGTGGGAGCGGGCCGTTCTGGCGTACCCCGACTACGCCGATTACCAGGTCAAGACCGATCGGGTCATCCCGGTGTTCCTGCTCGAACCCGTCGCCGAGCGGGCCTCCTAGTGGCCAAGCCACCGGCCCGGTCGAAGCGGCGCGGACCCCAGCTGGACCGGATCCTGCTCGAGAACCTGCTCGACAACGACGGCGCGCTGGTGGGCCGCGGTGACGACCGTGAGGCCGAACGCTACAGCCGGGTGGACTTCTCCGGCCGGGACTTCACCGGCACCCGGTTCGCGGAGTGTGAGTTCCACGGCGTCGACCTGAATACCACGGTGCTGCGCGGCAGCACCTGGAACGAGTGCGTCGCCACCGAACTGCACGCGGCCGTGTTCAGCGCGCCACGATCGAGCTGGCGGGACGTGCGCATCGAGCACTCCAGGCTCGGCTCGGTAGAGCTCTACGACTCCAGCCTGCGCAGCGTTCAGCTGGACGGGTCGAAGCTGGACTTCATCAACCTGCGCAACGCCACCCTCACCGACGTGCTCATCTCCAACTGCATCATCGACGAGCTCGACCTCTCCGGGGCCACCGTGCAACGGCTGGAACTCCGCGACTGCCGGATCGGCACCCTCGACGTGGCCGGCGCACGGCTGACCGACGTAGACCTGCGCTCCAGCGACTTCTCGGCCATCCACAGCCTGGAAGGGCTCAGGGGCGCCACCATCGACGACGCCCAGCTCGCGCTGCTCGCTCCGTTGCTCGCGGCGCAGCTGGGCATCCTCGTTGAATAAAAGTAGGGCTCTCTAGAGCCACTTCTCGGCAAGGTGCTCGGCCACGACCCGGCGGATGGTGCCGGTACTGCCGCGCAACACGATGCTCTCGGTGCGGATCTTCGGCCCCATCTTGCGCACCCCGCCGACCAGCTGGCCGTCGGTGACGCCGGTGGCGACGAAATAGGTGTTGTCGCTGGTGACGAGGTCGTTCACGCCCAGGATGCGGTCAAGGTCGTGGCCGGCGTCGATGGCCCGCTGGGCCTCGTCGTCGTCCTTGGGGTGCAGCTTCGCCTGGATGAAACCGCCCAACGCCTTCAACGCACAGGCGGTGATGATGCCCTCCGGGGTGCCGCCGATGCCCACGCACATGTCGATCCGGGTCTCGGTGATGGCCGCGTTGATGCCGCCGGCCACGTCGCCGTCGAGCATCAACCGGGTGCCGGCGCCCGCCGCGCGCACCTCTTCGATCAGGCCGGCGTGCCGCGGCCGGTCGAGGATGGCGATGGTCATGTCGGACACATCCTTGCCCTTGGCCTTGGCCAGAGCGCGAATGTTCTCGCCGATCGGCTGGCGCAGGTCCACGACGTTGTGGCCCTCCCATCCGGTGACGATCTTGTCCATGTAGAACACGGCACTGGGGTCGTACATGCTGCCCCGGTCGGCGACCGCGATCATGCTCAGTGCGTTCTGACGCCCGTTGGCGGTGAGTGAGGTGCCGTCGATGGGGTCCACCGCGATGTCGCAGGAGGGCCCGCGCCCGCTGCCGACGTGCTCGCCGTTGTAGAGCATCGGCGCGTCATCCTTCTCGCCCTCGCCGATGACGACGACGCCGTCGAAATCGACAGTGCCGAGGAATTTGCGCATCGCGTCGACGGCGGCACCGTCTGCGGCGTTCTTGTCGCCGCGGCCGATGAACGGCACAGCGCGGATGGCGGCGGCTTCGGTGGCCCGCACCAGCTCCATGCCGAGGCTGCGGTCGGGGTGGAGGTAGAGAGAATCGTGTTCAGTAGTCACTGTGTATTGGTGTCCTTCGAGGTCGTATGTGGGTTGCTGAGGGACGCGCCGGAACTACGCCGGTACGGGGCCAGCATACCCAGCGTGCCTAGAGCGGGACCTTGTACCCCGAGCGCTCACACAGAAGCCCTCGCTAGACTTGACGGACACCCCCGCTCGATTTCGAGGAGAAGCAATGCCCATCGCAACCCCAGACCAATACGCCGAAATGCTGAACAAGGCCAAGTCGAAGGGGTTCGCGTACCCCGCATTCAACGTCTCCTCCTCGCAGTCCATCAACGCCGTTCTCCAGGGCCTGACCGAAGCCGGCTCTGACGGCATCATCCAGGTCACCACCGGTGGCGCCGACTACTTCGCCGGTCACACCGTCAAGAACCGTGCCGCCGGCGCCCTCGCGTTCGCCAAGTTCGCGCACGCCGTTGCTGACAACTACCCCGTCACCGTGGCCCTGCACACCGACCACTGCCCCAAGGGTGCGCTGGACGACTTCGTCCTGCCCCTCATCTCGGCCTCCGAGACCGCCGTCGCCGATGGCTTCAACCCGATCTTCCAGTCGCACATGTGGGACGGCTCGGCCATCGCGCTCGACGAGAACCTCGAGATCGCCAAGGGCATCATCACCCGCACCAAGGCGATCAACGCCATCCTCGAGGTCGAGATCGGCGCCGTCGGCGGCGAAGAAGACGGCGTTGAGGGCGACATCAACGACAACCTGTACACGACCTCCGACGACACCGTCAAGATGATCGAGGCCCTCGGCCTCGGCGAACAGGGCCGCTATATGGCCGCCCTCACCTTCGGCAACGTGCACGGCGTCTACAAGCCCGGCAACGTCAAGCTGCGTCCGGAGCTCCTTGCGGAGATCCAGGCCAGCGTCGCCGCCAAGTACGGCACCAGCGCACTGCCCCTCGACCTCGTCTTCCACGGTGGCTCGGGCTCGACCGATGCCGAGATCGCCGAAGCCGTCGCCAACGGTGTCGTGAAGATGAACGTCGACACCGACACCCAGTACGCGTTCACCCGCGCCATCGCCGACTACATGCTGAAGAACTACGACGGCGTGCTCAAGGTCGACGGCGAAGTCGGAAACAAGAAGCTGTACGACCCGCGCGCCTGGGGCAAGGTTGCCGAGACGGCCATGGCCGCTCGCGTTGCCCAGGCCACCCGCCAGCTCGGTTCCGCCGGGCACTCCAACAGCTAGTTCAACAGAAAACACCGGATGACGATGGCAGAGAACGCTTCAGACCAGACCCCGGCGGTCACCCCGCCGGTGGACTACCGCCCCCAGCCCCGCTACGGCGAGCTGGCTCCGGAGGGCTGGACCTGGACGCCGCCGCAGGACGAACCCGTTCCTGCGGCCTCTGCCGCCGCATCCACCACGGTGACGCCGGCCCGGGCGACGCGGGGATCGGCCGAACGGCCGGCCTCCGCGGCGCCAGGTTCGGTGCCGGGAACGGCGCCTGCCTGGGACCGACCCCTCACCATCAGCCTGCTGGTCTTCGGGCTGCTCGGCGCCTACTTCACCATCTCGATTCTCGGCAGCCTGCCGCAGGCCCTGGCGATGCTCTATTCGCAGGCCGAACTGGGTGAGTACACCGTGACGGACTCCGTCACCGCGATCATCACCGGCGGCAGCATCGGCCAGGCCGTCGTCTGGGTGGCCGCGGCCGTCTCGTCGATCCTGCTGCTGCTGCGCGGCCGACGCGCGTTCTACGTTCCGATCATCGGCGGCGTCGTCGCGTTTGTCCTGCTGGTCGCGGCCGTGGCCGTCGTGCTCGCCGGTGACCCGGCGTTGCTCGAGTACCTCAGCCAGCCGTAAGGCCCGGCCAGCCACCGACTACTCCGGTCGACTGACCCTGCCCCCGAGCGCACGCGCGTCGGTCTTGCCCTGCAGGTCTTTGCGCAGCTCCTTGGGCAGCGAGAAGAGCAGGTCTTCTTCGGCGGTCTTGATCTGCTCCACGTCGCCGTAGCCGGCGCCGGCCAGGTCGCGCAGCAGTTCCTCGACGAGTTCCTCGGGCACGGATGCTCCGCTCGTGACGCCCACGGTGTTCACGCCGTCGAGCCACTCCTGCTTCACTTCGTTGGCGTAGTCCACCCGGTAGGCTGCCTTCGCGCCGTACTCCAGCGCCACCTCCACCAGGCGTACCGAGTTGGACGAGTTCGCCGACCCCACCACGATCACCAGATCGGAGTCGCGGGCGACCTTCTTGATGGCCACCTGACGGTTCTGGGTGGCGTAGCAGATGTCGTCGCTGGGCGGGTCCTGCAGGTTCGGGAACCGGGCCCGCAGCCGGCGCACCGTCTCCATGGTCTCGTCAACGCTCAGCGTGGTCTGCGACAGCCAGACCACCTTGTCCGGGTCGCGCACGACGATAGTGTCGGCCTCGTCCGGGCTGCCGACGAGCGTCGTGTGCTCCGGCGCCTCGCCGGCGGTGCCCTCGACCTCTTCGTGGCCTTCGTGGCCGATCAGCAAGATCTCGAAGTCGTCGCGGGCGAAGCGCACAGCCTCGCGGTGCACCTTGGTGACGAGCGGGCAGGTGGCGTCGATGGCCGACAGACCGCGAGCGGCGGCGGCGTTGACCACGGCCGGCGACACGCCGTGCGCGCTGAAGACGATATGCGAACCGGTGGGGACCTCATCCACTTCTTCGACGAAGATGGCGCCCTTCTTCTCGAGTTCGCTCACCACGTGGGTGTTGTGCACGATCTGCTTGCGCACGTAGACGGGCGCCCCGTACAGTTCGAGGGCCTTCTCCACCGCGATGACCGCCCGGTCCACGCCGGCGCAGTAGCCGCGCGGGGCCGCGAGCAGCACCTTTTTCGGCCCGACCACCGGGGTATCCTTGAGCCTGTTGCGCAGGCTGGGAATTCTGGGCATGCCAAGGCCGATCACGGGCGCATTAGTACTGGTACTCACCCGAACAGTCTAAGCGGGCATGTCTGAACGGACCGTGCGAGCCCTCAGCAGACCAGGAGACCCATGAACGCTGTCACGATGCCCGCCGCGGGCGACGAGCCGCCCACCGTCGACGCCCCCTGGCCCGTCGCCGTGCTCTCCAACAAGATCCGCGGCTACATCGAACGGCTCGGCACCGCCTGGGTGGAGGGCGAGATCGTGCAGTGGGGCACCAGCGGCGGCAACGTCTACGGCAAGCTCAAGGACCTCTCGGTGGATGCGACGGTGAGCTTCACGGTCTGGTCGTCGGTGAAGGCCCGCCTGACCGGTGACTTCAAGCAGGGCGACAGGGTCATCGCCCTCGTCAAGCCCAACTACTGGGTCAAGGGCGGCTCCCTCACGATGCAGGTCTTCGAGCTGCGCCACGTGGGGCTCGGCGACCTGCTGGAACGGCTCGAACGCCTGCGCGCGCAGCTCAAGGCCGAGGGCCTCTTCGACGCGTCCCGCAAACGATCGCTGCCGTTCCTGCCGCACCGCATCGGGCTGGTCACCGGCAAGGACTCCGACGCCGAGAAAGACGTGCTCCGCAACGCCCAGCTGCGCTGGCCGGCCGTCGACTTCAGGGTGGTGCACGCCGCCGTGCAGGGCGACCGGATGGTCGGTGAGGTCACCGCGGCCATCAGGGCGCTGGATGCCGACCCCGAGGTGGACGTCATCATCGTCGCCCGCGGCGGCGGCGACTTCCAGAACCTGCTCGGCTTCAGCGACGAGTCACTCGTGCGCGCCGTCGCGGCCTGCACTACCCCGGTGGTCAGCGCCATCGGCCACGAGGCCGACCGGCCGCTGCTCGACGATGTCGCCGACCTCCGCGCCTCGACTCCCACCGACGCGGCGAAGCGGGTGGTGCCCGACGTCTCCGACGAACTCAACAGGGTGCAGCAGGCGCGGGCGCGGCTGAGCAGCCGGCTCACCGGTATCCTCGCCACCGAGGTCGACAGGCTCGGCCAATTGCGCAGCCGACCGGTGCTCGCCGGCGCGGACTGGATCATCGACAGTCGTTCGCAGGACCTCACCCGCTACGTGGCGCGCGGCACCGAGCTGATGCACCGTACTCTCGAACGCGCCGGGTCCAGCGTGGTCGAGCTGCGCTCCCAACTGCGCGCCCTCTCCCCCCAGGGCACCCTCGATCGGGGCTACGCCATCGTGCAGCTGCCGGACGGCCACGTGCTGCGCTCCAGCGACCAGGCCCCGGCCGGCACCGAGCTGCGCATCACCGTGGGCGTTGGCACCGTGCCCGCGGTCTCGAAATAGATGGAAAGAAATAGGATGGATGACATGACTTCGTCCGCAGCCCCGACTCCGACCACCGCCGGCACCGTCCCGGCGGTCGACTCGCTCAGCTACGAGCAGGCCAGGGACGAACTGATCCGTGTCGTCTCGGTCCTCGAGCAGGGTGCGTCCACGCTCGAGGAATCCCTGGCGCTCTGGGAGCGGGGCGAGGCCCTCGCCACCCGCTGTGAGGAATGGCTGATCGGCGCCAAAGCACGCCTGGACGCCGCCCGCGGCGCGGCCACCGCGGAATGAGCCGCAGTCCCCGCCCACCGCGCGTCGTCGCGGAGCTCGGCCGCCCCGAGACCGCCGAGGAACGCGCTAGGCGGCTGGCAACCAACTCCAAGAACTACCGGTCCCGCAAGACCATCAACAACCTCGTCTACTCGCTGTTGGCGACCCTCGGCGCGGTCATCGTGCTGGTGCTGATCGTGCCCCGCAGCGACACCCCGATCAATCGCGAGGTCGACTACACGAGCGTCGCCGAACAGGCGCAGTCCGGCGTCGAGGAACCGCTCGTCGTGCCCGAGCTCCCACCCGGCTGGACCGCCAACGCCGCCCAGTGGCGCCAGGGCGGCAACGACGGTGTCTCGAGCTGGTACCTCGGCCTGCTCACCCCCGAGAATGAGTTCATCGGGCTCACCCAGGCCGTCGACGCCAACCCCACCTGGCTGGCCGACCAGCTCGAAGACGTCGAACCGACCGACACCATCACCATCGCCGGTCTGGACTGGGCTGTCTACCGCAATCCCGCGCCGGCCGCCGACCGGGGCAACTTCGAATCCGCCCTCGTCACCGAGGCCGGCGACAGCAGCTATCTCCTCATCGGCACCGCCACCGACGAAGAGCTGACCGTGCTCGCCGCCGCCGTGGCCCGGCAGATCAACACCGAACCGACCGGCACCGAACAGAACGGCTCCAGCGAATGACCGACACACCGACTCTGACACCGGCCCAGGTCTGGAACGACCTCGCCGCGGGCAACGAACGCTTCGTGGCGGGCACACCGCAACATCCCCGGCAGGACGTCGACCGTCGCGCCGAGACCGCGTTCGTGCAGAACCCCATGGCCGCCCTGTTCGGTTGCAGCGACTCCAGGCTCGCCGCCGAGATCATCTTCGACAAGGGCCTGGGAGACCTGTTCGTCGTGCGGAACGCCGGCCAGGTCATCTCCGATTCGGTGCTCGGCTCACTCGAGTACGCCGTTGCGGTGCTCAAGGTGCCTTTGATCCTGGTACTCGGCCACGACAGGTGCGGCGCGGTCCGAGCCGCCATCGACTCGCAAGCCGAAGACGCCGAGGCCCTGCCGCCGCACATCAACAGCATCATCGAGAAGATCGTGCCGGCGGTGCGCCGCGTCAATGGACCCGAAACCGGTCCGCTCGACCCCGACGATGTGGATGCATCCGCCGTGGGCCGGGAACACCTGCGCGACACCGTGGCGGAGCTCGTGCAGCGCTCCGAGATGATCAGCGCCGCGATCGCAGAAGGTACATTGGCTATCGTCGGTGCGAACTACAGGCTCCTCGAGGGCCGCGCAGATCCTGACCTCGTCGTCGGCGTCGTCTAGGAACTCTCGACACCGACCGGCAACCCGCATGAATCGAAAGGTATGACACACCGTGGTGGACATTTCAGCTGAGACAGAATTCCGGATCGAACACGACACGATGGGCGAGGTCCGGGTTCCCGCCGACGCGCTCTACGGTGCGCAGACGCAGCGGGCGGTCGAGAACTTCCCGATCTCCGGATCCGTGCTCGAGTCCGCCCAGATCGCAGCCCTGGCCCGCATCAAAAAGTCGGCGGCCCTCGCCAATGCCCGTCTGGGCGTGCTCGACTCGAACATCGCCGACGCCATCGCGGCAGCCGCCGACGAGGTCATCACCGGTCGATACGACGCCCAGTTCCCCATCGACGTGTACCAGACCGGCAGCGGAACCTCGTCGAACATGAACATGAACGAGGTGCTCGCCACCCTCGCCACCCGCCGCCTGGGCAGCCCGGTTCACCCCAACGACCACGTGAACGCGTCGCAGTCCTCCAACGACGTCTTCCCCACCTCGGTGCACATCGCCGTGACCAGCGCCCTCATCGACGACCTCATCCCGGCCCTGGATCACCTCGCGGTCGCGTTCGAGGCCAAGGCCGAACTGTGGGCGACCGCGGTCAAGGCCGGCCGCACCCACCTGATGGACGCCACCCCGGTCACCCTCGGCCAGGAATTCGGCGGCTACGCCCGCCAGATGCGCCTGGGCATCGAACGGGTGCGCACCGCGCTCCCCCGCGTCGCCGAGGTGCCGCTGGGCGGCACCGCCGTCGGCACCGGCATCAACACGCCGGCCGGTTTCCCGCAGCTCGTCATCGAGCTGCTCTGCGACGAGACCGAGCTGCCGATCACCGAGGCCATCGACCACTTCGAGGCCCAGGCCAACCGTGACGGCCTGGTCGACGCCTCCGGTGCTCTGCGCACCATCGCCGTTGGCCTCACCAAGATCTGCAACGACCTGCGTTGGATGGGCTCCGGCCCCAACACCGGCATCGGTGAGCTGAGCATCCCCGACCTGCAGCCGGGCTCGTCGATCATGCCCGGCAAGGTCAACCCGGTCATCCCGGAGGCCGTGCTCATGGTCTGCTCCCGCGTGATCGGCAACGACGCCACCATCGCCTGGTCCGGCGCCTCCGGCGCGTTCGAACTCAACGTGGCCATCCCCGTGATGGGCACGGCGCTGCTCGAGTCGATCCGGCTACTCACCAACGGCGCCCGGGTGCTCGCCGACAAGACCGTCGACGGCCTCGAGGCCAACCTCGACCGTGCCCGCGCGCTGGCCGAATCATCGCCGTCGATCGTTACCCCGCTCAACCGGGTGATCGGCTACGAAGCCGCCGCCAAGGTGGCCAAGCACTCCGTGGCGCAGGGCCTCACGGTGCGCGAGTCGGTCATCGACCTGGGCTTCGTGGAACGCGGCGAGGTCACCCTCGAGCAGCTCGACACGGCCCTGGACGTCCTGAGCATGACCCGGCCGCCCCAGGCACGCTAACCCGTACCGCGAAAGCGGCGAACCGGTTGCTTCAGCTTCGCTGAGGCAACCGGTTCGCCGCTTTCGCGCCTCTATGCCAGCTCGTTTCCCTCCAGCATCTCGGTGACCAGGGCGGCGATGGCGCTGCGCTCGGACCGGGTGAGGGTCATGTGGGCGAACAAGGGGTGGCCTTTCAGCGTTTCGATCACACTCGCGACACCGTCGAAGCGCCCCACCCGCAGGTTGTCGCGCTGGGCCACATCGTGGGTGAGCACCACCCTGGAGTTCTGTCCGATCCGGCTGAGCACCGTCAGGAGCACGTTCCGCTCCAGCGACTGCGCCTCGTCGACGATCACGAAGGCGTCGTGCAGGCTCCGACCACGGATGTGAGTCAGCGGCAGCACCTCGAGGATGCCGCGCTCGACGACCTCCTCCAGTACGTTCTCGCTCACCAGCGCCCCGAGGGTGTCGAACACAGCCTGGCCCCAGGGACCCATCTTCTCCTGCGCGTCACCGGGCAGGTAGCCGAGCTCCTGGCCGCCCACCGCGTACAGTGGCCGGAACACCATGATCTTGCGGTGCTGCTGCCGTTCCAGCACGGCTTCCAGGCCGGCGCAGAGGGCGAGCGCCGACTTCCCCGTCCCCGCTCGACCTCCCAACGACAGGATGCCGATCTCCGGGTCCAGCAGCAGGTCGATCGCCAGGCGTTGCTCCGCCGAACGTCCGTGCAGGCCGAACAGGTCGCGGTCCCCGCGCACCAGGCGCAGCTCGCCCCGCCCGGTGACCCGCCCTAGGGCCGAGCCCCGGTCGGAGTGGATCACCAGGCCCGTGTTGACCGGCATGTCCTGCACCAGGCGGGTCTGCAGGGACTCCTTGTCGTAGAGGTCGTTGACCTGCTCGGCGCTCAGGGTGATCTCGTCCATGCCCGTCCAGCCGGAGTCCACAGCCAGCTCATGCCGGTACTCGTCTGCGGTCAGTCCGATCGAGGCGGCCTTCACCCGCAACGGCAGGTCCTTGGACACCACGGTGACGGCGAGTCCGTCGTTGGCCAGGTTCATGGCCACCGCGAGGATGCGCGAGTCGTTGTCGCCCAGCTGCAACCCGGAGGGCAGCACCGACATGTTCGAGTGGTTCAACTCGACCCGCAGGCTGCCGCCCTCCCCCACCGGGATGGCGAAGTCGAGTCGTTCGTGCTTGACCCGCAGTTCGTCGAGGTAACGCAGCGCCTGCCGGGCGAAGTAACCGATCTCCGGGTCGTTGCGCTTGGACTCCAGTTCGGTGATCACCACCACCGGCAGTACGACGGAGTGTTCGGCGAACCGGAAGATCGCCTTCGGATCGGACAGGAGAACCGAGGTGTCCAGCACGAAGGTGCGCTCGGTTTGGTCGACCCCTGACGGTGTGTGTTCTGCGTTCAGGTAGTCGGTTCGATTAGCGGTCACAACCACTCCCACCCCGCACCCGAGGGTGCGGATTTGTTGGCGAGCGGCCACAAGCTTTTTCTCGAGCCGTACTTATGTGGCCGTCTCGATCAGGTGCCATACCTGATGAGATGAACGTACGTCGAGTGGCTGGGAATTAGAAAAGCGACACGCCCAACGTCACGAGACGTTAACGTTCGTCGGGCGGGTGCCGGCCAGGTCAGTATCCGGCGGCGGCCGCGTACGCCGTGAAGGCGCCGCGCAGCATGCCGACGGTCTCGTCGGCGAGGTGCGCGTGCACGCTGAGCCGCACCGTGCCGCCCCGGGTCGTGACCGTCACGCCGTGGTTGTGCAGCGCGGCACCGAGCGCGGTGAGACGTTCCGCGGGCGGTGCGAGTACCACCAGGCCGGCCCGATCCCTGGCGTCCCTGGCGGACAGCACCGGAATGCCGAACTGGTCGGCCAGGTCGATCAGTCGCTCGACGTTGGCGCACACCAGGGCCTCGATGGCGGGCAGGCCCGCGACCTGGATCTCTTCCAGCGCCGTCGCGAACCGGGCCTGGGCGATGCCGTCCCCGTTGGTCACCCCGAACGCCGACGCCGCGTGTGCCGGCGGCGGCACCTGGTCCCACGGCTCGGTGATCTCGGTGCCGGTGAATCCGGAGACAACCGGGGTGAGCCGTTCCACGGCGCGGTCGCTCAGGGCGAGGAAGCCGGTGCCCCAGCCGGCCCTGACCCACTTCTGGCCGCCGGAGGCGACGACATCGGCCGCCTCGTAGGCGGCATCCACCACCCCGAAGCCCTGGATGGCGTCGACGATGAGCAGCCTGTCACCGATGACCTGCCGGATGCCTTCCAGGTCGGCCCTGAAGCCCGTGCGGGAATCGACGAGGCTGACGGCGACCGCGACGGTGGTCGGTGTCAGCTGGTCCCGCACCTGGCCGGGAGTGACCGCTCCGGCGCTGTTCTCGCCGCCGTCGGCCGTGAGCCACTGCGGCGTCGCCACGTGCAGGGCCTCCGCGGCACGGCTGGCCGCGAACGGCAGGCTCGGAAAGTCCGCCGGTGACAACAGCACGTCACCGGTCAGGCCGAACATGGCGTGCATGAGGCCCATGCTGGTGTTGGGTTGGGACACGATCTGGTCGGCCCTGAACCCCAGGCCCGCGGCCACGGCGGTGCGCATCCGCAGATCTTGCTCGCCGAAGTGGCCGAGGCTGCCGTGTCGGGCCCTGGCCAGGATCTCGGTCTGGCCGCGCGTTTCGGCGACGACGGCACTGGACATGGGGCCGATACGGCCGTAGTCCAGGTAGCCGGGGTCTTCGGTGAAGCCGTTCAGGAAGGCGGCGAGGGGCGTCTCGACCGCGCTCACCCGCCGAACCTGCGGTGCCGTTTGGCGAAGTCGCGCAGGGCCCGCAGGAAGTCGACCTGGCGGAGGTCGGGGCCGAGGGCCTCGACGAAATAGAACTCGCTGTGCGCGCTCTGCCAGAGCATGAAGTCGCTGAGGCGCTGCTCGCCCGAGGTGCGGATGACGAGGTCGGGGTCGGGCTGGCCGCCCGTGTACAGGTGCTGGCCGATGAGTTCGGGGGTGAGGGTCTCGGCGAGGTCCTCGAGAGTGCCGCCGTGGGCATGGTGGGTGGCGACGATGCTGCGCATCGCGTCGGTGATCTCGGTGCGGCCGCCGTAGCCGACGGCGAGGTTCACGTGCAGGCCCGTGTTGGCGTGCGTGCGGGCCTCCGCGGCGGACAGGGCGCCCTCCAGGGGCCCGGGCAGGCACTTCTTCGACCCGACCTGCTGCACCTTCCAGTCGCGGTAATGCGACAGGTCCTCGGCGAGGTCGGCGATGATCTCGAAAAGGGCGTCGAGTTCCTCGGTCGGGCGCTGGGTGAGGTTGTCGGCCGAGAGCAGGTACAGCGTGACGACGGAGATGCCGAGATCGTCGCACCACTCCAGGAATTCGCGCATCTTCGCGGCCCCGGCCCGGTGCCCGTGGGCGGCGGAGTCGTAGCCGAGCTGTTTGGCCCACCGACGGTTGCCGTCGATGATCATGGCCACGTGCCGCGGCAGGACCGCCGCGGTCAGCCCGCGACGCAGCCGACGCTGGTAGACCCTGTAGAGGAGTCCGCGTCCGAGGGAGAATTGCCGCATCTGCACACAGTTACGCTAGCTCAATCCGGCCCGCGTTCGCGCCGCGGCGCCGCCGAGGCTGCCGTATCCTGACAGCATGGCCGCTACGGATGACATCCCGAATCTCCCCCTCCTCGAAGACGAGATCGAGCATCCGGTTCCCGAAAAGCCCACCTGGCGGGGCTGGATCCACGCCGGCACGTTCCCGGTCACCATCGTCGCCGGCATCATCCTGCTGCTCGCGGCGGACGGCCCGGCTGCTAAATGGAGTTCGGCGGTCTTCGTGGCCAGTTCGATGCTCCTGTTCGGCAACTCGGCGCTGTACCACCGCTTCAACTGGCAGCCGCGCACCCGCATGGTGCTCAAGCGCATCGACCACGCCAACATCTTCCTGCTGATCGCCGGATCGTACACGCCCATCACGGTGCTGGCCCTGCCGCCGGACAAGGCAGTGCTGCTGCTGACCCTGGTCTGGGGCGGCGCGATCCTCGGCATCGCGTTCAGGGTGTTCTGGATCAACGCCCCGCGCTGGCTGTACGTGCCGCTCTACCTCGCGCTGGGCTGGGGCGCGCTGATGTTCATCGTCGACTTCTTCCAGGCCGATGCCCTGATGATGACCCTGATCATGGTCGGCGGGCTCTGCTACTCGGTCGGCGCCGTCGTCTACGGTCTCAAGAAGCCCAACCCGATCCCCGGGGTGTTCGGCTTCCACGAGATCTTCCACTCGCTGACCGTGGTGGCGTTCCTCTGCCACTGGTTCGCGATTCTGATCATCGCCACGCATCCGCTGTACCCGTAGGCGGGTACCCCTGAGCTCAGGCTTCTGGCGTGTCCTTCTTCTGGGCGGCCAGCGCGTCGCGTTCGGCGACCTCGGCCTGCAGCCGTTCCTGCATCTCCGCACGGTATGTGGTGCGGCGGATGCGGCGGGCCAGGTCCATGCCCAGCAGCAGGGTCACGGCCGCGACGAAGAAGATCGCGAAGAAGCCCCACGGGCCCGGTGTGACGGTGTCGGGGTTGAACTCGGGCGCCGGGGTGTTGGACAGGATGAAGCTGACCACGGGAGAGTACATCCCGCTCACGCGTCGTCCCTCACACCACTGAAAAGATCGGATTCGGGCATGTTCGTGTCAACTTTCGATTCGACGAGTTGGAAGTCCTCGTAGGGCCAGGCCTTGCGCACCATGTCATTGGGCCAGAAGAAGAAACTGCTCGTCGGCGACACCTGGCTGGCATGTGACCGCAAGGCATCGTCGCGCACCTCCAAGAAGTCCCCGATCGGCACGTGCGTCGTGGCCAGGTTCGGGTACTCGCTCATCCGTTCCCTGGCGCTGGCCAGCGGTTCGAGCAGGTCGGAGTCCGGTTCGGTGATGCTGAGTTCGAGGTACATGGCGTCCATGCGCTCGAGGTTGAAGATGCGGTCGTAGTACAGCTTGTCGATCTGCCACGGCGCGCCGGCATCGGGATACCGGTCGGCGTCGGCCGCGGCGCGGAACGCCTCGACGGAGACCTGGTGGCAGCGAATGTGATCGGGGTGCGGGTAGCCGCCGTTCTCGTCGTAGGTGATGAGCACCTGGGGACGGAAATCGCGGATGATGCGCACCAGGGGTTCGGCCGAGTACTCCAGGGGCACGTCGGCGAAGGAGTTCTTGGGCACCCCGCCGTCGTCGGCCATGCCGGAGTCCTGGTAGCCCAGCCAGAGGTGTTGGATGCCCATCGTCTGCTGGGCCGCCGTCATCTCCCGGCGGCGGAGGCCGGCGAGGTCGCGCTCGGCCATGGCCACGTCGGCCAGGTCCTCGTTGAGGATACTGCCGCGTTCACCGCCCGTGCAGCTCACGATGAGAACCTCGGCGCCGAGGCTTCGGTAGTACGCGTACGTCGCGGCGCCCTTGCTCGACTCGTCGTCGGGATGGGCGTGCACTGCCAAGAGCCGCAGGGTCATGAAACTCCTCAGAAATGCCAGCTAACCTAAGGTACAAGCCTAATCGTTGAACCGTGAGTGTGGAGTCTGAGTGGCCGTGAGCAGCAACCTCGACGAACGCTATGGGCGAACCCCCGGCAGCACCCGCCGCGACCGCCGGGTGTTGTGGGTCGTTGCCGGACTCTTCGCCCTGATCCTCACCGGATGGGTCGTCTGGGCGGGCCTTGACGGCGCGGGCCCGGAGATCGAAGCCAGGGACACCAGGCACCAAATCATCGACGAGAACGGCATCAGCGTGACCTTCGAGGTGTCGCTGCCCCCGGAGAAGGCCGCCAGCTGTGCTGTGCAGGCGCTCAACGAGTCGTTCACCGTGGTGGGCTGGAAGGTCATCGATCTGGCGCCGTCCGCCGACTACACCCGCTCGTTCACGGAGATCGTGAAGACGACCGAGTTGAGCAACACCGGATTGATTTACCGCTGCTGGTTGACCTAGACTGATGTATTCGCCCTGACAGAAGTCGGGGCGTCCGCTGTATGTCGTGACGTACTAGGCCGCGATGTTCTAGGACGTGACGTGTCAGGCCGTGACCTGCCCAGCGACGAACGGCCGCTTCCTGCGGCACCATCGGCGCACTATCTGCCGGCGCACCACCGATCAGCACGAGAAGGAGAGAACCATGACTACCGAAACCTCGGTCACCTGGCTAACCCAGGAGGCCTATGACCGCCTCGCTGCGGAGCTGGACACTCTCAGCACTGTTGCTCGGGTGGACATCGCCAACAAGATCGAGTCCGCGCGGTCGGAGGGCGACCTCAAGGAGAACGCCGGCTACCACGCGGCCAAGGAGGAGCAGGGCAAGATGGAGGCGCGCATCCGCACCCTCACCCTGCTGCTGCGCACCGCAGAGGTGGGCCACGCCCCCGAGAGCAAGGGCGTCGTCGAGCCCGGAACCGTCATCACCGCCACCATCGCCGGTGACGAGAGCCGGTTCCTCATCGGCAGCCGGGAGATCGCCGGCGACAGCGACCTGGACGTGTACAGCGAGAAGAGCCCCCTGGGCGAAGCCATCATCGGGCTCAAGGTCGGCGCGAAGACGAGCTACGAGACCCCCAACGGAAAGCAGATCGCCGTGGAGATCCACCTCGTGGAGACCTTCACCGGCTAACTGCCCCTGGTGACTCGAACGGCCGGCTGCTCACGCAGCCGGCCGTTTTTGTGTGCCCGGTCTAGTCGGTGCGGGGATCGTACCCGGCGGCGCGCAGGGTGTCGACGACGTGTTGGCGGTGTTCGGGGCCGCGGGTCTCGACGCTGATGTCCAGCTCGACCTCGCTGATCTGCAGGCCGGCGCCGTGGCGGGTGTGCAGGACCTCGATGACGTTGGCGTGCGCCTCGGCGAGCAGCTCGGAGATCCGGGCGAGCTGGCCGGGACGGTCGGGCAGCATGATCCGCAGCTTGAGGTACCGGCCGGATGCCGCCAAGCCGTGGCTGATCACGCGCTGCATGAGCAACGGGTCGATGTTGCCGCCCGAGAGCACCGCAACGGTGCGGCCGGTGTTCGTGATCTTGCCGGCCAGGATGGCGGCGACCGAGACGGCTCCGGCCGGCTCGACGACGAGCTTGGCCCGCTCGAGGAGCACCAGGATCGCCCTGGCCATGTCGTCCTCGCTGACGGTGACGATCTCGTCGACGGCGTCGCGGATGATGGCGAAGTTCAGCAGGCCCGGCTTGGCCACGGCGATGCCGTCGGCCATGGTCGGGGTGATGTCGATGGCGAGGGCCTCCCCCGCGGCGATGGACGGCGGGTACGCTGCAGCGTTCTCCGACTGCACCCCGATGACCCGGATCCGACGGTTGTGCCGTGCCGAGTACTGCTTGAGCACACTGGCCATGCCGGAGGTGAGCCCGCCGCCGCCGATCGGCACGATCACGGTCTCGAGGTCGGGCATCTGGTCGAGGACCTCGAGGCCAAGGGTGCCGGCGCCGGCCACCACGTCCGGGTGGTCGAACGGGGGAATCAGGACCGCGCCGGTCTCGCGGGCGTACTCGGCGGCGGCCAGGAGCGGCTCCGCGACCGTGTGCCCGCGCAGGATCACCTGGGCGCCGTAGTCGCGAGTGGCCTGCAGCTTGGGCAGCGCGACGCCGACGGGCATGAAGATGGTCGCCTCGATGCCGAGCTCCCTGGCGGCGAACGCCACCCCCTGGGCGTGGTTGCCGGCGGAGGCGGCGACGACGCCGCGAGCCTTCTCCTCGTCGGTGAGCTTGGACAGCCGGTGGTACGCGCCGCGGATCTTGTACGATCCGGTGCGCTGCAGGTTCTCGCACTTGAGGAAGACCGGTGCACCGAGGATCGCCGAGAGGTAGCGGGAGCTTTCCATCGGCGTGACATCGGCCACCCGCGACACCACGGTGCGGGCGGTCTCGAAGTCGTCGAGGGTGGGGCCGGCCAAGGTTGTGTCGGCACGGGCTGCGCCGGCGAGAACTGCGGGGGTGTCTGTCATGGACGGGTCTCTCTTACTCTGCTCTCGGTGACGGCGACTGTGCGCTGCGGCCGGAAGCCCGGCCGCTGCGGAATCGTCTGCCACAGAATGGAGCCGGGTGCAGCGCCGGCCGGCGGCACTCCCCCGCGCCAGGCACCGCTATGGATGTAGCTGATCATAACGTTCAGCACGGCAGCGACGGGAACCGCGAACAGGGCGCCGGGGATGCCGGCCAGCAGCGCACCGGCCGCCACGACCAGCACCACGCCGAGCGGATGCACCTTGACGGCGGTGCCCATGATCAACGGCTGCAGCACATGGCCTTCGATCTGCTGTACGAGCAGCACCACCCCGAGCATCAGCAGGGCCACGAACCAGTCGTTGAAGATCAGCGCTATCAGCACGGCCACGGCGCCCGTGGCCACGGCGCCGACGATCGGGACGAACGAGCCCAGGAACACCAGCACGCCGATCGGGATGGCCATCGGCACGCCCAGGATCGCGGCTCCGGCGCCGATGCCGATCGCGTCGATCGTGGCGACCAGGATCTGCACCCTGGCGAAGTTGCCCAGGGTCGTCCAGCCGGCCGCGCCGGCTCCGGCGACGGCAGGTCGCGCCCGGCGGGGGAAGATCCGGACGATCCAGTTCCAGATGCCCTTACCGTCGATGAGGATGAACAGCAGACTGAACAGGGTGAGGAGCGCACCCGTGGCCAGGTGCCCCAGCGACGACCCCAGCGACAGGGCGCCGCTGATGAAGATCTGGCTGTCGGCCTGGAGGGCGTCGACGGCCTGGCTGAGATAGCCATTGATCTCGGCGTTGCTCAGCTGCAACGGCGACGCCGCCAGGACCTCCTTGAGGTTCGCGTACGACGCCGCGAACCGGGCGCTCAGCCCCACCGAGCCGGCGGCGATCTGCGTGACGGCCAGCGTCACGAGACCGGCGATCACCGCGAGGGTGCCGACCAGAGCCGCCGCGACGGCGAGCCCCTTGGGCCAGTGATGCCGGGTGAGGAAGCCGACCAGCGGTACGAGCAGGGCGGACACCAGCACCGCCACGAGCAGCGGGATCACGATGAAGCGCAGCTGCACGATGAGGTACAGCAGCACGGCGATCACGGCGGCGATCACGAGAAGACGCCACGCCCACGCGCCGGCCAGGCGGATGCCCGCCGGGATGTTCTCGTCCACGCCGTTGGTCTCCGGCTGCACCGGCGTGAGGACCGCCGTGATAGGCGCGGTCGAGGGGGTCGTTCGGAGTTTACGCCGGCGGCCGAACCAGCCGGGACTTCCCGTGGGTGTGCTCACCGAACCAGTCTAGGACGGCGTGGGAGCGCGGCGGCGAGGTCCTGCACAGCTTCCACCGGGACGGGTGCGCCGGCAAAGCGCACCAGCACGCTCTCGCCCACCTGATGGCGGTCGCGGACGTCGTGTTGCACCACGACGGTGCCGCCTTGCTCGAGTTGCACGCTGGTGCGGCGCAACGAGCCGAGGAAGCTGGAGACCAGCACGGTGCCCGCCAGGCTCATGCCTGCCGGAGCGTCGCCTGGCGTCCCGGCAGTGACCAGCGTCAGGTCCTCTGGACGCACGAAGACCCGCACCGGCCCATCGGCGTGGGACGGGTCGAGCAGCGGCAGGACCACCCCGTGCACCTCGGCGAAGCCGTGCCGCACCGCTCCGGGCAGCCGGTTGCTCAGCCCCACGAAATCCGCGATGAACGGCGTCGCCGGCCTGGTGTAGAGCTCCTCCGGCGTGCCCACCTGCTCGATCCGGCCGTCCCGCATCACCGCGACCCTGTCGGCGACGGCGAGGGCCTCGTCCTGGTCGTGCGTCACGAAGAGGGTGGTGATGCCCAGTTCGGTCTGGATGCGCCGGATCTCATCGCGCAGCTGCACCCGCACCTTGGCGTCCAGCGCCGAGAGCGGTTCGTCGAGCAGCAGCACCCGGGGCCGGGTGACCAGCGCCCTGGCCAGGGCCACCCGCTGCTGCTGGCCGCCGGAGAGTTCGTGCGCGAACCGGCCGTAGTGGGCGTCCAGGCCGACCAGGGCCAGGGCCGCCGCCGCCCGTTCGCGGCGCTCGGCGGCCGGCACCCGGCGCATTCGCAGTCCGAATTCGACGTTCTCGCCGGCGCTCAGGTGCGGGAACAGCGAGTAGGACTGGAACACCATGCCCATGTCGCGGCGGCTGGTCGGCAGCCCGGAGACGTCGTCGCCGTTGATCAGGATGCGTCCGTCGTCGCAGCTCTCCAGGCCAGCCAGCACCCGCAGCGCCGTGGTCTTGCCGCTGCCGCTGGGGCCGAGCAGGGCCACGAGTTCGCCGGGCTGCAGGGTGAGGTCGAACTCGGTCAGCGCAAGGTGGCTGCCGTAGCGCTTGGCCACGCCGGCGAACTCGACGACAGTCTTCTGCTGAACTGTGGGCGTTTGGATGTGACTCATGACTGGTCTCCGCCGGAGGTCGGGGTGGTCGGGGTGAGGGTGGTCGGGGTGCGGGCCGGCCGGCGACGTTCGGTGCCGAGCCGGCCGATGGCCAGCAACAGCAGGAACGCCGCGAACAGTGCAAGCAGCGAGAGGATCACGGCGCTGTACGGGTCGTTCTTGCTGACCACCACGAGCGCGGTCTGCAGGTTGACCCGGCTCAGTAGCGACGCGATGGTGAACTCGCCCAGCACCACGGCCACGGCGATGAACGCGCCGGCCAGGATGCCGCGGCGGAGGTTCGGGACGAGCACCCGCACCAGCACACTGGCCCAGCCGGCACCGAGGGTGCGCGCCGCCTCGCTGAGCGTGCGCACGTCCACACCGTCGAGGTTGGCCTGGATCGCCCGGTAGGCGAACGGCAGCACGGTGATGCCGTACGCGAATGCCAGCGTCCAGACGCCGCTGCCCGCGAACCGGGCCAGCACGCTGAACACCGGGGCCAGGCCCACCACGAGCACGATCGCGGGGATGGAGATGGGCAGGATGCACACGATCTCCAGCGTGCGGCGCAGCCGGGGGAACCGGATGTGCACGAGCAGCATCGTCGGCACCAGCAGCACCAGCACGATCATGACGGTGCCGACGGCCAGACCCACCGAGTTGCCGAGGGCGACCAGAACCGGGGCGTACTCGCCGGTCAGCCCGTTCTGGAACAGCTCGATCCAGCGCTGGAAGTCGTAGCCGCCGACCAGGCCGCGCCGCAGGGTGAACTCGATCATCGCGAGGATCGGCACCGCGAAGACCAGGCCGACCCCGCCGAGGATCAGCAGCCTGGTGAGCCGACCGGGCGCGTGCGCGACGCCGCGCACCGACCGGAGACCCGCCGTCATCGCTGCCACCTCGCGGCGCGGGACGCCAGCTTGGAGTAGCCGATCATCACGACGGTCATCACCAGGATCATGCCCAGCGCCAGCGCACCGGCGAGGTTCTCCCGGCCGAGCATGGTCTCGCTGGTCAGCGCCGACCGGATCTGCAGCGGCACGATCTGCGCGCCCTGGCTGGTGAGGGTGGCGGCGGTGGCGTACGAGGAGAACGCGTTGGCGAACAGGAGTAGCAGGCCGCCCAGGAACGACGGCGCCAGCACCGGCAGGCCGATGCGCAGCCAGTAGGTGCGCGTGCTGCCGCCGAGGGTGGCGTTGGCTTCCGCCCAGGTCGACTTGAGCGACGCGAGCGCCGGCATGAAGGTGATGATCATCAGGGGCACTTGAAAGTAGATGTACGGCAGCACCAGGCCGGGCAGTTCGTAGAGCCAGACCCCGTCGGCGAAGATGTCGATGC
Organism: Cryobacterium sp. TMB1-7; assembly: GCF_004402435.1. Lineage (NCBI taxonomy): Bacteria > Bacillati > Actinomycetota > Actinomycetes > Micrococcales > Microbacteriaceae > Cryobacterium > Cryobacterium sp. TMB1-7. The sequence continues at coordinate 657,592 of NZ_SOFZ01000029.1, forward strand.
CCAGACGCTCCTGCAGCAGCAGGGTGACCATGCCCTGGATACCGATGGTCGCGGTGAACGCGAAGGCGAGCATGGCGCCGCCGAACTGGGCGATGACGCTACTGAGGGAATCGACGGTGGAGCGCAACGCCCCGTCCGGGCGGGCGCCGAGCAGGGCGTAACAGACCAGGGCGCCCACGACGGCGCCGATGATCGCGGTCAGCGCCGACAACCAGATCGAGCTGCCGAAGGCGGCCAGCACCACGGGGTCGCCGAGCGCGGCGACGGTGCCGAGGGTGAAGCCGCCGTCGTTGCCGATGAAGCCGGTGCCGACGGCGATCAGGGTCGGCAGGGCCAGGAAGAGCAGCACATAGACCGCGAACGGCAGCAGCCCGAAGGCTGCTGCCGGCACACGGAACCTACTGGACAGCCGCGGCCCACTTTTCGCCGAGCAGCGTTGCCGCGGCTTCGCTCTGCGCGGCGGTCGGGACCACTGTGGTGTCCGGCACGGCGGGCAGGGCGTCGAACAGGTCGGCGTCGATGGTGCCTTCCGCCGCCATGGCGTCGGCGCGCGCCGGGCGGGCGCCTCCTTCGAGCCAGAGGTTCTGCGCTTCGTCGCTGTAGAGGAATTCCTGCCAGAGGCGCGCGGCGGCCGGGTGCGGCGCATCCACGTTGATCGCCTGGTTGTAGTAGCCGGCGTAGCCGGTGCCGGGGAAGACCACGACCTCCCAGTTGCGCTCACCCTCCAGCTGGGCGCCGTAGCCGACGTTGAGGTAGTCCCAGTCGAAGACGACGGGGGTCTCGCCCGAGGCGATGGTGGCGGGGGTCGGGTCGACCTTCACGAAGTTGCCGGCGGCGTTGAGGCCACTGAAGAAGTCGATGCCGGCCTGGAAGTCGTCCACCGAGCCGTCGTTCTGGACGGCGGCCATGCCGACGGCGGCGAAAGCCGCTCCGGCCTGGGTCGGGTCGCCGTTGATGGCGACCTTGCCCTTGTAGTCGGCGCCGAGCAGGTCGGCCAACGACTCGGGTGCGGGAACGGCGTCGGGGTCGTAGCCCACGGCCATGTATCCGCCGTAGTCACCGACGTACAGGCCGCTCTCTTCCTTCAGCGCGTCGGGGATGTCGGACCAGGTGGCCACCTGGTAGGGGGCGAACTGGTCGGTGTTGGCCAGGGCAACGGCCAGGCCCAGGTCGAAGACATCGGGGGCGGTGTCCTGGCCGGCCAGGTTCTCGGCGGCCTGGATTTCCTCGGCGCTGGAGCCGTCAGGGGCGGCCTCGGTGATGGTGATCTCGGGGTACTTCTCGGCGAAGAGGTCCAGAACAGCGCCGTAATTGGCCCAGTCCCGCGGGAGGGCGATGACGTTCAGGGCGCCCTCCTCGATGGCGGCGGCCTCGAGGCCGGCCAGGTCGCCGAAGGCGGAGATGCTGGTGGCGGTGGCCGCGTCGACGGAACCGTCGGTGCCGGTCGCCTCGGCGGTGCCGCTCGCGCAGCCCGTAAGGGTGAGAGCGACGATGGCTGTCGCGGCGAGGGAAGCGGCCAGGGTGCGGGTGGTAAGCAAGGGTCCTCCGTATGAGAGAGCAGGGTGATGGCCGGCTGTACCGGTCGCTGCGAGACTAGAAGCGGCGGGTTGCGCAGGCACACCGCAGGGTTGAACGCGGCGTGAACGTCGGATGTCGCCGGCCGCCGGTAGGGTCGAGGCGTGCTCCAGACGATCTCGCCTGCCCTCGCCCGCCGTGTCGCCCTCGCCGCGCAGGGCTTCGGCCGCCCGGCCGCGCCCACTCCAGGCATCCGCCAGCTCGGCGCCCTCGTGGAGCGGCTCGGATTGCTGCAGATCGACTCGGTGAACGTCTTCGAACGCAGCCACTACGTGCCGGCCTTCAGCCGTCTCGGCCCCTACGACAAGGCCCAGCTCGACAGGTTGAGCACCGGCGCCAAGCCGCGGCTCACCGAGTACTGGGTGCACGAGGCGTCGCTGATCCCGGTGGATGACTGGCCGCTGTTCCGCTGGCGGATGCAGGCATACAGGGACAAGGCCGCCGCCGACGACACCCACTGGTCGCAGGAGAACGCACCCATGCTGGCCTGGCTGCGGGCCGAGCTGGCCGCCAACGGCCCCATGCGCGCCAGCGCGATCGAGCACGACGCCAACAAACGCAGCGGCCCCTGGTGGGGCTGGTCGGATGTGAAGATCGGCCTGGAGACGCTGTTCCGCTGGGGCGACGTGGTCAGCGGCGGCCGCCAACGGTTCGAGAGGGTCTACGCGTTGCCCGAGCAGGTCTTCCCGACCGCGCTGCTCGACCGCGAGGTACCGGCCGCCGACGCGCACCGTGCGCTCATCTCGCAGGCGGCCCGGGCCCACGGCATCGGCACTGTGAAAGACCTGGCCGACTACTTCCGGTTGCGCACCGAGCCCGCCCGCGCCGCCATCGCCGAGCTCGAGGATGCGGGTGAGCTGATTCCGGTCGAGGTTCCCGGTTGGGGCCGGGGCGGGGCCGCCGGCGCCGCCTGGTTGCACCGGGACGCCCGGCTGCCCCGCCGGCTGGACGCCGCGGCGGTACTCAGCCCGTTCGACCCTGTGGTCTGGGAACGGGCGCGGGCGCTACGACTGTTCGGCTTCCACTACCGCATCGAGATCTACACCCCCCAGGAGAAACGGCAGTTCGGCTACTACGTGCTGCCGGTGCTGCTCGGCGACACCATCGTGGGCCGTGTCGACCTCAAGAACGACAGGCAGGCCGGGGTGCTGAGGGTGCAGGCCAGCTGGGCCGAGCCCACCGCGCCCGCCGACACCGCCGCACGCCTGGCCGAGGTTCTGCGGAGCACCGCGGCCTGGCAGGGTCTGTCCGACATCGAGGTGGTCCCCCGCGGCAACCTCGCGGCCGCTCTCGCCGCGGAGTTCTAGCGCCAGAGATCTAGCGCTTTAGAAGGTGCTGCCCATCGCGTGCAGTCGCTCGATGCGCTCGGTAAGCGGCGGGTGGGTGGCGAAGAGCTTGTCCATCACACCGGGTTTGAGCGGGTCGGCGATCCACAGGTGCGCCATTGAGGTGTTCTGCTTGCGCATCGGGCGGCCGTACTCGCCCAGCTTGGCCAGGGCGCTGGCCAAGGCATCCGGCTGACGGGTGGTCAGCGCGCCGGTGGCATCCGCGAGGTACTCGCGCTGCCGCGACACGGCCAGTTGCACGACCGAGGCGATCAGCGGGGCCACGATCATGGCGACCAGGCCGAACACCAGCACGATCGGGTTGCCGTTGTTGTTGTTGCCGCGGCCGAAGAACGCCATTCGCAGGAAGATGTCGGAGATGAAACCGACGGCCACGACCAGGCCGAAAACGATCATCGAGACGCGGATGTCGTAGTTGCGCACGTGCCCGATCTCGTGGGCCATGACGCCCTCCAGTTCGGCGTCGTCCATGATGTCGAGCAGACCGGTGGTGGCGGCCACGATGGCGTGTTTGGGGTCCCGGCCGGTGGCGAAGGCGTTGGGCGCCGGGTCGTTGATGATGTACACCTCGGGCATCGGCGTGCCCGTGGTGATGGACAGGTTCTCCACGATGCGCCAGAGCCGGGGGTGATCGGTGACGCTGTTCACCCGGATGCCCCCGCTCATGGCGATCGACTGCCGACCGGCTGCGAAGTACTGGATCAGCGCGTAACCGCCGGCGATCACCAGGGTGAGGATGAGCACGCCGGGACCCTGTACGCCGTAGGCAAGACCGGCGAGCCAGCCGAGCCCGGAGATGATCACCACGAACAGCACAATGATGAAGACGGTGTTGCGCTTGTTACGCGCGATCGCGCTGTACATGGGTCCTCTTCGGGGCTGCGGTTACAGGTGTGGCGGCTAGAACTGCACGCGAGGCGGTTCGGCGATGGCCGCGGCGTCGCTGACCTCGAAGAACTCGCGCTGGCTGAAGCCGAGGTTCTTCGCGAACAGGTGGTTCGGGAAGACCTGGATCTTGGTGTTCAGCTCGCGCACGCCACCGTTGTAGAACCGGCGGGAGGCCTGGATCTTGTCTTCGGTGTCGACCAGCTCGCCCTGCAACTGCAGGTAGTTCTGGCTGGCCTGCAGCTGCGGGTACGCCTCGGCGACGGCGAAGATGCTCTTCAGGGCCGTCTGCATGTGGTTCTCGGCCGCGGCGGCGTCCACCGGGCCCTGCGCGGAGAGAGTCTCGGCGCGCGCCTTGGTCACGTTCTCGAAAACCGACTTCTCGTGAGCCGCGTAGCCCTTGACGGTTTCGATCAGATTGGGGATGAGGTCGGCACGGCGCTTGAGCTGCACAGTGATGTCGCTCCACGCTTCATCCACCCGCACCTTGAGGGTGATGAGCGAGTTGTAGGTCGCCCACAGGTAGATACCCGCGATCGCAACGAGTGCGACGACGATGAGGACCGGGATGAGCCATTCCATGGCAGCGTCTCCTTGCGATTTGACCTGGGCGATACGTGTTCGAGCCCCATCATAACGAAGCCCGCTGGGGCTCCCATGTGCTTCCCATCACACTCCAAGGAATCATCCCGCCCGGGTCCGCTAAGTTTGAGAAAAGCACCCATCCGGGCCGGTTTTTGGGGCTTATCTCACACCTCGCGAACCTATCTTGCGCTGAGGACTTCCTGGAGCCAGCGGTAGGAGAGTTTGGGGGTGCGCTTGCGGGCGGGGTCGGTGAAGTCCACGTGGACCAGGCCGAAGCGTTGGGTGTAGCCGGCCGCCCATTCGAAGCCGTCCAGCAGCGACCAGACCAGATAGCCGCGAAGGTCAACCCCCTCGGCCGGTCCGCCGGGCGCGACGGCGTCCACGGCCGCGACGAGGTGCTCGGCCAGGTAGTCGATGCGGGCCAGGTCGGTCACCGCGCCACGGACATCCGCTGTGTCGGGATAGCTCGCGCCGCCCGCGGTGAGGTAGACCGGCGGCAGGGCCTCGCCGTAGCGGTCCTGCAATTCGGCCAGCAGCACCGGCAGGTACTCGGGTGCGTTCGGCCAGCCGAACCCGGTGACCGGATGCTCGCGGAACGAGGTCAGGTGGAACGGCAACCGGCTGCTCATCGGGCGTTCCTCAGCGGGACGGTCCTCGGGCGCGCGTACCGGTTTGGCCGCTCCGGCCGCAACCCGGCTGGGCTGGAAGTACTCGACGCCGTAGAAGTCCAGCGGCTGGTGGATCGTGCGCAGGTCGTCGGGTTCGATCTCGTGCAGGTAGCGCAGCTCGTTCTCGAACACCCCGACGGGGTCCGGATAGCGGCCGAGCAGCACCGGATCGGCGAAGAGCCGGTTGTGCAGCAGGTCGTAGAGGGCCGCGGCGTCACGGTCGGCTTCCCGGTCGGTGGCGCTCTGCACCGGCGAGTGCACATTGGCGAGGCCGATCCCGCCGCGCACGTCGGCGGCGCGCAGCCCCTGCACGGCGAGGCCGTGACCGAGCAGCTGGTGGTGGCCGGCCGGTAACGCGTCGAACAAGAGGGCCTGGCCCGGGGCGTGCACGCCGATCATGTAGCCGTTGAACATCACCGTCGCCGGGTCGGCGATGGTGACCCACCGGTCGATGCGGTCGCCGAAGACCGCACCCATCTCGTGGGCGTAATCGCCGAATCTCATCGCGGTGTCACGGTTCAGCCAGCCGCCACGGAGCGCAGCGGGGGTGTCCCAGTGCGACAGGGTTGTCATCGGGCTGATGCCGTTGCCGAGCAGCTGATCGAGCAGCCTGTCGTAGAACGCCAGACCCGACCGGTTCAGCGTCCCACGACCGTCGGGTTGCAGGCGCGGCCAGGCGAAGGAGAACCGATAGCTGTCTGCGCCCAACTCCCGCAGCAGGGTGACGTCCTCGGTCAGCTTGCCGATGTGGTCGGCGGCGACCGACGCGTTCTGGCCGTCCAGGATGCGGCCGGGCTCGCGGGTGAAGGCATCCCAATGGGATTCGCCGCGGCCGCCGTCACGCGCGCCGCCCTCGATCTGGAAGGCCGAGGTGGCCGTGCCGATCTGAAAACCGGTGGGGAGCCGATCGCCCAGTTCGGCGGCCCGGTGCTGCCAGGCGCGGGACGCCGGGGTGTTGCTGCTCATGGCCCAAGAACTCTTTCCAGGTAACGGTTGGTGAATCGACGCTCCGGGTCGAGCCGGTCCCGCACGGCGAGGAAGTCGTCGAAGCGCGGGTAGACCTGGCGGAGCGTGTCCGCGTCCAGGTTGTGCATCTTCCCCCAGTGTGGGCGACCGTCGTGCGCGCGCATAATCGCCTCGACGTCGGCGAAGTACTTCTGCGGGTTCTCGCGGAAGTACCTGTGCACGGCGATGTAGCCGGTGTCTCGGCCGTAGCCGGTGGAGAGCCAGACATCGTCGGCCGCGCTCGAGCGCACTTCGAGGGGGAAGGAGATGCGCCAGCCGCGCTTCTGGATGAGGGCGCGCACCTCGCGGAGCGCGTCCGGCACCGCCTGGCGCGGCAGCGCGTACTCCATCTCGTGGAATCGCACGGTGCGGTTCGTGACGTAAACCCGGTGCGAGTGGTCGGTGACGTCGCGGCGGCCGGTGAGCCGTTCCACGAGGCGGTTGACCCTGGGCACCAGCGGCGGCAGGACCACTCCCGCCGCGCAGGTGGCGCGGAACACCGCGTTGCCGAGCAATTCGTCGTCGACCCAGCGGTTCAGCCGGCCCAGCAGGTCCCGGCCGGTGCGCGGCGGCAGCCGGGTGTTGGTCTTGGTGAGGGCGGTCTCGGTGTGCGGGAACCAGTAGAACTCGAAGTGGTCGGCCGAGGTGCTGCGCTCGAGGTAGCCGTCCAGAACGGCCTCGAACGGCTCCGGTGCGTCGACGGCGTGCAGGAGAAAAGCCGGCACGCACTGGATGGTGAGGTCCACGAGGATGCCCAGGGCGCCGAGCCCCAGTCGCACCGCGGGTAGCAGCTCGGGATTCTCGGTCTCGGTGACGCGCAGCACCGAACCGTCGCCGGTGACCAGCGTCACGGCGACGATCTGGGCGGCGAGGCCGGCAAAGGCGCCGCCGGTGCCGTGCGTGCCGGTCGAGGTGGCTCCGGCGATGGTCTGCCTGTCGATGTCGCCCATATTCTCCAGGGCGAGCCCGTAGGGGGCCAGCAGCGCGGGCAGCTGGTGCAGGCGGGTGCCGGCGGCGATGGTCACCCTGGCCGTGGCCTCGTCGACGTCGATCAACCCGCCCCAGGCCAGGTCCAGTTGCACGCCGGGCGAAACCGCGATGCCCGAGAAACTGTGTCCGGAACCGACGGCCTTGATCCTGACGCCCGATTTCACAGCGGCGAGCACGGCGCGTTGCGTGGCGGCCGCGCTGGTCGGCCGCTCCACCCTGACCGGCACGACGGACTCGCTGCGTGCCCAGTTCTGCCAGCGGGCGCCGCTGGCCGTCACAGGAAGGCCTTGCCTTCGCCTCGGTAGGTCGGCAGCATGTCGACCACGATACCGTCCTCGACCAGCGCGAATTCGTTGAGATGTTCGCTGAGTTCGCCGGACTTGGTGTGCCGCATCCAGACACGCTCGCCGACCCGCAGTGCGGCGGCGGCAGACCCGGTGACCGGTGACTGCACCTCCCCCGCCATCTCGCGCGGCACCAGGCTCAGACCCTCCGGCCAGACCAGGCGCGGTGAGCGATCCGCCCCCGGCGGACCGGAGGCGATCCAGCCGCCGCCGAGCAAGGCCGCCGTCTGCGCGGTGGGCTTCCGCACAACCGACAGGGCGAATGCGGCGGCCGGTGCCGGCCGGAAGCCCGAGTAGCTGTCGAACAGGTGGCCGCCGAAAAAACCGCTCCCGGCCGCGATATCGGTCACCGAAGTGTCGGCGTGGGTGCTCTCCAGCGAGCCGGTGCCGCCGCCGTTGACGAATTCCAGGTCGGCGACCTGCCGCACCGCGGCGACCGCCGCGGCGCGCCGGGCCGTGATGTCGACGATCGACCGATTGCGCACCCACCGGTTCAGCCCGCCCTGCACGGGGTGGCCAGGGGGTCTGTCGCCGAGACCGGCGATCTGCGCCTCATACGCCATCAGCCCGACCAGCTCGAAGCCGGGCCTGGAGACGATGGCCAGGGCCAGGGCCCTGGCGTGCTCCGGCGTGTGCACGGGCGAGCGCCACACCCCCAGGTGGCCGAGCACCGGCGCGTTCCAGGACGCGTCCAGTTCGAGGCAGACCCGGATGCGTTCACGCTGCGACGGCGCGAGCACGGCGTCGACGATGTCGAGGTGGTCGATCGAGTCCACCATCAGGGTCACTCGGGCGGCCAGGTCGGCCGAGCGGGCCAGCGTGTGAAGCGCCGCCCTGTCGACGCTGGGGTAGCCGACCACGATATCGTCGTGGGTCTGGGCGAGCCAGAGGGCCTCGGCCAGGGTGAAGGCGAGAATGCCGCGGTAGCCGGGCAGGGCGAGCACGGCGTCGAGCACGCCGCGTACCCGCAGTGACTTGCTGGCCACCCGGATCGGGGTGCCCTGGGCGCGGCCGAGCATGTCGTGGGTGTTGTGCCGCAGGGCCCCGAGGTGCAGCGCCCCCACGGGGGTGTCCAGGCCCCGGGTGGCCTCGGTCAGGTCCGGCCAGTACTGCTGCGGGTCGAGCCAGGGCGTGGCAGCCGGACCGGTCGGCCGCGGTGAGAGGTCGAGGCTCATGCGGGCCGGCCCAGCGCGGCGACGGAGTCCGCGGCGAAATCGAGCAGGGTGGCGGTGGCGGTGTCATCCCGATCCACCAGCCAGGCGATGGTGAGGCCGTCGGTGAGGGAGACGAGAAGGCGGGCCACCTCGCCGACGGGATGCTGCCAGACCGAGCCGCTTCGCCGGGCCGCGGTGTCCAGCGCCTCGGCCGCGAGGGCGTGGTAGCGCTCGTACTGGGCCACGGCGAGGTGGTGCAACCCCGGGGACCTGAGGGCGTACTGGGTGAGTTCGAGCATGGCCTTCTCTCTCAGGGGGTCGCGGCTCATGTGATCGGCGTAGCGTTGCAGTCCGTCGCGCAGGATCTGCCGCAGCGACTGGATGTCGTCCTGTCCCTGCGATTCCGTGCTGGACGGCTCAGGTAGCACGGCGGTGGCTTCCTCAGCCACGACGTGCCTGATGAGTTCGACCATCAGCTCGTCGCGGCTCTGGAAGGCGTAGTGGAAGCTTGCCAGCGACATCCCGGCCTCGGCCACGATAGCCCGAGTGGTGGCCTGGGCCACGCCCCGGTCGGCGACGACCCGTAACGCGGCACGCACCAGGGCGCTGCGCCGGTCCGCGGCGGGAATGCGTGTCACCTGGTCACCTTGTCCTGCGTCGTTAACGTCGAATAGTGGGGCAGTTGACCCAGTGCACATTATGGCGCAGGATCTCCTCGGTCGGGCGCGCCACATTGACATTCCTGGCCATGGCCCATGGAATGGTCTGAGGGAGTCCATTGCAGAGGTCACGCCGTTTCAGCGCGCACGGGTCGAACACACGAACCGGTCGGGGTCTTCGGCGACCCACACGCACGCGGGTGGCCTCGTTCGGGATCCTGCTCGCGGCTCTGGTCGGCACCGTGCTGATCGGCCCGCTCGCCGGTGCGGTCCAACCGGCCATGGCCGTCACGACCGAGACGGCGCCTGCCACCGCGACCGAACCGGCACCCGCCGAAACCACGACTCCCGACGCCTCGCTGGCGCCGTCGGAGCCAGACTCGCCGTCAGAGTCACCAGCGGAGACGCCGTCCGAGTCGCCGGCTCCGCCCGCCCCCGCCGCGCCCACCATCGACAGCCCCGGCGCCAACGCCTTCGTGGCCGGGAGCGTCACCGTCTCCGGCACCCGTGACCCCACACACGACATTCAGCTGCTCTCCCCCACCGGCGGTGCTCCGCTGTGCACCGTCGCCGCCGACGGGTCGTCCACCTGGCAGTGCCCCGGAGTGGTCCTGCCCAGCGGACCCGCCGTCGACCTGCGGGCGGAGGTGCCCGGGGACTCCGCCCTCGCGGCGGTCCACACCGTGCGGGTGCTGCAGGCCCCGACGATCACGGGCGGCTCGACCGGCCATTCCTCTTCGAGCGGGATGGTGCGCGGCACCGGCTATCCCGGCGCCACCGTCACCGCCACTCTCGCCGCGGGAGCGAGCTGTTCGTTCACCGTCGACACCTCCGGGGTGTGGGCCTGCCTGCTGGAGGGCGCAGTGTCGAGCGGGGCGCAGCAAATCACCGCCTCACAGCAGACCTCGTTCAGCGCCCCGGAGTCGTCGCCGGCAAGCGATCCGATCAGCCTGACCTTCGACGTCGACGCCCCGGCCGCGCCCGTCGTGACGAGTCCCGCCGCCGACGCCACGCTGACCTCCGCCGCCGGGCCGTTCTCCGGGCGGGGCGAGAACGGGGCCACCGTCACGGTCTTCGCCGGCGCCTACTCGGTCTGCAGCGCCGTCGTGTCCGGTGGCACCTGGTCGTGCACAGGGTCCGGCATTGCGAACGGCTCGTACGACCTGCGCGCCGTGCAGCAGGATGCCGCCGGCAATGTGAGCCCCGGCAGCTCGGCGATCCGGGTGACCTTCGGTGCCGCGACCGCGGCGCCCGCACCGGCACCGACACCGACCGCCGCCCCGCCCGTCGTGCCTGCCCCGACGGCGACCGCACTGGCGACCCCCACGGCCACACCGGGCAGCGGTTCGCCCAGCCCGCTGCCCGCCGCCCCCAACGACGGCGACGCCGCCGCACCGCCCGAGCTGACCGTGCCAGGAGGCGGCTGGAACGACCCCACCCAGTTCAGCACCGCGGTGATCCCGCCCTGGACCGTGGCGCAATTCCCTTGGCTGCAGGCGGCGATGCTCACGCTGGGAGCCCTGCTGCTGCTCGTGATTCCGGCCCGGCTGCTGGCCGGCACCATCACCCGGGCGCGAGACGGCCGGCCGCTCCTTCGCGGCCACCAGCTCGCCGGCCGCAACCGCGCCGGTGAGGAATTCGAGGTCGCCCCCACCCTGCAGGTCAACCGCTGGGTGGCCTACGGCGGCACCGTCGTCGCCGCCGCCGTGTTCGTCCTGTTGTCTGGCCCGGTGTCCGCGACGCCGGCCTATCTCCGGCTGCTGCTGGCCGTGGTTCTCGCCCTCGTGGTGGTGAACGCCGTGGCCGCCCTGGTGCCGCAGTGGTGGGGGTCCAGGGCGCTGCACATCGAGGTGACCACGACGATCCTGCCGCGGTACCTCGCGGTCGTCGCCGTCACCGCGCTCGCCTCCAGACTGTTCGAGCTCCAGCCCGCCCTGCTCTTCGGCCTGCTGGGCAGCGTCGTCGTGGGCGCGGGGCCCGGCCTGGCCCAACGGGGCCAGTTGGCCGCCATCCGGGCCGGCAGCCTGTTCGCCCTGGGACTGGCGTCGCTGCTGGTCGTCGGCACCCTACCGGCGGCCGACGGTTTCCTCAGCACCCTGGCCGCTGAGGTCGCGAACACCGTCGTGCTGGCCTCGATCGGCTCGGCCGTGCTCGTGCTCATTCCGATCGGGAATACGAGTGGACGCAGCATCCTGGCCTGGTCGCCGCCGATCTGGGCCGCCCTGACGGTGCCGGCCTTCCTCACCCTGTTCACGCTGCTCTCGCCCATGCTTCCGCGTTGGACGGGCACCGGCACCGCGATGCTGCTCTGGGTGGTGGCGACAGGCTTCGCCGTGGTCAGCGTGGCCGCCTGGGCGTGGCAGCGCTTCGTACTGCCGGGCCGACGCTGAGGCGCGCCGCGCCGGGTGATTCCTGGTGCCCCCGCTGGGATTCGAACCCAGACTGTGACGATTTTAAGTCGCCTGCCTCTGCCGGTTGGGCTACGGGGGCACGCCCGGACTAGCCGGGCATCACGAGTGGATGCCGCACCGGAGTGCGGCATCCACCGGTGACTCTACGGTGCTGCGATGGTCTCCGTGCCGGACTCGGCAGCGGCGACCTCGACGACGGGCTTCTTGACCGGGGCCTTGCGCGGTGCACGCGGGGCCTTGACCGCGGCCGGGGCGACGACCGCGGGTGCGGCTGCCGGCGGCTTCGGACGGGACGCGAACTCCTGGAACACGGCGCGAGGCGTCTGCACGGCCTCGAGCGACACGATGTCGCGGCCCAGGAAGACGTTCAGGACCCAACCTCCGACGACGCGGATCTTGCGCTCCCAGCTCGGCATGGCCAGGCCGTGGTAGCCGCGGTGGGCGATCCAGGCCGGGAAACCCTTGAGGGCGAATTTGCCGGACTGGAATGCTCCGACGCCCACACCGAGACCGGCGACGGCTCCGAGGTTCTTGTGGTTGTAGTCCGCGGGGCCCTCACCGCGGAGGACCGCGACGATGTTCTTGGCCATGAGCTTGCCCTGGCGCACGGCGTGCTGGGCGTTCGGCACGCAGAAGCCGCCGACGCCGCCGCCGGAGAGGTCGGGAACCGCGGTGATGTCACCGGCGGCCCAGGCGTCGACGACGATCTCGTCCTCGGTGCCGACACGCAGGTCGGCGCGCACACGCAGTCGGCCGCGCTCTTCGACCGGGAGGTCGGTGTTGCGCACGATGCCGGGGTTCGCCATGACGCCGGCGGTCCAGACGATCAGGTCGGTCTCGAAGGACTCCCCGGTGGAGAGCTCGATCTTGCCGTCGACGGCGGAGGTGAGCTGGGTGTTCAGGTGCACCTCTGCACCACGCTCGGCGAGGTTCTTGATGACCCACAGCGCGGTGGTTTCGCTCACCTCCGGCATGATGCGACCCATTGCCTCGATGAGGTGGAAGTGCGTGTCCTCGAAGGCGATCTGCGGGTACTTGGTGAGCAGCGAGCTGGCGAAGGAGCGCAGCTCGGCGAACACCTCGATGCCGGCGAAGCCGCCACCGATGACCACGAAGGTCAGCAGGCGGTCGCGCTCGGGGCCGGCGGGCAGCTGGGCTGCCTTGTCGAAGTTGGTGAGGACGGTGTCGCGGATCGCGACGGCTTCCTCGATGGTCTTCAGGCCGATGGCCTGGTCCGCGACCCCGGGGATCGGGAAGGTGCGCGACACGGCGCCGGCGGTGACCACGATGATGTCGTAGTCGAAGACCCACGGTTCGCCGACCGGCGGCGTGATGGTGGCCTTCTTTTCCGCGTGGTTCACGTTGGTGACCTTGGCGGTGAGCACATTGGTCTTCTTGAGGTGGCGACGGTGGGCCACGACCGAGTGACGCGGATCGATGGATCCGGCGGCCACCTCGGGGAGGAACGGCTGGTAGGTCATGTACGGCAGCGGATCGACCATGGTGACCTCGGCCTCGCCGGGACGCAACCACTTCTCAAGCTTCCAGGCGGTATAAAAACCCGCGTAGCCGCCACCGACGATGAGAATTTTGGGCACGATTAGAAGGCCTCCTACAGGGATTGGATACGCGAAAGTTTAGAGATGAGAACGAATTCGCTTGAAATGCCGCGTGGCCCCAATGCCGAACAGCGTTACTAGGATAGCAAAACCCACCAGGACGGCGAGCGGCACGCTGACATAGGTGAGGGTGAGTGGGCTGGGCAGCCAGCCGGCGGCGCTGTTCTGCTCCGGCAGGGGCGGGTCGGCATCCGGGACAACGGGCACCGGAGTTCCCGGTGTGGTGGGCGTCATCGGCGCGGCGTCGGCACGGCGGTGCAGGGTGATCCACTCCTGCAGGAGCTCGGCGGGCGTGGCGGAGGTGGACTTCGGCACGTACGCGGAGACCGCGGCGGCGGCGTCGATCAGGCCGTTGCCGTAGATCGGGCTCGGCACCGTGTGCCCGTTCGGGTTCGCGGTCTCGATGATCCGGTTCATCACCTCGGTGGCATCCAGCTTCGGGTAGGCCGAGCGCACCAGGGCCACCAGCCCGGAGACTATCGGCGCGGCCGCGCTGGTGCCGTTCCATTCCATGTAGCCGCCGCCGGGCGCGACACCGACGAGCTTCTCGCTGGGCGCGGCGACGGCGATGGTGATGCCCTGCGAGGAGGCGTCGAAGCTGGCCTCCTTGGACTGGTCGACACCGGCGACGGTGAGTACGCCGGGAATGGTGGCGGGGGCGCCGACCTCGGTCGTTCCGCTGCCCCTGTTGCCGGCCGCAGCGACAACCACGACGTCGTTTTCGAACGCGTACATGAACGCGTCATCCCAACTGGTCGGCCAGTCCAGGGTGTTGCGGGTGAGTGACATGTTGATCACGTCGGCGCCGTTGTCGACGGCCCACCGGATGCCCGCGGCGATCTGGTCGTCATTGCTGAGCACGGCGTCACTGGTGCCGAACGCCACCGAGACGGCGAGGATGGACGCCTCTGGCGCCACGCCGATCAGGCCGCCGCCCGTTGGCGTGCCACGGCCGGCGAGGAGGGATGCCACCAGGGTGCCGTGTTCGTTCTCGGCGCCGACCGGGGTCTGGCCGTTCGACGAGCCGACACCGGAGACGTCGGTGCCGCCGACGACGGCGCCGTTGAGCTCGGTGATGCTGCCGTCGACACCGGTGTCGATGACGGCGACGGTGACGCCGGCTCCCTTGGTGGTGGTCCAGGCTTGGCTGAAGCCGTAGTCATTCAGCCAGTATTCGAGGTCGCGTACCTGGTCGGCGCGGGCGACGGAGGTGTCGCCGACGACGCCCACGACCGCGACGGCTGCCGCGAGGGTGATCGCGACGCCGGTGAGGATGCGGCGCGCGGCGCCGGTCACGCGTCGGCCGGCGGGACCGCCGGCGGAGCGTAGTCCAGGCACTCGCACACCTGGGGCGACCAGGCGGCCCGCAGCAGGGCCAGGTCGCCGATCGGGTTGACGCCGGGACCGGCCGCCAGGGCGTGCGCGGCCAGGGCGTGCAGGCACTTGACCCGCACCGGCATCCCGCCGGAGGAGACGCCGGCGAGCTCGGGGACCACGCCGATCATCTCGCGATCGGCCAGGAAGCTTTCGTGCGCGGCGCGGTAGTGGGCGCGCAGGTCCTCGTCGTCGGCGAGCATCTGGTTGTACTCGTTCATCACCTGGGTGGCTTCCAGGAACGACAGCGCGGCCGTGGCGGCGGGGTGCGATAGGTAGTACAGGGTGGGGAACGGGGTGCCGTCCTCCAGCCGCGGCGCCGTGGCCACGACGGTGGGCGCGCCGCAGGTGCAGCGGGCGGCGATGCCGATCACGTTGCGGGCGGGGCGGCCGAGCTGCGCGGAGACCGTGGCGATGTCGGCCTCGGAGGCGGGGTCGAAGGGCGGTCGGGTCATTGTGCTGCCTCCTGGGGGGCCAGTGCGGATGTCATCACCGATCGGAAGACGGAGTCGACCCAGTCGACTTCGGTGTCCTGGATGGCGGTACTGATGGGTGCGGTGTCGGCGGCGTCCTCGACGCTGGCTCCGCTGTCGTTGATCACGAGAAAACTGATGTCACCGGGCAGCACGTAGGAGAGCCGGTCCCGCGCCTGGGTGGTCACGAAGGTGCGGTCGTTCCACCGTTCCCGCTCCGCCTTGAGGTCGTCGACCGAGTCCTGTTGCGCTGCGACGGTGTCGCTGAGCTGGTCGATTTGTTTGCGCTGTTCGGCGTAGGTGCGCACACTGGGCGCGAGCACGACGACAGCGAGCACCAGAAGACCCATCATCACGAAGGAGAATCCGCTCAATCGCAGGCCACGGAGCCAGCTGCGCACCGCGGTCTCGTCGGTGGCGAGTTTGACCGCCCTCTGCTCTGTTCGGCGGGGCTCGGTCCGGCGGGGCTCGGTTCCGCGGGACTCGGTTCCGCGGGACTCGGTACTGTGCGGCTTCGCCCGGCGCGGTTTGGGCAGGCGCGGTGGGGTCATGCCAGAACCGGTGAAGGTCACGGTGACTCCCGTCGGGTGCTCGGTGGGTGATGCTCGCCGGGGCACACAGAAATGCCCCGGTTCTAGAGTGCCAGATCTTTCGGCCCGCACCGTTCGCCACGGCCCGCGAACCCGGATCCTGTGCAAACCCGCAGCCTGGCGGTGGCGCACGCCCCAAAAAAAAGCTCCCCGCCCCGGACGATGTCCGATGAGCGGGGAGCCCGGGTGGTTCAGAGGGGATTAGCCCTTGAAACGCGGGAACGCGGAACGGCCGGCGTAGACCGCGGCCTCGCCGAGTTCTTCTTCGATGCGCAGGAGCTGGTTGTACTTGGCAACGCGCTCGCTGCGGGCCGGGGCGCCGGTCTTGATCTGGCCGGCATCCGTGGCGACCGCGAGGTCGGCGATGAAGGTGTCTTCGGTCTCACCGGAGCGGTGCGAGATGACGGTCGTGTAGCCGGCGCGCTGGGCGAGGGCGACGGCGTCCATCGTCTCGGTCAGGGTGCCGATCTGGTTGACCTTGATGAGGATGGAGTTCGCTGCCTTGATCTCGAGGCCCTTGGCCAGGCGGATCGGGTTGGTGACGAACAGGTCGTCTCCGACGATCTGAACCTTGTCGCCGAGCTGAGCGGTGAGGTGGACGTAGCCTTCCCAGTCCTCTTCCTCGAGCGGGTCTTCGATGGAGACGAGCGGGTACGCCTCGAGGAGTTCGGCGTAGTACGCGACGATCTCGGTGGAGGTCAATTCCTTGCCCTCGAAGTGGTAGACGCCGTCCTTGAAGAACTCGGTGGCTGCGCAGTCGAGCGCCAGGCCGATGTCGGTGCCGGGCGTGTAGCCGGCCAGCGTGATGGCTTCGACGATGAGGTCGAGCGCCGCACGGTTGCTGGGCAGGTTGGGGGCGAAGCCACCCTCGTCGCCGAGGCCGGTCGCCAGGCCCTTGCTCTTCAGCAGGCCCTTGAGGGCGTGGTAGACCTCAACGCCCCAGCGCAGGCCCTCGCTGAAGGTGGGGGCGCCGAGCGGGACAACCATGAATTCCTGGATGTCGACGTCGTTGTCGGCGTGCGAGCCACCGTTGATGATGTTCATCATGGGAACGGGCAGGGTGTGCGCGTTCGGGCCGCCGAGGTAGCGGAAGAGGGGCAGGTCGGCCGAGCTGGCGGCGGCCTTGGCGACGGCCAGGCTCACGCCGAGGATGGCGTTGGCGCCGACGCGCTCCTTGTTGACGGTGCCGTCGGTCTCGTTGAGGACCATGTCGATGATGCGCTGGTCGGCGGCGTCGAGGTCCTCGACGGCCGGGCCGAGCTCGTCGGTGACGGAGCCGACGGCCTTGAGCACGCCCTTGCCCAGGTAACGCTTCTTGTCACCGTCGTGCAGCTCGTAGGCCTCGAAGGCGCCGGTCGAGGCGCCTGAGGGTACGGCGGCACGGCTCAGCGTGCCGTCCTCGAGCAAAACCTCGACCTCGACGGTCGGGTTGCCCCGAGAGTCGAGGATTTCGCGTGCAACAACTGCGTCAATAAGAGCCACAACTATCTCCTGTGTCTGTCTGTGTATCGATTTTTGGATTCTAAGTCCGTGTGGATTTTGAGGAAGACGCCGCTGTGTTCCAGTCCGTAGAACAGTCTAGTGACCGGTTCGCCGGCCCGCTCAGGACTGAAGTCCCGTTCACCGCCGGAACATCAACCGTTCAGCCGGTGCTCGGTTCAGCCGGCCAGCGGCTTGAAGACCAGGTCGTCGGGCTCGACGGAGTCATCGGTCACGAACGCGAACCGGCCGTAACCCGCGGCACCGGCCCGTTCGAGCAGAGCCTTGAGGTTCTTGGTGCGCTTGTCCAGCCGCACCCGGAGGCCCTCTGCCACGAGGGCGGTCTTGAGCGCGACGAGGGCGGCCGGGTCGGCATCCTTCTCGTGAACGAGCAGGACGGCGGACTCGGTGTCGTCGTCGGAGCCGGCGAGCAGGTCGACGATGCGTTCGAACCCGATCGAGAAGCCGCAGGCGGGCACGTCGGTGCCGAGGAACCGGCCGATCATGCCGTCGTAACGGCCGCCGCCGCCCAGCGAGTAGCCCAGGTCGGGGTGCTTGATCTCGAAGATGGTTCCGGTGTAGTAGCCCATCCCGCGCACCAGGGTGGGGTCGAACTCGAGCGCGACTCCGGGCAGCGCGGCCCGCAGCGCGGACAGGTCGGCGTACGCGGCGGCGTCCAGCCAGGCCGGCGCATCCTGCGGGTCGGGCCAGCCGCCGTCGCTAAACCCGGCGAGGGTGTCGGCCAGGCCGGTGGTGTCGATTCCGAGGCCGCCGAGCTCGGTGACGACGCCGTCCACACCGATCTTGTCGAGCTTGTCGAGGGTGATCAGGGCGCGTTCGGTGAGGTTGCCGGCCACGCCCCAGGTGCTGAGCATGGCGGTGAGGATGCGGCGATCGTTGATGCGGATCGAGCAGCCGGTCAGGCCCAGGTTGTCCAGGGCTGCGACGGTGGCGGTGATCAGTTCGATCTCGGCAAGCGGGCCGGCCTCGCCGATGATGTCGATGTCGCACTGCACGAACTGGCGGTAGCGGCCCTTCTGCGGGCGTTCGGCGCGCCAGACCGGGGCGATCTGGATGGAGCGGAACACCGTGGGCAGCTCGGCGCGGTGGCTGGCGTAGAACCGGGCCAGCGGCACCGTGAGGTCGAAGCGCAGCCCCAGGTCGGCCAGGGAGAGCAGGTCGTCGGCCTCGGCGGCCGTCACGAGGTCGGCCGGGCCGATTCCGCGCTTGAGCACGGCGAAGCCGAGCTTCTCGTTGTCGCCGCCGAGGCCGGAGTGCAGCCTGATGGTGTCTTCCATCACGGGCGTTTCGATCTCGTCGAAACCGTGCGCGGCAAAGCTGGAGCGGATGATGCCCAGAGCCCTTTCGCGGGTGGCCTTGTCGGCCGGGAGGAAGTCGCGCATGCCGCGGGGAGGGGTCACTGCTGTTGCCATGCCCCAATTCTGTCAGGTCGCCCGGCCCGACCCCGCCGCGGCGTTAGAGCGCGCCGCCGGCGGCTCCGGGCGCGTCGGCGTCGCCGCCGGCGTCACCGACCTGCTCGCGGGCGATGAAGTTCTCGATGTCGAACAGGTTGTCCTTGGCGCGCTTGGCGATGGTCAACAGGGTCGACATGGAGGCGACCTCCTCGACCTGTTCCTTGAGGAACCAGAGCATGGCCTGCTCGCCGAGGGCGTCGCCGTCGGTGCGGGCGGCTTTGAAGAGCGCCTCGATCTGAGCGGTGACCTGCTGTTCCTGCGCGAGGGCCAGCGCGATCGGTTCGACGATGTCAGCGAAACCGTTGATCACGGCGGGGATCCCGGGGATCACGACCTCCAGGCCCCGGTCGAGCCGGTACTGCACGAGCATCATCGCGTGGTTGCGCTCTTCTACGGACTGCCGGTAGAAGTGTGCGGCCAGCTGGGGCAGGTCCTGGCTGTCGAACCAGGTGGCGATGGCGATGTATTGCTGGGACGCGGCGAACTCGTTGCCGATTTGCTGGGTGAGGAGCGCGTTGAAGGTCGTTTCGGTCATGCTGCGACGTTAGCGGGCCGCACCGCCTGGCGCTATGCGGTGGGGAACGCGATAACGCCGGCGTCGGCCGGGTCGCCGTCGGCCACGCCGAAGGACCCGTCGCCGCTCTCCTGCTCGGCCGCGCGGATCTCGTCCTGCAGGTCGCGGAGCGCGGTGCGCAGCGCCCGCTCGGAGTCCAGCCCCTGGGCCTTGGCCGCGGACACGATGGCGAGCAGGATCGGGCCCAGCTCGGCCTCGCTGTCGATGGGCAGCAGGGCGGGCGCATCCGTCTCGAGCAGGCCGATCTTCTGGGCCCGGCCGAGCACCTTGTCGGCCAGCGCCAGCGCCGGCATGCCCTGCGGTATGCCGTCGAGCACGCTGGTGCGGTGCGGCTTCTCGGCGGCCTTCACGTCATCCCAGCCGGCGATGACCTCGTCGGTGGTCTTCTGAGCGCCGCTCTCGGCGAAGACGTGCGGGTGCCGGCCGACCATCTTGCGAGTCATCCGGGCGGCCACCTCCTGGATGTCGAAGTCCTCCCCCGGTGTCTCGGCGGCGATGCTCGCGTGGAAGACCACCTGGTAGAGCACGTCACCGAGCTCCTCCAGCAGGTCGTCGCGGCTGCCGCTCTCGATCGCCTCGATCAGCTCGTGAGTCTCCTCGGTGAGGTACTGCACGAGCGACGCGTGGGTCTGCTCGGCGTCCCACGGGCAACCGCCCTGCGCACGCAGGCGGGCGACCGTGGCGACGAGCTCGTCGAAAGCGGATGGCGTGGGCTGGGCGTATTCGGTCACACTCCATCGTAGGCGGCGGGACTAAACTGAACGCTGGTGTGCCGGGAAGTCTGGTCGGCGGGCGAAATGTTTCGCTCACGACGTACGACCGACCCGCTTTTACCGTGGGTGGACAGGATCTCCATGACTTTCATCCGTTCCGAACGCTACGCCGCCGGGTTCCTGCTTCTCGCCGGTGTGCTCGGCCTGATCATGGCCAATCTCGCCTTCGGTCCGGCGCTGATCGAGGCGGCCAACGAACATCTGCACACCGGCCTGTTCGGGCTGGACCTGTCGGCCAAGCACTGGATCAGCGACGGACTGCTGTCGATCTTCTTCTTCCTCATCGCCATCGAGCTCAAACGCGAACTGGTGATCGGCGACCTGAACAGCTTCGGCAAGGCGGCGCTGCCCGCCCTCGCCGCGCTCGGCGGGGTCGCGGTTCCCGCCGGCATCTACCTGCTGCTCACCCAGGGCTCGGGGCTGGCCGCGGGCTGGCCGGTGCCCACGGCCACCGACATCGCGTTCGCGCTGGGGGTGCTGGCGGTGTTCGGCCGCGGGATCCCCACCCGGGTGCGGGTGTTCCTGCTGGCCCTGGCGGTGCTCGACGACCTCGTGGCGATCCTGATCATCGCGTTTTTCTTCACCCAGGACCCCGAGCTGCAGTACATCGGCTTCGCGGCGATCACGGCCACCCTCTTCGGGGTCACCAGCCGGCTGCTCAAGCCGCGTTCGCCGTGGGTGCTGGGCCGGAAGCCGGTCTGGCCGATCATCGTCCTGCTGATCGTCCTCGGCGTGGCCACCTGGTACTTCACCTATCTCTCCGGCGTGCACGCCACCATCGCCGGCGTGATCCTCGGCCTGGTGATGGCCCGGGTGCCCGGTGGCCGCACCCACCACGTGCTCGAGCCGTACTCCAACGCGGTGATCCTGCCGCTGTTCGCGTTCTCGGCGGCCCTCGTGGCCATCCCGCAGGTGAGCCTGGCCGAGCTCAGCCCGGCGTTTTGGGGCATCCTGGTGGCCTTGCCGGTGGGCAAGCTGATCGGCATCACCCTGGCCGGGAGCCTGGGTAGCCTGATCTCCCGGCGCCCCAACGGGTCCAGGTCCGGGCTCAAGTTCATCGACATCGTGATGGTCGCCTGCCTGGGCGGCATCGGCTTCACAGTGTCACTGCTGATGGGCGCGCTCGCCTTCGCCGGCAGCGTCGAGGTGGTCGACGAAGCCACCCTCGCCGTGCTGCTGGGCTCGGGCTTCGCGATCCTGGTCTCGGCCGTCGTGGTCAGTGCGCGGGCACGGCAGTATCGACGGGCCGCGGAAACACCGCGTCCAGCAGCGAGCCCGTCCACGCTATAAGGGCGGCGTCGGCCAGCGGCTCGCCGTTCAGGCGCGGCAGCGGCACGATCATCGACCCGGCCGCGGCTGAGTACTTGGCACCCGGGTACATCCGCTGCACCCGAACCTGCATGGAGTCGGCCAGGTCGACCGGCGCCACCCGCAGGTTGGAGCCCATCGCGACGACCTCACCGAGGCCGGCCTGTTGCGCGTGCCTGCGCAGCCTGGACACGGCGATGAGGTTGGTGACGGCTTCGGGCGGTTCGCCGTAGCGGTCGGTGAGCTCCTCGAGCACGAGCCCGATCTGGTCGTCGGCGGCCGCGAGCCCGCTGGCGCCGGAGAGCTTCTGATACGCCTCCAGGCGCAGCCGCTCGCTGTCCACGTACTCCTCGGGGATGTGCGCGTCCACGGGCAGCTCCAGCCGCAGCTCCGTCTGGCCCTCGGCCACGTCACCGCGGAAGGTCGACACGGCCTCGCCGATCATGCGCAGGTAGAGGTCGAAGCCGACCCCGGCGATGTGACCGGCCTGCTCGCCGCCGAGCAGGTTGCCCGCACCGCGGATCTCGAGGTCCTTCAGCGCCACCTGCATGCCGGCGCCGAGTTCGTTGTTGGCCGCGATGGTGGCCAGCCTGTCGTGCGCGATCTCGGAGAGCGGCTTGTTCTCGTCGTAGAGGAAATAGGCGTATGCACGCTCCCGGGCACGGCCGACCCGGCCGCGCAGCTGGTGCAGCTGGCTGAGCCCGTACTTGTCGGCCCTGTCGATGATGATGGTGTTCGCGTTGGCGATGTCCAGGCCGGTCTCGATGATGGTCGTGGAGACCAGGATGTCGAACTTGTTCTCCCAGAAGTCCACCACCACCTGTTCCAGCTGCGCCTCCGGCAGCTGCCCGTGCGCCACGGCGACGCGGGCTTCCGGCACCAGTTCGGCCAGCTGCGCGGCCACCCGGTTGATGCTGGAGACGCGGTTATGCACGAAGAAGATCTGGCCCTCGCGAAGCAGTTCGCGGCGGATGGCGGCGGCTACCTGGCGGTCGGAGTACGGCCCGACGAAGGTGAGGATCGGGTGCCGGTCCTCCGGCGGGGTGGCCAGGGTGGACATCTCCCGGATGCCTGTGACGGCCATCTCCAGGGTGCGCGGGATGGGCGTGGCGCTCATGGCGAGGATGTCGACGTTGGTCTTGAGCTTCTTGAGAGCGTCCTTGTGCTCGACACCGAAACGCTGTTCCTCGTCGATGATGACCAGGCCGAGGTCCTTGAAGATCGTGTTCTCCGACAACAGCCGGTGGGTGCCGATGACCATGTCGACGGTGCCGTCGAGCATGCCGGCCACGGTCTCGCGGGATTCCTTGTCGGTCTGGAACCGGCTGAGCGCCCGCAGGTGGATGGGGAACCCGGCGAAGCGCTCCTGGAAGGTCTCCATGTGCTGGCGCACGAGCAGGGTGGTCGGCACGAGCATGGCCACCTGCTTGCCGTCCTGGATGGCCTTGAACGCTGCGCGCACGGCGACCTCGGTCTTGCCGAAGCCCACGTCACCGGACAGCAACCGGTCCATCGGGATGGGCCGCTCCATGTCGGCTTTGACCTCCTCGATGGTGGTGAGCTGGTCGGGCGTCTCCGCGAACGGGAACGCCTCCTCGAGCTCCCGCTGCCAGGGCGTGTCAGGGCCGAATGCGTGACCCTTGCTGGCCATCCGTGCCGAGTAGAGCTTGACGAGTTCGACGGCGATGTCGCGCACCGCCCGCCGGGCCTTTGTCTTGGCGGCCGACCAGTCGCTGCCGCCCATCTTGGACAGCGCGGGTGCCTCGCCGCCGACGTAGCGGGAGACCAGGTCGAGCTGGTCGGTGGGCACGTAGAGCTTGTCGCCGCCGTGACCGCGCTTGGACGGCGCGTACTCGAGCACCAGGTATTCGCGGGTGGTCTTGACCGGGTTGCGGCCGCCGCTGGAGACCTCACGCTGGGTGAGTTCGAGGAACTTGCCGATGCCGTGGGTCTGGTGCACGACGTGGTCGCCGGTCTTGAGCTGCAACGGATCGACGACGTTCTTGCGCCGACTGGCGAGCTTCTTGATCTGGCGGGCGTCGTAACCGACGGTGCGGCCGTAGAACTCGCTCTCGCTGACCAGGGTGAGCTTGGTCTCGGGGATCTCGAACCCGTGAGTGATGGAGGCCTTGATCAGGTAGGCGATGCCCGGTTCCGGGTTCGCCGGGAACTCCTCCACGATGCGGGCGGGCAGTTCGGCGCCGGAGAGGACGTCGGCGGCGCGGTCGACGAGGCCGGCGCCCTGCGCGACGACGGCGACGGTCCAACCGTCCTTGAGGCGCGTGGAGAGGTGCCCGACGGCGCCCTCGACGCTGCCGGCGAAGCTCGGCACGGCGTCGCCCTCGATGCGGATGGTGAGCAGTTCGTCGATCTCGCGGTGTTCGGGCAGCACCGGGATGTCGGTGGGCGCGGCCTGGAAGGAGCTCAACGTCCACCAGACCCGTTCGCTGGCCCCGGCGCCGGGGGCCGAGTACCGCACGGCGTCGCGCAGGGTGCCCAGGGTGAGGAAGTCACCGCTGGCGAGGTCGATGGGGGCCTCGGCGCCGGCGG
Organism: Cryobacterium sp. TMB1-7; assembly: GCF_004402435.1. Taxonomy (NCBI): domain Bacteria; kingdom Bacillati; phylum Actinomycetota; class Actinomycetes; order Micrococcales; family Microbacteriaceae; genus Cryobacterium; species Cryobacterium sp. TMB1-7. The sequence goes on from NZ_SOFZ01000029.1 coordinate 681,429, forward strand.
TGGCGGCGTTCCAGGCGGCGGAGAGGAACTCCCGGTTGGTCTCGGCGAGGCTGATGGCGCGGGAGGCGACCCGTTCCGGCGAGATCACGGCGACGGCGGCCTGGCGGGGCAGGTAGTGCGTGACGGGCACCAGCCTGTCGACGAGGGCGGGCGCGAGGCTCTCCATGCCCTCGACGGGGATGCCCTCGGCCACCTTGGCGAGCAGACCCGCCAGGCTGGGGAACTCGTGTTGCATCTCCCGGGCGCGCTGGCGCACGGCGGGGCTGAGCAGCAGTTCGCGGCTGGGCGGCAGGGTCACCGACTCGATGGGTTCGGGCATCGAGCGCTGGTCGGCGACCGCGAAGGCGCGGATCTGCTCGACCTCGTCACCGAAGAACTCGATGCGGTACGGGTGCGCGGCCATCGGCGGGAACACGTCGAGGATGCCGCCGCGCACGGCGAACTCGCCGCGCCGGGTGACCATGTCCACTCGGGCGTACGCCACGTTGACGAGGTCGACGGCGATGGCGGCGAGGTCGTGGCCGCGGCCGCCGGCCGTGAGCTCGAGCGGGTCGTAGTCGGTGAGGTTGTCGGCCACAGGCTGCAGGGCGGCGCGCACCGAGGCCACCACGATGAGGGGGCGCCGGGTGGCGGCGTCCGCAGCCTCCCAGTCGCGCATCCGCCTCAGGGCGTAGAGGCGGCGGCCCACGATCTCGGCACTGGGGCTGAGCCTCTCGTGCGGCAGGGTCTCCCAGGCGGGGAACTCTACGATCTCGGCGTCGTCGGAGAAGCAGCCCAGGTTCTCCCGCAGCGCCTCGGACTCACGGCCGGTGGCGGTGATGATCAACAGCGCCCGGCCCTTGTCCAACCTGTCGCGCTGCTCGAGCAGCGCGGCCAGCAGCGGGGCGCGGAGGCCCTCGGTGAGCGAGAAGTCGGCGTCACGGGCCGCAAAGGCGAGGGCGGCATCGAACGTGGAGGCACGCGAAAGCGCCGGAATCAAGCCCTGAAGAATCACCGCACAAGTCTACGGGTAGTTTTCTACGCGGGTGGGGCGTGGAACTTCTGCTGGGCGGCGGTGACACCCTCTGCGGCGATCATCTCGATCGCATCCGCCGCGTCCTCGAGCATGATCCCCAGGGTGGTGCGTTCGGTGCTGGAGAAGTCGTGCAGCACGAAGTCGGCGGCGTTCTGCCGGCCGGGCGGGCGGCCGATGCCCATCCGGATGCGGGTGAACTCGTTGCTGCCGGTGGCCGCGATGATGTCGCGCAGCCCGTTGTGACCGCCGTGGCCGCCGCCCACCTTGATCTTGAGGGTGTCGAAGGGCAGGTCCAGCTCGTCGTGCACGACGATGAGGCGGGAGACGTCCAGGGAGTAGAACCGGAGCAAGGCCGCGACTGGTCCGCCGGAAAGATTCATGAAGCTGTTCGGCTTGGCCAGGATCAGCTTGGGACCGCCGGGGAAACTGCGCCCCTCGGCGACGGCGGAATTCGCCTTGTGGTTCTTGAAATTCGCGCGCATCCGGTCGGCGAGCACGGCCGTGACCATGTGGCCGACGTTGTGGCGGTTACCGGCGTAGCCGGGCCCGGGGTTACCGAGCCCGACTACGAGCCAGAGATTCTCGTCCAGGGGGTTCCTTTACAAAAGTTTCTGTCCGGTGTTGAAGGGGGAAGACTACTCGGCGGCAGCTTCCTCGGCGGGAGCTTCTTCGCCCTCGACGGTCTCCTCTTCCTCTTCTTCCTCGGCCGGCAGGTGCACGCCGACGACGACCATCTCGGGGTCGGAGATGAGCGACGCGCCGTCGGGCAGGGTGATCTCGCTGGCGTGGATGAGGGTGCCGTCTTCGAGGCCCTCGACGTCGACGCTCACGCTCTGCGGGATGTTGGTGGCTTCGACCTCGAGCAGCAGGGTCTTGGCGTCGAGGTCGGCGGTGGTGCCGGGGGCGGTCTCACCGATGACGTGCACGGCGACCTCAACCTGGACCTTCTCACCCTTGCGGATGACGATGAGGTCGAGGTGCTCGATGATCTGGCGAACCGGGTCCTTCTGCACGTCCTTGACCAGGGTCAGGTGGGTGGTTCCTTCGACGTCGAGCTCGAGCACGGCGTTCGCGCGACGCAGCAGCAGGCCGATCTCGTGAGCCGGCAGGGCCACGTGCACGGGCTCGGTGCCGTGGCCGTAGATGACGGCGGGGATCTTGCCCAGCACGCGCAGCTTGCGGGCCGCGCCCTTGCCGAAGCTGTTGCGTGCGTCTGCGGAAATCTTGTTGTTGCTGTTCTTGGCCTCGGCCATAATGTGTCTCCTTGCGGGCCTCGTGTGCCCGTATTGGTGTTGCGGGCACGGGGCCCGCAGTACGGATGCTGGTTCAACTCGAACGCATGTCAGCGTGAGGAAAGGCCTGAGAGGACTTTTCGCCGCGTCGATTACGGATTTCGCAGGCACCGGTTTCCCGGCTGGCGCGAATCCCTCGCCGAAGTTCAACTCAACAGTCTAGGCGATAAAGTGACGACCATGCCGCCCAGCCTGCACACCCGAGTGACCGAAGACGTCGGACGGTCCATCGTCGATGGGACGGTTCCAGCGGGAACCGTCCTGCTCTCCGACGAGATCGAGCGCCGACAGGGGGTGAGCCGGTCGGTCATCCGGGAGGCCATCCGGGTGCTGGGGTCGATGGGCCTCGTCGAGTCCGTCAAACGGGTCGGCATCAGGGTTCTGCCACCGTCCAGCTGGAACGCCTACGACCCGACCATCATCCGTTGGCGCCTGCTCGGCCCCGGCAAGGGCGAACAGCTGCGCTCGCTCACCGAATTGCGCTCCGCGGTGGAACCGATGGCTGCGGAACTGGCCGCTCGGCATGCGGCGGCCTCGGTCGCGGCCGAGCTGATGGACGTGGCCGACCTGATGCGGGCCGCGGGTGACTCGGGTGACCTGTCCTCGTTCCTGGAGCTCGACATCCGGTTTCACCGGCTGGTGCTGCGGGGCTCGGGCAATGAGATGTTCGCCAAGCTCGACGGAGCCGTCGCCGCGGTCCTGTCCGGCCGCACCGACCTGGGCCTGCAGCCGGACCGCCCGCACGAGAACACCCTGCAGTTGCACGCCGAGGTCGCCGAGGCGATTTCGGGCGCGCAACCGCAGAAGGCTCGGGAGGCGATGGAGCGGATCATGCGCCGCACCTACGCCGAGGTGCAGCCCACCTGGGCCGCCGATCCGACCTCCGCGCTATAAATATGATTACATGGGCTATGTAAGCCACTAATCTTGAACATGATCACAACTCACAGATCTAAGGGAGAACACGTGTCAGAAACCGGTTCAGCAAACATCGGCGTTGTCGGACTGGCGGTGATGGGCTCCAACCTCGCCCGGAACCTCGCCAGCCGCGAAGGCAACACCGTGGCCGTGTACAACCGTTCGCCCGAACGCACCCGGCTGCTCATGGATGAGCACCCCGAGGCCGGTTTTGTCGCCTCCGAGACCATCGAGGCATTCGTCGCCTCGCTCAAGACCCCCCGCACCGCGATCATCATGGTGCAGGCCGGTAAGGGCACCGACGCCGTCATCAGCCAGCTGACCGAGCTGTTCGAGCCCGGCGACATCATCGTCGACGGCGGCAACGCCCTGTTCACCGATACCCTCCGCCGCGAGAAGGCCGTGCGCGAGACCGGTATCAACTTCGTCGGCGCCGGCATCTCCGGTGGTGAGGAAGGCGCCCTCAAGGGTCCCAGCATCATGCCCGGCGGCTCCGCCGAGGCGTACGTCACCCTCGGCCCGATCCTCGAGTCCATCGCCGCTGTCGTCGACGGTGAGCCCTGCGTCACCCACGTCGGCACCGACGGCGCCGGCCACTTCGTCAAGATGATCCACAACGGCATCGAGTACGCCGACATGCAGCTCATCGGCGAGGCGTACGACCTCATCCGTCGCGGAACCGGCAAGACCCCGGCCGAGATCTCCGAGATCTTCACCGAGTGGAACAAGGGCGACCTCGAGAGCTACCTCATCGAGATCACCGCGGAGGTCCTCAAGCAGGTCGATGCGGAGACCGGGAAGCCGCTCGTCGACGTCATCCTCGACCAGGCCGGCAGCAAGGGCACCGGCGTGTGGACCGTGCAGACCGCCCTCGACCTCGGCATCCCCGTGTCGGGCATCGCCGAGGCCGTGTTCGCCCGCTCCGTCTCCTCCAAGCCCGCGCAGCGTGCCGCTGCCGCCGCTCTGCCCGGCCCGACCGTCAACCCCGTCGAAGATGTGGATGGCTTCATCGAGGGTGTCCGCCAGGCGCTCTACGCGTCCAAGGTCATCGCCTACTCGCAGGGCTTCGACGCCATCGTCGCCGGTGCGGAGCAGTACAACTGGGACATCAAGAAGGGCGACATCGCGAAGATCTGGCGCGGTGGCTGCATCATCCGCGCCCGCTTCCTCAACCGCATCACCGAGGCCTACACCGAGAACCCGGGACTCGTCTCGCTCGTCACCGCCCCGTTCTTCACCGATGTCGTCGCCACGGCCCAGGACTCCTGGCGCAACGTTGTCGCCGACGCCGCCCACGCCGGCATCCCCGCGCCGGTGTTCGCGTCGTCGCTGGCGTACTACGACAGCCTGCGTGCCGACCGCCTTCCCGCTGCGCTCACCCAGGGCCAGCGCGACTTCTTCGGGGCGCACACCTACAAGCGCGTCGACAAGGAGGGAACCTTCCACACCCTGTGGTCCGGCGACCGCACCGAGATCGTCACCGAGGGCTCCTCGCACTAGGGCTCCTTCGACCAGGGGGCCCTCCCCCGGAGTTCCTCGCTCCCGCACCACCCGCTCGGCAACTGTTGCCCGTGCGGACATTTGCGCCCGGCACACCGGCCGCAGAAGTCCGCACGGGCAACACGTGTTGGCGTGGGCACCGAGGCAGGTCAGCGGATGATGGGCAGTCCGGCTTTCCGCAGGATGCGCCGCAACACTGCCCGTTCGGTCAGCTCGGCCCATCCCCAGCGCACCACGGTGAAGCCCTCGGCACGCAGGTGGTCCTCACGAATCTTCTCCTCGTAGACCACCTCGCCGGGACTCCGGCCGCGCAGGTACTCCTCCTTGAGATATTTGCCCTTCCCGTCGAATTCCCCGATCACCATGAACGCCAGCCACTCGTGGTCGGTGAAGTACCAGCCGCCGCGGGGGTTGGGATGCCTGGTCTGCAGGGCCGGGTCGGGAAAGCCCAGCTCGAAGATCGAGACCCGGCTCAGCGACTCCCCAGGGTTGGCCGCGTTCGGGCGGGCAAAGTCGATGGCCCGCCGCGCCCTGACCAGCCCTCGCGCCGAGGCGACCCTGGCCAGGGACTCGGACAGCTCCTCGGCGTAAAGGAGTACCCGAGGGTCCGCGCGGTCCGGGTTGAGTGCGTGGTCGAGCGCCACGACGGCATCCGCGAAGCTCACGGTTCTGGCGAGGTCGAGCAGGGTGCGCGCCGGGCTGGTCACGAGCACTCCGTCGATCTCGACGATCTCCTCCCACGCGAACTCGGAACGGTGCACCAGCACCCCGTTCTTGCTGCGTGCGTGCGACGCCGGCCGCGCAAGCACATGTACGGCGTGCGGCCACGGACTGCCAAGCGGGATTCCCCAGAGTGCCGCCGCAGACTGATGGCTGACCACGGGATCGTATTTCCGGGTCTCCACGACGGCCCGGATCCGATCCAGGTATCTCTGCCCGGGGTCGATGCTCCGCCAGCGCTCAGCCGTCGTGAAGACGCCACGCCTGAGCCGCGTGGCCGAGCCAAGGTCGACCTCCCGCCGGGCGAGCCTCGCGTCAGTGTCGCTCACGCCGATCTTCTTCACGAGGAACAGGCCTGTTTCTGGGTCCAGCCGGTCAATGGTCATGGCTGGAGCGTCACATCCGACGCTCCAGAACCACGGAATCTACCGCCGCCTGTGCACAATCGCGCAGCCGGTACCCTGTGGAGGCCGGGCCGCCGCCCACGCGGTCGCCTACTTCTGTTGCCGAAGCGGACATTTGCGCCCGGCGCACCGGACGCACATGTCCGATCGGGCAACAGTTAGCTCGGGGCGGAGCGGGACAGGCGCAGGGCGCGTCCGACCAGGCCCAGCGCCAGCCAGCCGAACGCGGCGACGACCCCCGGCCAGGGCAGGGTCAGGGCCAGGAGCAGGCAGCCGGCCACGCCCAGGTACTGCACCCAGCGCGGCAGCCAGCGCTGCTCGCCCGGCTGCCGTAGAGCGGCCAGATGCGCGATTGCGTAGTAGACCAGCACCGCGGAGGCCGAGAAGCCCACCAGCCGGGCGGCATCCAGCAGCAGCACGCCGAGCACCGCGACCAGGCCCATGGCCATCTCCGCCGACACCGGGGTGTTCAGGGTCGGCGACACGCGGCTGAGTGCGCCCGGCAGGTCGCCTTCCCTCGCCATCGCCAGCCCGGTGCGGCTGAGTCCGGCCAGGATGCCGGCTAACGAGCCCAGGCAGGCGATGGCCGCCAGCACCCGGACGATGACGGTCCACGGCTCCGCACCGCCGACGAGGTCGGCCAGCGGCGAGACCGAGTCCGCCAGGACCGCCGGTCCGAGCACGAGCACGCAGAGCACTCCGATCACCGCGTAGACCACCAGGGTGACGCCGAGGGCGGCCACGATCGCGCGGGGCAGGGTGCGGCGGGGGTCCCGCACCTCCTCCCCCAGCGTGGCCATGCGGGCGTAGCCGGCGAACGCGAAGAAGAGCAGGCCGGCCGACTGCAGGATGCCCGCCCCGCCGCCGGCCAGCAGCGACCCGGTGTCGAACGAGGCCGTGAGCGACCCGCCGGCAAGCCCGGCAGCCACCACGACCACCAGCATGAGCAGCCCGCCGAGCACCAGGAACACCACCGCAGCGCTGAGCCTGGCGGTGCTGCGCACACCCGCCAGGTTGACGGCTCCGAGCACCAGGATCGCCATTACCGCCACCGGCCGGGCCTGCTCCGGCCACAGGTAGCCGCCCAGGATCGAGGCGATGGCCGCGGCCGAAGCGGTCTTGCCGGCCAGGAACAACCAGCCGGCGGAGAACCCCCACCACGGGCCGAGGGTCGCCCGCCCGAACACATAGACTCCCCCGGACACCGGATGGCTCATCGACAGCTGCGCCGAGCTCAGGGCATTGAGCGAGGCGACCAGCCCCGCCAGGACCAGCCCGATCAGCAGACCGGAGCCGGCGGCGGCCGCCGCGGGCACCCACACGTAGAACACCCCGGCGCCGATCATCGCGGCCAGGCCCAGCACCATCGCCCCGACGGTACCGAGGTGCCGCTGGAGGGCACCCTGGCCCTCCCGCCGATCCGTAGCGTGCATGCGGCAAGGATACGGCCGCAAGGTGAACCGCAGGCATCCGCGATCGGGCGCCCGATCTGATTTACTGGAGGGCACTCATGAGCGACTTTCACCCCGAACTCTCCGGTTACGAACCGACGGACTCCTCCCGGCCCCTCCGCGGCCGGCGGATGGTGCTGCTCATGCGCATCACCGTGATCCTCGGCCTCGTCGCCCTGCTCGTGCCCGGCGTGCTCACCACCATGAGCATCGCCTCGGCCACGGCCGCCAGGGCCTGCGCCGCGGCCGTGACGCGCTACTACCCGCTCTCTGAGGGCATCGACGCCAGGTTCGAGCTGGTCGGGGCGGGCGGCTTCGGCTGGCAGTGTTACGCAATCGACCAGAACGAACGCCAGACCTTCGTCATGCCGCTGGGCATCATCCCGGGCCCGTTCCGGCCGCCGGGCGCCGGCGTCACGACCTAGTCCGACGAAAGGCGCCCGATGGGACCCACCTTTACCTTCACGACGGCACTGTGGAACACCGAGAGCATGAACGCGTGGGTGTTCGTCTCGCTGCCCGCCGACCAGTCCGACGAGATTCGGGAGCTCACCGACGGACTGCGGGTCGGCTTCGGCTCACAGCGAGTGCGGGTGGCCATCAACGGCTCAAGGTGGGCCACCTCGATCTTCCCCGAGAGCGCCACGGGCCGGTTTGTTCTGCCGGTGAAGAAGGCCATCCGCGAGGCCGAGAGGATCGGCGTGGGCGACACAGCGACGGTCACCGTCGAACTCGTGCTCTGAAACGCGAAAAGGCCGGCCCCGAAACGGGACCGGCCAACCGCGAACGTGCTGAGTGCGAGCCTTACGCGGCGCCCTCGAACATCGATGTGACGGATCCCTCGTCGAAGACCTCGTGGATGGCGCGCGCCAGCAGGGGCGCGATCGGCAGCACGGTCAGCGTCGGGAAACGCTTGTCCTCGGGGATCGGCAGGGTATCGGTGACGACGACTTCCTGGATGGCGTCGTTCTGCAGCAGCTCGAGCGCGGGCGGGCTGAAGACGGCGTGCGTGGCGGCGACGACGACACCGATGGCGCCGGCGGCCATGAGCGCCTCCGCGGCCTGCACGATGGTGCGGCCGGTGTCGATCAGGTCGTCGACGATCAGGCAGACCCGACCCTTGACCTCTCCGACGATCTCGTGAACGGTGATCTGGTTGGGCACCAGGGGGTCGCGGCGCTTGTGGATGATGGCCAGCGGGGCGCCGAGCTTGTCGCTCCAGATGTCGGCGACGCGCACGCGGCCCATGTCCGGCGACACGATGGTAAGGGTGGACGGGTCCAGCTTGGCCCGGAAGTGCTCGAGCAGCACCGGCATGGCGAAGAGGTGGTCGACGGGGCCGTCGAAGAAGCCCTGGATCTGGGCGGCGTGCAGGTCGACCGACATGATGCGGTCGGCGCCGGCCACCTTGAACAGGTCGGCGACGAGGCGGGCGGAGATCGGCTCGCGACCGCGACCCTTCTTGTCCTGACGGGCGTACGGGTAGAACGGGGCGACCACGGTGATCCGCTTGGCCGACGCACGCTTGAGCGCATCCACCATGATCAGCTGTTCCATCAACCACTCGTTGATGGGGTTGGTGTGCGACTGGATGACGAACGCGTCGGCACCGCGCACACTCTCGTCGAACCTGGCGTAGATCTCGCCGTTGGCGAAGGTACGCGCGTCGGTGGGGATCAGCTCCGAACCAAGTTCTGCGGCGATGTCGATCGCGAGTTGTGGGTGCGCTCGCCCCGAGATGAGCACCAATTTCTTCTCGCCGCTGCTCTTGATTCCAGGCACCTAGTCTCCGCTCTGTGACGCGGCTGTCGCCGCATCTGTTCCCGGCCGGTTGGTCTCTACCCAACCGACCATATTGCGTTGCGGAGCCACGTTGATCGCGAGCGCCCCGGCCTGCACGTCCTTACGGACCACAGTTCCGGCGCCCGTGTAGGCTCCGTCACCGATTCTAATCGGCGCGACGAACACGTTGTGCGACCCGGTGCGCACATGGGACCCGATCACCGACGGGTTCTTGGTCACGCCGTCGTAGTTCGCAAAGATCGTGCCTGCGCCGATGTTGGAGTGCACCCCGACCGTGGCGTCGCCCACGTAGCTGAGGTGCGGCACCTTGCTGCCCTCGCCGATGACGGCGTTCTTGGTCTCCACGAAGGTGCCGATCTTGCCGTCGGCGCCGAGCCAGGTGCCCGGCCGCAGGTAGGCGAATGGGCCGACGGTGGCGCCGGCGCCGATCACCGCGAGAGTGCCGTCGGTGCGCTTGACCGTGGCCCCTTCGCCGATCTCGCAGTCGAGCAGGGTGGTGTCCGGGCCGACGATCGCTCCGGTGGCCACCGTGGTGGAACCGAGGATCTGGGTGCCCGGCAAGAGGGTCACGTCGTTCGCGAGCGTGGCCTTGAGGTCGATCCAGGTGGTGGCCGGGTCCTGCACGGTCACACCGGCCAGCTGCCAGCCCCGCACGATGACGGCGTTGAGCTTGGCGGCGGTGTCGCTGAGCTGGGCCCTGTCGTTGATGCCTGCAACGAGCCAGGCATCCGCCACCGGCACGGCGCGCACCTCCGACCCGGCGGCGCGCAGCAGACCGATCACGTCGGTGAGGTACTTCTCGCCCTGTACGTTGTCGGTGGTGAGTCTGGCCAGCTGGTCGCGCAGTTCGGACAGGCCGAAGATGTACACGCCGGCGTTGATCTCGTCGACGGCGCGTTCGTCGTCGTTGGCGTCCTTGTGTTCCACGATCCGGTCGAAGCCGCCGTCGTCGCTGCGGATGATGCGGCCGTAGCCGGTGACGTCGGTCGGGAACGCCGACAGCACGGTGGCGGACACCTCCGCGCGTTCCCGGTGCGCCTCGATGAAGTTCGCCAGGGTCGCGGCGTTCAGCAGCGGCACGTCACCGCTGATCACGAGCACGTCACCGTCGAAGTCGGCGGGCAGCGCGGCGACGGCCTGCTCCACGGCGCGACCGGTTCCGGGGATCTCGTCCTGATCGACGAGCAGGCTCTCCGGCAGGTCGAAGGCGACGAGCTCGGCCAGGCGCTCACGCTCGTGCCGGAGCACCGTGATCACGTGCGCGGCATCCAGGGCACGGGCCGTGGCCAGCACATGGCTGATGATCGGCAGTCCGGCGAGCGGATGCATGAGCTTGGGCAGGCTGGACTTCATGCGGGTGCCCTGGCCGGCGGCCAGCACGATGATAGCGAGGCGGGAATCGGTCACTGTGGTCCTCTCAACTGTGCTCTCACACATGAGCTCCGCCGCCAGGACTCGAACCTAGACCTAACAGCTCCAAAGGCTGTCGTGCTGCCATTACACCACGGCGGATTGCATCGGCTCGGGGCCGGGCAACGGAGTCAAGTCTGCCAGATGCGCGGACGCCCCGCGTCATCCGCGGTTTCCGGGGTCGACGAAAACCGGATAATGGACGGATGCCTGCTCATGACGAAGTCGACCGGATCGTTGATGCCTGGTTGCGGGAGCGCCCCGACCTGGATTTCGCGCCGCTTCAGGTGTTCTCCCGCGTCGCCCGGCTGAGCAAGCATCTGGACCGTGCCCGCCGCACCGCGTTCTCGCGGTCGGAGCTGGACTCCTGGGAATTCGACGTGCTGTCGGCGCTCCGCCGGGCCGGCGCCCCGTTCGAGCTGAGCCCGAAGCTGCTGCTGCAGCAGACCCTGGTGTCCAGCGGAACCATGACCAACCGTATCGACAGGCTGGTCGAACGGGGCCTGGTCACCCGCCGCACCGACCCCAACGATGGCCGCGGCATCTTTGTGGGCATGACCGCCGGCGGATTGACCCGGGTGGATGCCGCGATCACCCGTCTGGTAGACGCCGAGGCCGCCCTTCTGGCCAGCCTGCCCTCAGCAGACCAGGAGCGCCTCGCCGCCCTCCTGCGCAAGCTCAGTCTCGACTTCGACTGAGCGTCACGCCGGCTATCCGAACCGGCCGTTGACGTAGTCCGCCGTGCGGCTGTCGATCGGGTCGCCGAACATCAGGTCGGTCGGCCCGTGCTCGACGATCCCGCCGGGGGTGCCCTGGGCGGCGAGGAAGAACGCGCAGTTCTGGGAGACCCGCTGGGCCTGCTGCATGTTGTGGGTGACGATGACGATAGTGACCTCGTGGGCCAGCTCGAGCATGGTCTCCTCGATCACCCGGGTCGACGTGGGGTCCAGGGCCGAGCACGGTTCGTCCATCAGCAGGATCCGAGGCGTCACCGCGAGGGACCGGGCAATACACAGACGCTGCTGCTGCCCGCCGGACAGCCCGCCGCCGGGGGCACGCAACCGGTCCCGAACCTCGGTCCACAGCCCGGCCTTGGTCAGGCAGCTCTCGACCAGATAGTCCTTCTCGTCGTTCGAGGCACGGACGCCGGTGAGGGTGAGCCCGGCAATGACGTTGTCGTAGATCGACATGGCCGGGAACGGGTTGGGCTTCTGGAAAACCATGCCGATGTGCTTACGGGCGTCGACGAGTTTGCGTTCCGGATCGTAAATGTCCTCTCCGTCGAGCAGCACCTCGCCGGCCAGGCTCGCTGACGGCACGAGCTCGTGCATCCGGTTCAGGATGCGCAGGAATGTCGACTTTCCGCAGCCGGATGGGCCGATCAGGGAGGTGATGACGCCCGCCGGCATGGTCAGGTTCACCCTGTCGAGCACCTGCCGCTCGCCGAACCAGGCCGACACGTTGCGCCCCTCCAGGGTGGCCAACGGTCGCGGCTCCACCGCGATGGGCAGCCCGACGGTCGGGGTTCGTGTGCCCATGCGGGCCGGAAAGGCGAAGCCGCGGGACCGCCGCGCCCGACGGTCTGGCTGAGCCCGGTCGGCCGGGTGAGCGGGGCGAGGGGCCGTCGTCACGGCCGACAGCACCTGCGTCAGCTCGGCATCCTGGGTGGACTGGGTCATGAGGACTCGTTTCGTTCGCTAGAGCAGGTTGGGGAGGAGCCGAACGGCCTGGTCGGCGACGAAAAGCCCACCGACTGCCACGACCGGGATGAAAACCGTCCAGGCCTTCTGCAGGCCGACGCGGCGGAAGGACCAGATCATCGCCAGTTCAATCAGGAGGAAGAATTGGAGAGCGAAGGCCAGCGCCCACACCGTCGTGGTGTCCGTTGCCAGTTCCTTGTGCGACGCCGGCAGGGTGACATAGCTGGTCTGGCGGATGCCCGCCGGCTGTGTCTCGCTCGTCAGAACGGCATCCACCCTGGCCACGCCGCCCGGCACGAAGGCCGCCCCGCGCGCGGTCTCCAGGATCAGACGGCTCTCCCCCGCGGCCAGCGGGGTCGGTGCTGGATCTCCGGCGTAGCGCACCCCGATCACTTCGAAGGTCTGCTCGCCCTGGCCGGTCAGCACGGTGAACACCTGGCCCGGCGCCAGTTCCTGGATGCGCGCGAACGGCCCGCCGTACGCGGCGGCCCGGCCCATGACCACGCTGATGCCGGCCTGGCCGGGCAGCACAGTGTCGCGGCGGTGCCCGGGACCCAGGCGGGTGGTCCCGGAATCGGAGCCCTCGACAATAACCTCGTGCACACCGAGCGAGGGGATGTCGATGATCGCGAGCGGGGCGCCGTCGGCCAGGAGCACCTTGTCGACGGTTCCCTCGCTCACCGGCGCCGTTCCCTGGGCCAGTTCCACCCGCAGCGTGTCGGTGAGCTGCTGCTGGGAGACGAGGTGCTGCAGGTTTCCCAGCACCGTGAGGTTGGCGAGGAAGCCGAAGATCAACGCCGCGACAATCGCCAGGATGGTGCGCAGCAGCAGGTCAGCCGGGGTGAGGACCAGCACGGTCGGCGGTGCCGGCATGCGGCGCGGGGGTTTCGGCGGCTGGCGCGGGCGCCATCCCTTGGGCGGCTGCGATCCGACGGGCGTTGGAGCGTCAGGCTGTTCGTAGGACGGCTCAGGAGCCCGGCCCGGCTTCCAGCCGCGCGGCGGCCTGGTCAGGGTCACGATGCGGTTTCCGCGACGCTGACGGGAAAGAGCCTCTTGGTGAGGAACGCATAGCGAGCGGCGACGGACAGGCCGACGACCAGACTGGCGACCAGCAGTACGAAGTATGGCGGAACCAGAAGCAGTGCGTCCCGGGTGACCGGTGTCATCGCGGTGCCGTCGACACTGTCCGGCGGTGTCAGGGTCACGTGGCTGTTGAAGACGCTCCACTGGCTCACATCGGTGAAGGTCGTGGTGACGGTGCGGGTTTCACCACCGGCCAGGTCGGTGAGCGAGGCGTCATTCGCGGCACGGATTTGTAGGCCGACGGCGTTGTCCACCCAGAACCGGAGGGACGAGCTGATCGGATTGTCGGTGAGGTTTTTCACCGTGAACGTGAGCACGATGTCCCCGCCGTCGGGACCCGCGGTCGGGTGTGCGGTCGCGGTGAGCCCGCTCACGGCAAGGACGCCGGCCACGACGACGGGGTCCGTTCCCAGCGCCTCCGTGGCCGCGGAGCCCACCGGGGTCACCTGCGTAGTCGGGGAGGTGACGGGCGAGGCGGGCCTGGTGCTCGCCCGAGTCGTGGCTGCCGGGCTGGGTGCTGAGGTGGAGCCGAGGACGCTGACCGTGAGGCTCACCCCATCCGGGTCTTCGTTCGCCTGGGCGCTGACGGAGAGTCCCATCAGGCCGATCACGGGCACCAGCGCGCAGAGCGCCACGATCAGGAGGTGACGCACGGTGTGGGAGATGAGCACAGTCAAGTTAGTCTGGTCCGGTTTTCTCTGAGCTGTTGGGCGAGCAAACTACAAGCAAACGCGCGGGGAAGAAATGGCGGCGCACGCTCGAATGATCTGCCTCGGAATGGATGAGATCTGGAAATAGCGGCTAGGCCGTGGCTTCCTCGCGGGCTTTTCGGCGGGCCTCGGCCTCTGTGTAGGCGATCCAGGCCGTGGCGCGAGCCGAATCCCTGGAACGACTCAGTCGCACGACGAGCAGGACGAACCCGGCAAGGACCAGCACGATCACGAAGGCCCACGGCACAACGAACAGATCGCTGCTGCGCTGGGCGGAGGGCAGGAGCCCTGGCGGCATGGCATCTTCGTCGACAGTGGCTGCGAGGGAGACCTGCGGGTTGAGGTAGATCCATGGGCCCACTCCCGGCACGACGATGGTGACGGTGCGGGAGCTGCCGGGGAGCATCTCGGGGATCGGCGTCCGGGTCAGGTCCGACAGCGGGATGCCGAAGATGCCGCGCACCTGGGCGACGGTGTTGGCGCCCAGCGAGACGTTTCCGGTGTTCTGCAGGCTGATGGTGAGTGATGTTTCGCCGGCGAACGGATTCAGCTCACCGCGGTAGGACGAGGAGATGCTGCTGATGGTGAGACCGGGCTGGAGTTCCCCCTTCACCCTGGCGTAGAGCCGGATGGCGACCCGGCGGTCCACCGTCACCTGGCCGGCCGGGGAGAGGGCAGAGACGATGATGCCGCCGGCGTGGTCGCCGGGCTGGGCGTCGGCGGGCACGGTGACCGTGAACGGGATGATCTGCGAGCCGCCGGGTTCCAGCGTGACCTCGACCTTGTTCGCGCCGTTGTCGAAGCTGACCCAGTGCCCGACATCGACGGTCTCCACCCCGCCGTCGAGCAGGGAAAAGCTGCCGTCTTCAGCGTTGAAGGCGTCGGTGGCGTAGACGGTGACGGCCTGCGCGGTGGTGCCGGTGTTCTGCACCAGGTATTCGTCTGCCACCTGCTGGCCGGGGTCGACCTGATAGCTGTAGCGCGAACGGGTCTGGTCGACGCTGCCGTTGGCCGCCGGGGATCCGGCGATACCGTCTGAGTCATCCGCCCAGGCGCCGGCGGCACCGAGGCCCACGGTCAGTCCCAGGGTGACGAGCAAACCCGACGAGACGAGGGCGAGGCGGCGGGAGCGGGTGCGGCGGTTAGTCACGGTCGGCGATCTCTTTTCTGGCGGAAGGTACGGGGTGAGGAGGGGAGGGACGGCGTCAGACACCGCCCCTCCCCCGTCATTCAGGTGCTGATTACTTCGAGACGACCGTCAGGGTCATGGTCGACGTGTAGGTACCCGCCGCCTTCGCCTGGGGAGCGACAAAGGTCAGTCCGGCGTTCAACACGCTGGCGCCGACGGTGCTGCCTGCCGCCGCCGCGGCGAAAGCCGCCGGGTAGGAGGCGGAACCGGCGACCTGCGCGGCGGCGGCGGTGACACCAGTCGCCGTGGTGCCCGTCGCGGTGACCGACGGTGCAACGCCGAGCTGGGTCTTGCCGATGATGCTGGTTGTGTCCGCGGAGTTCACGAAGTCAGCGACATTGGCGGTCAGGTCCCAGCCGTTGAGGGTCAGAACACGACCGTCGTTCACCGTGACGGCACCGAGGGTACCGGTGGTGGTCGACTTGTTGTCCACCAGGGACGGGGTGCCGAAGGTCGCCGCGGCGCCCGCCGGAACCGTCAGCGCCAGCACGCCGTTGGTGGCACCGACGACAGTCGGTGCCAGGGCGATCGTGCCGGAGGTGCCCTCAGGGGCAGGGTCGGTCGGGTCGGTCGGGTCGGTCGGGTCGGTCGGCGTGGCGTCTGCGACCGCCGCAGCGCGCCAGACACCGGTGCCGGCGTCGACCGTGATGGTGCGGTAGAACGCGCCCACGACGGTGACGTCGTTGTTGATGGTGCAGGCCACGCCGAGGCTGTAAGTTCCGCCGGCAGCCTTGGCCGCGGCCTGGCCGGGAAGACCGTTGATCAATCCCTCAGGCATGAGCGGAGCCAGCAGCACCGACAGGTCGAGGGAGGGGTCGAATCCACCCGGGGAGAAGGCCGTCCAGTTGAGCACGGTGCGCTCCTGGCCGACCGGGGAGAGGAACTGCTGGGCGCCTTCAGAGCCGACCGGGCAGAACAGGGGTTCGCTGGGGTCTGTGGCGGAGTTGGAGGACACGGCGGATTCGTCCCACGCGAACGGCGAGCCGGCGGGGATCAGTTCGCCGGTTGCGCCGTCGTAGAGGTACATGGGTCCGTCGGAGCCGTTGGTCTGCGGGGCGGCCTGGGCCGCCGTCGCTGCACCGGCTACGAGGGCCAGGGACATCAGGCCGGCTGCTGCGATGCTGGCTTTTCTGCTGATCTTCATTGTCATATTCCTTTTGTGAATGTGCGCGGGTGCGGGCTAGGCAGTTTTGAGAACGCGGAAGGCGGTGGTGTTGGACGGGGCGAGCATGCCGAACTTCTTCTTGACCGCGCCCGGCTGGTTGGCCAGAACCGAGGCGGTGTTGGTGAGGCTGGTGACCTTGGTCGGGTCGACCAGGCCGGCAAGCTTGGCGTCGTACTTCGCGTTGGTCGGGTCGACCCGCGCGAATTCGACAACCAGGTAGGTGTCGCGGCCCCAGGTGCCGTTGCTGTAGTAGGAAGCGTTGGGAACCATGGCGGTTCCGGTGCCGGTGACCGGCGCGACGCCGGAGACGAGGGAGCCCAGGGTGCCGCTGCCGCGCTTGTCGTAGCTGGCGCCGGTGTTCATGGCGATCCAGCGCGAGACGGCCATCGGCATGACGGACTCGGCCGTCAGGGTGGTCGCGTCGTGCTCCTGGCCCTCAACGACACAGCCACCCTCCGCGACCGTCAGCATGCTGGCCTCGGTGACGCCGATCTTGCTGATGAAGTCCTTGCGGGTTCCCGATCCGGCCTGCGGAATGATCGGGGTGACGGTGACGCCGCCGATCTTGAATCCGGCCGAGCACTCATAGAGGCTCTTCATCTGGGTGGCGGTGATCGAGCCGATGCCGCTGGCCGAGCCCTGGTAGGCGTAGGCGATGGCGTCGCGGGCGAACGGCACATACAGCAGCTCACCGTTCGCGTTACTCGTGCCGGCGCTGGACGAGCGGGCGATGTCGACCTGGCCGGTGATGGTCACGTTGGCCGGTCCGCCGGCGGTGCCAGAGGTGTATGCGGCGCCGTCGATGGAGCGGCTGAGCGCCTTGACGCCGTCGCCGGAGCCGTTGGGCCGGCCGAGACGAACGCCGGAAGACTTGGTGGTGATGTAGGGCGTTCCGGTGGCGTCGAACGAGCCGAGCGTCGAACCGGATGCGGTGGTACGCACGGTGGATCCGGTGATTCGAGTGCCGTTGGCCAGTGCGCCGACAACGTCTTCGAGGGTGTCGGATCCGACGATGGAATAGCTATTGGAGACGGGCTCGGCGTATGCCGGTGCAGCGAGGGCAATTCCAGACAGGGTGACGCCGACAGTCGCGCAGAGCGCAATAGCCTTCTTCGAAATCACGGTGATGCCTTTCGGATGTGATGCAAGGAACGGAGTCCGGGCGGATCCGTTTGTCCCGACGTGCGCGCCCTGGGCGTGTGCCCGGGGTCGAACCGCCAAGCTGTGGCGCATCAGAGCCGCTTTCGTCTGAGGCGCGAAATCATGGGGACAGCCCCTGCGGCTACCAGGCCGGAGAGAAGTCCGGCCGGAACCGCCATGGCCACGGGGCCGACGACGGGGTCGTCGGGAGTCTTCGACCCCAGCAGCGGCCCGGCCACGGTTCCGGTGGCCGTGGGGTCGGTGGCCGCCGCGACAGTCGCCGCAGCGGCGGCAACGGCTCCCGTCACACTGGCTGCTGCGGGCACCGCCGCCGGCTTGGTGACCGGCACCGTCACAGCAGCGGCAGGGGCAGGGGCGGGGGTCGGCTTGGTATTGGGGCTGATGCCCTTCTCGATGGCCGTGGCTGCGACGAGCGCCTGGTCGATCCAGGGCTGAGGCATGGGCGCATACCCGGCGGGCAACTGGCCGAGTGCGGTGCCCGGCTTCTGGCCGTCCGTGGCCGCGTACCGAATCAGATTCGCGAACTTCGCCCGCAGGGTGGCGTCCGTCTGCAACGGATTCAGCGCGGCGTAGATCGGCATGGTCAGCGGGTACGCGGTGGTGGCGCCCTCTGCGGCGGCGGTGGCCGGGTCGAATTCCAGGACCTTCGCCTGCTGGCTGGTCGGAGTCATGGCCGCGGCGGCGGCGAGGAGCGCTTCGCTGGTCGGGGCCACGAAGGAACCGGCCGGATTGCGCAGCGAGGCAGTGACGTTCTGGTACCGGGCAGCGGAGGCAGCGGTGCTCAGGCCGATCACACCCTGCTCGCCGACCAGGCTGCGAGCCGTTTTCAGGTACTTCGGTGGTGTGCTGGTTTGGTCCCAGCCACCGAGCTGCTGACCGTCACCGCGCAGGGTGAGGTAGGCGCCGTTCTCGAAGTCGGAGGTGTAGGGCCGCCAGGTCACGAGGTTCACCGGGCCGACCCCATTCGAGCCGGTCGTAGCCGGCTTCTCCACCGGGTCGGCCTTGGGGAAATTGTCCCTGGGCAGAGTGAAGCCCGCGCCGGTCGGGTTGATGCCGGCGTTGGTCGAATACCACGGGTTGACGATCATGCCCCACTCGTCCGGGGTGCCGTCCAGGAAGGCCACGGCGTCGGCATCCGCCATCACGTACCGCCACAGTTGGGTGGCGAGGTCCGACCGGCCGGACGGCGCCATCGAATCGGACAACGAGGCGCTGTTGAGGTCCTGGGCAGCCCACTCGGCGTCGTTGATCTCGAGGAACTCGGGGTCGCTGGTGATGTTGCGGGCGTTGTCGCCCTGGTGCGCGTAGTCGATGTAGTTGATGTGGGTGAGGTCGGCGCCCGGCGGCAACGCAGAGATGTAGGACGCCGTGAGCAGCTTGGCGATCAGGCGAGGGGTCAGGTTGAGGGAAGTGAAGGCCTGGGTTTCCCGGTCCTTGTACTCCTGGCTGATGCCCTCGACCGGTTTGACCCGGCGGTCGATGGCGAAGGACACGGTGACCCCCGAGATTCCGACCGGGGCGTATTGCAGCGGATCGGCCACGGTCGTGCTGGCCGGGAAAGAAGTCAGCGCGAGCGGGCTCGGCGCGGTGCCGCTCGCCTTGGCGAGCACGTCTGCCTCGTTGCCCGTGCTCAGCACGAACGCGGATCCGGTCGCGCCGGAACAGAGGTTCGGTTGCCAGGACGAGATGGCACCGGCCACGAGCGCGCTGCCGCCGAGCTGGGCCTCCGCACTGCCGATCTCGCAACGGACCCCGACGGGCTTGAAGTCCAGCTTGACCGCGACGTGGTGCTGCCAGGCATCCCAGAACAGACCGGGCCGGACGATCTCGTTGGTGCCTGAATCTCCCACGGGGCGGGGAATGACGACCAGCCAGCAGGATTTGCCGCTGGTCACGCCGTCCGCCACCTCCGGCTCACCGCAGCCGAGACCGGGAGACTGCATGGTGGTCTGCACCTCGAACTTGGCCGAGCCGGTACCGGTGTCGTCTGAACCGGCCCATTTGACCTCGTTGGAGGTGTACTCGGTGAAGTACTCGTTCTTGTTCACATCGACGGTGGTGTCGTGCACCAGCACGCCGTCCTTCTCGATCACCGAGGCCACGATGGCGCCGTTGCGGGGCTGGAAGGGGATCGACGTGTATGGCGGCACGGCGAACCCGGAGCCGGCCGAGGTGTATTGCTCGTCCTCCGGCGCGATGTTCGGCGCCACATCCGGCTTGTCCGGGTCAGGGGCGACGTTGGCGTTGACGTTGGCGTCGCGGCCCGCATTGGGGAAGGCGCCGTATTGGCAGGTGGTGCGGTCGGGGTGCCCGGGGTGGTCCTTGTCTTCGCCCCAGCACTGCGCGATCTGCAGGAAGTTCTCTCCGCCGACGTTGCCCTGTGGCCGCACCGACTTCTTGCCGCCGGTCCAGCTCACCAGGATGCCCTCGGACACGAGGTCGGTGGTTTTGGAGACGGTCACGGCGAGATCGGGAAAAGGTGCCCCGTCCGGGTCGAGCTCGTAGTCAGCGGAGGTCACGGTGACGGCACTTGAGTTGTCGGCCACGGCGGGGACGGGGGCCAGTGAGGTGAGCGCGGCAACGCCGACGCCGACCAGAAGGCCCACGACGATGCCGCCGGCACCGGCTCGGGTCCAGAGCGAGGTTTTCACGGTTGCGTGGCGGCTCATTTGAGGCCGCCCTTGCCACCGCGCGGCGCCAGGCGTCGCCAGAAGACCGGCGGCAGCACTGCCGCCGCCACCAGGAGGGTCGCGGCCAGGAGCATCAAGGATTGCTGTGTCCCCCAGCCTTCGTCGGCCAGTGCGAAGGGCGTGGCCACGGCAGCACCGGCCAGGGTCGACCCGGCTGCCCCGCCGGAGATCAGGGCGCCGTTTGCGTCGTACACCGCCGCGGCACCCGTCGAGGCGGCGGCAGCGCCGCCGGTCGCGGCGGCCGCCGCCGCGGCGGTCTCCGTGGTTCCACCGGTGGCGCTTCCGCCGGTTCCCGAGCCGGAGACCGGGGTCTCCGCCGGGGCGCCGGCGGTCCCGGTGGTGCACTGGTTGGGACCCACCTTGTCGCAGTCCTGCGGTTGCGCGGCGGTGAGGGCGAGCTGGTTGCTGGAGGGTGAATCCCCGGGTTTGAAGGTGGGGTTGTTGCACTTATTGATGTCCACACCCGACGTGTCCGCCCCCGGGATGCGCTTGATCTGGTCGAACCCGGCCAGCACCAGGTTCATGGGAAGCGGCGAGTAGCCCAAATCGGCGGCCTGCTGCTGGCCCTCGCAGAGCATGTAATTCGCGAACGCGCCCAGGGTGAAGCCCTTGCTGGCCGAGAAGACGCCGCCGACCTCCGTGGGAACGATCATGTACGAGTAACTCGACAGTGGGTAGGTTCGTGCGTCGGCGCTGTTGTACACTCCGTCCAAGATCTGAGTGAGGTAGTTCGGACCGGGGGTCTGGTCGATTTGGGCTGTCGTCAGGGCAACGGCCACCGAAGAGGCAGTGGGCTCGACGTAGTAGCCGGCCTGGTTGAGCACCTTGGCCACGGGAAAGCCGGACTCGAGGGCGTACGAGTACTCGACGTAGGTGATGGCGCCTTCGCCGTAGTCCTGGCTGACGTAGCCGGCCACCCCTGAGGACAGGCTCTGGGCCTTGGCGTTGCCGAAGGTGGGGTACTGGGAGGTCAGCCCGCAGGGTGTTGGACGGTTGACCGAGGTGCAGAATGCGTTCCACAGGTCGGGGTGCTGCTTGGACATCCAGAGGGTGAACTGGGCGGTAGAGCCGGAGCCGTCGGAGCGGACAACCGGCACGATGCCCTTGTCTGGCATGGCCAGGCCGGGGTTGTCAGCCTGGATGGCCGGGTCGTTCCAGTTGGTGATAACGCCGGTGAAGATCTTGGTGACGACCTCGCCGCTCAGCCGCAGGTTGGATACTCGCACCCCGTTGATCTTGAGGTTGTACATGAAGGAGGTGCCTCCAGCCACGATGGGCATGTACGCGTATCCCCTGGTAGGTACTTCTGGTGCCGTACCGTTTTCCGGGGCGAGCTGGAAGGGGACCTCGCTCACAGCGAAGTGGACGACGCCGGCGATGAAGTCGCTGCGACCGGTCGAAGAACCGCCGCCGTTGTAGTTCACGGTCATCCCGTAGTTCGACGCCACGTTGGTGCGCCACTGGTCGAGGGCGTTCTGCGACCAGGTCGAGCCGCTGCCCGAGATCGGGTCGTAGCTGACAGCCTGCGCCGGCAGGGCGCCGGTCAGGCTCACGATCACGACGGCGCTGAGTGCGAACAGGGCGTGGATTACACGAATCCACCGGGTTTTCGGCGTCACGAGGACGACTCCTTCTTCTTTGGGGCAGGCGGGAGCGGGGCAGGCTGGTGCGGATGGCGGAGGTCGCCCCGGATCGTGATGCGCTGCAGGTCACGCAACGAGGCCGCCACCACCCGCTGCTGTTGGCGGCGCGACAGGTCGCCCGGGCCGCGCCCACCGATCAGCCTGGCGATGGCGAACAGGGCGAGCACCAGCAGGATCAGAACCGCCGCCGCCCCGAAGCCGCGGGCGATCATGTTGGGCTCAGGTGACTTGACGAAGTCGAACACCTGAAGCGGCAGCGAGATCATCGGGCCCTCGAACGGGTTGAGGTTGACGACCGCGGTCACGCCGCTGGTGAGCAGGACCGGGCTGGTCTCACCGATTCCCCGTGCGGTGCCCAGGATCACGGCCGTGGCCAGCCCGGGCCGGGCCGTGGGCAGCACAACGTGCCAGATGGTGCGCCACCGGGTTGACCCCAGGGCATATGCGGCCTCGCGCAGGTTGCCGGCCACCAGGCGCAGCACGATGTCGGAGGCCCGGATGACGATGGGCAGCATCATCACCGTGATCGCCATCGCTGCGGCAAAACCCGACCGCTGGTGGGTGATCAGTACGATGATCGCCGAGTAGACGAAGAGGCCGGCCACGATCGAGGGCAGCGCGGTCATGGCATCCGAAATCGTGCGCACGAACCGGGCGAACCGGCCGCCGACCTCGTTGAGGAAGAGCGCGGTGAGGATGCCCAGCGGAACCGTGATGATCAGCGCCATGCCGATCTGCATCAGGGTGCCGACGATGGCGTGCAGGATGCCACCGACGTCGAGTCCGTCGAGGGGCCCGGCCATCTCCATGCTCTCGGTGAAGAAGTTGAGGTGGGGCAGCGCCTCCTGCCCGCGCACCAGGGTGAAGGCCACGACAAAGACCAGGGCGCCGAAGAGCACAACACCGGCGCTGGAGAGCAACACGGCCATCACCCGGTCCTTCACCTCCTGGAAGTCAGCCGTGAAGCTCACCAGCAGGGCGTAGAAGCCGATGAAGGAGAGGAAGGCGACAATCGTCCATCCAATGCCCCCGGACAGCGGCGTGACCCAACCGAAGATCAGGGTGGCAAGGGCCATGGCCGCGGCGGCGGCGCCCAACACGTTGAAGCGGTCGCCCACCCGCGCTGAGCGCACCCGGCGGCGTTGGCCGATCGCGATTCCGTCGGGTGACGGGATGTGGGTGCTGCGCGCAGCCGGCGTCAGGGTGGTCTCTGTCAGTGTCATGGTCAGTCGCTCTCTGCCCCTGAGCGGGACCTGGCCACAATGGAGGAGGCTGTGAAGTTGATGACCAGGGTCAGCAGGAACAGCACCAGACCGGCCGCCATCAGCGCGGAGAGGCCGAACGCGCTCGATTCGCCGTAGCGCAGGGCGATGAGCGCCGACACCGAATTGCTACCGGTCTTGAGCAGCTGCCAGTTGATGGTGAAGATCGGCGAGATGATCATGTAGACGGCGATGGTCTCGCCCAGGGCCCGGCCGAGGCCGAGCATGGTGCCGCCGATGATTCCGCCGCGTCCGAAGGGAAGAACGACGGCCTGGATCATGCCCCAGCGGGTCGACCCGAGGGCGAACGCCGCCTCGCGTTCCCCGATCGGGGCCTGGGAGAAGGCCTCGCGCATGACCGAAGTCTGGGTGGGCACCACCATCAGCCCGACGACGATGCCGGCGATGAACGCCGAGGAGGTGAAGGCGCTGGCGTCGGTGAGGGCATCGCCGGACGCATCCGAGACCCTGAAGAACGGGATCCAGCCGAAGTAGGTCGAGATCCAGCTGGCCACCGGGATGACGTTGGCTTGCAGGAAGAAGACTCCCCAGAGCCCGAAGACCACGCTCGGCACGGCGGCCATCAGGTCGACGAGGGTGACCAGGGTGGACCGCAACCGGCCCTGGGCGACCTCGGAGATGAGCAGCGCGGTGCCCAGCGCGAGCGGCACCGCGACACACATGGCGATGAGGGCGATCGTGATGGTGCCGAAGAGCACAGAGGCGATGCCGAAGGACTGGGACTCCGGTGACCATTCCTGTTCGGTGAGGAACGAGAAGCCCGCGACGCCGAGGGCGTCAGAGGCCCGGATCGAGAGGAAGACCCCCACGGCGAGCATGATCGCGACGGTGATGCCACCGGCGGCG
This sequence comes from Cryobacterium sp. TMB1-7, assembly GCF_004402435.1. Classification (NCBI taxonomy): domain Bacteria; kingdom Bacillati; phylum Actinomycetota; class Actinomycetes; order Micrococcales; family Microbacteriaceae; genus Cryobacterium; species Cryobacterium sp. TMB1-7. The sequence goes on from NZ_SOFZ01000029.1 coordinate 705,412, forward strand.
AACGCCACCGAACGAAACACGGAGTCCGACACCGACGGCCGGGACACCAGCGTGCGCCGACGTTCCTTCTCGAAGGGGAACGCTTCGGTGTCCGGCGCGGGGCGCGCAGACAGAGAAGCATTGATCGTGCGTGGCATGGGTGTCCTCGGGAGCGACAGGGGGGAAAACGTGGGCAGGGCCGTGCGGACCGGGTAAGCGGCCGCACGTCCGAAACATATGTTTGGGTTGCCGGGTGAATTCGCGGAGTCGGTTTCGCTACCGAGCCATGGACACGGTGTGTTGACTTGGCGCCGGTCGACGCTCAGGGCGACGGAGCCGGCGGTGCGCTGTCCGTGGGCGTGTTGCTCGGGCCCGGCGACGACGACGGCGTGGGCGTCGGATGGACCGGGGCCGCGGCGGCCACGGTGATCGTCACGCTCGTTCCGAGGCGCAGCACCGCTGCCGTGTCCGGATGGCTCGCGAGCACCGTGCCAGGCACCGTATCCCCGTCGACGCGGGTCTCGACGACGGCGACGAATCCCGCGTTCTGCAGCGCAGCCACAGCCTCAGCCGAGGCAAGCCCGACGGTGGCGGGAACGCTGTTCGAGCCGGACGCCACCACCAGGTTGACGGTGTCCCCCGCGTTCAGCCACGACCCTGGCCCCGGCTCAAGGGCGAGAACGGTGTCGCCGGTCCGTACCGAATCCGCCGGTGTCAGGCTGCCCAGACGGAGACCGGCGGCCTCGAGGGCAGCGCGGGCCTCGCCGAGCGGCATGATGGTGAGCTCGGGCACCTGGACCGATGGGGATGGGGCATCGACCGGCGCTGGGGGTGCCGTCGACATGTCGGTGCTGACCTCCGCAGCGGTCGCCGATGGCGTGCTGCTCACGGCCACGAACGACCGGGCAGAACCGCCGGCGGCCGCCACCCAGCCTGCCGCGATCACCACCGTGACGAGCACCAGGGCGACCCAGCCGCCCGCCTTCCCTCCGCCCGGTCGCCGGGGTCCGGGCCGAGGCACGGCGGGCGATCCGGCCGCGGAACCGGTGACCGACCCGGCCGTCGCCCCACCCGGCGGACGTTGCGCGGTGCGCGGCAGCACGGTGGTGCGGCCGGGATCGATGACGGCGTGGGGCAGCCCGTCAACCAGGCGGTCGAACCGGCGAGTGCGGTCGTCGCCGAAACCGGTATCGGCTGGCGCGGGCGGTGTCAGGGCCAGAATGGCGTTCCGCATCTCAGCCGCGGAGGCGAACCTGTCCTCCCGGTGCTTGAGCAGCGCCCGCACCACGATCCGGTCGACGCCCCGAGGGATGCCGGCCCGTGCCACCGACGGAACCGGTGGCGGTGCGAGCGCGTGGGCGCGCATCACCGCGGCCACGGTGTCGCGGACATAGGGCGCCTCCCCGGTCAGCGCGAAGTACAACACCCCGCCCAGCTGGTAGAGGTCACCGCGCTCGTCGACGGGAACACCGGCGGCCTGCTCGGGTGAGAGGTAGTTGACACTGCCCAGCACGCCCACGGGCCGGTCCGCGTCGGCATCCGGATCGTGGCCGTCTGCCGGTTCGCTGCCCAGCACGTCCGACCCGACCGCCACCCGGCCGGCCGCATCCGCAGGCCGAAATCGAGCAGTCGTACGCCAGCTATATCGAGTCGGCCATCGCCGCCGGGTGCGATCATGATGTTCGCCGGTGATACGTCGCGGTGGATCAGCCCGGCGGCGTGGGCTGCGGCCAGCGCCTGCAGCACGGCTAGAGCGACCGTGAGGGCATCCGGGACCGGCAGCGGGCCGGTGCGTCCGACGTGCTCGGCGAGGCTCTCGCCCGGTGCGAGATCCAGGGCGATCCAGGCGAGCGGCTCGGCGGCATCGTCGTGCACGCCCACGTCGAGGACAGCCACGATGTTCGGGTGCCGGACCGAGGCCGCCGCACGGGCCTCCCGGAAAAACGCCTCCCGGAGCCTCGGGGAGCTGGACAACACCGGATGCAGGATCTTGAGCGCGATGGTGTCGCCGGAACGGGTGTCGACTGCGGCGAAAACCGACGCGGATCCGCCCGTGCCGAGCAGCGCGCCCAGCCTGTAGCGCTCGGAGATCAGGCCGGCGACCGGGCCGGACAGCCGGTTCACGGCATCCGCGCTGCGTAGCCGTTCGCCGCCACGGCGACGGAATCGACGTAGCTCTCGACGTGGTTGTACGAGTAGACGGCCGCCCGCCAGGCCGTCGCGGCCGAGAGGTCGCCCGAGTCGCAGAGGTACCGGCCGGTCGCCAGCGCGGCGTCGTCGATCTGTTGGGGGTCGGCGGTTCCGTCGCCATTGCCGTCCGCACCCCACCGGTCCCAAGTGGCCGGGATGAATTGGAGCGGGCCGACGGCACGGTCGAACTCGGTATTGGCGTCCCAGCGGCCGGCGTCGGTGTCGACGAAGACGTCGTAACCGGACCCATCCAGCAGCGGCCCGTAGATCCCCGGCGCCGCGACGCCGTCGGCGCCGATCGCTGAGCCGTCGTGGCTGCCGTGGTCGGATTCGATCGATCCCAGCGCCGCGAGGGTAGTCCAGCCCAGGCGACAGTCGGGCTGTTCGTTAGCCAGCCGCAGTGCTGCGCCCGCGTACCCGAGCAGAGCCCTGTGCGGGATGCCGGTGGCCGATGCCGCCGCCCTGGCCCAGTCCGCCGACACCAGGCCGGCAGCGGGGACTCCGACCAGGACGGAAGTGCCGACGGCCACGTTCTCCGGCTGGCTGACGGGTTCCGTTGGCGCCGGGGCAGGCAGCAATACTGCCGGCGCAGCTGCACTGCTCGACTCGACCGCACTGCTCGACCAAGCCGTCCTGGACGCCCCTGGACCTCCCACCGATTCCAGCAGGGCTCCCCCCACCAGCCAGGCCGTCAGGACCAGGAACAGGCCGAGGGGCACCCAGTCGGCCCAACGCCGGCGGGCGCTCACCAGACGCCGGTCAGTTCTGCGTCGCCACGGGGCCGGCGGGAACGGCGGGCTCCGGGCTCGACCATTCGCCGAGGATCAGCCGTCACCACTGCGCTGCGCAAGGCGGCCAGAGCGCCCGCGCAGGCATCCCGGCTGGCCGACGTCGTTCCGTACCACCGTCCACTCGTCATCACGGCGACGTCGTCGACGGTCACAACCCAGCCGTGGGTTCCGGATACCGGCCCGGTCACGGCGCGCATGGCCATCCGGTCGACCCCCAGCTGCAACACGAGCACGTGCGCCCGAGCCGTGGCGAAGGACGAATACACGGAGGAACTGCGCCCCAACTCCCGGCTGTTCGACGCGAGAAGACGCCAGATCCCGGAGTGTGCCGACCAGGACCCGTCGGTGGCCACCGTGCCGCGCGCGCCGCCGCGGCGTGGAACCGGCACGATGCGGGCAAGCCCGACCTCGCCCGATTGCAGGTGTTGCCTAAACGACAGCCAACCCTGCAATCGGGGGTCAGCGGCCGAGCTGAAGGCGCAAAAGATCACGCTGGCGCTCGTTGACACGCTGCTCCTCGAAACCCTGGATTGACTCGGTACGAGGACAAACCCAGCGGGTGTCGGTGATGACAACGCTGACGTGGCCGGCCTCAGCGAGAACATTCGTGGGACGAGGTGACCGTAACCGGTCAGTTGACTGAACGAGAGGTGTACGCTCCCTGACCGAACCCTGTGCCTATCGGCGCAGCGCCTTGCGGGCCAGTCGGTTGCCGAGGAACTGCACAACCTGCACGAAGATAACGATCAATAGCACCGCGGCCCAGGTGACGACGGGGTCGAACTGGCGCCAGCCGTAGAGCAACGCGAACGCACCCAGTCCGCCGCCGCCGACGTAGCCGGCTACCGCTGACATGTCCACGAGCGCGACGAAGATGAACGTGTAGCCCAGGATCAGCGGGCCCAGAGCCTCGGGCAGCAGCACCGTGAAGATGATCCGCACGGGGCCGGCGCCCACGCTGCGGGCCGCTTCGATCACACCGGGCGTCACGGTGAGCAGGTTCTGCTCCACGATGCGCGCCATCGCGAACATGGCCGCGAGGGCGATCGTGAAGATCATCGCGTTGTTGCCGATCCCGGTGCCCACCACGGCGCGGGTGAGCGGTTGCACGGCGGCCAGGAAGATGATGAACGGGATGGGCCTGATGGTGTTGACCAGAACGTTGAGCACGCCGAACACCATTCGGTTGGCCAGGATGCTGCCCGCCCGGGTGAGGTAGAGGCCGAGGCCCACGAGCAGGCCGCCGAACCCGCCCAGGAGCAGGGTGAGGCCCACGATGTACAGGGTCTCCCACGCGGCTACCCACAGCTGGGGCAGAAGATCGATGAGTCCGTCCATGGTCAGCGCACCTCGGTGACTGTCGTGAGCGCGCGCACCCTGTCGAGTGCGGCGTCGATGGTCGTGTCGTCGCCGGTCAGCGCGAGGGTGAGGTGCCCGAACGGGCGCCCCTGGATTTCGTTGATGCCACCGTAGACGACCTGGAAGGCGATACCGTCGCGGGACAGTTCGCCGAACACCTGGGTCTGGTCGACGGTGTCGCTGCGGAACGCGAGGGTCACGATGCGGCCGGTGTGCCTGGCGCGGAGCACCTCCAGCTCGGGCTTGGACGGCAGCCCCTTCACCACCGTTGAGACGAAACGAGCGGATGCGGCCTGCTGCGGGTTCGAGAACACGTCGAACACGTCGCCGCGTTCGATGATGCGACCCTGGTCCATCACGGCGACCTTGGTGGCCAGCGTCTGGATGACATCCATCTCGTGGGTGATGACGATGATGGTGACGCCGAACTCGCGGTTGACCCGCTTGAGCAGTTCGAGGACCTCGTGGGTGGTCTCGGGGTCGAGGGCGCTGGTGGCCTCATCGGCCAGCAGCAGCGCGGGCGATGAGGCGAGGGCACGGGCGATGCCCACCCGCTGCTTCTGTCCGCCGGAGAGCTGGTCGGGATAGGCGCCGGCCTTGTCGGCCAGTCCCACGAAGTCGAGCATCTCGGCGACCCGTTTGGTGCGCTCGGCCTTCTCTCGACCGGCCACCTCGAGCGGATACGCCACATTCCGGGCCACGGTGCGGGAGTTCAGCAGGTTGAACTGCTGGAAGATCATGCCGATACCCAACCGGACCGGCCGCAGTTCGCGTTCGGGCAGCTGGGCGACGTCCCGACCGTCGATGAGGATCTGGCCCGCGGTTGACCGCTCGAGCACATTCACCAAGCGCACCAGGGTGCTCTTGCCGGCACCCGAGTAGCCGATGATGCCGTAGACGTCGCCGGCGTCGATTCTGATGCTCACGTCGTCGATCGCCGTCACATCCGGGGCTCCCTTGACGGTGGCCGGGTACACCTTGCTGACGTTGCGCAATTCTACGAGTGGGGTTGAAACGGTCATGCAGATCCTTCGGTTGGAACGGGGAAAGGCCGGCCGCGCCTCACGGGGAGGGGCGACCGGCCGGGACTGCCTACTTCTGTGCTGCGGTGTCCTTCTCGACCGTGGCCAGGGCGGCCTGCAGGTCGGCGGGCGACGTGGTGGCCAGGACCGCGGAATTGCCGGAGACCTCGAGCAGGCCGTCGGTGACGGTCGTCGTGGTCTGGAACAGCTCGACGAGCTTGGCGTAGGTCTCGTTGTCCTTGTCGTCGGCGCGCACGGCGAACACGTTCACGTAGGGCAGTGCGGACTCGTCGGAGGGATCGTCCTTGACGAGGGCGTCCTCGAACTTGAGGCCGGCCTTCTCCACGAAGTCGTTGTTGATGATCGCGGCATCCACGTCGGGCAGCGACGTCGCGGTGAGGGACGGCTCGAGCGCGGTGACGGTGACGAGGGACTTCTCGGTGTCGACGTCGTCGAGGGTAGAGAAGATCGTGCCGCCGTCCTTGAGGGTCAGCAGGTCGGCGCTCTGCAGCACGAGCAGCGCGCGGGCCAGGTTGCTGGCGTCGTTGGGCACGGCAACGGTGTCGCCCTTGCCCAGGTCGGCCACGTCGGTGACCTTGGTGGAGTACAGGCCGAGCGGGTAAATGGCCGTCGCGCCGATGGGCGTGAGGTCTTCGCCGCTGGAGACGTTGTAATCGGCCAGGTAGACCAGGTGCTGGAACTGGTTCATATCGATGTCACCGTTGGTCAGCGCCGGGTTGGGCTGGTTGTAGTCGGCGAAGTCGACGACCTCTACGGTGATGCCCTCTTCGGCGGCGGCCTCGGTGTAGTCGGCCCAGTAGGGGTCGCTGGCCCCGACAACACCGATTTTCACGGTCTCGTCGTTGCCGCCGGCGCCACCGGCGCAGCCGGCGAGCAGGGTCACGCTGGCGCCGAGCGCCAGGGCTGCCAGGATGCTCTTCTTCGTTGTGATGTTTTTCACTCTGATGTTCTCCACGTTTCGTTCGCTGTGTGTGCGCCCGCGCACGACGATGCGTTCACAGGCACAGCGCAACCACGGAGTCTTCGCGTGGGGGTTCTGTGCCGCAGCGTCGGGTGGCACTCTTCTACGGTAGCCGCAGCTCGGTCGAGCCGTTGGCCGCTCGGACACGAAACGTCACAGGAACTTCGACGAAAGCCGCCCAGTCACAGAATCTGCGAGCCGGGCGGCGGGTCGAGCAACCGGGGGGTGCCGGTGGTGAGGCCGGTGACCTATTTTTCGAGCAGCACCGAGAGTTCCACCCACCGGGTTTCGAAGCCGGCGACGGCGTCTTCGGCCGCGGCAACCTCGGCCTGCAGTTTGCCCAGGCCCGTGTAGTCGCTCTGGTCGTGCGCGGCGAGGGCGTTATGGAGTTCCTTGATCTTGGCCTGCTGCTTGGCGACCTTGCGGTCGATGGAGGCGAGTTCCTTCTGGGCGTTGCGCAGCTCGGCGCCGCCGAGCGCCGGCTTACCGGAACCCTTGGCGGTGGCGGACGTCGGGGACGCCGCATCCGCCGTGAAGGAGCCGCCTGCGACCTGGCGCTTGCGCAGCTCGAGGTACTGGTCCACACCGCCTGGCAGGTGGTGGAAGCCGCCGTCGGAGACCGCGTACTGGTTGTCGGTGACGCGCTCGATCAAGTACCTGTCGTGCGAGACCACCAGCAGGGTGCCGGGGAAGGAGTCGAGCAGGTCTTCCATGGCCGCGAGCATGTCGGTGTCCAGGTCGTTGGTGGGCTCGTCGAGGATCAGCACGTTCGGCTCGTCCAACACGATCAGCAGCAGCTGCAGGCGACGCTTCTGGCCGCCGGAGAGGTCCTTGACCTGGGTGGAGAGCTGCGCGCTCATGAAGCCCATCCGCTCGAGCATCTGGCCGGGCGTGATCTCTTTGCCACCGGCCATGTACGAGGTGCGCTGGCGGGCGATGACGTCGCTGACCCTGTCATTGCGGATGTCATCTAGTTCGAACAGCTGCTGGGTGAGCACGGCGACCTTGATGGTCTTGCCGCGCTTGACCTTGCCACTGTCGGGCGTGAGGGTGCCGGCCACGAGGTTGAGCAGGGTCGACTTGCCGGCGCCGTTGACACCGAGGATGCCGGTGCGTTCACCCGGTGCGATCAGCCAGGTGATGTTGTTGAGCACCGTCTTCTCACCGAAGGTGACGGAGACATCGACGAGGTCGACGACATCCTTGCCGAGGCGCTGCATGGCCATCGACTGCATCGACACGGTGTCGCGGGGCGGCGGCTCGTTCTCGATCAGTTCGTTGGCGGCGTCGATGCGGAACTTGGGCTTGGCGGTGCGGGCGGGAGCGCCGCGGCGCAGCCAGGCCAGTTCCTTCTTCATCAGGTTCTGGCGTTTGCCCTCCATCACGGCGCTCATCCGGTCGCGCTCGACGCGCTGCAGGATGTAGGCGGCGTAGCCACCCTCGAACGGTTCGATCAGGCGGTCGTGCACCTCCCAGGTCATGTTGCAGACCTCGTCGAGGAACCACCTGTCGTGGGTGACGACCACGAGGCCGCCGGAGTTCTGGGCCCACCGGTTCTTGAGGTGGCCGGCCAGCCAGGCGATGCCTTCGACGTCGAGGTGGTTGGTGGGCTCATCGAGGAAGACCACGTCGTGGTCGCCGATGAGTACCTGGGCGAGGGCCACCCGGCGGCGCTGGCCACCGGAGAGGTCGTCGACGAGGGTGTCCCAGGGGATGTCGCGCACGAGGCCCGCGATCACGTCGCGCACCTTCGAGTCGCCCGCCCAGACGTGCTCGTCGATGCCGCCGACGATGGTGTGCCCCACGGTCTGGCCGTTGACGAGGTCGTCGGACTGGTCGAGGACGCCGATGGTGACGCCGCGTCGGCGGGTCACCCGGCCGGAATCCGGCTCCATGCGACCGGCGAGCAGGCGCAGGAGGGTGGACTTGCCGTCGCCATTACGGCCGACGATGCCAATGCGGTCACCCTCGTTCAGTCCGGCGGTGACGCTGTCGAAGATGACGCGGGTGGGAAATTCAAGGTGCAGGGACTCGGCCCCGAGCAAATGTGCCATAGGGTTCGAGCCTATCCCCCGCAGCTGAGCGCCAGTACCGCGCGGGCGGGCTAGGAGGTGAGGATTCGGGCGCCGTGCACGGGGCCGGTGGCGCGCACCACGTTCAGGCGGGCGGCGCTCAGCGCCACCGTCAGTTCGAGGCCGGCGTCCAGGTCAGGCACGAGGAACGCCACGGTGGGTCCTGACCCCGAGAGAATGCCGGCCAGCGCGCCGTTGGCCTCGCCGAGCTCGAGCACCCGGCCCAGACCCGGCGCCAGCTGCAGCGCCGGGGCCTGCAGGTCGTTGTGCAAGGTGTCGGCGAGCATGGCCGGGTCCCCCGCGCGCAGGGCCTGCAGCACGTCAGCATCCACGGTGGGCTGCTGTGAGGCGGGGAAGATGTCCTGGGCGTGCCGGGTGCGGTGCCGGTCGAGCTCGTTGTAGACCGAGGGTGTCGACATGCCGAACTCGGCCAGGGCGAGCACCCAGTGGAAGGTGCCCTTGGCCAGGGCGGGGCTGAGCTGGTCACCACGGCCGGTGCCGATGGCGGTGCCGCCGGTGAACGCGAACGGCACATCCGCGCCGAGGGTGGCCGCGATCTTCAGCAGCTCGTCGCGGCTCAGCTCGGTGCCCCAGAGCGTGTCGCAGGCGAGCAGCGTGGCCGCGGCATCCGCAGAGCCGCCGCCCATGCCGCCGGCGATGGGCACGTTCTTGTCGATTTCGAGGTGCACCCCGCCGGTGTAGCCGGTGGCCCTGGCCAACGCACGGGCGGCCTTGATCGCCAGGTTGCTGCCGTCCACGGTCAAATTCGACGTGTCGATGGTGCCGGTGAACTCGACGCTGAAGTCGTCGGAGGCCGAGGCACGCACGTCTTCGTAGAGGGAGACGGCCTGGAACGCCGTGGCGAGATCGTGGTAGCCGTCGTCCATCACGGCTCCCACTTTGAGGAAGACATTGATTTTGCCCGGTGCCCGCGCATGCACAACCGGTGAGGTCGCCGTGTTGGTCATGTTCCTAACCTAGGCCAGCCAGGCCCGGGCGATCGCCAGGAAGTCGTGGACGGTGAGCTGCTCGCCGCGCTCGGTGGGGTCGATGCCCGCCTTGCTGAGCACGTCCGTCGCCTGGGCCGAGTCGCCGAGCACGCCCGACAGCGACTGGCGCAGCATCTTGCGGCGCTGCTGGAATGCACCGTCGACCAGGGCAAACGTTGCCAGGCGCAGTTCCTCGGATTCGAGTTCCTCTGCACGACGTTCGAAGGCGATGAGGATCGAATCGACGTTGGGGACCGGCCAGAAGACCTGCCGGCTCACCTTGCCGGCGGTGCGGAACTGCCCGTACCAGGCGGCCTTGACGCTGGGACTGCCGTAGATCTTCGAGCCCGGCGCGGCGGCGAGGCGCTCGCCCACCTCGGCCTGCACCATCACCACGCCGGCACGGATGAAGGCGAAGTGCTCGAGCAGGTGCAGCAGCACCGGCACCGACACGTTGTAGGGCAGGTTCGCCACCAGGCGGGTGGGGTCGCCGGGCAGCTCGGCGATCTTCAGAGCGTCGGCACGGATGACGGTGAGCGCGGCGCCCGGCTGCATCAGCTGCACGGTCAGCGGCAGCTGCTCGGCGAGGCGGTCGTCGATCTCCACGGCCACGACGGCGGCGCCCACCTCGAGGATGCCCAGGGTGAGCGAGCCCAGGCCTGGACCCACCTCCACCACGGTTTCGCCGGGCTTCACGGCGGCGACCTTAACGATCCGCCGTACGGTGTTGCCGTCGATGACGAAGTTCTGGCCGAGCTTTTTGGTCGGGTTCACCCCGAGCATCTCGGCGAGGTCGCGGATCTCGGCCGGCCCGAGCAGGGTGGGCGCGGTCGGTTCTTTGGCTGAGTTGTGGGCAGAGTCGGTCATGCGAGGCCTCCGGCCGGGCTGATGCGGGGGTCTCGGGGGGTGTCGGTCAACACCACGGGTTCCGCGTCCCAGCGGCCGTAGACGAGTTCGGTGTTCGAGGTGATCTGGGCGGCGAGCACCGCGACATCCGTCTGCAGGTGCTCGGCCATGGCGCGCAGGGTGTGCGGCAGCAGGTAGGGCGCGTTGGGGCGACCGCGGTGCGGGGTGGGCGTGAGGTAGGGCGCGTCGGTTTCCACCAGCAGCAGGGCGCGAGGGGCGACGTCGAGTGCCTCCCGCAGCGTGGCGGCGTTTTTGAAGCTCACCGGTCCGGCGAACGACATGTACCAGCCTTGGTCGGCGCACAGCCGTGCCAGTTCGGCGTCGCCGGAGAAGCAATGGAAGACCGTGCGCTCGGGGGCTCCCACCCTCAGCAGGGTCGCGACGACCTCGTCGTGGGCGTCCCGGTCATGGATCTGCAGGGCGAGACCGTGTCGTTTGGCGATCTCGATGTGCGCCTCGAAAGACCGGAACTGGGCCGCCCGGCCGTCGGGGCCGGTGCGGTAGAAGTCCAGCCCGGTTTCGCCGATGGCGACCACCCTGGGGCGGGCGGCGAGCTCGTCGATCACCGCGAGGGCGTCGTCGAGGGTGCCGGCGGTCTCCAACTCCGGTGTGTCGTTGGGGTGGATGGCGACGGCGGCGAGCATCCGTGGTTCATGGGCCGCCATCTCGGCGGACCAGCGGGAGGTGGCCACGTCGGTGCCCACCTGGATGACGCCGCGGACGCCAACGCTGGAGGCCAGGTCCAGTTGCTCGGCCACCGAGAGCGGCGTGATTCCGTCTGAGATTTCGAGGTGGGTGTGGTTGTCGTAGACGCCAACGACCAGCGGCACCGGCGCCGGCGGGTAGACCAGGTCGCGGCCGGCGGTGGCCTCGCGCGAGCGGATGTGGGTGCTGTCGGCCGAACCGTTAGCCAACAGTGGCCTCGATGCGCGGGAACAGGGCGGCTAGCGGCGAGACGTGGCTGCCGCCGGTCCATTCCCAGGCCCGGTCGATCTGTGCGTCCTGCACGTCGCCGGTGCCGCCGAGGGCGGCCCATAGCGTCGCGGTGGCCTGCGGGGTCACCGGGGAGAGCAGCACGGCGAGGGTGCCGAGGCCGCGGACCACGGTGTGCAGCACGGTTTCGAGGCGTTCGCGGTCGTCAGGGTTCTTGGCCAGCGCCCACGGTTCCTGGGTGGTGATGTAGCCGTTGAGCTCGTCGACGAGCTCCCACACCGCGGCGAGGGCCTCGTGCAGGGCGAGCCTGTCGATGGCCGCGTCGGCGGTCTTGGTGACCCGAATTTCGGTGTCGCGGATGGCGGTATCCGCGTCACGCGGCGTACCGCCGGCCGGGATCTCGCCGTCGCAGTAGCGCACGACCATGGCGATGACGCGGGATGCCAGGTTGCCGAAGCCATTGGCGAGCTCGGACTGGTAACGCGCGGACAGGTCCTCCCACGAGAACGAGCCGTCCTGGCCGAAGCTGATGGCGCGCATGAAGTAGTACCGGAACGTGTCGGAGCCGAAGACGTCGGTGATCTGGTTCGGGGCGATGCCGGTGAGCTTGGACTTGCTCATCTTCTCGCCGCCGACGAGCAACCAGCCGTGACCGAAGACCTGGGTGGGCACCGGCAGCCCGGCGGCCAGCAGCATGGCGGGCCAGATGACGGCGTGGAAGCGCAGGATGTCCTTGCCGACGATGTGCGTGGCGGGCCAGAGCCGGCTGAACTTCTCATCGTCCTGGCCGTAGCCGGCGGCGGTGATGTAGTTGAGCAGGGCGTCGAACCAGACGTAGACGACGTGGCTGTCGTCCCACGGCACCTTGATGCCCCAGTCGAAGCTGGACCGCGAGATCGACAGGTCGCTCAGGCCCTGCTTGACGAAGGAGATGACCTCGTTGCGGGCCGATTCGGGCTGGATGAAGGTGGGGTTGGCCTCGTACATGGCCAACAGCTGGTCGGTGAAGGTGCTCATCCGGAAGAAGTAGTTCTTCTCGTGGAGCAGCTCGACGGGGATGGAGTGGATGGCGCAGACCTGCTGGCCGGTGTATTCGCCGGCGCCGGCCACGAGGTCGCCGGGCTGCTTGTACTCCTCACAGCCCACACAGTAGAAGCCCTCGTACTCGCCCGTGTAGATGTGGCCGGCGTCGAAGAGGTGCTGCAGGAACTTCTGCGCGTTCTCCTCGTGGCGGACGTCGGTGGTGCGGATGAAATCGTCGTTTCGGATATCGACGGTCTTCAGCAGCGGCTTCCACGCGGTCTCGACCAGCCGGTCGGCCCACTCCTTGGGGGTGACGCCGTTGGCGGTGGCGGTGCGCAGGATCTTCTGGCCGTGCTCGTCGGTGCCGGTGAGCAGCCAGGTGTCCTCCCCCCGCTGGCGGTGCCAGCGGGCAAGCACATCCGCGGCCACCTCCGTGTAGGCGTGCCCGATGTGCGGGACATCATTCACATAGAAAATAGGCGTGGTGATGTAAAAAGATGAGCCGTCGGACATGCTCATATCTTATGGGGGCCTGCGTAGGCGTCAGACCCTGTTACGCCGCGCGGCAGCTCGGCCCGGCTCAGCCCATTGCTCAGTCCAGCGGCAATTCGGGCTGCGGGGCGGCTTTCTGGCGCGGCGCGGCGGTCCCGGCGGCCTTGCCGGTGAGCGCGGCCTCGTACAGGTCGCGCTTGCCGAGCCCGGATGCGGCTGACACGTCGGCAGCTGCGTCCTTCAGGCGAGCCCCGGCCGCGACCAGCGCCAGAACCTCCTCGACGCCGGTGGCCAGGTCGAGCACCCGCGGCGTCGCCCCGGCGACGACGATGCAGATTTCGCCGCGGACGCCCGCCGCGGCCCACTCGGCCAGCTCGGCGGCGGTGCCCCGCTTGACCTCTTCGTAGAACTTGGTCAGCTCCCGGCAGACCACCACGCGGCGGTCGCCGCCGAGCGCGACGGCGAGGTCGGTGAGCGACGCGGCAAGCCGGTTGGGTGATTCGAAGAAGACCATGGTGCGGCGTTCGGTGGCCACCTCGCGCAGCGCCTGCATCCGCTCACCGTGTTTGCGGGGCAGGAAGCCCTCGAAGGTGAACCTGTCGGTGGGCAGGCCGGAGACGGCCAGCGCGGTGAGCACGGCCGACGGTCCGGGCAGCGCGGTGACGGTCACACCGGCGGCGATCGCGGCATCCACCAGGTGGAAGCCGGGGTCGGAGACCGTGGGCATGCCCGCGTCGCTGAGCACGAGCAGGTCGGTGTCGCGGGCGAGTTCGACGAGTTCGGCGGCCTTGCCCCGTTCGTTGTGGTCGTGCAGGGCGATCAGACGGGGCCGGTTCTCCACGCCGAGGGCCTTGAGCAGGTGCACCGTCACCCGGGTGTCCTCGGCGGCGATGACGGTGCTGGTACGCAGCGCCTCGATCAGGCGGGTCGAGGCGTCCCCGAGGTTTCCGATGGGCGTGGCAGCCAGAATGATCATGGTCCCAGTCTCGCAGCACAGTCACGCAGCAGTGGCTCACTACGATGGTCAGGTGCTCCTCACCCCCGTTGCGACCGCCCGTGTGACCGAGCGTTGGAGTGCCCTGTGGGGCAACCGGTGGGTTCGCCTGGCCGGGCCGGCACTGGTGGTTCTGCTGGCCGCGGGCTTACGGTTCTGGAACCTCGGCCACCCCGGCACCCTGGTGTTCGACGAGACCTTCTATGTGAAGGACGCCTGGAGCCTGTTCAACAACGGTTACGAGTCCACCTGGCCGGATGGCGCCGACGCCCTGTTCGCGGCGGGGCAGAGCAATATCTTCGGTACCGCCCCGTCGTTCGTGGTGCATCCGCCGCTCGGCAAATGGCTCATCGCCCTGGGGATGGCGGTCTTCGGCGCCGATAACCCGTTCGGTTGGCGGGTCGTCACGGCGCTGGTCGGGGTGCTCGCCGTCGTGCTGCTCATGCTCATCGCCCAGAAGCTGTTCGGCTCGGTGTTGCTGAGTACGATCGCCGGTTTCCTCTTCGCCATCGACGGCAACGCGATCGTGATGAGCCGGGTCGCCCTGCTCGACAACTACGTGATGTTCTTCGCCCTCCTCGGCTTCGGCGCGGTGCTGATGGACCGGGACCACCACCGGGCCAGGCTCGGGGCGTGGCTGAACGAGAAACGGGACAACGAGGTCGACCCCACCTGGGGCCCCACGCTCTGGTGGCGGCCGTGGGTGCTGGCCGCGGGCCTGGCCTTCGGGCTGGCCTGTTCGGTGAAGTGGTCTGGGGCCTATTTCCTGGCCGCCTTCGGCATCTACCTCGTGGTGGTCGACGCGCTCGCCCGCCGCCGGGCCGGGCTGCCGTTCTGGGCCAGCGGAGCGATCCTCAAGCAGGGGCCGGTGACCTTCCTGCTCCTGGTTCCCGTGGCGGCGCTGACCTTCCTGGTCTCCTGGACCGGCTGGTTCGTCACCCGCGGCGGCTACTACCGGGACTGGGCCGATCAGGCCGGACAAGCCTGGACCGGGGCTCTGGCCTGGGTTCCGCACAGCCTGCAGAGCTTCTGGCACTACCAATCGGCCGCCTACGGCTACCACGTTGGCCTGGTGACCCCGCATCCGTACCAGGCGAACCCGCTTACCTGGCTGCTGATGAGCCGGCCGACGAGCATGTACTACCAGGGCTCGTCCCTGGGCGAGAACGGCTGTGGTTATGCCACCTGCTCCGAGGCCATCACCGGCATCGCCAACCCGCTGATCTGGTGGGCGGCGACGGCCGCGATCCTCTATTTGGTCTACAGGTTGGTGCGGTACCGGGAGTGGCGCGTCGGCCTGATCCTGATGGGCATGGTCGCCGGTTACCTGCCCTGGCTGATGTACCTGAACCGCACGGTGTTCCAGTTCTATACGATCGCGTTCGAGCCGTACTTGATCCTCGGGCTGACCCTGGTGATCTCTCTGCTGATCAAGAATGGATCCGGTCGGGCGATCGTGGCGGTGTTCCTGGCCCTGGCCACGATAGTGAGCGCCTACTACTTCCCGCTCTGGACCGGTGCCCAGGTTCCGTTCGCTTTCTGGCAGGCGCACATCTGGCTGCCGAGCTGGCGCTGACCAGCATTAACGCTGTGATTGCAACACATTCCCAGCCTCGAACATATGCCAAAATTGGAATACATCCCCTGTTAAAGGCGTGTGAATTCACGCTATTTTCGGGTCTCGAACCCGTAGGATGGCCGTTATCTGCTTGACGAGTGATTGCTCTACAACCGACTGAGAAGTCCAGATACAAACCAAAGGCCTCATGTCGGAAGCATCTGCCGCACCCACGGTGCGTATTGTCCGCACCCGCAAGGGTGGCGACTCCCAGAACCCCACCACCGAGTACTCCTCCCTGCTGCACACCGTGCGGAATCTCGGCCTGCTCGGCCGCCGCACCGGCTTCTACTGGGGCGTCTTCGCCGCCCTGGTCCTGATCACCATCGGCCTCGGCGTCGGCTTCGTGCTGCTCGGCGACTCCTGGTACCAGCTGATCATCGCCGGCGTACTCGGCATCATCCTCACCCAGTTCGCGTTCCTCGCCCACGAGGCGTCGCACCGCCAGGTCTTCCAGTCCGGCCCCGCCAACGACAGGGCCGGCCGTGTCCTCGCCAACCTCTTCGTCGGCATCAGCTACGCCTGGTGGATGACCAAGCACAGCCGCCACCACGCCAACCCGAACGTGGTCGGCAAGGACCCCGACATCGACCCCGACTTCATTGTGTTCCGCGAGGAAGACGCCGCGAAGGTCAACTGGATCACCTCGTTCATGACCCGCAAGCAGGGGTACCTGTTCTTCCCGATGCTCACCCTCGAGGGCATCAACCTGCACATCCAGGGCTTCAAGACGGTCTTCGGCAAGGGCAAGGTCGACAAGCGTTGGCTCGAGATCAGCATGCTCACCAGCCGCATCGTGATCTACCTCGCCGTCATCTTCTACTTCCTGCCGCTGGGCATGGCGTTCGCCTTCGTCGGCGTGCAGATGGCCGTGTTCGGCGTCTACATGGGCGCCTCCTTCGCCCCCAACCACAAGGGCATGCCGCAGCTGCCACACGAGAGCAAGGTCGACTTCCTGCGCCGCCAGGTGCTCACGTCGCGCAACATCCGAGGCGGCACCCTCATGGACACCTTCATGGGCGGCCTGAACTACCAGGTCGAGCACCACCTGTTCCCGAACATGGCCCGCCCGCACCTGAAGAAGGCGCAGGAGATCACCAAGGAATATTGCCAGTCCAACAAGATCCTCTACACCGAGACCGGACTGTTCGAGTCCTACGGCATCGTGGTCGCCTACCTCAACAAGGTGGGCCTGGCCGCCCGTGACCCGTTCGACTGCCCGATGGTGCAGCGCTTCCACCACCGCTGACCCTCCTCTCGGACTGAGAGAGAAGCCCCGAGAATCCTCGATTCTTGGGGCTTTTCTCACGCTTCACGGGCGATGGGTAAAGTTGACCCAATGTGGATCTGGGGAGTGGGCGCGGCCGGGGTGGCCGCGCTAGTCGCGTGGGGCGTGCACGCCGCGCTTCCCGCGGTACCGCTGCTGACCGCGGCCGTGCTGCTCGGCATCGTGGTGGGGCAGCTGCCCGTGCTGCGTCCGGCGGTCACCGGGATGCTCGCGCCCGGCCTGACCCTGGCGTCCCACCGGCTGATGCGCCGGGGCGTGGTGTTGCTGGGCCTCAAGCTCAGCCTGGTCGACATCCTCGGTCTGGGCTGGGTCACCATCACCAGCACGGTCCTCATCGTGGTGCTCACCTTCTTCGGCACCCTGTGGCTCGGCCGCCGCGTCGGCCTACCCGGACACCAGCCGTTGCTCATCGCCACGGGCTTCGCCGTCTGCGGCGCGTCTGCGATCGGAGCGATGAGCGGCGTGGTCAAGGCCAAGGACCAGGAGACCGCCACCCCGGTGGCGTTGGTGACCCTGTGCGGCACCCTCGCGATCGGCGTGCTGCCGTTGCTCTGGCATCCGCTGGGCCTGACCGACCTCCAGTTCGGCCACTGGGTCGGCGCCGGTGTGCACGATGTGGGCCAGGTGGTCGCCACGGCGCAGATCGCCGGGTCGGCGGCCCTCGCCGTGGCCGTGGTCGTCAAGCTCACCCGGGTGCTGATGCTGGCGCCACTCGTGGCCGGCGTGGCGGTGTACGAGCGGCGGCGGGCGGGCACCGTCGATCGCACGGTCCGGCGGCCGCCGGTGGTTCCCCTGTTCGTCGCGGGGTTCCTGGCCATGGTGCTGGTGCGCACCTTCGTTCCGCTGCCCGCCACCGTGCTCGAGTCCATCGATCTGGTACAGACGGTGCTGCTGGCCATGGCGCTGTTCGGCCTGGGCACCGCGGTGCGCCTGTCCGAGCTCCTGCGCACCGGCGGCAAGGCCCTCGGCGTGGGCCTGGCCTCCTGGCTGCTGATCGCCCTGCTCGCTCTGGCCGCCGTCCTCATCAGCTGACGGTCGCTGCTGTGCAAGCCGGGCGGAGGTCATGTGGCGCACTGTTACGCCACTCCGCCCGCGGTCCCGCGCCGGGCCAGTAGCGTAACCGCATGGCAGATCGCGAGTACGGCTTCACCACCAGGGCAATCCACGCCGGGAACATCCCCGACGCAGTGACCGGGGCCCGGGCCCTGCCCATCTACCAGACCAGCGCGTTCGTGTTCGACGACACCGCGGATGCCGCGGCCCGGTTCGCGCTGCAGAAGTACGGCAACGTCTACTCCCGGCTGTCGAACCCCACCGTGGCGGCGTTCGAGGAGCGCATCGCGAGCCTCGAGGGGGGCCTGGGCGCCGTCGCCACGGCATCCGGCCTGGCCGCGCAGTACATCACCTTCGCCAGCCTGGCCGGGGCCGGCGACCACATCGTCTCCAGCGCCAACCTCTACGGCGGTTCGATCACCCAGCTCGACGTGACCCTGCGCCGCTTCGGCGTGGAGACCACCTTCGTGCAATCCGCCGACCCGGCCGACTACGCCGCCGCGATCACCGACAAGACCAAGCTGATCTTCGCCGAGACCGTCGCCAACCCGTCCGGTGAGGTCGCCGACATCGAGGGCCTCGCCGCGGTGGCGCACGCCGCCGGAATCCCGCTGATCATCGACTCCACCATCGCCACGCCGTACCTCTGCCGGCCCATCGAGTGGGGCGCCGACATCGTCATCCACTCCGCCACCAAGTTCCTCGGCGGCCACGGCACCACACTCGGCGGCGTGGTCGTGGAGAGCGGCCGGTTCAACTGGCACAGCGACAAGTTCCCGCTCTTCACCGAGCCGGTGTCCAGCTACGGCGGCCTGGAGTGGTCGGGCAACTTCGGTGAGTACGCCTTCCTCACCCGCCTCCGCGCCGAACAGCTGCGCGACATCGGGCCGGTTCTCGCGCCGCACTCCGCGTTCCTGCTCGCCCAGGGTGTCGAGACGCTGCCCTACCGGCTGCAGGCGCACGTGAACAACGCCCGCATCGTGGCCGAGTGGCTGGACGCCGACCCGCGCGTCGACTTCGTCAACTGGGCCGGGTTGCCCAGCCACCCGCACTACGAGCGCGGCCTCAAATACCTGCCCAAGGGCCCCGGCTCGGTATTCAGCTTCGGCGTCAAAGGCGGCCGCGACGCCGGTCGTACCTTCATCGAGTCCGTCGACCTGGCCAGCCACCTGGCCAACATCGGCGACGCCAAGACCCTCGTCATTCACCCGGCCTCCACCACCCACGCCCAGCTCAGCGAGCAGCAGCTCGCCGATGCCGGGGTTCTGGCCGGCCTGGTGCGCATCAGCGTGGGCATCGAGGATGTCGACGACATCATCTACGATCTCGACCAGGCGCTCAGCCAGGCCTCAGCGGGGGGACGCTCATGAGCACCGAGACAGTCCAGCTCACGAACGGTTTGAGCTGCAGCGTTCCCACAAATTCGCCGCTGGCCAAGCTGCTGCGCACCCAGCGCACCTGGGAGGGCCCGGACGCCAAGGCGCGCCTGGGCATCCTGCGGCGGGCACAGTCGATCGCCATCGTGGGTGCCTCCCCCAACCCGGCCCGGTCCAGCTACTTCGTGGGCACCTACCTGCAACAGTCGAGCGACTACAGGGTCTACTTCGTCAATCCGCGTGCCGACACCATCCTGGGCCAGAAGGCCTACCCCGACCTGGCGTCGCTGCCCGAGGTACCCGACATCGTCGATGTCTTCCGCAAGGCCGCCGACATCCCCGCCGTGATCGACGACGCCCTCGCCGTGGGCGCCACGACGGTGTGGGTGCAGCTGGGCATCTGGAACCAGGAGGCCGCGGAGTACGGCGAGGCGAAGGGGCTCACCATTGTGATGGACCGCTGCATCAAGATCGAGCACGCCCGCTTCCACGGCGGCCTGCACCTGCTCGGTTTCGACACCGGGCAGATCACGGCGCGCAAGACCATCAGGTAGCCGCCCGCGTACGATAGAGCGGGTGACTGCGTACGTATCGGCTCTCGACCTCTTCTCCATCGGAATCGGTCCATCCAGTTCCCACACTGTCGGCCCGATGCGGGCCGCCCTGGCCTTCGCCCAGCACCTCGCCGAGAGCGGGCGGCTGCCCGAGGTGCGCCGCATCCGCTGCTCGCTGTTCGGCTCGCTCGGCTCCACCGGTCTCGGCCACGGCACGCCCGACGCGATTTTGGCGGGCCTGGCGGGCCTCACCCCGGAGACCTGCGACCCCGCCGAGGTGCGCAACAGCTGGGTCGATCTCACCGACGGGTCCACCCTGCGCCTGAACGGCAGCCACCCGGTTGCTGTGCAGAAGAGCGACGTGGTCTTCGAACCACGCACCCGGCTGCCCGGACACCCCAACGCGATGACGCTGTCGGCCTGGGACGACGACTCGAGCGGCACCGCGCTGCTCGAGGAGACCTACTACTCCATCGGCGGCGGCTTCATCCGCCGCGACGGCGACCCGGTCCGGCCTGTAGCCACGGTGGTCCAGCCGATGCCGTACGCCTCGAGTGCCGCCCTGCTCGCGCTCTGCGACAGCCACGGCATCGGCATCTGCGATGTCGCGCGCGCCAACGAGGAAGCCATCCACGGCGCCGACGGGTTGGATGCCGGGTTGGACGCTATCTGGGCTGCCATGCACGCCTGCGTCGAGGCGGGCCTGCGCGTGGACGGCACCCTGCCCGGCGGTCTCGGCGTCAAACGCCGCGCCTCCGCCATCCGTATGCAGCTGGAGGAATACGACGGTCTGCAGCAACGCGAGCGGGACACCTCGACCGAGTGGCTGCACGCCTTCGCCCTCGCGGTCAACGAGGAGAACGCGTCCGGCGGCCGCGTCGTGACGGCGCCCACCAACGGCGCCGCGGGCATCATCCCCGCCGTCGCCCACTACTACCTGCGTTTTGTGCCCGGCGCGAGCGCGGCCGGCATCCGTCGGTTCCTGCTCACCGCGGTGGCGATCGGCTCGCTGGTCAAGGCGAACGCCTCCATCTCCGGCGCCGAGGGCGGCTGCCAGGCCGAGGTCGGCTCGGCCTGCGCCATGGCCGCGGGGGCGCTCTGCGCGGTGCTCGGCGGCACGCCCCGCCAGGTGGAGAACGCGGCGGAGATCGCGATGGAGCACCACCTCGGCCTGACCTGCGACCCTGTCGGTGGACTCGTTCAGGTGCCCTGCATCGAACGCAACGCCATCGCCGCGTCGACGGCGGTGTCGGCAGCCCGGCTGGCCCTGCACGGCGACGGCACCCATCTGGTCTCGCTCGACACCGTCATCGAGACCATGCGACAGACCGGCCTGGACATGATGACCAAGTACAAGGAAACCAGCGAGGGCGGCCTCGCGGTCAACGTCATCGAGTGCTGAGCGCCCGGCCTTTCGGGTCAGCGACCGCCGCCTCCACCACCGCCGGAGAAGCCGCCACCTGAGGTTCCTCCGGAGGAACTGCTGCCGCCGGAGCCCGACCGTGACGACCCCGAACCCGACCCCGAACTCTTCGTCGGTGTTGTGGCGAAGCTCACCCGACCTATCGAGCGGGTGAACCCGGCGACGTTCTGGGTGAACACGGCGGTGCCACCCGCGCCGGAATACCAGGTAGTCGCGCAGGCCCAGCAGGTAGTCCCGCTGCCTGGCGCCCTTCTCGCTGGTCGGTGATCGAACCGCGCAACCGTTCGAGCCGGTCGCCGAGTTTCTGGTCCGTGGTGTCCAGCCGCAGCCTGGCACCGTTTTTCGGCTTGGGGCCCAGGGCAGTGAGGATGACCGACAGATCCTCCGGCGGGGTGTACTGCACGATGATGATGCCGGGGGTGAAGCCGACCGCGATGATGATGTTCTCCCCCGCAACCAGATCGCGGGAGGGCGCGATGATTACGGTGCCTGCCGCATCCGTGCTCGTCTCGATGGCGCACGGGTCGCCGCCCCCGTAGTATCCGGCGTAGCAGGCCGCGTCGCCGGTGAGAGCCTTCGTGAGCGCCCCGGCGGATGCCCCGGCCAGGGCCAGGACCGCGGCCAGCACACGCCGGCGCTGCAGAATCTGTCGGTGTGTCGTGGTTCCCCCGGCTCGATCATATCCAGCGGGTACCTGGCGACGCGGCCCGGTGTCCCCCGTATTAGGCACAGCACGCCGGCTGCGCCGGGAGAATCCTGACCTAAACTGTCTTCTCGGGGGTACACCATCAACAATCTCACCAGTTCACCGCAGTCGGCCGCGCCGCGCCTCTCTGTTCCGCGACCAGCTGCACCGCGTCGCACTGCCCAGACCCGGCCGACCCGACGGGCCGTCGTGCTGTCGGTGATGCTGATCGGTGGCCTGGCCTTGGCCGGCTGCGCCGCCGCGCCCGCACCGGTGGTGACGGCGACTGTCGTGGTCACCCAAACACCGACCCCCACGCCGACGCCCACGCCCACACCGACCCCGACCCCGACGCCGGTGGCCGAGGCGCCCGCGCCGGAGCTCACCGCAAACCCCGAGGTGCCGGCCGAGCCCATTCCGGAGGGCCCCGCCGTTGACCTCGGCGCGATTCCCGGCGCCCAGGCCGCGCCGGAATACGACGGCGCCGGCAACCCGATCAGCTACACGGTCATCGAGGGCGATTCGTTCTTCGATATCGCCCAGCGCTTCGACCTGCCGATGCAGCAGCTCCTCCGCATGAACCCGAAGGTCGCCGGGCTCGGCGAGGACATCTACCTCCGCCAGGTCATCAACCTCGACTGGACCAAGAACGGCTGAGCCCGCGGGCCGGCGGTGACAAGCGCGGGTCAGCGCACGGACGCGTGAATGCGTTCGATCAGCTCGATGGTGTGTGCCGAGTCGACAGCGTTGACCGGCAATGGCGCTCCGCGCAACAGCGCATTCGCCAGGCCCTCGTAGAAGGCCGTGTACTGGCCGCGCTGGGTCGGCACGACCTGGCTGGCGCCGTCGGCGCCGAGCCGGCCCCAGGTGGCTTCCGGTTCGAGGCCGAAGTCGGCGTCGCTGGGCAGGTTGCCGGCCTGGATGGCGGCCTCCTGGCCGTCCACTCCCCATTTGGTGTACCCCGCGGCCGAGCCGAGCACCCTGAACCGTGGGCCGGTCTGGGCCGCGAACGAGCTTACCCAGAGGTGCGAACGCACCCCGGAGCCATGGTGCAGCGACACAAACGAATCGTCGTCGGCGGCGCCGCCCGGCCGGCGGGTGGACAGTTCGGCGGTGAAGTCATCGACCGGGCCGAAGAGCAGCACGGCCTGGTCGATCAGGTGCGCGCCGAGGTCATAGAGCACGCCGCCGCCCGCGGCCGGGGTCGCCCCGGCCTTCCAGCTTCGCGGGGTGCCGGGCTTGAAGAACTCAAACCTGGACTCGAATCTGTAGACGTCGCCGAGGGCGCCATCGGCCAGGAGCGCTTGAAGGGTGAGGAAGTCACCGTCCCAGCGTCGGTTCTGGAACACCGTGAGCGGAAGCCCCAGGCTCTCGGCCCGGTTCAGCAGCGCCCAGCCCTGCTCGGAATCCACCGCGAACGGCTTGTCGATGACCACGGCGAGGCCCGCATCGAGGGCGGCGTTGGCCAGCGCCACATGGGTGTCCGGCGGGGTGCCGATGATCACGAGGTCGAGGTCGGCCGCCTGAGCGAACAGCGCCTCGGCGGTGGGTACGATCCGCACCCCCGGGTAGCTCTCGATGGCCTTGGCGCCCCGATCGGGGTCGCCGGTCACGATGGCCTCGAGCGAGAAGTCGGGGTTGGCCGCGAGGAACGGTGCGTGGAAGACCCGGCCGGAGAGCCCGAAGCCGATGACGGCCGCGCGGATCGGGCCGGTCCGCGGGGTAGGCGTTCCCCCGGTGGCCGCCGAATTCGGCTGGGCGCCGTGCTGCGGTCCCGGACCGGGCCGCGGGCCCGGCTTGGGTGCCGGCTTCGGCGTCATGATCGGGGTTTCCGGCTGGTTGTCTGAAGTGGCCATGGCCCGAGGTTACGCCGGTTCGGGCGCCCTCCCGCCCACAACTGTTCCCGTTCCGGGCAATTGCACCCGGCACACCGGGCGCACTTGTCCGCTTCGGGAACAGTTGGGCGCGGTGAGGAGCGGGCGAGGAGCGGGACCGGCGGCTAGAGCCGGTTGATCCCGGTCACCGTCAACGCCGGCACTCCCAGTTCGTCGGACTCGGCGAGGTCGATCATGGCGCTGATGCCCCAGTCGTGGTCGCCGGCCGGGTCGTCGAAGATCTGCCGGGCGGTCCACACAGTGGCACCCTCGTCGAGGATGAGCAGTCCGGCGCCGCGGGCATTCGCCCCGGCCAGCAGTTCGTCATGATCGGCGTAGTAGCCGTCCATGGCGTCGGCCCAGGCATCTGCCCCGAAACCGCTGTCGCGGTCGAGGTCGCCGAGGGCGTCGTAATTCTCCAGCGCGGCCAGCTGCACCCGGCGGAAAAGTTCGTTCCGCACCAGGATCCGGAATGCCCGGGTGTTGGTGGTGAGCCGGTGCGGCGCGGGCGGCACCACGGCGTGCGCCGTCGACTCGTGCGCGGCCAGGTCGGGGTGGATGAGTTCCTCCCACTCGTCGAGCAGACTGGAGTCCACCTGCCGCACGAGCTCGCCGAGCCACTCGATCAGGTCGAGAAGGTCTTCGGTCTTGGCCTCGTCGGGGATGGTCTGCCGGGCGGCCCGGTAGGCATCCGAGAGGTAACGCAGCACCACACCCTCGCTGCGTGCGAGCTTGTAGTAGGCCACGAACTCGCCGAACGACATGGCCCGCTCGTACATGTCACGCACCACGGTCTTGGGCCGCAGCGGGAAGTCGGCGATCCAGGGCTGGGACTGCTTGTAGGTCTCGAACGCGTAGCTGAGCAGCTCGTCCAGGGGCTTGGGCCAGGTGATCTCCTCGAGCAGCTCCATCCGCTGGTCGTACTCGATGCCCTCCTGCTTCATCGCGTTCACGGCCTCACCGCGGGCGGCGAACTGCTGACCCATCAGCACCGGCCGCGGGTCGTCGAGGGTGGACTCCAGCACCGAGATCATGTCGAGGGCGTAGGTGGGCGCCTCGATGTCGAGCAGGTCGAACGCGGCAAGCGCGAACGGCGACAGCGGCTGGTTGAGCGCGAAGTTCGCCTGCAAATCGACGGTCAAACGGATGCTGCCGTCCGCACCCTGCTCCACGATCCCGGCCGCACGCAGGGTCTTGTAGATCCCGAGGGCCCGGCGAGCGTGGGCGAGCTGACGTTTCCACGGCTCGTGGTTGTCGAACACCAGCGAGTACACGTTCGCGAAAGCGTCGCCGCCGCGGGCGATCACGTTGATCAGCATGGCGCTGGTCATCTGCATGCTCGAGGTGAGGGTCTCCGGCTCGGCGTCGACGAGGCGCCTGAACGACGGCTCGCCCCAGGATACGAACCCCTCCGGGGCGCGCTTGCGGATGATCTTGCGCTTCTTCTTCGGGTCGTCACCGGCCTTCTGGATGGCCTTGAGGTTCTCGGTCTCGTGGTCGGGCGCCTGGATCATCACGGTGCCGGCGGTGTCGAAGCCGGCCCGGCCGGCCCGCCCGGCGATCTGGTGGAACTCGCGGGCGTTGAGCTGGCGCATTTTGACGCCGTCGTACTTGGTCAGGGCGGTGAACAGCACGCTGCGGATCGGCACGTTGATGCCCACGCCGAGGGTGTCGGTGCCGCAGATCACCCGCAGCAGGCCGCGCTGGGCGAGCTGCTCCACCAGCCGGCGGTACTTGGGCAGCATGCCGGCGTGGTGCACGCCGATGCCCATCCTGATCAGCCTGGAGAGGGTCTTGCCGAAGCTGGTGGTGAACCTGAACTCGCCGATGAGTTCGGCGATGGCCTCCTTCTGCTCCTTGGTGACCACCTTCACGCTGGAGAGCGCCTGGGCGCGTTCCAGGGCGGCCGCCTGGGCGAAGTGCACGATGTACACCGGCGCCTGGCCGGTCTTGATCAGGTCCTCCACGGTCTCGTGCACGGGCGTGGTCTCGTAGAAGTAGTGCAGCGGCACCGGGCGCTCCACACCGGTGACCACGGCGGTGTCCCGGTTGGTGCGGCGGGACAGGTCGGCGGCGATGTCGGTGACGTCGCCGAGGGTGGCCGACATCAGGATGAACTGCACCCGCGGCAAGAGCAGCAATGGCACCTGCCAGGCCCAGCCGCGGTCGGGGTCGGAGTAGAAGTGGAACTCGTCCATCACGACCTGGTCGACCGGGGTGTCCTCGCCGTTCCGGAGCGCCAGGTTGGCCAGGATCTCGGCGGTGCAGCAGATGATCGGGGCGTCGGAGTTGACCGACGAGTCGCCGGTCATCATGCCCACGTTCTCGGCGCCGAAGATCTCCACCAGGGCGAAGAACTTCTCGCTCACCAGCGCCTTGATCGGGGCCGTGTAGAAGGTGCGCTTGCCGGCCGAGAGGGCGGCGAAATGCGCCCCGATCGCCACCAGGGACTTGCCGGTGCCGGTCGGGGTGGACAGGATCAGGTTCGCGCCCGACACGATCTCGATGACAGCTTCCTCCTGCGCCGGGTAGAGCCGGAGGCCCGCATCCGCTGCCCACGCTTCGAAGGCCTCGAAAAGCTGGTCGGGATCGGTGTTGTGCGGGAGGGCGGTGAGGGTTGCCATGATCCCCCAATCCTCCCCTATCCGGCCGGAGGAGTCCTCCACCGCATCAGCCAGGCCATCAGGTAGGCGCGGCTGTTGCCGTCGTCGATCCGCTCCTCCGGCAGGCTCGCCGCCGCGGTCAGGGCGTCGGATGCGGCCTCGGGGCCGCGCAGGCCGGCGTACATCAGTAGGTAGTCGCCGAACATCACGTCGTAGTTGCCTTCCGGCAGGGCGTCGGCGAGGTTGGCGCTCACCCTGTCGGGGTCGCCGCCGAGGTAGCCGGCGACCGGGCTCATCGGCAGCACCAGGATGCCCAGCATGGCGCTGGGCTCGGCGCTGAACCAGGTGGCGTAGTCGCGCTTACCGCCCCAGACCAGCGACGTGACGGTGTGGTCGAAGCCCGCATAGACCGGGTCGTCGAGGTCGAAGTCGGTCCAGTAGGCACGGGACGAGGCCGCCTCACTGGAGAGCATCCACTCGGCCTCGGCCGCGAGGTCGGCCTGGTCACTGGCGGCGGCCCAGAGCGCCAGTCCGTTCCACGCGGTCACGGCCTCTGAACTGGATTCCTGGTTGTTCCCGTCGCCGAACGGCGAGGTGCCGCTGGCCCAGGAGTGGCCGGCGTAGGCGTCGAACACCCTTCGGTCCGGGAAGTACTCGCTGCCGCCGCTGGTGGCGAGGTCGGCGGCGAGCAGATTCAGCACCGGCGCCCAGCGCTGTGCGGCCTCGGGATCGTCGGCCGCGACCACCGCCGCGGCATAGAAGAAGTAACCGTAGTGGAAGTGGTGGTCGTTGAACTCCTCGGAGCCGAACGACGTGGCCAGGCCCACGATCCCCTTCGCGTCCGGGTCGTAGACGAAGCACCGTTCGGTGCGCTGGGCACAGGCGTCGGGGTCCGTCCAGTCGTCGAGGGCGGTGCTGAGCCGGTCGGTGAGCGTGGCCACCGCATCATCGGCACCCACCTGCCGGGCCACCTCGAGCAGGTTCGCGGCCCGGTAGAGGGACTTGCCGCCGAAGTAGGTGTCGGCGGCGAAGGTCGTGGTGGCCGCCACATCAGCTCGCACCTGGTCGGCCAGCGCGGCGCGGTCCTCGTCACCGAGAGCCGAGAGGTCCAGGGCGCCGCTGGGAGCGACCGCGGGCACCGACCAGCTCAGCTGCCGGCCCTCGCACACCGTGAGCGCACCGTAGATGCTCGGGTACTCCCCCGCGGTGCACGACGCACCGTCGGCGAGACCCTGTGCCTGGTGCGGCAGCGCGGCGATCAGGGTGTCGCCGCCGTCGCCGGTGTCGTAGTGGATGGTCGTGGTGGCCGTATCCGTGCCGGCGCCGTACTCGACGCTGGTGCCGATGACCGGGTGCCGGGCCGCTTCGGCGAAGGCCGTGAGCGTGCCGCTGTCCGGCAGTGCAAACCAGGTCACGGATTGGCCGGCCGTGAGGGACAGGTCGGTGCCGGACGAAAGTGTTCCCGCACTGACCATGCCGTAGGTGCTGCCGGCCACGTCGACACTCCACACGCCCTTTTCGGCTTCGCTGAAGGCTGTCGGCATGGTGAGGGCGACGTCCGCAGCGGCAGCGAAGGACACGAACGGCGACCCCTCGGCGATCACCGTGCTGCCGACCGTGGCGCCGTCGATGGACTGGCCGATCGTGACGGATGCTTCGTCGTAGGCGGTCACCGCCTGCTCCAGCCCGTCGCCGTCGCCGACCTGCACGCCGATCTGACCCGCGAAGCCGCCCCTGATCACGTTGGTGTCCGCGGACACCTCCGGCAGTCCGAAGCCGAAGCCGGAGTCGCTCAGTTGGAAGGAGAGGGGCAGCGGGAACACCGGCATCGATTCCTCGCCGAAAACCAGGCCGGAGAACCACCGGTTGGTCGGCGGGATGAGCCCGTCGGACAGGCGCGCTGTCGGCAGGGCCTTCAGACTCTGCTGAGGAAGGGCGTCGACCAGCGGCGCGACCTCGTTGCCGGGGAAGATGGCCGCGCCGGGGGTCGAGGCCTCGGTGTCGACCGGTTCAACGGCATCCGTCGTGGTGCACGCGGTGAGCGCGGCAGCGATCACGAGGCAGGTGGCGACGGCGAGGATGCGCGGTGTTCTCTGCACGATCACAGCCCGATCGTCCGGAGGAACCCGAACAGGCCGTCGCTGGCGCCGGCGAGGAGGCCGTCGTCGCGCAGTTCTATCGTCGCCGTGACCGGGGTGCCGGGTGCGATGAGCCCGTTCGCGGCGCCGTCGACCAGGTCCGGGCTCAGGACCCTGGCCGTGGTCTCGGCATGGCCGTTCGCCGTCTGCACGTCCAGGGTGTCCATGGTCCCGGCCACCCTGGTCTGGTTCGGCAGCACGATGTCGACGGCGGCGCCGGGTTCGATCCGCGCGTAGTCGCCGCTGGTGAGGAGGAAATCGGCCGACACGAACAGGGACCCGGCCTGGTCGATGACGGCGAGCACCTGCCCGGCCTGCACGAAGGAGCCGCGCTCGGTGCTGACGTCGGTGAGGGTGCCGTCGACGGCGGCGGTCAGGGTGAGCACGCCGTCCTCGGCCACCGAGTAGGCCACGCTGTCGACGGTGACCAGCCCTTCGGCAAGGTCGGCCTGCAGGGTGGGGCTCTGCAGGGTGAACAGCGCCTGACCCGCCCGCACCTGGTCGCCGTCCTCGACGAGTCGCTCCATGACGGTTCCGCCATAGTCGGAGCCCACCGGATACTCCGCCGCCTGAATCGAGGCGGAGGCGCTCATCACCTGGGCCTGCCGCTGGTTGAAGACGAGCGTGAGGACCGCGACGACGCCGACGACGACGACGAGTCCGAAGAAGAGCTTGAACCGGTTGGCCCAGGTCATCAGGACACCATCCTTCGGGTCAGGGCGCGGGTGCGTCGTGCCAGGTGCGCCTCGTGCATTGCCGTGCCGACGAAAGTGCCCAGGATGAGAGTGTTGGTCACATTCCAGGCCGTGGCCAGGGTGAGGGTGCCGATCGAGAGGTCACGCCACACCGCCACCACCGAGGTGAGCAGGAGGAATACGAAGAAGAGCACCTGCGGGATCATGAAGTTGAACGGCGATCTCACCCGGGACCGGTTGCCCGTGGCGCTCCAGTGCTGTTCCTTGCCGACCAGGACGTTCATCAGCGCGGCCACGTAGATGGGGAACGACGCCGTGGCGAGCATCAGGGTCTCCCAGCGGAACGAGCCCATCGTGTAGAACGCCAGAAGCACCTGCATCAGGTAGAAACCCGCGTAGTACAGCAGCCAGGTCACCACCGTGGTGGAGAGGTTCATCGGGCGCAGGTCGAGGTAGATCTCCAGCGGTGGCACCAACAACAGCAGCAGCGGCGCGATCCCGGTGAGGTAGAAGGATGCCGTCACCAGGTACTGCAGACGCTGATCGAAGGTGAGACGGCGCCGCGGGCTGAGCGGGTTGCTGTGCAGCAGGATCTCGAAGCCGCCCGTGGCCCAGCGCAGTTGCTGTTTCGTGTACGCCTCCACGGTGTCCGGCGCGTGTCCGGTTGCCAGCACGGTGGGGATGTAGATGGTTTTCCAGCCCGCCTCGTGCAGCTTCAACGACGTCCAGACGTCTTCGGACTTGGAGTCGGTGTACATGCCGCCGATGTCGTTGATCGCATCTCGCCGGAAGATCACGTTGGTGCCCACGCAGAAAGCGGCGTTGAATCGGTTGCGACCGGGTTGGATGAACCTGTAGAAGACCGCCTGCATGTATCCGGCGCCGCGGGAGATGACGTTGTGCAGGTTGCGGTAGGCCTGGGGGGTCTGCACGAAGGCGACCTTGTCATCGATGAAAAACGGCAGGGTCTCGATGAGGAACTCCCGCTTGGGCACGAAGTCGGCGTCGAAGATCACGAAGTACTCCGCAGTGCTCGCCGTGAGCGCGTGATTGACGTTGCCCGCCTTGGCGCCGTTCGAGCTCAGCCGGCGCAGGTAGCGCACGCCCAGCTCGGCGGCCAGATCACGCACCTCGTCGGAACGGCCGTCGTCCAACACCCAGGTGAGGTGCTCACCGTGCATCGCCCGCACCGCGGTCACGGTCTCCCGGATCACGTCGATGTCCTCACCATACGTGGTGACGAACACGTCGATGGTGGCCGGGTGGTCCCCCAGGTGCAGGGGCCACCGCTCGGGCTGGTCCTTCAAGCCGTCCCGCGCTATTGATCTGCCGCGCACCAGAGTTGCCTGGGTACGGTGAAAGTCGAAATCCCGAGTATCTGTAGACCCGGACAGGATCGTCCACATCGACAGCAGCGCCTGGAAGATCAGGATCGACTCGGCCATGATCACGAGCGAGTATGGCAGCCAGTCGCCGCGGCTGGCCGGATTGAGCAGGAAGTGGGCGTAGGCCAGGATTCCTACCGTTGCGATCAGAACCAGCATGACGAGGGACGGCGAGTGCGCGTGCCCCGTCGACTTGGGTCGAACCGGGTGATCGTCGATCGCCAGTTGGTGGGTGGGGATCCGGTGCATAGCCTCGGGCGGCACTACTGAATCCACCGGGGATTCGGGTGGAGTGGGTATGCCAAGGCTGGGATGAAGGGAAGTCATCCGTCTCTCTTTCGGTACCGGATTCGGGTCCGGGGTTCGCGAACGGGATCTCGGGCGAGGTTCGCGTGCTGGTTCTGAGCGCGAGCATGAGCGGGTTCGACAGGGCCCTGAAACACGCGGCAACACCGACCGGGTCTGGCCTGGGTGTCGGCCGACCGGAGAGTGTGGGCATCGTCGTCCGGGTTCGCGGGATCTATCGGGATCGGGATCCGTGAGGGATCGGGATGCGGATGGAGCGACGAGGTGCCGTAGGGTGCGGCGAAGACGACGGAACAGGGGAGGTCGGGTGCGACCGTTCGTCGTGGCGGGTAGGTTCACCATAGGTCCGTGGCGAGAGTTCTGACTATCGGTTCCCTCAACGTTCTCGTGTTCGTAACACGGCTGTAACCCGGTGCTCGGCCCCGCTCTCACCCCCAGTCTCGTAAGGGATTCGTAAGGGCGGGTGCGCCCGTCTCACAGGCGGTAAATCTAAGCTGATCCCATGTCCAGCTCCGCCTCCCCGACACCGGCTCGCGCGCTGCCCGCCTTGGCCGGCCTGGCCGCGGTTCTGGCCGGATTCGGTCTCGCCGAACTTGTCGCCGGGCTCATCGCACCCGGTGCCAGCCCGGTGCTGGTGGTCGGTGCTCTGCTGATCGATCTGGCGCCGGTCTGGGCCAAGGAGTTGGTGATCTCGCTCTTCGGCACTGCCGACAAGGTGGCGCTGATCGTCTTCATCGCCCTGGTCGCGGCGTTACTGGCCGCGCTGGCCGGCGTCCTCGAATACCGGCGTGCCCCGTTCGGCCGGTTCGTGATCGTGGCCGCCGGCTTGGTCGCGCTCGCCGCGGCGCTCACCCGCGCCGGGGCATCCCCGTTCGACGCCGTGCCTCCGGTGCTGGCGATGGTAGTGGCCGCCCTGGTGCTCACGATGCTGATCAACCGGCTGCGCGTCCGCCGGGCCCCCACGGCGGCGACGGCCGAGCTGGACCGTCGCCGGTTTCTCGTCTACACCGGCATCAGCGCCGGTGCCGGCGTGCTCGCGGCCATCGGTGGCCAGCTGCTCACGGCCGGCAGCCGGGCAGCGGATGCGGCCAGGGCACTGTTCCCCCTGCCGGCACCTTCCACGCCGGGCACCCCGATTCCCGCCGGAGCATCGTTCGACATCGATGGCCTCACGCCGATCATCACCCCCAACGCGGAGTTCTACCGCATCGACACCGCCCTCTCGGTGCCGCGCATCGACCCGTCGACCTGGACCTTGAGGATCACCGGGCTGGTCGAGAACGAGGTGGAGATCAATTTCGCCGAGCTGCTGGCCCTGCCACTGGCGGAGAGCACCACCACGTTGGCCTGCGTGTCGAACTACGTGGGCGGCGACCTGATCGGCAACGCCGTCTGGCTCGGCTACCCGATCCGTGACCTGCTCGCCAGGGCGAAGCCGCTCGCCGACGCAGACATGGTGCTGTCGCGCAGCCAGGACGGCTGGACCGCCAGCACCCCGCTCGAGGCCCTCACCGACGACCGCGACTCGATCCTCGCCGTGGGCATGAACGGCGAGCCGCTGCCTCTCGAACACGGCTACCCGGTGCGGATGGTGGTGCCCGGCCTCTACGGGTACGTGTCGGCCACGAAGTGGGTCACCGAGCTGGTGGTCACCCGGTTCGACCAGGAGACGGCGTATTGGTCCACCCGCGGCTGGTCCCAGAAGGGTCCGGTGAAGCTGTCCTCGCGCGTGGACGTGCCCCGCGAGAATGCGAGCGTTGACGCCGGAACGGTGACGGTCGCCGGCGTCGCGTGGAGCCAACACGTGGGCATCTCGGCCGTCGACGTGCAGGTGGACGACGGCGACTGGAACCCCGCCACCCTGGCCGACGCGATCTCCGTCGACACCTGGCGGCAGTGGCGCTGGGATTGGGACGCCCCGAGCGGCTCGCACACCCTGCGGGTGCGCGCCACGGATGCCAACGGCTTGGTACAGACCAGCAAGCTCGCCGATGTCGCGCCGGACGGCGCCACCGGCCTGCACGAGATCAGCGTGTCGATTTCGTGACCACGTCGAAGCAGGTGCCCGGGTTGAGCCCGAGCGACATCGCCCATTTCGAGGGTCTAATGCGCGGTCAACGGTTCGATCTCGAGCGGGAGCTGGGCCGGCAGGGCGACACCCTGAACGCCGTGCGCGCGGCGCGCAGCGGCGGGGACGCCGACGACGAGCACGATCCCGAAGGCCCGACCCTCTCCGACGAGTGGTCGCTTCGGGCGGGGGTGCACGCCGAACTGGCCGCCTCCCTGGCTGCCATTGACGCGGCCCTGGTGCGCGTCGAGGACGGCAGCTACGGCCGGTGCCTGCGCGGGGGTGAGCCGATCGGCCGCGAGCGGCTCGAGGCCCGCCCGGCTGCGGAGCTGTGTATCGACTGTGCTCGGGAGTCGTGACCGATTCGCGGGCATGGATGGCTCACCCTTCCTCCACAGGGCGGTCTTTTTCGACCCTTCCACAGCTTGGTTTCTGGGCCTGGGAGTGTCGGTGCTGGGTGCTTCACTGTGCCTATGGCCACCTCAGCTGCCACACCCGATCACACCCCCGATGACCCTGCGGACCCCGCGGTGGATCCTGTCGCGGCGGCGATCAGCGCGGTCATCGACCCGCTGATCGTGAACGAGAAAGTGATCGCGGCCGGCTACGCCGAGCGCAGTCGGCTGCTGACCGAGCTGGACCGGCTGGGCCACGAACCGCGCATCCTGGCGGGTCTGTGTGGTGACCCTGTCGAGTCCGGCCGGAACGACCCTGACACCGGCGCGCACGGTCCGGCCTGGGACGACGAGGAGCTCGCCCGCCGCAGCATGGCCGCCGAGGCCGCCGGGGCGCTACGGCTGACGGCCACCACGGCGGGCATGATGATCTTCGACGCCGCCCGCCTCACCGGCCAACTGCCCGGCTTCCACCAGGCGCTGAGCCGCGGCAGCATCACCTGGGGCCACGCGGTGAAGATGCTCACCCTCACCGACGGGGTCCCGGAAGAGATCCTGCCCGACGCCTACCGTGACCTGCTCCTGGACGGTGTCGGGCCCAGTGGCCTCGGCCACGGCATCCGCGGCACGGTCAGCATCACGGTGCCGGCACTGACCCTGCTGGGCCGAAGCGACGAACCCGCCATCCTCGACGGCTACGGCCCCATCGACCCCGAAACCGCCCGCCGGATCGCGGGCACGGCAACCAGCTGGTCCCGCATCCTCACCCACCCCGAAACCGGCTGCCGGCTGAGCATGGGCCGCGACACCTACAACCCGCCCGCCGACATGCGCCGCTACCTCGACGCCCGCGACCAAACCTGCCAGGGCATCGGCTGCAACCGGCGAGCCACGCTCAGCGACATCGACCACACCCGGCCCTGGTGCACCGGCGGCCCCACCGACGTCGACAACCTCGTACACCTCTGCAGGGCCTGCCACCGCCTCAAACACCAATCCAGCTTCCCCACCCGCCAAGGCCCCGGCGGCGCCCTCACCTGGACCACCCCGGCCGGCAAGACCTACACCTCAGCCCCCACCAACACCGACCCCACCACCTACGACCCCGCCAGCTACGTCACCGCCCGCCACGACAGCCGCACACCGAGACTCGGAATCGACGGCCCTCCCCCGTTTTGACCGCCGCCTCTGGCCGGATTCCGGTGCACGCGCTACAACTAGGGCATGAACGAGCCCGTTGATACCCCGGACGCCACCACCCGATGGATGCAGGGGTACCTCAAGGCCTGGTCCTCGAACGATCCCGATCACATCAACGCACTCTTCACCGAAGATGCCGAGTACTACACCGACCCGTTCGGGGAACCACGGCGCGGACGCCCAGCGATTGTCGCTGGGTGGCTGGATCACGCCGACGAGCCCGACAGTTTCACCTTCGAGTGGTCGCCGCTGATGATCACCCCCGAGATGTCCATCATCGACGGCGTCACGCGCTACGCGGCCGGTCCGGTCTACAGCAACCTCTGGGTGATCCGCTTCGCTCCAGACGGCCGGGCCCGGGAGTTCATCGAGTGGTGGATGGACCAGGCCCGGCCGACCGAAGACAGCTGAGGGCCACGCCCGACTGGAGTCGTGACACTGGTGAATCGTCCCGGCACACGCTACAACAGGGGTGACACAGGAACCCGCCGCAGAAAGGACACCGTCATGGGAATCGTCTCCTCAGGCTTTTTCGGCCGCGGCCGCCGCGACGACCCGACTCTCCCACCCGGCCAGCACCTCACCGACGGGTTCCCGGTGCTTTCAGCCGGCCCCACCCCGCGGATCACTCCGGAGGAGTGGGAGTTCACCATCACCACCGAGACCGGCCAGGTGCACCGCTGGAGTTGGACGGAGTTCCTCGCGCTCCAGCAGGATGACGTGAGCCGCGACATCCACTGCGTCACCAGTTGGTCGAAGCTCGGCACCAGCTGGCGCGGCGTCTCGCTCGACACCCTTTTCGAATCGGTCGAGTCCGACTGCGAATTCACCATGGCGCACTCCTACGGCGGTTACACGACCAACGTTCCGCTCGACGACCTGCTCGACGGCAAGGCCTGGATCGCGCACGAGTTCGACGGTGAGGCACTCGAACCGGCCCATGGCGGCCCTGCCCGCCTGCTGGTTCCGCACCTGTACTTCTGGAAAAGCGCCAAGTGGGTGCGCGGACTCGAGATGCTCCGGCAGGACGAACCCGGTTTCTGGGAGAGCAACGGCTACCACATGTACGGCGACCCCTGGCGCGAAGAGCGCTACTGGTGAGAACTGGTTGGAGAGTGGCGGAGGTGATCGGCGTGACCCCGGAGACCCGGACCGCCCGCACCCTGCGTCTGCGCTTGCCCGGCCTGACCGGGCACCGCGCCGGCCAGCACGTCGACGTGCGCCTCACCGCCACAGACGGGTACACCGCCGTGCGCTCCTACTCGGTCGCGTCGGCGTCACCCGGGGACGAATTCGACCTCACGGTGGAGGAGCTGGCCGACGGTGAGGTGTCGCCCTATCTTGTGCACCAGGTTGCCGTGGGCGACCAGCTGGAGGTGCGGGGCCCGGTCGGCGGCTGGTTCGTCTGGGACCCGGCCGATCCCTCGCCCGTGCAACTCATCGCCGGCGGCTCCGGAGTGGTGCCGCTGATGGCCATGCTCCGCGCCCACGCGGCCGCCGACCCCGCCTCCCCCGGCGCCGCCGCCCCGTTCCGCCTGCTCTACTCGGTGCGCGCACCCGACGCCGTCTACTACGGTGCCGAACTCGACGACCTGGCCCGCTCGCCGCTCGCCGATGTCTCCGTCGTGTACACCCGCCAGGCACCGGCCGGCAGTGGCCGGCCACCCCGGCGCCTGGATGCGGCGACCCTGGTGGAGAGCGTGCTACCGGTCGCCGACAACCCCGCCGTGTTCGTCTGCGGCGCCACCGCCTTCGTCGAAAGCGTCGCCGACTGGCTCGTGCAGGCCGGCCATTCCCCCGATCGGATCAAAACCGAACGCTACGGCGGCACCGGGACCAGACCGTGACCGACAACCTCGACGACCTCGACTACCTGGACGGCAACGCCGCCGCCGGTCCGCTCAGCGAGTTCTTCGCCATCGACGTCGTCAGCGCCCGCGGCCGCTGCGCCTCCTGCGGCCGCATCGATGCCCTGGCCACCGCCCGGTTGTACCCCAACTCCCACGGACTGCTGTTGCGCTGCCCAGGCTGCGCCGAGATCCTGATGCGGCTCGTCGACACCGGCGACAGCGTCTGCCTCGACCTGCACGGCCTGAGCTTCATCGAGCTGCGCCGCGGCTGACGGGCTTCCCAGCTAATACCCGCTTCCACCCGCTTAGGCTGAGTTCGGCGGTTCCTCCGCCCTTCGAGCTGGAGTGTGCATGCAGGGATCGGTCATTCTCGACGTCATTCTGGTCGTGCTGCTCGTCGCCAGTCTGGGCGCCGGCTACCGCAGCGGCCTGATCGGCAGCCTGAGCGGCGTGCTGGGCCTCGTCGCCGGCGCCGTCGCGGCGTACTTCGTGGTGCCGCTGGTGCCCACCTGGGTGTCCGCCGCCGAGTGGCGCACTCCGGCCTCCATCGCCGCGGCGCTGCTGCTGGTGATTGCCGGGCTCACCATCGGTGAGTCGATCGGTCTGGCCCTCCGCCGCCGCACCCCGCGCAAGCTGCGCGGCGTCGACAGGCTCTTCGGCGCCGTGATCGGCGTGGCCGCCGCCGCCGCCGTGATGTCGATGGTCGCGTTCAGCGTCGGCGCCCTGGGCATTCCCCCGCTCACCTCCGCCATCGCCTCGTCGGGGGTCGTGCGCACCATCGACTCGGTCACCCCCGATCCAGTGAAGAGCTTCCTCGCACAGCTGCGTTCCACCGTCGTCGACGACGGCCTGCCCCTTATCGCGGATGCCTTCGGCGGCCAGAGCCCGACCCTGCCAGAGGCCCAGCTCGACAGCGCCGCGCTCGACACTGCCGCGGCATCCGTGCTGCGTATCACCGGCAACGCCGTCGCCTGCGGCCAGAGTCAGTCCGGGTCGGGTTTCGTGATCGCCCCCGAACGCGTGATGACCAACGCCCACGTTGTGGCCGGGGTCACCGAAGCCGTCGTGGAGGTGCCGGGAGCCGGTGCCTTGACCGGCGAGATCGTCTACTTCGACCCCGTCGACGACCTCGCGATCATCGCCGTACCCGGTCTGGCCGCCGCACCGCTGACCCTGCAGGGTGACCTGGCCGTCGACAGCGAGGGCGTCAGCCTGGGCTACCCGTTCGGCGGGCCGTTCGACTCCGATCCGGCCAGGGTCATGTCGGTGGGTTCGGTGCTCGTCGCCGACATCTACGGCCAGTCCCCCACCGCCCGGGCCGTGTACACGCTCGCCGCGGACGTGCAGCAGGGCGAGTCGGGCGGGCCGCTGCTCAGCGCCGACGGCCGGGTGGCCGGCGTGATCTTCGCCAAGGCGGCCAATACCGCCAACGTGGGCTATGCCCTGGCTATGTCCGAGGTTGCCCCGGTCGTCGACCAGGCCGACGGCCTCTCCGCTATGGTCAGTTCCGGTACCTGCATCCAGGGCTAGGTCCACCGGAAGCGGGGGTATGGTGACCGCATGACTTTTCGGCCAGAGGACTACCGGGCCCCGCTCGAGCAGGCGGTTCGGTCCGCCGCCGAGTGGTTGGATTCGCTGCCGTCCCGGCCCGTGAAACCGGCGGCGCCGGTCGACCAGCTGGCGGCGGCCTTCGCTCGCGCCCTTCCAGAGGAACCTGCCGATCCCGCCGCGGTGGTGGCCGAGCTGGCCACGCTGGCCGAACCCGGACTGATGGCCATCGGCTCCGGCCGCTTCTTCGGCTGGGTGATGGGCGGCACCCTACCCGCGGCCCTGTCGGCGGACTGGCTGGTGAGCGCGTGGGACCAGAACGGCGGACTGCGCTATGCGACACCGGCGACCGCGGCGATCGAGGAACGAGCCGGTGCCTGGATTCTCGACCTGCTGCATCTGCCAGCCTCGAGCGCAGTGGGCTTCACCACCGGCGGCACGATGGCTAACTTCGTCGGCTTGGCCGCCGGCCGAGGCGCGGTGCTCCGCGCGGTCGGCTGGGACGTCAACCGGGATGGCCTGACCGGCGCACCACGGGTGAGCGTACTGGCCGGCGCCGAGGTGCACAGTTCGGTGATCCTCGCCCTGCGCTACCTGGGCTTGGGCGAACCGACCCTCGTCGCCGCCGACCCGCAGGGGCGCATCCGTCCCGACGCCCTGGCGGACGCACTGGCGACGGTCACCGGTCCCAGCCTGGTCGTCCTTCAGGCCGGCAATCTGCACTCGGGCAGCTTCGACCCGATGCGCGAGTCGATTCGGTTGGCCCACGATGCCGGGGCCTGGGTGCACGTCGACGGCGCCTTCGGGCTGTGGGCGGCAGCGAGCCCCCGCTGGGCTCCCGCCCTGGCCGGACTGGACACCGCCGATTCGTGGGCGACGGATGCCCATAAGACCCTCAACGTTCCCTACGATTGCGGCATCGCCATCGTCGCCGACCCGGCCGCCGCGCGGTCCGCGTTCGCGGCACACACCAGCTACTTCGTGCGGGACGACGCCGGCACCGCCGACCCGATGGATCTGGTGCCCGAGCTGTCCCGACGCGCGCGCGGCGTTCCGGTGTGGGCGGCGATGCGCTCCCTCGGTCGCAGCGGCACGGTGGCCCTCGTCGAGGGACTCGCCGACAACGCCAGCGCCCTCGCCACAGGGTTGGCGGCGCTGCCCGGTGTCGAGGTGCTCAACGACGTGGTCTTCACCCAGGTGTCGGTCTCGTTCGGCACCGATGACCGCACGGTCCGGGTGACGCAGGCCCTCATCGCGGACGGGGCGGTCTGGATGTCCGGGTCGGTCTGGTCGGGGCGGGCGGTGTTGCGCATCTCGGTCAGCAACTGGTCCACGGATGCCGCCGATGTGGCTGTGGCCGTCGACGCCGTCGCGCGCGCCCTGGCCACGGTCACCACCGCCGACCGGGAGTGACCCCACTCGCCCAGCTGGCAGACTGGATTCATGACTATCACCGCCGCCGCAGACGGCTCGGCCCTTGGCAACCCCGGACCGGCCGGCTGGGCCTGGTACATCGACGACAACAACTGGGCCGCCGGCGGCTGGAAGCACGCCACCAACAATCAAGGCGAGCTCAAGGCCGTCCTCGAACTGTTCCGCGCCACCGCGCATGTGGACGACGACCTGCTCGTGCTCTGCGACAGCCAGTACGTCATCAACGCCATCACCAGGTGGATGCGCGGCTGGAAGGCCAAGGGCTGGCGAAAGGCCGACGGCAAGCCCGTGATGAACCTCGACCTGTTGCAGGAGCTCGACGAGGCCCTGGTGGGCCGCAAGTACCGGTTCGAGTGGGTCAAGGGCCACGCGAACCACCCGCTCAACGAGGCCGCCGACTCCCGCGCCCGTGCCGTCTCCGAGGCGTACCAACGGAATGCCACGATCCCCACCGGGCCTGGCTTCGTGGCCGGCGGGCCGGTGCCGGCTGCCGCGGTTGTGAAGACGGCCCCAGCAACGACCCCGGCTGCGAAGACCGCGCCGGCGAAATTCGCCGCACCACGCGCATCCGCCGACCTCGGCCTGTTCGACTTCGAGGTCGAGCGCCCGCACACCGTGCAGGTCTCGCTGAGCGCCGAGGAACTCGGCCGGCTCAAGCGCCGGGCGAGCGGCCGCGGAGTCAGCCCGGAAGAGCTGCTCCGCGACCTGATCTGACTAGCGCCGCGGCTTGACCTTCGGCTTCGCGGCGTTCTTGTTCGGCAGCAGCGTATTGGCCTCGTCCAGCGACATCCCGTTGGTCTCCGGCACCTTGGTGAGCACGAATAAGAAGGACAGGCCGGCGAACAGGGCGTACATGCCGTAGGTGAGCGGCAGCGACCAGGCCGACATCGGCGGGAACGTCACGGTGATGAGGAAGTTCGCGATCCACTGCGCGGCCGCGGCCAGGCCGAGAGCCTTGGCGCGGATGGTGTTCGGGAAGATCTCCCCGAGCAGCACCCAGACCACCGGTCCCCAGGAGGCACCGAAGGAGATCACGAAGACGTTCGCAGCCACGAGGGCGATCGGTCCCCACGCACCCTGCAGCGCGAGCTCGCCATCGACCATGACCGATTGGCTGAACGCCACGGCCATAGTCGCCAGCGACACCGTCATGCCGATGGAACCGGTCAGCAGGATGGGCCGGCGGCCGACCCGGTCGACCAGCGCGATCGCCACCAGGGTGACCAGAATGTTCGTCACGGACGTCGCGACCGAGATGGCCAGCGAACTGGACTCTTCGAAGCCCACCGCGCTCCAGAGCGTGGTCGAGTAGTAGAAGATCACGTTGATGCCCACGAACTGCTGGAACACCGACAGGATGATGCCCACCCAGACGATGGGCTTGAGACCGAGCATCGGGCCGCGCAGCGACCCGGTGCGCTTGGCGCGGGTGTCGTCCTCGATCGAGGCCTTCATGTCGCGCAGCTCACGGTCCACGTCGCCGTGCGGCCACACCTTGTGCAGCACCTCGCGCGCCTTCTCCTCCTTGTCGTGCAGCACCAGGAAGCGCGGCGATTCGGGCAGCAGCAGCGCGATCACGCCGTACACGACCGCGGGGATAGCCGCGACCAGGAACATCCAGCGCCAGGCCTCCAGCCCCCACCAGAACATCTCGCTGGCGCCGCCGGCCGTCGACGCGAACACGGCGTCGGAGAGCAGGGCGGCGAAAATACCGATGGTGATCGAGAGCTGCTGCAGGGAGCCCAACCGGCCACGCATCTGCCGTGGCGAGATCTCGGCGATGTAGGCGGGGGCGACCACCGAGGCGAGCCCGATACCGATACCCCCGACGACGCGCCAGACGATCAGATCGACCACCCCGAACGCGAGTCCGGAGCCGATCGAGCTGGCGAAGAACACGATCGCGCCCACGAGCATCACCGGGATGCGCCCGAACTTGTCCGCGAACCGTCCGCCGAGGAAGGCGCCGGTGGCCGCGCCGAGCAGGGCACTGGCTACGGCGAACCCGGTGATGGCCTCGGTGAGGCCGAACTGCCCCTGGATGGCCTCGACCGCACCGTTGATCACCGAAGAGTCGAACCCGAAGAGGAACCCTCCGAACGCGCCGGCGATGGCCAGCGCGATGACCTTACGATTTGTCGCTGGTTTGCCATCCCCGCCAGCCGATGTGCCGGCCGGCGTCCGGTCCTTCTTCGGTTCTGTCCTGTTAGTCATCGCCACTTCCCCCGCATTCGCTGGTGTCTTCGCCGTCTGGGCAACCCGAAAATCCTACGCCTGCCTCGCACCAGCGGATGACACACAGCGGGATGCCGCCGTTCCGACGATCACCCGACTAACGCCGCAGCACCGGCTTCGCCTTCGTCGCTGCCTTCGGCTTTGCGGAGTTCTTGTTCGGCAGCAGAGTGTTTGCCTCGTCCAGCGACATCCCGTTGGTCTCGGGCACCTTCGTGAGCACGAACACGAACGACAGCCCGGCGAACAGGGCGTACACACCGTAGGTGAGCGGCAGTGACAGCCCTGCCATCGGCGGGAATGTCACGGTGACGAGGAAGTTCGCGACCCACTGGGCGGCGGCAGCCAGGCCGAGGGCCTTGGCACGGATGGTGTTCGGGAAGATCTCCCCGAGCAGAACCCAGACCACCGGTCCCCAGGAGGCACCGAACGACATGACGAAGACGTTCGCCGCGACGAGGGCGATCGGTCCCCAGGCGCCCTGCAGGGCGAGTTCGCCGTCGATCATGACCGACCGACTGAACGCCATCGCCATGGTGGCCAGCGACACCGTCATGCCGATGGAACCGGCCAGCAGGATGGGGCGGCGGCCGATCCGGTCGACCAGGGCGATCGCCACCAGGGTGACCAGGATGTTCGTCACCGACGTGACCACCGAGATGGTCAGCGAGCTGGACTCCTCGAAGCCCACCGCGCTCCACAGCGTGGTCGAGTAGTAGAAGATCACGTTGATGCCCACGAACTGCTGGAACACCGACAGCAGAATGCCCACCCACACGATGGGCTTGAGGCCGAAGACCGGGCCACGGAGCGAGCCGGTGCGCCTGGCCCGCACATCGTCCTGGATCGAGGCCTTCATCTCGCGCATCTCACGGTCGACATCTCCGTGCGGCAGCACCCGTTCGAGCACCTCGCGGGCCTTGTGCTCCTTGTCGTGCAGCACCAGATAGCGCGGCGACTCGGGTAGCAGCAGAGCGACGACTCCGTAGATGAGGGCCGGTACCGCGCT
The DNA here is from genome assembly GCF_004402435.1 of Cryobacterium sp. TMB1-7. Lineage (NCBI taxonomy): Bacteria > Bacillati > Actinomycetota > Actinomycetes > Micrococcales > Microbacteriaceae > Cryobacterium > Cryobacterium sp. TMB1-7. The sequence goes on from NZ_SOFZ01000029.1 coordinate 747,878, forward strand.
GACCAGGAACATCCAGCGCCAGGCCTCCAGGCCCCACCAGAACATCTGGCCGGCGCCGCCGGCGGTAGCGGCGAAGATGGCGTCGGAGAGCAATGCGGCGAAGATACCGATGGTGATGGAGAGCTGCTGCAGCGAGCCCAACCGGCCACGCATCTGCCGTGGTGAGATCTCGGCGATGTACGCGGGCGCCACGACCGAAGCGAGCCCGATGCCGATGCCGCCGACGACCCGCCAGAGGATGAGGTCGACGACGCCGAAGGCGAGCCCGGATCCGATAGAGCTGGCGAAGAAGATGATCGCGCCGACGAGCATGACCGGGATACGGCCGAACTTGTCCGCGAAACCGCCGCCGAGGTAGGCGCCCGTCGCAGCTCCGAGCAGGGCGCTGGCGACAGCGAACCCCGTGATGGCTTCGGAGAGGCCGAATTGACCCTGAATGGCCTCGACCGCCCCGTTGATCACGGAGGAGTCGAACCCGAAAAGGAACCCTCCGAACGCCCCGGCGATGGCCAGCGCGATGACCTTACGATTTGTCGCCGGCGTGACCGTCGGTGTCGCTTCTCTCGTCAATTCCGTCGTGGCTTGCATAGAAACTTCCTCGTTTTCGCTGGTCATCGCCGTCTGGGCAATCCGTGAAGACTACGCCTGGCCCGCACTCGGGGGGACCAAGAGATGGAGTCCAACGCCCTAAATGTTGCGGGAGCCGCTATATTCGGTCATCTTTCGCGGGCGCATCGAGCGTGGTAGGTATGGCCCATGACGCGATTCCTCGGGGTGGATCTGGCTTGGGCAGAAGGCACGGCCGCGAAACCGGCCAACGAGAGCGGGCTCGCCTGCATAGACGAGACCGGCCGGGTGATCGAGGCAGGGTGGGCCCGCGGCATCGACGAGGTCGTCGACTGGATCCAGCGGCTAGGCGAGCCGGGCGCAGTCCTCGCCATCGACGCACCGCTCGTGGTGAACAACCCCACCGGAATGCGGGAGTGCGAACGGGAAACCGGGTCTCGCTACGGTCGCTGGCACGTGGCGGCCAACACCTCAAATCAGGCCCTGCCGCGTCTCGGCGGGGTCACCCTGCGCGGCCGGCTGGAGCAGCTCGGCTGGGCCTACACCGATGGCCTTGCCCCCGTCGGTGCACAGATGTGCAGTTTCCTGGAGTGCTACCCCTACACCACCCTGGTTGGCGCGCCGGAGTTCGGCTACGACGACAAACGGCCCCGATACAAGCGGATGGGGTCTGCCCTCCCGGTCCTCGAACGTCGCGCCGAGCGTGCCCTGGTCTGCGACGACCTCATCGAGCGGATGTGGCGACTGCACGCGGCCTCGCCGCCACTGGACCTGGCCACCCACGCGGCATCCGACAGCCTGGTCACCGAGCCGACACCGTTGGCCGATGCCGCCTACAAGCACCGCGAGGATCTCATCGACGCGCTGCTCTGTGCCTGGACGGCGTCGCTCTGGCACCGCTACGGCACCGCACGCAGCCAGGTCCTCGGTGCCGCTGACCCGCTGGTCGTGGACGGTCGCCGGGGCACCATCATCGCGCCGGCCCGCCTTGAGCAGCGTCGCGGCGACGACCGTGTCCGGGCCGCCGCACTCGCTGCCGCCGCGTTCAGCGCACCGGCAGCCAGCGCCCCTTCACTCGTTCGGTGACCAGCCAGCTCACCGGGGCGGCGACCCGCCGGGTCTTCGCAACGACGTGGTCGCCGATGGCCAATGCGGCGGTGCCGTCGTCGGCGGTGAAACGCACCGTGGCGCGGGCCGACCCGGCCACCACGGCCAGGTCGGAGGCCTCCACGGTGGTGAGCTCCGCGGCGGCGCCGGCGGCGGCGGGCAGTACGGCCTCCGGTCGCACCCCAGGCTGCAGGGCGCCGATAGACATGATCACGCGGTAGGACGGCATTGCCCCAGAGTACGGGGCCTCACTCAGGCGGCGGCAGCTGCTGCAACGACCAGGTGTTGCCGTCGGGGTCGGAAAAGTACACGAATCGACCCCAGTCCTGCTCGTCCACCTCGCTGGCCTCCACGCCTGCGGCCACCAGCTGGGCCCTCGCGGCATCGGCGTCGGCGACGACCATCTGCACGCCCCGCTGCGAGCCGGGCGGCATATCGGTCATGCCCTCGCCGAGCACGATCGAGCACGCGGATCCCGGCGGGGTCAGTTGCACGAACCGCATGGCCTCGTTGACCCTCTGGTCGTAGTCGGCGTTGAAGCCGACCTGGTCGACGTAGAACGCCTTGGCCCTGTCGACGTCGGTGACCGGGATACTGACGAGTTCGATCTTCATGTCCATGGCGAACCTCCGGTGATGGGCTGAGTGTCACTCGAACGGCGCCAGCCTACGACGGAGCGGGTGCCGCCGCTAGAAGCGGATGTCGCGGCGCGACCGGGTGACCTCGGCCAGCACGTCGGGCAGCACCTGCACCCCGGTGCCCGGGCCGGTCGGCACCCGCAGGTGCCCGTCCTCGAGTACGAACGGGGCGGTGAGGTCCTGGGCGTAGTAGCGGTCAGAGGCCGAGGTGTCCCCCGGCAGCACGAAGTTGGGCAGGCCGGCGAGGGCCACATTGGCGGCCCGGCCGATTCCCGTCTCGAGCATCCCGCCGCACCAGACCGGCACCCCGTGCGCGGCGGCCACGTCGTGGATGCGGCGGGCCTCGAGGTAGCCGCCCACCCGCGACGGCTTGACGTTGATAATGCTGCACGCGCCCAGGCTGATCGCCGCAGCGGCGTCCTGCGCCGACTCGATCGACTCGTCCAAGCACACCGGGGTGCCAATCAGCCGGGCCAGCGCCGCGTGCCCGAGCAGGTCCCGCTCGCCCAGCGGCTGCTCGATCAGGAGCAGGTCGAACGGGTCGAGCCGGGCGAGGTGCCGGGCATCCGCCAGCGTGTATGCGGTGTTCGCATCGACCTGCAGCAGCAGGTCGGGGCCGAACCTCTCGCGCACGGCACGCACCGGGGCGAGGTCCCAGCCCGGTTCGATCTTGAGCTTGATGCGCAGGTAACCCTGGGCGAGGTAGCCGGCCACGGCCTCGAGCAGCTCGTCGACGGTGTCCATGATGCCCACCGAGACGCCGGCCGGCACCGTGTCGTGCACGGCGCCGAGGTAGCCGCCGAAGGATTGGCCGCTCTGGCGCAGCTGGGCGTCGAGGATGGCCGCCTCCAACACGGCCTTGGACATCTGGTGGCCCTTGACCGGGGCGAGGGCGGAGCCCACCCGCTCGGCAGTGAGGTCGTCACCGAGGGCCTGCAGCCGCGGGATGAGGTGGTCGCGGATCACCAGGTCGCTGGCATCGATGAACTCCGAGCTGTACAGCGGCCGCACCTCGGCGGCACACTCCGCCCAGCCCTCGGCGTGGGCGGTCGACACCTGCACCAGGGTGATTTCCCGTTCGGTGATGGTGCCGAACGAGGTGCGGAACGGCCGCACCAGCGGCAGGCTCACCCGGCGCAGCTCGATGTTCTCGATTCTCATGTGCCGGCGCTTTTCATGAACGGAGTCTAGCCACACCGGATTTCGGGGCGCATGCCCAGCCATCCGCACGGGATCGTCGATTAGGGTTCGAAGAATGAGCAGCCTCGTTGATGGATTCGTGAGCAGTTGGCGTTCGCACCTGCTTGTCACCCTCTCGGGCAACGACGAGGGCCGACCGGCTTGGGTCGGCACCATGGAGCTGGGCGACGATGCCGGCTTCTTCGGCCCGGGTTCGGCGTCCTGGGCGGTGCACGGCGGCATGGCCACCATGGTCGCGGGCATCCGGGCGCTGCTCATGCAGACCCTGCACCCTGGCGCGATGGCCGGCGTGCACGACTGGTCCAGGTACCGGGAGGATCCGCTCGGCCGGCTCAGCGGCACCATCCAGTGGTTGGTCACGGTGACGTTCGCCGCCACGGAACAGGCCGAGCGTGAGTCGGGCCGGGTGGGCCGGTTCCACGAACGGGTCGTGGGCAGCTACGTCGACGCGCAGGGTGTTCAGCGGCCCTACTCTGCCGGCGACCCCGAGCTGCTGTCCTGGGTGCACGTGGTGTTCACGGATGCCTTCCTGGCCAGCCACAGGCTCTGGGGCGGCCCGATCCCCGGCGGCGCCGACAGATACGTGCGGGAGTGGGCCAAGGCCGGCGAACTCGTCGGCGTGCAGGACCCGCCCCGGACGGACGCCGAGCTCGCTTCGCAACTGCGGGCGTTTTCCGACGCGGGTGTGCTGATGGGCGGCGACCGGGTCGCGGAGGCCGTGCGGTTCATCAGGCACCCGCCGCTCCGGCGCGGCATGCTGCCGTTCTACCGCATCATGTTCGCCGGCGCCGTGGCATCGATCCCGGTCGAATACCGACGGATGCTGGGCCTTCGCCGCAGCCCCCTACCCGTGGTCTGGGCCACCGGCGCTGTGCTCGGCCTGGTGCGGCTGCTGCTCGGCGCGTCCTCCACCTCGGAGGACGCGGCCCGGGCCCGTATCGCCCGCCTCGCCGTGTCCTAGCCGCGCGCCCGGCGGGATTCTCGGAGGAGGGTGCGGGTGATGGCTCCGGCGCTGGCGGCGACCAGGGCCGCCGCGATGGCCAGGACCGGCGCACTCGGCTGCACGATCGACTGGCCGGCGAGGGCCTGGCCGGTCACCAGGGCCAGCACGCCCAGGTAGAGGCCGACCAGGGCGCGCAGAATGCCGCGGCGCGCGAGCGGACGGGCGAGGGCGGGCATCCGTCGGGCGAGGGCTTCGAGCAGCAGGGCCGCCAGCGGCAGCACCTGCAGGGCGTGCATACCCACGAAGTGCGGGATGCGCAGGTCGCCGGCCACGGTGCTCCAGCCCAGCAACGGCAGGCTCGGACCGCCGTCGGCGACTCCGACGGTGTGCGCGCCCACGATGCCCTGGTAGTCGTCGAGCTGGGCCGCGGTGGGTCCGGTCATCAGGAACGCCAGGCCCATGCCAACCAGGGCGATGAGCAGCCCGGAGCGGATCGCGAGGGCCCGGCCCGCGTCGCCGAGGTCGGCGCGGAGCAACAGGATGGCGATGGGCACGGCGGCGACCCAGACCGTGACGATGGATGCCGCCATGACCGACCAGAGGGCAGCGTGGAACCCCGTCGACACGTTGAAGTGGCTGGTCAGGCCGGCCGCGGCCGCTCCCACGATGATCACCATCTCCACGACCAGGAACACGGCCGCGACGGTGCCGGCCCACCAGGCCAGTCGACGAGACCGAGCCTTAGCCGCTGGCAACAGCCCGATCAGCCAGGACAGGGTCACAGCGTAGACGCCCACCGAGATGGCGAACTTGAGCGGCTTGGCCCAGAGGGGCGCCCCGGTGACGGTGCGGGGATCGACAGCGAGGCCCACCAGAGCGCCGGCGGCGACCACGGCCATCGTGAGAGCGAGCCAGAGCAGCGGTCGGTGCCACCTGATGGTGGGCGGGGCGCCGGACGCGGGGCCGGTGAGCAGGGTGCTGCGAAACGCGGTTCTGGTTCCGGTGCGAGTACTGGCCATGATGACGAACTCCTGACGGGATGGGGGGACTTACGGGTTGGGCGGTGCTGGATACCGGCGGGCGGAGACGTGCTCCTGCGCCGCTCGGCGGAGGGCGGCAAAGAGGGCATCGCCGAGCACTGTGCCCACGACCACCATCTCCGTCTTGGATTCGCGGTCGGTGCGGGCGTCGATCTCGTCGAGGTCGGCCTCGGCCACGGCGAGCGCCGCGGCCGCGTAGCCGGGCACCCAGCCGCTGAGGTCGGGCTGGCCGAGCTCGGCGAAGGTCTGCAGCACCCGGGCCGCGGCCAGGCGGCCGGGATTGTCCGGCGACACGTGCCATCCGCTCAGCACCGCATCGACCTGGGCCACGGCCTCGGGCGACAGCGCCGCACCGTCGATCTGGGGCGAGACCGTGCGCTGGGCGATGTCGAATGTGTGGGACAGGCCCAGGTCCGAGTCGATGGCATCGATCACCTGGTGGGCGGCGGCGATGCTGAGTCCGCCCACCTCCAGCAGGCCACGGATGACGCGCAGCCGGCGCAGGTGCTCCGGCCCGTACAACGACTGGTTCGGACCCTGCCGCTCCCCCGCCGGCAGCAGGCCCTCCCGCAGGTAGTACTTGATCGTCGCCACCGGGATCCCACTGGTCGTGCTCAGCTGCGCCATCCTCATGCAGATAGTTTAGCTATCGGATAGTGACACTGTCTATACCTGGGAGCTGCGGCGCGATCACAGTTACACCGCGATTACAGTTGCACAGTGTCCCAACGCCCCGCCATCCCCATCCCGCCGACAGTGCGCGCCACCCTACGTCGGCCGAAGGCCCTCAGCGTCGAGGTGCTCGCCGGAGTGGTCACCACCCTGGCGCTGATCCCCGAGGTGATCTCGTTCTCGATCATCGCCGGTGTCGACCCGAAGGTGAGCCTGATCGCCTCGGTGGTTCTGGCCATCTCGATGTCGTTCCTCGGCGGCCGCTCCGCCATGATCACCGCAGCCGCGGGCGCCGTGGCCCTGGTGGTGGCGCCGCTCGTGAAGGACCACGGGGTGGAATACCTGCTGCCCGCGGTGTTGTTGGCCGGGATCGTGCAGATCCTCTTCGGTGTCACGGGCCTGGCCCGGCTGATGCGGTTCATCCCGCGGTCGGTGATGATCGGCTTCGTCAACGCGCTGGGCATCCTGATCTTCGTCGCCCAGGTGCCGCACCTTCTGGATGTTCCGTGGCTGGTCTACCCGCTGTTCGCCCTCACCATCCTCATCGTGCTCGGGCTGCCCCGATTCACCAGGGTGGTGCCCGCCCCGCTGGTGGCCATCGTGGTGGTCACCGCGATCGCCATGACCTGGCACCTGGCCGTGCCCACCGTCGGCGACCAGGGCGACGTGTCCGGCGGCCTGCCCGGCATCACCCCGCTGCTCGTACCGCTGAACCTGGAGACCCTGCAGATCATCTGGCCCACCGCGCTGAGCGTGGCCTTCGTGGGGCTCGTGGAGACACTGCTCACCGCCAAGCTCGTCGACGACATCACCGACACCCGCTCCCCCAAGGGCCGCGAGGCGTGGGCGCTGGGGATCGCGAACATGCTCGCGGGCCTCTACGGCGGCATCGCCGGCTGCGCGATGATCGGCCAGACCGTCGTGAACGTGAAGCTCGGCCGGGCCCGCACCCGCATCTCCACCTTCGTGGCCGGGGCCTTCCTGCTGTTGCTGGTCACCGCGCTCAGCGGCCTGATGGAGCAGATCCCCATGGTGGCCCTGGCCGCCGTGATGATGGTCGTGGCCATCACCACCGTCAACTGGCACAGTGTGCGTCCGGGCACTCTGCGCCGGATGCCCGTGCCCGAGACCGTCGTGATGCTCACCACGGTCGCCGTGGTCGTGGCCACCCACAACCTGGCCATCGGCATCGGCGCCGGCGTCGTGCTGGCCATGGTGCTGTTCGCGCGGCGGGTGGCGCACGTGGTGCGTGTGGACCGGGTGCTCGCCGACGACGGCCAGTCGGTGCGCTACGCGGTGAGCGGACCGCTGTTCTTCGGCAGCAGCAACGACCTCGTCGAGCAGTTCTCCTACGGGGTCGACCCCGCCGTCATCGACGTGGACCTGTCCCAAGCGCAGATCTGGGATGCGTCCACCGTCGCGGTGCTCGACTCCGTCGAAACGAAGTACCGCCAGCACGGCGCCACGGTCACCTTCCACGGCCTGGACGAGCGTAGCCGGGCAATGCACGGGCGACTCACCGGGCAGTTGTAGCCCGGCCAGGGTGCCGCCACCCGCTCGTGACATGTGAAGTGCGCGGCGGCACGTGTTGTGCGTCGCGGCACACGTTGTGCGCGGCGGCACATGTTCTAGCGCGTGCCGCCGGAACTAAGGTGTGCCGCGGGAGCCAACGCGTGCCGCGAGCCGCCCTACGCCCCGGCGAAGAACGCGCCGATCGCGGCGGACAGCGAGAACGGGTCGTTCACATGGGCAAGCTCCCGCGCCGAGTGCATCGACAGCAGCGGGATGCCCACATCCACGGTGCGGATGCCCAGCCGGGTGGCCGTGAGCGGCCCGATCGTGGAGCCGCAGGGCACCGTGTTGTTCGACACGAACTCCTGAAACGGCACGCCGGCAGCGGCACTGCAGCGCGCCCAGAGGGCCGCACCGGCCGCATCCGTCGCGTAGCGCTGGTTACCGTTGATCTTGAGCAGCGGGCCCCGGCCGGCCAACGGCACGTTGGCCGGGTCGTGCCGCTCCGGGTAGTTCGGGTGCACGGAATGGCCGGCGTCGGCCGAGACGCACCAGGAGTCGGCGTAGGCGCGCTTCCGCTCCGACATCGTGGCACCGAGGTCATCGCCGATGCGGCTGAGGATGTCGTCGAGCATCGGCCCGCTCGCCCCCGACCTGGACTGCGACCCCAGCTCCTCGTGGTCGAACGCGGCGAGCACGTTGATGGTCTCCTCGCTGCCCGAGGACCGGATCAGCGCCACCAGGCCGGCGTGCACCGAGGAAAGGTTGTCCATCCGGCCCGCGGCGAAGAGCTCGTTGTGCAGGCCGAACCGGGCCGGCGGGTTGGTGTCGGCGGTGAGGATGTCGTAGCCGGCGACGTCCTCAGGCGCCACCCCGGCGAGCGCGGCCAGATGCCCGACCAGGTCGGCCTGGCGGAGGTCACCCACCCCGAACACCGGGTTGAGGTGCCGCTGCCGGTCGAGGCTGAGAGCCTCGTTGGCGGTGCGGTCCAGGTGCACGGCCAGCTGCGGGATGCGCAGGAACGGGCCGGTGCGCACCAGGTGCGCCACCCCGTCGGTGCTGACCAGCCGGCCGGCGAGCTCGAGCTCACGGTCGAGCCAGGAGTTGGCCAGCGGACCGCCGTACACCTCGACGCCGGCCTGCAGCCAGCCGTAGGACCCGGTGGTGGGCTTGGGCTTGAGCTTGAAGCCCGGTGAGTCGGTGTGCGACCCGAGGATCCGGAACGGAGTGGTCGGCGTGGCCCCGGCCGGTTGCACCCACGCGACGATGGCGCCGTCCCGCACGACGTAGAAGCGGCCGGCGCTCGTGCCGGCCGTCCAGTCATCCGCCTCGTCGCGGCGCTCGAATCCGGCGTCGTCGAGCCGCCGGGCGGCCTCGGCTGCCGCGTGGTACGACGACGGCGACGCGGTGATGAAGCTGGCGAAGTCGTCGATGTATGCCGAGAGTGAAGTCATGACTCCATCCAACCACCCGCACCTCGACAAGCGCGGCCAGCGGTGCGACTCTCGGGACCAGACGAGGAGGCCACCGTGACCGAGACCGAGGACGAGAACGACAACCCGGTCGACCCGTGGCTGCTGCGCTTCGACGGGTTCGACCCGGAGGCGGAGGGCTACCGCGAGGCGCTGTGCACCCTCGGAAACGGCTACTGGGGCACCCGCGGCGCCGCTCCGGAGGCGCGCACGGATGCCGTGCACTACCCGGGCACCTACCTCGCCGGGGTCTACAACCCGTTGAGCACCGAGGTACACGTGGGCGAAGCCATCGGCGAGACCGTGGCCGCCGGCGAGCCCGGTATCCGCACCCCGTTCGAGCCCTCGCCCGGCGCGCCGACGGCGGGGGTTCCCGGTGAGCACGTGCGCGACGACGAACACCTGGTGAACGCCCCCAACTGGCTCTCCCTCTGGTTCCGCACCGGCGGCGGCAGCAGCAGTGTGGGCGACTTCACCGCCCCCGACACCGGCTGGTTCCATCCGGAGACCGCGGACCTGCTCGACTACAACCAGGAACTCGACCTGCGCCGTGGTCTGCTCACCCGGCTGATGCGGTTCCGTGACGCGCGCGGCCGTGTCACCCGGGTGCAGAGCCGGCGGTTCGTGTCCCAGGCGTCGCCTCACGTTGCGGTGCTCGAGACCACCTTCGTCGCCGAGGACTGGTCGGGGCCGCTGACCGTGCGTTCGGCCATCGATGGCCGGGTGGCCAACCGCAACGTGGCCACCGACAGACTGCTCGCCCACCTGCACCTGATGCCTCGCACCACGCGGGAGCTGAGGGGGGACGCGGTGCTGCTCGAGGTGGAGACCACCCGGTCGGGCATCCACATCGCCATGGCCGCCCGCACCCGCGCCTATTCCGGCGACACCCTGCTCGAACCCGAGAGACGATTTCTCACCGACTCCAGCCGCTGGGTCGCCCACGAGTTCGACCTCACCCTCGAGAGGGGCGTCCCCCTCCGGGTTGAGAAGGTCGTCGTCGTGAGCACCTCCAGGGACCGTGCGATCCTCTCCCCCTCGATGGCGGTGGCCACCTGGCTCGGCCGGCTTCCGGAGACCGCCGAGCTCCTCGCCGCGCACGAGCGGGAATGGGAGATTCTCTGGGACGAATTCGCGGTGCACCTGCACGATGGTTCGCGGCAGTCGCTCGCGCTCAACGTCAACACCTTCCACGTTCTGCAAACCGTGGCCGCTGTGGATGCCGACCTCGACGCCGGTGTGCCCGCCCGCGGACTGCACGGTGAGGGGTACCGCGGCCACGTCTTCTGGGATGAGATGTTCGTCTACCCGGTGCTCACCCTGCGCCGGCCCGACCTCAGCCGCATCCTGCTGGGCTACCGGTACCGTCGGTTGGGCGAAGCCAGGGCCGCCGCGACTGCCGCCGGCCACGAGGGCGCCAGGTTTCCCTGGCAGAGCGGCATCGATGGCCGCGAGGTCACCCCCACCGAGCTCTTCAACCCGCGCACCAACCGGTGGATGCCGGACCACTCGGGCCTGCAGCACCACGTGGGCCTGGCGATCGCCTACAGCGTGTGGGGCTACTACCAGGCCACCGGAGATGTCGAGTACCTGATCGAGCAGGGCGCCGAGCTGCTGCTGGAGATCGCCAGGTTCTTCGCGTCCCTCACCGACTACGACGACGTGTTCGACAGGTTCGACATCGGCGGGACGATGGGGCCCGACGAGTTCCACGACGGGCTCCCCGGCCACCCCGGCGGGGGTGTGCGCACCAACGCGTACACCAATGTGATGGTCGCCTGGCTGATGCGTCGCGCCGTCGACACCGTCGCCGTGCTCGAGGGCCGGGCCTGCCGGCCGTTGTGGAACCGGCTGCGGCTCGGGCCCGACGAGGTGGACACCTGGGAAAGGATCGGCCGGCGCCTGCGGCTGGCCTTCCATGCCGACGGGGTGATCAGCCAGTTCGACGGGTACGAGGCCCTGCCCGAGCTGGACTGGGCGCACTACCGGGACACCTACGGCAGCACTGACCGTTCGTTGGGCCGCCTGGACCTGATCCTCAATGCCGAGGGTGACAGCAGCAACAACTACAGGGTCGCCAAGCAGGCCGACGTACTGATGCTGCTCTACCTGTTCTCGGCCGAGGAGCTGCGCGACCTGGTCGAGGAGCTGGGCTACTCGCTCTCCCCCGACCAGATCCGGCGCACGGTCGAGTTCTATCGCACCAGGTCGACGCACGGCTCGACGCTGAGCAATGTGGTGCATTCCTGGGTGGATGCCCGCGCCGACCGCGAACGCTCCTGGGACTCGCTCTGCCGGGCGCTGACCAGCGACCTCGACAACGGCCGGGGCGGCACCACCCACGAGGGCATCCACCTGGGCGCGATGGCGGGGTCCGTCGACATGGTCGTGCGCTGCTACACCGGCCTGGAGATCCGCGACGACATGCTCTGGCTGCACCCCGTGCTGCCGGCCCGGCTCGAGAAGATCGCCTTCAGCATCAACTACCGAGACCAATCGGTGCACGTCGAGGTCACGCCGACCACCCTCAGGCTTCAGCTGCCCAGCGGCGGGGCCACGCCCATCCGGGTGCGCGTCGAGGGGCGGGAGGCGCAGCTGTATCCGGGGCAGACCCACGATTTTGTACTCGGCACGGCGTGAAGCGTGTCAGGGGGTCCCGTTAGCCTGAGGGAATGGCCAGAAACGTCGCAACCAGCACCACCGTCTCCCTGCCCGACCTGCTCGATTTTGTGCGGCCGCGGCACCGGATGCTGCTCGCCACCACCCGCAGCGACGGCCGGCCGCAGATGTCGCCGGTCTCCGGCGGCGTCGACGATGCGGGCCGCCTGGTGATCTCCTCCTACCCGTCGCGGGCAAAGACCCGAAACGCCGAACGCGACCCGCAGACGTCGGTGCTCGTGCTCTCGGACGAGTGGGACGGCGCCTGGGTGCAGGTCGACGGCACCGCCGAGATCCTGCACATGCCGGCCGCCGGCGACGGACTGGTCGATTACTACCGCTGCATCGCCGGCGAACACCCGAACTGGGTGGAGTACCGCCGGGCCATAGCCCTGCAGGACAAGTCCTTGATCCGGATCACGCCCACCCGGTGGAGCCCGATCGCGACCGGCGGGTTCCCCGCCGATGTGGCCGCCAGGCTCGACGCGCTGTGACGCCGAATACCCGCGAGGCCGCCCTCGAGATCCTGCGCACCCTGGTGGGCCGGCCCGACGCCGACTTCCACGAGGGCCAGTATGAGGCCATCGAAACCCTCGTCGACCAGCGCCGCCGGGCCCTCGTGGTGCAGCGCACCGGCTGGGGCAAGTCGGCGGTCTACTTCGTCGCGACCCTGCTGCTGCGCCGCCAGGGTGCCGGCCCCACCATCCTGGTGTCCCCGCTGCTGGCCCTGATGCGTGACCAGGTGGCCGCCGCTGCCCGCGCCGGCGTGCGGGCCGTGTCGATCAACTCTGCCAACGCCCACGAGTGGACCGACGTGCTCGCTGCGCTCCGCGCGGACGAGGTCGACGTTCTGCTGGTCTCCCCCGAACGCCTGAACAACCCGTCCTTCCGCGACGAGCAGCTGCCCGCGCTGCTCGAGCGGGTGGGGCTGCTCGTGGTCGACGAGGCGCACTGCATCTCGGACTGGGGCCACGACTTCCGGCCGGACTACCGGCGCCTGCGGGACCTGATCGCGGCGATGCCGGCCGGGGTGCCGGTGCTGGCCACCACGGCCACGGCCAACAGCCGGGTGGTGACGGATGTGGCGGAGCAGGTAGCGGTCGGGGGCAGTGACGTCGTCACCATCCGCGGCCCCCTCGCCCGCGCGTCACTGCGCCTGGGCGTGTTGCGCCTGCCGGACTCCCGCGCCCGGTTGGCCTGGCTGCTCAGCCACCTCGCCGAGTTGCCCGGCAGTGGCATCATCTACACCCTCACGGTCTCGGCCGCCGAGGACACCGCCCGGCTGCTGCGGGATGCCGGCCACGCCGTCCGTGCGTACACCGGCCAGACCGACACCACCGAACGCGAGGAGTCCGAGGGGCTGCTCAAGGCCAACCAGGTGAAGGCCCTCGTGGCCACCAGCGCCCTGGGCATGGGCTTCGACAAGCCCGACCTGGGCTTTGTGCTGCATCTCGGCGCCCCCAGCAGCCCGGTCGCCTACTACCAGCAGGTCGGCCGTGCCGGCCGTGCCACCGAGAATGCCGACGTGTTGCTGCTGCCGGGTGTCGAAGACGAGGCCATCTGGCAGTACTTCGCCACCTCGTCGATGCCCAGCCAGCACAAGGCCGAGGCCGTGCTGCAGGCGCTACACGCCAACGGTGGCGCCCCGCTGTCCACGCCCGCCCTGGAGTCCCGGGTCGACCTCCGGCGTTCCCCGCTGGAACTGCTGCTCAAGGTGCTCGACGTCGACGGCGCCGTGCGCCGGGTGACCGGCGGCTGGCTGGCCACCGGACAGCCCTGGGTCTACGACAGCGATCGCTACGAGCGCATCGGCGCGGCAAGGGTGGCCGAGCAGAACGCCATGCTCGACTACGAACGCATCTCCGGCTGCCGGATGGAGTTCCTCCAGCGCGCTCTCGACGACGACACCGCCGTGCCCTGCGGCCGCTGCGACAACTGCACGGCCCCCTGGTACCCCACCGACGTTCAGGCCGATGCGGCGAGCACCGCGGCCTCGGCCCTGGACCGGGTGGGCGTGGCACTGGAACCCCGCGCCCAATGGCCCACCGGCGCCGACAGGCTCGGCGTGAGCGCCAAGGGCCGCATCGACGCCGGCGACAGGGTGCTGCCCGGTCGCGCTCTGGCCCGACTCACCGACCTGGGCTGGGGCAACACCCTGCGCGATACTTTCGCGCCCAACACCCCGGATGCGCCCGCCTCGCCGGCGCTGCTGGCCGCCTGCGTGCGGGTGCTCGCCGAGTGGGGCTGGGCCGAACGGCCCGTGGGAGTGGTGGCCATGCCGTCCCGCCGGCATCCGCTACTGGTGGCCTCGGTGGCCGCCGAACTCAGCCGGGTGGGGCGGCTGCCGCAACTGGGCACGCTGAGCCTGGTGGGCGCAGGGCCCACCGGCGAATCCGGCGGCAACAGCGCCTATCGGCTCTCCAGCGTCTGGGGTGCCTTCGAGGTCGGCCCGGAGCTGGCCGCCAACCTGGCCGGAGCCGACGGGCCGGTGCTGCTGGTCGACGACCTCGGCGACAGCCGGTGGACCCTCACCGTCGCCGGCCGGCTGCTCCGCCGCGCGGGCGCGCCGGGCGTACTGCCGTTCACGCTGGCGCTGCGGTCGTAGCCGAGCTACTTCACGGCGTGGAGCCGAAAACTCTCCCGCTCGCCGGCCTCGTTGGTGTCCTGGCTGTGCGCGGCGAGCACCGACAGACGTACCAGGTCGGCTCCGCGCAGGCCGGGCCAGCCCTGCACCAGTCGGCGCCATTCGCTGGGCACCGCGGCCAGGCCCCACTGGGCGGCGAGCAGCGCACCGGCTATGCCGGCCACAGCGTCGGTGTTACCGCCGCCGCGCACGGCCGCCTCGATGCCCAGACGGTACTGGCCGGCATCCGCTGTCGCGCCGGGCTCGTCACGGGTGTGCACGATGGCCGACCAGGCACCCTGCACCGCCTGCACGACCCAGCCGTTGCGCGTGAAATCGCGGGGCTGGCGGCGCTCGGCGTGGTTGATGCGCGCCGACCAGAGTTCACGCCGGCCCGGCGACAGGGTGCCCAGACCCACCCGCAGGTCGAGTTCTCCGGTCAGGACGGTGTGGCGGATGGCCAGCCCCCAGAGCACGCAGGCGTCCCCGGCGTCGGTCTCGCAGTGTGTGAGCTCGCTCAGCCGGCGTGCGGCGTCGGCCAGGCCGTCGGGATCGTGCAGGAACGCCAAGGCCACCGGGGCGGTGCGGAGCAGGCAACCGTTGCCGGCGCTTCGGCCCACTCTGTCGTGCCGAGCGCGGGCGGCGGCTCGTACGGCGGCGGCCGTCCGGTCCGGTCCGGACAACGCGGCGTCGAGCTGGTTGCCGGCGTACGGCGCGGTGTCGGCCCAGTCCACCCACTCCGCGGTGATGAGGTCGAGAGTGGACTCCTGGCGCAGATCGAGTCCGTCGGCCACGGCGCGCGCCACCGGGACGGCCAGGGCCGTGTAGTCGGTCCACTCCCCTCGGGCCCAGGTCGTGCCGGCTCCGCCGCGCATCCCCACCACCGCGGTGGGCGGCAGCGGACCCCCGTAGGCGTATCCGGCACCGAGGGCATCCCCACAGGCCATGCCGAGCAAAACAGCGGCCGAACGATCGTGCTGAGCCGACGACAATTTCATGCGTACTCCTTCGGGTTGAGTGCGACGGCGGCAGCATATGCCGAAAGCCCCGGAGCCGACAGGTTCTCGAACGGGGGGGGCACGGGAATCGTCACAGCGTCATCCGGCGTCATCGGAATATTCAGAACCGGGCCGGGCTTGTTAACCTGGTACGTACGCCCGCATCTTGATCAGCACATTGGATGAACACATACATGAAGCGCCACCTCGTCTCCGCCACCGTCCTCACCATTGCCGCCGCGGTGGCCCTGACCGGGTGCAGCGCTTCCGCCGGTGATTCCGGCAGCGACGGCGCCGCGGCCGGCACCGACGAGTCGTTGAGTTCGGTCCTCGAATCCGGCACCCTGACCATCGGCACCGAGGGCACCTACCGGCCGTTCTCGTACCACGCCGACGGTTCCGGCGAGCTCACCGGTTATGACGTCGAGGTGGCCCGCGCCGTCGCCGACCAGCTGGGCGTTGAGGCCGAATTCGAAGAGACCCAGTGGGACGCGATCTTCGCCGGCCTCGAAGCCGGCCGTTTCGACACCATCGCCAACCAGGTGTCGATCACCCCGGAGCGCGTGGAGGCTTACACGTTCTCCACCCCGTACACCTACTCCACCGGCGTCATCGTGGTACCGGAGGACAACACCTCCATCGCGTCGTTCGCCGACCTGGCCGGCAAGACCACCGCCCAGTCGCTCACCAGCAACTGGTACACGCTGGCCACCGAGAGTGGCGCCACCGTGCAGTCCGTCGAGGGCTGGGCCCAGTCCGTCGCCCTCGTGGAGCAGGGCCGCGTCGACGCCACCGTCAACGACAAGCTGACCTACCTCGACTACAAGAAGCAGACCGGCGCCGCGGGCCTGAAGATCGCCGCGGAAACCGAGGAGCGCTCCGAGAGTGCCTTCGCTTTCGCCCCCGAGGGCACCGCTCTGGCCGAGGCCGTGTCGGATGCCCTCGCCACGCTCAGCGAGGACGGTACCCTGGCCGCCATTTCCGACACCTACTTCGGAGCTGACGTCTCGCAGTGAGCGAGTCCACCTGGCAACTCCTGCTGGATTCGCTGTGGCCCCTGATCCACGGTGCCATCACCGGAACGATCCCGTTGGCCCTGGCGTCGTTCGCGATCGGACTCGTGCTGGCCCTGGGCCTGGCGTTGATGCGTCTGTCGAAGCGCCGGTGGCTGTCCTCGATCGCACAGGTCTATATCTCCATCGTGCGTGGCACCCCGCTGTTGGTGCAGTTGTTCGTGATCTTCTACGGCCTGCCCTCGCTGGGCATCGTCATCGACCCGTGGCCCAGCGCCATCGTCGCGTTCTCGATCAACGTCGGCGGCTACGCAGCCGAGGTGATCCGAGCCGCCATCCTCTCGGTGCCCAAGGGCCAGTGGGAGGCCGCGTACATGATCGGCATGTCGCACCGGCGTGCCCTTACCCGCATCATCCTGCCGCAGGCGGCCCGGGTGTCAGTGCCGCCGCTCTCCAACACCTTCATCAGCCTGGTCAAGGACACCTCCCTGGCCTCGCTGATCCTGGTCACCGAGCTGTTCCGCGAGGCCCAGCAGGTGGCGGCCTTCAGCCAGCAGTTCATGGCCCTGTACCTCGAGGCCGCCCTGCTCTACTGGGTCATCTGCCTGGTGCTCTCCAGCGGCCAGGGCGTGCTTGAAAAGCGATTGGACCGCTATGTCGCCCACTGACCAGAAGCTGCTCACGGTTCGAGGCCTGCAGAAGAGCTTCGGGGACAACCAGGTCTTGAAATCCATCGACCTCACCGTCGCGCGCGGCGAGGTGCTCGCGCTGATCGGGCCGTCAGGCTCGGGCAAGACCACCGTGCTCCGCTGCCTGAACGGCCTGGAGATCGCCGACGGCGGCACCATCGAGATCATCGGAGCGGATGACGCGACTCACGCACCCGTGACCATCGACTTCGCCGCTGCCCACGGATCCCGCGCCGGCGTTCCGAAGAAGACCCTCGGCACATTGCGGGACCGCTCGGCGATGGTCTTTCAGCACTACAACCTCTTTCCGCACAAGACCGTGCTCGAAAATGTGATGGAAGGACCCGTCGTCGTGCAGCGGCGCCCCCGCGCCGAGGTCGAGACCGAGGCCCTGGCGCTGCTGGAGAGGGTCGGCCTCGGTGAGAAGCGCGACAGCTACCCGTTCGAACTGTCCGGCGGGCAACAGCAGCGGGTAGGCATCGTCCGGGCCCTGGCCCTCCGACCTACCCTGCTGCTCTTTGACGAGCCGACCAGTGCCCTGGACCCCGAGCTTGTCGGCGACGTGCTGCGCCTGATCAAGGAGCTCGCCGCCGAGGGCTGGACGATGGTGATCGTCACCCACGAACTCGAATTCGCCCGGGAGGTGGCCACCGAGGTGGCTTTCGTCGACGGCGGCACCATCGTGGAGCACGGCGATCCGAAGGAGATGCTGCGGAACCCCCAGCACGAGCGCACCCGCCAGTTCCTGCACCGGCTGCTGTTCCCCTTCTGATCTGCACGTGCATTTTTGGGCCCTGCACTAACCTGATCAGGTGAATTCCGCTGCTGTGCCCGCCGGGCTCGACGACTCCCCGACCCCTTTCCGACGCGCTGTGGGGGTGCTGCGCATCTTGCTCGCCGCGCTCGTGCTGGCCGCTATCGTGACCCAGATCACCGACCAACTCCTGAACGACGCGTTCGACCCTGCCGCGTACTTCGGTTTCTTCACGATTCAGTCCAGCCTGATGAACGTGGTGGTGCTCTTCGTCGGCGGTGTTCTCGCGCTGCGCCTGGCTGCCGAACCCGAGCTGCTGGCGCGGGTGCGGATGTCGACGCTCGCGTACGCCGTGATCACCGGGGTGGTCTACAACCTTTTGCTGCGCAACCAGCCCGCCGACGGCACCTTCGAGGGGCTCACCTGGCCCAACGAGGTCCTGCACGTGTGGGCGCCGGCCCTGATCCTGCTCGACTGGCTGCTGGCACCGGGCCGCCCGGCGCTGGCCTGGAAGCGGATCTGGTTCGCGCTGATCTACCCGCTGGTGTGGCTGGCCTATGCGTTGTTGCGCGGCACGTTCACCGACTGGTGGACCTACCCGTTCCTCAACCCCGACGAGCCGGGTGGCTGGCCGTCGGTGTTCCTCTACGTCCTGGTGATCGCCGTCGTCATCGCGGGCATCTCGGCCATCGCGATCGGGCTGAGCCGGCTGGGTCGGCGCACCTCGCCGGATCTGGAGCCGGGATTGGCCTGAGCGTCACCTGCCGTTCACCTCGGCGACGGAGACTGCAGCATGACTAATCCCGTCACGCAGCGAGTACAGGACTACACCGACCTGGTCGCCCATGGCGGCCGTGAGCTGACCGATGCCGTGGCCGTTCTCGCTGCGGGCGACGGGCCGCTCGTGGCGCACGGCCCCGGCGGTGAACATCCGGCCGGCCTGGTTCTCGCGTTGACCCTGCTCGCCGCGGGACTGCCGCACGACGAGGCCGTGGCCGCCGCGCTGCTCGCCGAGCCGCAGCCGGACGCCCTGCGGGCTGCCCTGGCCACCATCGACGCTCTCGGCGGTGCCGAACCGTACCTACTCCGGCACGGACTGACCGTGTCGCACTTCCACGCCCTGCGGGAACGGTTCGCGGGTGACGACGCCGGCCTCGCGGCCGGCGATGTGAGCTGAAGGCTCAGGTCGTCATCACCAGCCGGCGCTGCCGCATGGCCAGGAACAACGGGAACGTGAACGCGAACGCCGTGATCAACCCGAATACGACGTAGGCCCAGCCTGCGCGCATGCCGAGCCGGCGGGCCTCCACGATGATGAAGACGCTGCCGGCGATCGCCGCCACGAGCAGGTCGGTGGTCAGCGACGACACCGCCGGTCCGCTCATGGTCCAGTCGCCGATGAAGTCGCTGGCCTGCATGATCGCCTGGATGTTCCAGGTCCAGGTGCCGATCAGTCCCACGATGGCCAGGGCCAGGTAGACGAACGTCAGGGTCGTCCAGCCCGCGGCGGCGGACGAGGAGGCGGGTTGCGCGGCGGGCTCGGAAGGGGTGCGGCTCATGAACACAGTGTGCCGCGATCCGCTCGATCGCGGCGTGCCTACGGGATTATTTCGCTGTAGCCCTGCGCGGTCACCCTGATCGCGAGCTTCGCCGGGATCTGCTCCTTCATCGACTCGACGTGGCTGATCAGGCCGATGGTGCGGCCGCCGGCCCGCAGGCTGTCGAGGGTACTCATGGCCGTCTCGAGGGTCTCGGCGTCCAGCGACCCGAATCCCTCGTCCACGAAGAGGGTGTCCAGCGCGATGCCGCCGGCCTGGTTGGAGACCACCTCGGCGAGCCCGAGTGCCAGGGCGAGCGACGCGAGGAAGGTCTCGCCGCCGGACAGCGAGTGAGTCGCCCGGGCCCGGCCGGTGTGCTCGTCCCGGATCGCCAGCCCGAGTCCGGCCTGGCTGCCACGGTATTGCAGTGCGTCGTCGTGTTCGAGCGCGTACCGGCCGCCGGTCATGGTGCGCAGCCGGTTGTTCGCCGCGGCGATGATCTCCTCGAGCTGCGCGGCCAGCACGTAGGTCTCCAGCTTCATGCGCTTGGTGTTCGGGTCGTCGCCGTGCACCACGGCGGCGAGCTGACGCACCTGGGCCTGGGTGGTGAGCAGGTCCGCGGCGAGGGCGAACCGGGCCCGGGCATCCCCCACCAGGGCGGTGAGCGCGGTGGCACGTTCACGCAGCGATTCCCGGCGGGCTAGGGCGTCGTCGCGGGCGGCGCCGGCGGCCTGAAGGGCGAGCCGGGTCGGGTCGAGGTCGATGGGGTTCTCGGGCAGCCCGGCCAGGTCGGCCTCGGCCAGCACCCCGCGGGCGCCGGCGAGGTCGTCGTCGTAGGCACGGATGGCGGCCTGACCAGCCTGCATCTCGGCCGGGCTGAGCCGGGCGAGTCCGGCGGCGGCCTCGTCGGCGAAGCCCTCCTCGTGCAGCTGCGCCGCCAGCGCCTCGGTGCGTGCCTCGGCCGCCCGCCGGGCCGACGCGGAGGTGGCCAGCGCGTCGGCCAGTGCG